>NZ_JBFUJU010000008.1:0-390909 GCF_056401215.1 Tardiphaga sp. P4_G1
GGGGGTGACGTCTGTCTTCGGGCAGGACGGATCTGCGCCAGCACTGCCACTGGCAAGGAGACGGCCGACCTTGGGATGGAAAGACCTCTGGACAGTGTGACGGACGACCAAGTCGAAACGTGTCCGGCCTATTCGCTTGAGGCTCCCTTCCCATCGCCTTGGGACTTTAATTCGCGATCGGAGCGTTCGTCGAGGCAAAGTGCAAGCAACCGAAAAAACACCGCAGGCGGAACGTCGGGCAATCGCTCGGCGCCTCCGAAAGTCCTGATGCACTCTAGATTGCGGAAGACCGCATCGCATCAGGCCCAAGGGTGCAACGGGCACCCGGCGTTCCGCACGCCCTCTCACAAGGGGCGGGAATGCAAGCGACAACGGCGCCCCCGCGCCGCAAACAATGGGGGCGATGTCGTATGCCTGAAGAGCAGTGGCTGTTTGACAGTTGAATCAGCGATGACGCACAGGCGCCAGAGGCATCCTTCCCCCAAGCGCGGCTACGCCGCGCTTGGGGGAAGGAAAAGATAGAGCGCGCTACTGCTTGAACGGATAGGCCAGTTGGCCGGTGAATTCGGTCGGCAACGGCTCGCCGTCGACACCGTAATTGTCCGGCAGTTCACCCTTCGGCATGCGGAAGGTCCCGAACATGATGTCCCAGATCGGAAACGTGCCGGCGAAATTGGTGTTGCCGCCGCGCTCCTGCGAGGTGTGGTGCCAGCGGTGAAACACCGGCGTCGCCAGCACATATTTGAACGGCCCGAGGGTCCAGTTCAGATTGGCGTGCACGAAAGCCGAGTGGAAGGTCGTGAACGGTCCGACCCACAGCATGATGTTCGGCGAGATACCCGCCATCAATAGCAGCACGTCGACCGCGACGGTGCCGAGAAACAGGTTGACCGGATGAAAACGTGCGGCGGAGATCCAGTCCACCTCTTCCGACGAGTGATGGATCGCGTGGTATTTCCAGAAGCCGCCGCCGTGATACATCCGGTGCAGCCAGTACAGCATGAAGTCGGACACCACGAGGAAGAAGACCGCCTGTACCCAGAGCGGCATCTGCGCCAGCGGCCCGTGGCCATTGTCGTAGAAGGCGATCAGTTCATCGGCATCGTGAATATTGAAGACGACGGCAGCGCCGACCACGAGGAGTCCGATTCGCACGACGCGGGTGATCAACGGCACGAAGAACCAGTAGACCACGTCGGTAACGATCTCCGTCTTGCGCCACCAGTGCTTGCCGGGATTGCAGGCCCAGAAATGCGTCAGCACCGTAAAGACCACGGCCAGAGCCAGTGTGATCGGGACCACCTTCATGATGGTCTCACCGAACATATTCAGGATATCGAAGGGGAGTGTCGTCATCGCGGCCTCGCGGTATTCGAAGGCCAAGAGTTACCGCGGTATGCTTAAGGAGCAATGAAGCGAAAAGGACACGCATGGTGTCATCAAACCCAAGTCATTCTAAAATCGTCTTAAGTAGGTATTTACCGTGCAAAAGAAGAGACAAATGCGACCGACTTTCATCAATCGAATTAACCGCACTGCAATTCCCCACTCCTAGTGTTCCCTCATGGTCACGGTGCTGAGAACGCCGGGGAGACCAGGCATCACGATCGACAGCCACGTGCACATATGGAGTTTTGTATTATGAAGAACCTCGTTTCGCGTTTCATGAAGGATGAGTCCGGCGCCACCGCTATCGAATACGGCCTGATTGCTGCCGGTATCTCGCTGGCCATCATCGCAGTCGTTAACGGCCTCGGCTCGAACCTGAACGGCAAGTTCACCTCGATCAACACCTCGCTCAAGTAAGCGACAGTTACGAGTGCATCAAAGGCTCCGGTGTCCGGAGCCTTTTTTGTTTCGGAATGCTGCTGAGCCGCCGTCGTCAAAAGTGTAATGCGTATGAGACACCCCGACATTCCCCGCTCCGTCCCGCAGGGACTTCAGATCTCGCTCCGCGACCCCGCCGGCCTGGTCTGCGCCGCATTGATCCTCGCGCTGGCCGCCGTCGCGATTCGGATCGCCAGCGTTTGGTAAGTTCTTTCTTGTTGTCCGATTGTTCATTTCTGCTGGCTAGGTTTTCCGTCGTCACCGCTACGGGCCTTTGAAGCCATGATTCTCGATTTGATGCGCCTTCTGCTGTTCCCGGGCCTGATGGCCTATGCGGCGATCAGCGACCTTTTCACGATGACCATTTCGAACCGCATCTCGCTGCTGCTGGTGGCGGGCTTCGCCGTATTGGCGATCTTCGGCGGAATGGGTATTCAGGATGCGCTGTCGCATCTCGGCGCAGGGGCATTGGTGCTGGTGGTCGCTTTCACCTGTTTCGCGTTCGGCTGGATCGGTGGCGGCGATGCCAAGCTCGCCGCAGCTGCAGGGCTGTGGTTCGGCTTCGACCATCTCCTGAACTACCTCGTTTACGCCTCGCTGTTCGGCGGCGCGCTCACGTTGCTGCTGCTCCAGTTCCGGCAGTGGCCGCTGCCCTATGCGCTCGGCGGCCAGGCCTGGCTGATGCGTCTGCATCACAAGGAAACCGGCATCCCTTACGGTATTGCCCTCGCCCTCGGCGCGCTGCTCGTTTACCCCGACACCGGATGGGTGAAGACGATCAACCTGGCGCGTTTCGCGCTTCACTAAAATCGGAACTTTCTATTAACGCGATTTAGATACCGCTCATTAACCATGCTTTGACGAATAACTGGTCAACTCCCGTTACAGCGGCGGCAGCGTCGCGGCGTAATGTGGAAAGTGAAGCGTATGAATACCGCACGCATTGTGGTCCTCGCCATTGCACTCGGCGCTGGCAGTGTGGCGCTATATCTTGCGAGCACATCGGACGCACCGCCGCCTCCTCAGGTCGCCGAAGCCCCGACAACTGACGTTCTCGTTGCCAAGGCCGATATCGCGCTCGGTCAGGCGCTCGGTCCCGATGATGTCCAGTGGCAGTCCTGGCCCGCATCAGCGGCGAGCACTAACGTCATCAGCCGTAACAGCCGCCCGGACGCGGCGACGCAAATCGCCGGCTCCATCGCGCGTTCGGCCTTCATTGCCGGCGAACCGATCCGTGAGCCGAAACTGGTGCGCGCCAATGGCGCTGGCTTCATGGCCGCCGTTCTGCCGACCGGCATGCGTGCCGTTTCCACCGAAATTTCGCCGGAAACCGGCGCCGGCGGCTTCATTCTGCCGAACGACCGCGTCGATGTGATCCTGTCGAAGCGCGAACGCGGCGGTGATCGCGGCGGCATGGAGGTCATAAGCTCCGAGATCATCCTGAACAATATCCGCGTTCTCGCCATCGATCAGGCGCCCAAGGAAAAGGACGGGCAGAATTCAGTCGTCGGCAAGACCGCAACGCTCGAATTGAAGCCCGAACAGGCCGAGTTGCTCGCCCGCGCGCGGCAGAGCGGCACGATCTCGCTGGCGTTGCGGGCTCTGGTCGACGCCAACGCGCCTGCGCCGGTTGAAGATCCCAATGGCGGCAAGCGCGACAGCATTAACATCGTGCGTTACGGCATCCCGTCGACCGCGACCGTGACGAAGTGATCGAGAGGACGCAGGCGATGAAGCGCATCACAACAGGCGGATCGATGCGGGCTCTTGCAGCCCGCGCGCTGTCGCTCACCGCCATCACGGTGCTCACGATCAATCCGGTATTGGCGCCAGTTTTCGCGGCCGACTCCGCGTCCATGCAAGCCGGCAGCGCCGGCGCCTTGAACGCGAAATTCCTGCCGCTCGGCATCGGCAAGTCGATCGTCATCGACCTGCCGCGCGACATCAAGGATGTGCTGGTCGCCGACCCCAAGATCGCCAACGCCGTCGTGCGTTCGGCACAGCGCGCCTACATCATCGGCGCGACCGTAGGCCAGACCAACATCGTATTCTTCGACGTCAACGGCCAGCAGATCGCCGCCTATGATATCGCCGTCACGCGCGACCTGAACGGTATTCGGGCCGCGCTCAAGCAGACCATGCCCAATACGGATATTCGCATCGAAGGTCTCGGCGATGGCGTGATGCTGTCGGGTACGGCATCGAGCCAGGTCGAAGCGCAGCAGGCCGCGGACCTCGCGGCGCGCCTCGTCGGCGGCATGGACAAGGTCGTGAACAGCATCTCGGTGCGCGGGCGTGATCAGGTCATGCTCAAGGTCACCGTCGCGGAAGTCCAGCGCAACATCGTCAAGCAGCTCGGCGTCGATCTGTCGGCATCGATGAGCTACGGCACGTCCGTCGTCAACTTCAACAATAGCAACCCGTTCACGGCGCGCGGCAGCAGCCTGGTCGGCGATAATGCACTCAAAGCATCCTTCGGATCGACGCCATCCGTCACGGCGACGCTGAAGGCGATGGAAAACGCCGGCGTCATCCGAACGCTCGCCGAGCCCACGCTGACCGCGATCTCCGGCGAGACCGCCAATTTCCTTGCGGGCGGTGAATTCCCGGTCCCCGGCGGCAATACCTGCGATCCCACGACGCGGATCTGTACGACGCAGATCACCTTCAAGAAATTCGGCATTTCGCTGGGCTTCACGCCTGTGGTTCTGAGCGAAGGTCGTATCAGTCTGCGTGTCGGCACCGAAGTCTCCGAGCTATCGCAGGAAAATTCCGTCACGATCAGCGGAACGTCGATCCCGGCGATCAAGGTCAACCGTGCGGACACGACGCTCGAGATTCCGTCCGGCGGTTCGATGGTGATGGCCGGCCTTATCAAGCAGCAGACCAAAGCGGCCATCAGCGGCCTGCCGGGCATGTCGCAATTGCCTGTGCTGGGCACGCTGTTCCGCAGCCGGGATTACGTCAACAACAACACCGAGCTGATGGTCCTGGTCACGCCCTATGTGGTCCGCGCCGTCGCGCAGAAGGATCTCTCGCGTCCGGATGACGGCTTCGTGGATGCATCCGATCCGCAGGCCGATCTGCTCGGCAACGTCAACCGCATCTATGGCGCACCGCACCGCACCGAGCCGACCCAACCGACGCGCAGCTATCGCGGCGTTTTCGGCTTCATCACGGATTGAGACGGGGCAAGTATCCGATGACCATGAACAATCACACAGCGATACACTCTTCGCGCACACGGACCGCCACTGGCGCGCTGCTGTTCCTGGCGCTTGCGCTCGGCGGCTGCAAGACCGTTGCGCAGGACACCACGTCGAGCATACCGGACGATTACCGGCTGCGGCATCCCATCGTTGTCGAAGAAAGGGCCAAGACCACCGAGGTCTTCGTCGGCAGCCAGCGCGGCGGCCTGTCGGCCACACAGCGCGCGGATGTCGTATCGCTTGGTCAGGACTGGTTGCGCGAAGGCACCGGCGTCATCACTGCGGAGGTGCCGGTCAATACACCGAATGCACGCGCCGCCAAAGAGTCTTATCGTGAGGTTCATTCACTCCTGATGGCGATCGGCGTACCGCAGAACGGCGTCCTGATGCGCAGCTATCAGCCGAGTGATCCGCGTATGTTGCCGACCATCCGCGTCAGCTACCCGCTGATCGCGGCTTCGGCTGGTCCGTGCGGCACCTGGCCCGACGACCTTGCGTCGTCGATCAAGAACAAGGGCTATCTCGCGAACAAGCCGTATTACAATCTCGGCTGTGCACAACAACGCAATCTCGCCGCCATGGTCGCCAATCCTTCGGATCTGGTTCAGCCGCGCGCCGAAACCCCTGTCTATGCCGGCCGACGTACGTTCGTGTTGGACAAGTATCGCAAGGGTGAGAGCACCGCGACGACCTATCCCGAAGACAAGACCAAAATCAGCAATGTGGGCCAATGATTAGCTACGCGCAGAAAACCGCAGACGAGCAGCCCTCCGCCGCAACACCCGCGGCAGAGGAGCATATTGCGCCGGCACCGCGGGTGTCGGTGCAGGCGTTCTGCGAGACGGTGGAAACCGCTACCGCTGTGCAGGCCGCCGCCGAGGACAGGCGCCTGGGCAAGGCTCACATCAAGATCCAGATGGGCGGCATGCCTGCGGCCATCGAGGCCTATCGGTCGGCACCGACGCCGAACGTCATTGTTCTCGAGACCGAACCGCGCGGCGACATTCTCGCTGGCCTGGATCAACTGGCGACGGTTTGCGATTCCGGCACCCGCGTGGTGGTGATCGGCAAGGTCAACGATGTCACGCTCTACCGCGAGCTCGTTCGTCGCGGTGTCAGCGACTACGTGATCGCGCCTGTTGCGACTATCGACGTCGTTCGTTCGATCTGCGGACTGTTCTCGGCGCCGGAAGCCAAGGCGGTCGGCCGTATCATTGCCGTAGTCGGCGCCAAGGGCGGCGTCGGCGCGTCCACCATCGCTCACAACGTCGCCTGGGCGATCGCGCGCGATCTGGCACTGGACTCCGTTGTCGCCGACCTCGATCTTGCCTTTGGAACCGCCGGGCTGGACTACAACCAGGACCCGCCGCAAGGCATCGCCGACGCAGTGTTTTCGCCGGATCGTGTCGACACCGCCTTCATCGATCGTCTCCTGTCGAAGTGCACCGACCATCTCAGTCTGCTGGCTGCCCCCGCCACGCTGGACCGCGTCTACGATTTTGGCGCCGAGGCCTTCGACTCGATCTTTGACACGCTGCGGTCGACAATGCCCTGCATCGTGCTCGACGTGCCGCATCAATGGTCGGGCTGGACCAAGCGGGCCCTGATCGGCGCGGACGACATCCTGATCGTTGCAGCACCGGATCTCGCCAACCTGCGCAATACCAAGAACATGTACGATCTGATCAAGGCCTCACGCCCCAATGATCGCGCACCGCTGTACTGCCTCAATCAGGTCGGCGTTCCAAAGCGGCCCGAAATCAGCGCCAGCGAATTCGCCAAGGCCATCGAGACACCGCCGATCGTCACGATCCCGTTCGATCCGCAGATGTTCGGCTCGGCCGCCAATAATGGTCAGATGATTGCCGAGATTGCGGCCAGCCATCGCACCACAGAACTCTTTCTGCAAATTGCGCAGCGGCTGACGGGCCGCGGCGAGGCCAAGAAGCCACGAGGATCCTTCCTGGGTCCGTTCCTGGAGAAGTTGCGGTCGAAATAATCCGCCGCATGGAGTGTTGTCGTGTTTGGTAAGCGTAGCGGAACAGATACCGATGTCCGGGCCGTCAAGCCCGCCAGCGCGCCGGAGCCCTCTCCCGGCGCGATGGCTGCGTCTGCGCCACCGGCTGTGTCATCGCCGCCGCTGTCACCCGCTCGCGCCGCACCTGCCCCCGTCATCGCAGAGCGCCGCTCCGAAAATTACTATCAGGTCAAAGCGACGATTTTCGGCGCCCTGATCGAGGCGATCGACCTCGCGCAGCTCGCCAAGCTCGACGGCGAATCCGCGCGCGAGGAAATCCGCGACATCGTCAACGAGATCATCGCGATCAAGAACATCGTGATGTCCATTGCCGAGCAGGAAGAACTGCTCGACGACATCTGCAACGACGTGCTCGGTTACGGGCCGCTCGAGCCGCTTCTGGCGCGCGACGACATCGCCGACATCATGGTCAATGGTGCCGGCACGGTGTTCATCGAAGTCGCCGGCAAGATCCAGAAGACCGGCATCCGCTTCCGCGACAATCAGCAGTTGCTGAATATCTGCCAGCGCATCGTCAGCCAGGTCGGCCGCCGCGTCGATGAATCCTCACCGATCTGCGACGCTCGTCTTGCCGACGGCTCGCGCGTCAACGCCATCGTGCCGCCGCTGGCCATCGATGGTCCTGCGCTGACGATTCGTAAGTTCAAGAAGGACAAGCTGACGCTCGAGCAGCTGGTCAAATTCGGCGCGATCTCGCCGGACGGCGCCCAGATCCTTCAGATCATCGGCCGCTGCCGCGCCAACGTGCTGATCTCCGGCGGTACCGGTTCGGGCAAGACCACGCTGCTGAACTGTCTCACCAACTATATCGACGACGACGAGCGCATCATCACCTGCGAAGACGCCGCTGAACTTCAGCTGCAGCAGCCCCACGTGGTGCGGCTCGAAACCCGGCCGCCGAACATCGAGGGCGAAGGCCAGGTCACGATGCGCGAACTGGTGCGTAACTGTCTGCGTATGCGTCCGGAGCGGATCATCGTCGGCGAAGTCCGCGGACCCGAGGCATTCGACCTGTTGCAGGCGATGAATACCGGCCATGACGGCTCGATGGGCACCCTCCACGCCAACAATCCGCGTGAAGCGCTGTCGCGCTGCGAATCCATGATCACCATGGGTGGCTTCTCGCTGCCCTCGCGCACCATTCGCGAAATGATCTGCGCGTCGATCGACGTCATCGTACAGGCCGCCCGTCTGCGCGACGGCTCGCGCCGCATCACGCACATCACCGAGGTGATGGGCATGGAAGGCGACACCATCATTACGCAGGACCTGTTCGTCTACGACATGGTCGGTGAAGACGCCAACGGCAACATCATCGGACGGCACCGCTCGACCGGCATTGGCCGCCCGCGGTTCTGGGATCGTGCCCGCTATTACGGCGAGGAGAAGCGGCTCGCGGCGGCGCTCGATGCTGCCGAAGTCATAGCGCCGAACTGAGGAGCGAATGATGAACATGCAGGCGCTCGCATTGGCATTCATGGCCAGCATCGCTGTCGGCGGTCTGGCCTGGGTTTTTCTCTATCCGCTGTTGTCCGGCGAGAAGAAGGCCGAAACCCGCCGTGCATCGGTCGCGCGGACGGAGCCCGTGGCGCGCCAGGTCGACAGAAACCAGCGGTCCCGGCGCGAGCAGGTCGAAGGATCTCTCAAGGAAGTCGAAGCACGTCTCCAGAAGGAAAAGAAGATCCCGCTCGGAATCCGGATCGCGCAGGCCGGCCTCGACTGGAGCGACCAGAAATTCATGGTGATCTCCGGCATTCTGGGAGGCGGAAGCTTCCTAATGACCATGATGTTTGGCGGCGGTCTGCTCGCGGCCGCCGGTCTCGGATTCGCCGCCGGCTTCGGCCTGCCGCGCTGGATTCTCAGCTTTCTCAAGAAGCGGCGCGAAGCCGCATTCCTCAAGGCGCTGCCGGATGCCGTCGACGTCATCGTTCGCGGTATCAAAGCCGGCCTGCCGCTGTTCGATTCGATCAAGGTTGTCGCCGCCGACGCGTCCGAACCCCTGCGCAGCGAATTTCTTGCCATCATCGAAACTCAGACCATAGGTATGCCGCTCGGCGATGCTTGTGCGCGGCTCTATGAGCGCATGCCGCTTCCGGAGGCCAACTTCTTCGGCATCGTCATCGCGATTCAGCAGAAGTCGGGTGGCAACCTCTCGGAAGCTCTTGGCAATCTCTCCAAGGTGCTGCGCGACCGCAAGAAGATGGCCGAGAAAATCCAGGCCATGTCGATGGAAGCCAAGGCGTCCGCCGGCATCATCGGCTCGCTGCCGCCGATCGTGATGTTGCTCGTCTATCTCAGCACGCCTGAATATATTTCGCTGCTGTGGACCCATCCGACAGGCCGCCTGATGCTGGCGGCCTGCGTGGTCTGGATGTCCTGCGGCATCTACGTCATGAAGCGCATGATCAACTTCGACTTCTGATGGTGCCAGCATGCTCGATCTCCTGATAGCAAAGCTTCACGACATCCGTTTCATGACGATGCTGCTGGCCGCGATCGCGGTTGCGGCAACGGCCTACAGCCTGCTGACGCCGCTATTCGCCGGCGATGGCCTCGCCAAGCGAATGAAAGCGGTCGCCAGCGAACGGGAGCGGCTGCGGCAGCGCGAGCGGGACCGCATGGCGAAAGGCGAGAGAGTGTCGCTGCGCCAGACGCCGAAGCAGTTGGTCTCCAAGGTCGTGACCGAGTTCAACCTCAGCAAATGGCTGGCGCAGGAAGCCGCGCTCGACAAGCTGGTCATGGCCGGCTATCGCGGCCAAGCGCCCTATATCACCTTCCTGTTCTTCCGCGCCGTCACGCCGATCGTGTTCCTCGTCTTCGCGATCCTCTATGTGTTCGTCATCTCGCGCATGGAACAGTCGATGCCCATCAAGATCGGCATGTGCCTCGGTGCCGCCTATCTTGGCCTGCAGGCGCCGATGATCTTTCTCAAGAATGCAATCACCAAACGCCAGCTTTCGATCCGCCGCGCGTTTCCGGACGCTCTCGATCTGCTGCTGATCTGCATCGAATCCGGCATGTCCATCGAAGTCGCGTTTCGCCGCGTGTCCATCGAGATCGGAACGCAGTCGGTGGCGCTGGCCGAGGAATTCACACTGACCACGGCCGAACTGTCCTATCTGCAGGATCGCAAGGTTGCATATGAGAACCTCGCAAAGCGTACCGGATTGGAGGGCGTCAAATCAGTCTGTCTGGCGCTAATGCAGTCGGAACGCTACGGCACTCCGCTCGGTCAGAGCCTTCGCGTGATGGCGCAGGAAAACCGCGACATGCGCATGAACGAAGCCGAGAAGAAGGCCGCCGCGCTGCCGCCGAAGCTGACGGTGCCGATGATCCTGTTCTTCCTGCCGGTTCTGTTCGTCGTCATTCTCGGCCCAACGGGCATCAAGGTCGCAGCGATGCAGTGAGGCCGGTGAGCTTGGCCTTGCTCAACGCCATTGCGAAATTTGACCTGCGAGAAATTACGACCGACGCGGCGCGTCGTCGTCCCGGGCGCCCAGGCGGGGCTGACCTTTACTGCTCAGCATCTGCTTGAGATAGGCGACATTCGCCGCTGCTTCGTCTGGGGGCAGGTCAGCCCTCACGATAGATTCCGCTTCACCGAACCGGCCCTGCAGGCCAACCACGAGACCGAGATTCTGGCGAACGCGCGGATCGACATTGCCGCGGCCCTGCGCGCGGCGCAGCGTCGCCTCGGCCTGCGGCAGATCCTTCGAGAGCATGTAGGACAGACCGAGATTGGAGAGCACGGACGACTCCTCCGGCCTGATCTTCAGCGCGCTGTCGTAGTAACGGCGGGCTTCGTCATGCCTCCCCATCTGGTCAAGGACGGCGCCCTGTGCCGACAGGATACGCCAGTCCGGATTGGCTGGGCTATGTGCGGTGGTCAGCACATCGAAGGCGCGCTGGAAGCTGCCGGCGTCGGCCAGCGCGCGGCCGTAGCCTGCCAGCAGCGGCCTGTTGCCGGGATTCGTCAGCGTCGCCTGTTCGAACACCGAAACGGCCTGGGCCCGCTGGCCGTTGGCCCGGAGCGCCTGGCCGTAACGCAGGGCAGCGTCAGCATCCTTGGGATTGGCGCGATAGCGTTCGCCATAGACTTCGGCAGCACGCGCGGGATCGGTATCGCTTGGTGCTTCCGCCCGAGCGCCAAGGGAACCGGTGATATCGGACATGCCCGCCGTCTTGCAGCCGGCAAGGCCTGCGGCCAGGATCGCGGTCACCGCCGCGGTCGTCAAAAGCCGGGCAAGACAAGGGGGCTGACGCATGACAGGTTGACTCAACAATGGCGCGAACGGGCGGGCCGGACGCCTTCAGCAATAGAGTGTTAACCCTAATGGCTGGTTAATCGGTGCAGACCGCGCCATATCCTCCCATACCGTCGCTTGACGCCCTTTGCGCTTCGGGTGTCATTGCCGCTCCCTTTCGCGAGATTCCGCATATGCATTCCGCCTTCGAGACCGCTGCCGCCGCATCCGCCATACCGATCACCTTCGCGACCAAGACGACCTGGCCCGAAATCAGCGCGGCACTCCCCGCGCGGGCGAGAGCTTTCGCCGCGGCCAACGGTTTTGCGGCGAAGCCCGGCGCGTGGCTGGCGCTGCCAGCAGAGGACGGCGCCATTGCCCAGGTGATCTTCGGACTGGAAGACGACAGCGCGACCTTCCGTGACCTGTTCCGCCCCGGACAGTTGCCTGGCCTGCTGCCGCCCGGCACCTACCGTTTCGCCAACGCCCCCCACGACACCCGCCTCGCCGTACTGGCTTTTGCGCTCGGCAGCTATCGTTTCGGCCGCTATCGCAAGAATGATGAGCCCAAGGCGAAGCTGGTGCCGCCGGATGGTATCGATGTCGCCGATATCAGCCGCATGGCCGAGGCTGCAGCACTGGCGCGCGATCTCATCAATACGCCGTCGAACGATATGGGACCGGAAGAACTCGCCGCGGCCGCCAGGGATCTCGCCACGCGTTTTGGCGCAGAGTTCAACTGCATCGTGGGCGACGACCTCGTGCAACAGAATTTTCCGCTGATCCACGCCGTAGGCATGGCCTCGACGCGCGTGCCACGACTGATCGATTTCTCCTGGGGTGATCCGTCGCATCCTAAAGTGACACTGGTCGGCAAGGGTGTCTGCTTCGACACCGGCGGCCTCGATCTCAAGCCATCGAGCGGCATGCTGATCATGAAGAAGGATATGGGCGGTGCGGCCAATGTTCTCGCGCTGGCGCTGATGGTAATGGACGCCAAGCTGAAAGTGCGGTTGCGCGTGCTGATCCCTGCTGTCGAGAACGCCGTGGCCGGCAATGCCTTTCGTCCGCTTGATATCTTCAAGTCGCGCAAGGGGCCGACGGTCGAAATCGGCAACACCGATGCCGAGGGGCGGTTGGTGCTGGCCGATGCACTGGCCTATGCCGACGAGGAGAAGCCGGACCTGCTGGTCGATCTGGGCACGCTGACCGGCGCTGCACGCGTAGCGCTCGGACCCGATCTACCGCCCTACTACACCAATGACGAGACGCTGGCACTGGACATCGCGCGCTGTGCGAAGGAGCAGAACGATCCGCTCTGGCGACTGCCGCTCTGGGCTCCCTACGATGCCTGGCTCGACTCCAAGGTCGCCAATATCAACAACGCGCCCTCCGGCGGTTTTGCGGGCTCGATCACCTGCGCGCTGTTTCTGCAGCGTTTCGTCGAAGCCGCGAAGAGCTGGCTTCACGTGGATATCTATGGCTGGACGCCGTCGGCGAAACCGGCGCGCCCCGAAGGGGGCGAGTGCCAGGCCGCACGCGCAATCTATCAGCTCTTGAGCCAACGCTATGGATAAACGAGATCCCAGGCTCACACCCGCGCGACCAGACGTGGCCGCGCGATATCTTGAAGGTCAAGTCGAGGCCGCGCGCTTCGTCGACGGCGAAGAATTCGAGGTTGCCGATGGCGTCGCCTCCATGCGGCTCCAACCATTCTCCGGCGCAGAAATGAATACGCAGGCCTTGAAGGGCGAGCGCTTCACCATCTACGACCGCAACGACGAAGGCTGGGCCTGGGGCCAACTCAATGGCGACGGCTATGTCGGCTGGCTCTCGGATCTCGCACTCTATCCACCCGGGCCGACGCCAACACACAAAGTGACCGCGCTCCGGACGTTCCTTTTTCCTGGGCCCTCGATCAAGCTGCCGCCGACAGATACGCTGCCGCTGGGCGCGAGCCTGGCCATCGTCAAGATGACCGACGCATTTGCCATGACGAGCGCCGGACATTGCGTGCCAAAGCAGCATATCGCGGAGATCGATGCGTTCGAGACCGACTTCGTTGCCGTGGCCGAGCGCTTCATCGGCACGCCCTATCTCTGGGGCGGCAAGAGCAGCCTCGGTATCGATTGCTCCGGCCTGGTGCAAATCGCACTAATCGCCGCGGGAACCGGATGCCCCCGCGACAGCGACATGCAGGAGAGTGGCCTCGGCCGCGCCTTGTCAAACGCCGAGATGCAACATCTGAAGCGCGGCGATATGATCTTCTGGAGAGGGCACGTCGCCATCGTTCGCGATGCCGGCACCATCGTGCATGCCAATGCGCATCACATGGCGACGGCCATTGAAGACACGAAAGGCGCCATTGCGCGGATCAAGGCGGCAGGCAGCGACGTGACCAGCATCAGACGACTGGGCTAGGCACCGCGCGCTCGTAGTAATCCCGCAGTCGGTCACGATGCAGCGCCAGCCATTGCAGGGCGCTAACCATCAAGCCGTTGTAAACTGCGCCGCTATCCAGCGCCGCGATCGCCTCGTCGATGGAGACCACGAAAGGCCGGGTATCCTCCGTCTCTCCGACGAGGCCGCCCCGAACAGGCACCTTGCTGCTGTCGACGAAGCCGAGAAAGAACGTGATATATTCGTCGGTACAGCCTGGCGTCGGCAGCACGCTATAGAGTTCAAACAAACGCTGCGGCGTTACGCCGATCTCTTCCGCGCATTCTCGCGCAGCGGCAGCGAGCGGCGTTTCATCGCCATCGATCCGCCCGGCGACGATCTCGACCATCTCGCCACGCCCCGTGGCTAGATGCGCCGGCAAACGGAACTGGTGGATCAGTACGATCTTGCCGCGCTCCAGATCGATGGGAATTACTGCTGCCACCTTGCTCGCACGCAGCACGTCGCGCTGCTGCCGCAACGTCTCATCGTCCGCGCGAATGATCGCGATATCGTACCGTTCGTAGGTCATGAAGCCGCGTCCGACCACCGTCGGGGCCGAGACAGCGACATCGGCAGCACGGTCCGTAATGGTGGGACGGTGATCGTTGTCTTTCGTCATCGTGTCCTACTGCGCAGCATCCCCGCCCGGTGCCGTTTCGATCCTGAACGCTGCGGCAAACAGCGCGCGGGTGTAGTCGGTCTTCGGATTCTTGAACAGCTCGGCCGCCGGCCCTTCCTCGACCACCTTGCCATGGCGCATCACGATGAGATGGCTGGCCAGTGACGCGACCACGCGCAGGTCATGCGAGATGAACAGATAAGTGAGATCGCGCTTGCGCTGCAGCTCGCGCAGGAGGTCCACCATCTGCGCCTGGAACAGCATGTCGAGCGCACTGGTCGGCTCGTCCAGCACAACGAAGCTCGGCTCAAGCACGGCTGCGCGCGCGATGCTGATGCGTTGGCGCTGGCCGCCGGAGAACTCATGCGGATAGCGGAACCGCGTCTTGGGATCGAGCCCGACATCCTGCAGCGCCTTGACAACACGCGTCTCACGATCCTCCGACGAGAGGGAAGGCTGATGCACGCTGAGCCCCTCGGCGACGATATCGCCGACTGACATACGCGGCGACAGCGCCCCGAACGGATCCTGAAACACGATCTGCATGTCACGCCGGATCGGCCGCATGTCCTTGAACTGCAGGCCCTGGATATCCTTGCTGAGGAACACAATCGGCCCCTGCGAGGAAATTAAGCGCAGTAGCGCAAGACCGAGCGTCGTCTTGCCGGAGCCGGATTCACCGACGACGCCGAGCGTCTCGCCTTGCCGTACCTTCAGGCTGACACCGTCCACGGCCTTCACATGACCCACCGTCTTGCGCAGCAATCCACGCTTGATCGGAAACCAGACCTTGAGATCGTCCGTGGACATCACCACCGGCGCTTCCGGCCGCGGCGGCGCGGGGTCGGGCTTCGGTTCGGCGGCAAGGAGTGCCTTGGTATAGGGATGCTGCGGCGCCGTGAACACCTGCTCCACCGGCCCCTGCTCGACGATCTTGCCGTTGTTCATCACGCACACCGTATCGGCGATACGGCGGACGATGCCGAGATCGTGGGTGATGAAGAGGAGACTCATGCCGAGCCGCTGACGAATGTCAGCCAGCAATGCGAGAATCTGCGCCTGCACCGTGACGTCCAGCGCAGTGGTCGGCTCATCGGCGATCAGGAGATCAGGTTCATTGGCGAGCGCCATCGCAATCATCACGCGCTGGCGCTGACCACCCGACAATTGATGCGGATAGCTAGCGAGGCGTGTTTCCGGGTCGGGAATGCCGACTTGCGTCAGCAATTCCAGCGTTCGTTCGCGCGCCTTGTTGCCGCGGATGCCGTTATGGAGTTGCAGTATCTCGCCGATCTGCGTACCGATCGTGTGCAGCGGGTTCAGCGAGGTCATCGGCTCCTGGAAGATGATGGAGATATCGTTGCCCCGGATGCCGCGGATCTCACGCTCCGACATGCTCAGGAGCTCGTGGCCCTTGAAACGGATATGGCCGGACGGATGTGATGCCGTCGGATAGGGCAACAGTCGCAGGATCGACATGGCGCTGACGGATTTGCCCGAGCCGGACTCGCCCACAAGCGCCACGCACTCGCCCCGTTTGATCTCGAACGACACCCTGTCGACCGCGACCGATGTATTGCCGCCATGGTGGAACGCGACCGAAAGATCGCGCACATCGAGCAGCGGCTGGTTGATGGCATCCATGCTGCGGCCCTACCTGAACGTCTTGCGCGGATCGAAGGCATCGCGCACGCCCTCGCCGATGAAGATCAACAGCGACAGCATGATCGCCACCGCGAAGAAACCGGTGAAGCCGAGCCAGGGCGCCTGCACATTGGCCTTGCCCTGCGACAGCAGTTCGCCAAGCGACGGCGAGCCCGGCGGCAAGCCGAAGCCGAGGAAATCCAGCGCGGTCAGTGTCATCACCGAGGACGAGACGATGAACGGCAGGAACGTCATGGTCGCGACCATCGCGTTCGGCAGCAGATGCCGGATCATGATCTTGGCGTTGGACACGCCAAGCGCCCGCGCCGCCATGATGTATTCGAAGTTACGACCGCGCAGGAATTCAGCGCGCACAAGGCCCACCAGCGACACCCATGAGAACAGCAGCAAGATGCCGAGCAGCACGAAGAAGCCGGGCACCAGAACCGATGACAGGATCAGCAGCAAATAGAGCGACGGGATCGCACTCCAGATTTCGATGAAACGCTGGAACGCCAAATCGACCCAGCCGCCGAAATAACCCTGCACACCGCCTGCGGCGATGCCGATGATTGACGAAACGATGGTGAGCGCGAGGCCGAATAGCACCGAGATGCGGAAGCCATAGATCAGCCGCGCCACGACATCGCGGCCCTGATCGTCGGTGCCGAGCCAGTTATATTCGAGATCGCGGCAGCTCTTGAGGCCCTTCTTTTCAACCACCGGCTTGCACTGTTCCTCGGTGAGCATCCATGTCGGTTTAGACGGTGCCGGCGTCGGCAGATCGAGATTATGCGTATCGTAGGAATAGCGGATCAGCGGCCAGAGGATCGTGCCGTTCTTCTCGGCGATCAGCTTCTGCAGGAACGGGTCGCGATAATCCGCGGCCGTCTCGAAGTCGCCGCCGAAGGTCGTCTCCGAATAGGTGACGAAAGCCGGGAAATACATCTTGCCGTCGAACTTGATGAAGAACGGCCGGTCATTGGCGATCACCTCTGCGAACAGCGAGATGAAGAACAGGGCCATGAAAAGCCAGAACGACCAGTAGCCACGGCGATTGGATTTGAAGTTCTGCCAGCGGCGCTGGTTGAGTGGCGAGATGCCGAGCGGATGCCGCGATGGCGGCACGGCTTCGCCGAACGGCGACTGTGTGGTGCTCTCCACGGGAAGGGGCGCGGTGATGGTCATCAGACTTCTCGCGCCTCAAAGTCGATCCGCGGATCGATCCACATATAGGCCAGATCGGACAGCAGGTTCACCACCAGACCGACCAGCGAGAAGATGAACAACGTGCCGAACACCACGGGATAATCGCGGTTGAGGACGCTCTCGAAGCCGAGCAGGCCGAGGCCATCAAGCGAGAAGATCGTCTCGATCAGCAGAGAACCCGAAAAGAAGGCGTGGATGAATGCGCCCGGGAATCCGGCGATCACGATCAGCATGGCATTGCGGAAGATGTGATTGTAGAGCACCTGCCGCTCATTGCAGCCTTTGGCGCGCGCCGTCATCACATATTGCTTGCGGATTTCATCGAGAAACGAGTTCTTGGTCAGCAGCGTCATGGTGGCGAAGGCGCCGAGCACCATGGAGATCAGCGGCAGCGTCATGTGCCAGAAATAATCGATGATCTTCCAGTACCACGGGAACTGGCTCCAGCCGTCTGAAGTCAGGCCGCGTAGCGGGAAGATGCTCCAGAACGATCCACCCGAAAACAGGATGATCAATAGGATCGCGAACAGGAAGCCGGGAATGGCGAAACCGACAATGATGACCGCCGAGGTCCAGGTGTCGAAGCGCGAGCCGTCCTGCACTGCCTTGCGAATGCCGAGCGGAATCGAGATCAGGTAGGTGATCAACATCATCCAGATGCCGAGCGACATCGAGACCGGCAGCTTCTCCTTGATCAGCTGCAGCACCGTCGTGTCACGGAAATAGCTCTTGCCGAAATCGAAGCGCGCGAAATTCCACAACATCAGCGCGAAACGTTCAGGCGCAGGCTTGTCGAAGCCGAACTGCTTTTCCAGGCTCTTGACGAAATCCGGATCGAGCCCCTGCGCGCCGCGATATTTCGAGTTCACCGCATCGCCTGCGGCACCCGGCTGCGCACGGTTACCAAAGTCACCGCCGGACGAGCCGGAGACGCGTGAGGCACCGGTATCGGCGCCGCTGAGTTGCGCGATCACGCGCTCGACAGGACCACCGGGCGCGAACTGCACCACGACAAAGGAGACGAACAGGATTCCCAGCAGTGTGGGAAACATCAGTAGCACGCGCCGTGCGATATATGCGCCCATGCTATTTGGCCTGCTCACTTGAAGGTTTTGCGGACGCCCACCACAGATCGGGGGCACCGACGCCGATATATTTCGGCAGATTGGCGGGATGGCCGAACACATCCCAATAGGCCACGCGATGCGAGGCCGCATACCATTGCGGCACCCAGTAGCGCCCGGCACGGATGACACGATCCAGCGCTCGCGCCGCGAAAACCAGCTTGGGTCGCGTATCGGCGGCGATGACTTCGTTCATCAGGGCATCGACGACAGGATCGGAAATACCGGCGAGATTGTTCGAGCCTTTGGTGGTGGCCGACTGCATCGAGAAGAACGAGCGCAGGGAATCGCCGGGAATCGTGGAAAAGCTGAAACGCTCGATGGCCGCATCGAAGTCGAAATCGTCGCGGCGTGCGCGGAACTGCACGGGATCGACAAGGCGCACACTGGCCTCGATGCCGAGCGTGCCGAGATTCTTGATATAGGGCATGTGATGCGCCTGGAAAGCAGGCTCATCAAGCAGAAACTCGATCTTGAACGGCTCACCCTGCGACGTCATGCGCTTGCCGTCCTTCATCACGCAGCCGGCGTCGTTCAGGAGCTGGATCGCCTTGCGCAGCAGCGCACGGTCCTGACCTGATCCATCCGATGTCGGTGGCAGATAGGGCGCTCCGAAAACCTCGGCCGGCACCTTGTCGCGGAACGGCTCCAGCAATGCGAGCTCTTCCGGCGACGGCGCACCAGTCGCCATCAGGTCAGAGTTCTGGAACGGCGACACCGTGCGCACATAGGCGCCATACATGATGGTTTTGTTGGTCCATTCGAAATCGAATGCGTTACCGAGCGCCTCGCGCACACGCGGATCCTTGAACTTGGCGCGGCGTGTGTTGAGGAACCAGCCCTGCGCACCGGACGGTGTATCGTCGGGCAGCATCTCCTGCTTGACCCGGCCATCCTTCACCGCCGGGAAATCGTAACGCGTGTTCCAGATGCGCGAGGTGAACTCCTCGCGATACAGATAATTGCGACCGGTGAAGCCTTCGAAAGCCACGTCGCGGTCGCGATAGAAATCGAACCGCACCGTATCGAAATTGTAGCTGCCCCGGTTGACCGGAAGGTCTGCGCCCCACCAGTCCTTCACGCGGTCGAATTCGATGTAACGCCCGACCTCGAAGCGCCCGACCTTGTAAGGCCCGCTACCGAGCGGCGTCTCCAGCGACGTCTCATCGAATGCGCGCTTATCGTAATAGGCCTGCGAGAAAATCGGCATGCCTGCAACGAACAACGGCACGTCGCGGCCGCGTTTCTCGGCGAAGGTCACCACCAGCGTCACGTCATCGACAGCCTCGGCCTTCACCATATCACGCATCTGCTGCGTGATGATGGGGTGGCCCTTAGTCTTAAGCGTCGTCAGCGAGAACGCCGCATCGCGCGCGGTGAGCTTGCTGCCATCGTGGAAGCGCGCTTCCGGCCTCAAAGTAAAACTGTAAGTCAGACCATCGGCAGAGATCTGCACGGACTTCGCGACCAGCCCATACATCGCGTCTGGCTCGTCGCCCGCGCGCACCATCAGCGGGGCGAAGGTCATGCCCATGCCCTGCGCGCCGTCGCCTTTCAGAACATAGGCGTTCAGCGAATTGAAGGTCTGGAACGATTGGTTGAATGCACGGCTCGACGGCACCGTCGAGAAGGCGCCGCCCTTCGGCGCCTTGACGTTGACGTAGTCGAAATTCGGAAAATCGGCCGGATATTTCAGATCGCCAAAGGCGGAGATGCCGTGGGCTTCGCTCGGCGCTTGCGCCAAAGCGGGGCTGAAGCGTGACGCCGCGATAGCGCCGATCCCGAGACCCAGCACGTGCCGACGATTGAGCTGCGCCATGCGCGATGTGCTCCTCAAGAGCGCTTGCCGATCTTTGCGGCCTTGTCGGCGTCGTACCACCAGATGGCTGGGAAACCCGACTGCCCGTATTTCGGCGGCTCAGGCGGACGACCGAAGCGATCCCAGCGCGCGGTGCGGACCTTGTTGTAGGTCCATTGCGGCACCACGAAGTTGTTCCACAGCAGCACACGATCCAGCGCCTTGGTCGCAGCGACGAGATCGTTGCGGTCCTTGGTGAAGATCACGCGATCGATCAGCTTGTCGATCGCAGGATTCTTGATGCCCACGATGTTGCGCGAGCCGGCCATATCGGCTGCCTGCGAGCCCCAGAATTCACGCTGCTCGTTACCAGGCGACAGCGACTCCGGCCAGGACGACACGACGACGTCAAAATCCCAGGTCCGCAGCCGGTTCTCATATTGCGTGGCATCGATGGTGCGGACCGACACGCCGATGCCGAGACGTTCCAGCGACGGCTTGAAGAACAGCATCACGCGCTCGAAAGAGGGATCCTCACCGAGCAATTCCAGCTCAAACGGCGCACCGGTCTTGGCATTGACCAGTTTGCGATCACGGACTTCGTAGCCCGCTTCCTTGAACAATTGTAGCGCTTCGCGAAGATTGCTGCGCACATTTTCAGCACTGCCACCGACCGGATTCGTATAGGGCTTGGTGAAAACCTCCGGCGGCACTTCGGCACGCACCGTCTCCAAAATCTCCAGCTCCTTGCCTTCCGGCAGACCTGACGATGCCAGTTCGGTGCCATCGAAATAGCTGGAGATGCGCTTGTACTGGCCGAAGAAGATCTGCTTATTCATCTCCTCGAAGTCGAACGCATAATTCAGCGCGCGGCGAACGCGCGGATCCTTGAACTTGTCGCGGCGGATGTTGAGCGCGAAGCCCTGCATGATGCCCGACGAGCGGTTGAGGAATTCTTCGAGGATAACGCGCTTCTCGGCAACTGCAGGAAAGTCATAGGCCGTCGCCCAGTTCTTGGCGCTGTTCTCGGTGCGCCAATCGACCTGATCCCCCTTGAAGGCTTCGAGCGCGACGGTGCCGTCACGGAAATACTCGTAGCGCAGCTCGTCGAAATTATTGCGACCGACATTCACGTTGAGGTCGCGCCCCCAATAGTCTTTCACGCGCTCCACCGACACCGAACGGCCCGGCACGAAATCCTTGATGCGGTAGGCGGCGCTGCCGAGCGGCACCTCCAGCGTGGTGCTGCCGATGTCGCGCTTCGCGCCGGAAGCGTTCGTGCCCTCCCACCAGTGCTTGGGCAGCACGGTGAGCTGGCCGACGATCTGCGGCAATTCGCGATTGCCGGGCGCATCGAAGGTGAACTTGATCTCACGCTCGCCGACCTTCTCGGCCTTCACCACATGGCGGTAATAGGCAGAATATTGCGGGTGATATTTCTTGAAGGACTCAAGCGAGAAGATCACATCCTCCGGGGTCACCGGCTTGCCATCATGCCACTTGGCATTCGCCCGCAACCGATAGGACACCCAGGAGTAATCCTCGGGATGGCTGACGGCTTCCGCGAGCAGGCCATATTCGGTCGAGACCTCGTCCAGCGATCCTGTCGTAAGGGACTCGTAGATCAGCCCGACGGCGCCGGCGATGTTGCCCTTCACGCCGGCCACCGCGATGTTGAAATTGTCGAAGGTGCCGATGGCGATCTGGCGGACGGTGCCGCCCTTGGGAGCTTCCGGATTGACGTAGTCGAAGCGCTTGAACTCCGCCGGATACTTGATCTCCCCGAACAGGGACAGCGCGTGGCGCCACTCTGCACCTTTAGCCGTAGACTGGGCACTTGCTGCATCGATGACGGAGAGGCTGCCCGTACCACCGATGACAGGGGCAAGTGCGGCGAAGGCGCTGGTCTGGAGAAGGCGGCGTCGGGAAATCGTCAATGTGCTGAATCCTGTGAACCGAAGCAGTCTATTAGAACGGTCATATAAGGCGAGGGTTCGACCGATTATGCCGGCTTTTCCGCAGGATACCACCCGTCACGCTGGTTGCATCCTAACGCGTTGCGGCCAAACGTCCCGCTTAAGCTTTGGTAATGCAGATACGAAAACGGCCAGGCTGAGCCTGGCCGTTTAATCGATGATAAATTACCAAGGAACAGCGTTACGACACCGTCCTCATTTCGCTGCAGTGGGCAGCGGCACCGGCTTATCGGCGAGAGTTGCCAGATAGGCGATCACGTCGGCGCGCTCGCTATCCTTTTGAATGCCGGCGAAGCCCATGGCCGTGCCCGGTACGGTGCCCTTCGGATTGGCGATGAACTTGTTCAGCTCCTCGAAGGTCCAGGTGCCGCCCTTGGCCTTCATGCCCGCCGAGAAGTTGAACCCGGCCTTGCCTTCGCCCACCTTCTCATTGACGACGCCGAACAGGTTCGGGCCAACGCGGTTCGGGCCACCCTTTTCGAATGTATGGCAGGCAGCGCACTTCTTGGCTGCGGTTGAGCCCTTCTCGACCGAAGCGGTCTGCAGCAGCTTCTCGATCGGTTCGGACGGCGCGGCAGCGGCCTTGGCACCACCGGCAGCCTCTTCCTTCACGGCGATATCAAAGCCGGGCTTTTCCATATGCTTCGGTGAAAACACGGCCTGGGCGGTGAAATTCGTCACCATCAGAACCAGGCAGGTGCCGAGAATGGCGCCCATAATCTTGTTAAGTTCGAAGGAGTCCATAGTCGAAAAGCCCCACGCCGTTTTAGGTCATTGGAAGGCCGCTCCAACGGCCTCGACACACTCAGGAATCACGTTCCTGCGGCCCTCAGGCCTGCCGTTTTGAGATAACGGTTTGCCCATCCTCTGGCAACCCGTATAAACGCCGCGCCCTTTGATGTGCATCATACTTTTCGGGGGGAAGATCACTGGAATCCAAGCCGATTTTGACATGACAGACACACGCACCCTGGTGCTCATTCCCGCCCGCATGGCGGCCACCCGCCTGCCCGGCAAGCCGCTGCTCGATATTGGCGGGTTGCCGATGATCGTGCATGTGGCGCGACGCGCCAAAGAGGCCGGTCTGGGCCGTGTCGCCATCGCCACCGATACGGCCGACATCGCGGACGCCGTTAAAGCCCACGGTTTCGAGGCGGTCATGACCTCCCCGGACCATCCATCAGGGTCCGACCGGATATTTGAGGCCCTGTGCAAGCTCGATCCGGCCGGGCACGTCCAGACCATCGTCAACGTCCAGGGCGACCTGCCCACTATTCCGCCGGGCGACATAAGCGCCGCGGTCCGCCTGCTCGACGACCCCGCGGTCGACATCGCGACCCTGGCGACCGAGATCCACAAGGATGACGAACATACCAATCCGAGCGTGGTGAAGCTGATCGGCTCGCCAGCCGGACCCGACAGGCTGCGTGCGCTGTATTTCACCCGAGCCACGGCGCCCTATGGCGACGGGCCCCGCTACCATCACATCGGGCTTTATGCCTATCGGCGCGCCGCGCTCGAAGGCTTCGTCAAACTCGCGCCGTCGACGCTGGAGCTGCGCGAAAAGCTCGAACAGCTCCGCGCACTGGAAGCCGGCATGCGGATCGACGCCGCCATCGTCGATAGCGTCCCGCTCGGCGTCGATACGCCCGCGGATCTCGAAACCGCCCGCCGGCTACTGGCAAAAACCTGAGTGACTGATACAAGGCCCGCCATGACCATTCCCCAAAATCAGATCATGAAGATCGCATTCCAGGGCGAGCCCGGCGCCAATTCCCATATCGCCATCGTCGAGGCGTTTCCGAATGCCGAGCCGCTGCCCTGCGCCACCTTCGAGGATGCGCTGGCCGCGATCACCTCGGGCGAGGCCGATCTCGGCATGATCCCGATCGAGAACTCGATTGCCGGCCGCGTCGCCGACATCCATCATCTGCTGCCGCAGTCGGGCCTGCATATCGTCGGCGAGTGGTTTCTGCCCATTCACCACCAGATGATGGCGCTGCCCGGCGCGAAGCTCACCGACATCAAGACGGTGGAAAGCCACGTCCACGCGCTCGGCCAGTGCCGCCGCATCATCCGCAAGCTCGGCATCAAGGCCATCGTCGCCGCCGATACCGCCGGCTCGGCCCGCGCGATTGCCGAACGCGGCGACAAGAGCTGCGCCTCGCTGGCCTCCCGCCTCGCTGCCGATATCTACGGACTCGAAATTCTCGCCGAGGACGTCGAGGACGAGGATCACAACACCACGCGTTTCGTCATCCTTTCCAAAGACGCCAAATGGGCGCCACAGGGCTCCGAACCGCTGGTCACCAGTTTTGTATTCCGCGTCCGCAATCTTCCTGCAGCGCTCTACAAGGCACTCGGCGGCTTCGCCACCAACGGCGTCAACATGACCAAGCTGGAAAGCTACATGGTCGACGGCGAGTTCTTCGCCACGCAGTTCTACGCCGATGTCGACGGTCATCCGGATGACCGCAACCTCGCTTTCGCGCTCGAAGAGCTGAAGTTCTTCTCACGCGAATTCAGGATCGTCGGCGTCTATCCGGCGCATCCTTTCCGCGCGACCTTCGGCGAACCGACCTCGTAACTGGCAAGTTCAGGACGACGCCGGCCGGACGTGATCGGTCAGCGCATGCGTCGCCGCCATGGGCGATCCGGGCAGAAATAGCTGAACCGGACGGATTTCATAGACCGCAGTCGGATTGACGCGGCGCAGATCGCGCGCGGTTGCGACGGCGTCCTCACGGGTCGCACAATCGACGACATAGAAGCCGAGCAACTGCTCCTTGGTCTCGGCAAAAGGGCCGTCGATGATCACGCCAGCGCCGGGTCCGCGCAAGGTGAATGCACCCTTGGTACCTCCGAGACGCGCAGCCGGCCCCATCCGGCCGTCGGCCGTCAGCTTCTCGTGAAGCTCATGAAGATTGGCCATCACCGCAGTGTCTTCGTCGGTCGTCCAGGACACGACGACGTCTTCGACGTGATAGGCCAGGATTGCATAGAGCATAGGTTTTACCTCGTGTGGTGACGGCGCCGATCCAAGGACGTTTCGGTAGTCCCGATCCCGACATTGCCTTTCGAAACTTTACGACGCCTCGCAAATTGACGCGTCCACCGCAACCAACTCGACAATATTGCCGTCCGGATCGGTGACGTAAATGGAGCGCCAGCCGATCCATCGGTGTTCGTAGGTGTTCGGCTTGAAACCCGCCTTCGTCAGGGCATCGAGAGCAGGCTGATAGTCCGATAACGCAATCTCCAGCGCAAGGTGATGCAGAGTGGGTGCCCGCAAATCGGGAGCGGACCATTTCGTGTCGTCACGATTGGACGGCTGATCGGCCCTGAAAAGACCGATAATCCGGTGATGGCCTTCAAAGCCATCTTCCACCTTGAGAAACACGATCCGATCGTCGAAGGCGCGCAGCACACTGAGGCCAAGGACATCTCGATAGAAACTGACCGCGCGCGGCATATCGCTGACACGCAGAACAACTTCGCCAAGGCCACGCGGTGTTACCAGAGGCGCCATCATCCCCTCCCATTGTCGCGGCGCTCGCTAACCTCGCTGCGCCTAGGCTGCTGCTCTCTGCAATTGAAATACATCCGCCAACAGATCATAGGACCGCTTCCGCGCCTCATGATCATACATCGCAGTAATGACCATCAACTCATCGGCCTGGCATTCGCTGATGAGCGGCTGCAGCTTCTCCATGATTGCCGATGGACTGCCGACGAACAGCCGTGAACGATTGCGCGCGATCTTCATCTTTTCGCTGTCGCTATAGGGATAGGCCAGCGCCTCTTCGACGCTCGGCAGCGGCGCGTATTCGCCGCGGTCGCGGCGGAGGCGATTGAGGTCGGCCGACGAGGCCAGACGCTCGGCCTCGGCATCGGTCTCCGCACAAATCACCGCGACCGCGAGAATCGCATGCGGCGCCTGCCGCCAGCCGGAGGACTTGAAGCGCGCACGATAATGCACCATCGCGTCGGCGGCGTCGTGGGATGCAAAATGGTGGGCGAAAGCGAAGCCCATGCCGACCTGCGCAGCGAGATCCGAACTGTAGTCGCTGGAGCCGAGCAGCCAGAGCGGCGGCAGTGGCACGTCATTCGGCATCGCCACGACGTTGTTATAGGGATGACCTTCCGGGAATTGGCGCGTCTCCCACAGTACCAGCTCGCTCAGTCGCTCGAGGAAATCATCGCCTTCACGGCCGGCAAGACGGTTGCGTAACGCATAGGCTGTGGCGCCATCAGTGCCCGGCGCACGGCCAAGGCCGAGATCGATCCGGCCGGGAAACAGCGCCTCCAGCATCTTGAAGCGCTCGGCCACCATCAATGGCGCATGGTTCGGCAGCATCACGCCGCCAGAGCCGACGCGGATATGCTGCGTTACCGCGGCGATCTGCCCGATCATGATCTCCGGTGCGGGGCTCGCCACCGAAGCGAGGTTGTGGTGCTCGGCCAGCCAGTAGCGGACATAGCCGAGGCGATCGGCATGTTTGGCCAGATCGATGCTGTTACGGAGCGCGCCCGCGGGCGGCGTGCCTGACGTGACGACCGAGAGGTCGAGAATGGACAATGGGATCATGGCGCCAAGCTAGTGCCTGCGCTGGAGAGCGCAAAGAGCGTTTTGGGCCACCGACGCCTCCCCCAAACGCCGATGGCAGCAAGGGCCGCCCCTCGTGGGACGAATTCTGATATAAGAATAATTACACGACATCTGCCCACATACACCGTCCATAGATCGAAGTGGCTCGATTGGCTATTTAAAGCCATATTATGGTAGTTTTGCGGGAAACCGGCGCTGCCCACTTATATTCTAACGAGGAAAATTACGCGAGATATCTGCCCTTAGTTGGGCCAATTCCCACCCTAAAACCGCTCCAGATGGGCTATTTCAGTCACCGACCATAGCCTATCTTTGTGCAGTGCAGCCAAAGTCCCCAGGGCTTGGCGCCAGAGACAACCGGTACCGCTTCATGCGGTGGAGTTCGACGCGATGACCGAGATCAACCCGGCCACCCCCACCAAGCTTCCCAATATCTCCTTCGAGTTCTTCCCGCCGAAGACCGAGGAGATGGACCGCACCCTGTGGGACACCATTGAGCGCCTGGCGCCGCTGAACCCGTCCTTCGTGTCGGTGACCTATGGCGCCGGTGGGTCGACGCGCGAGCGCACCCACGCCACCATCGTCCGCCTGCTCAAGGAGACCGCCCTCACCCCGGCGGCGCATCTGACCTGCGTCGGCGCGCCGAAAAGCGAAATCGACGATGTCGTGACCCGCTATCATGAGGCCGGCGTTCGCCACATCGTGGCCCTGCGCGGCGATCCGACCACAGGCATCGGCACGGAATATATACCGCACCCCGACGGTTACAAGACCTCCGCCGATCTGGTCGCCAGCATCCGCAACCGCTATCCCGATATCGACGTCACCGTCTCCGCCTATCCGGAGAAGCATCCCGAGAGCGCCGACTTCGATGCTGACATCGATACGCTGAAGGCCAAAGTCGATGCGGGCGCGACCCGCGCCATCACCCAGGTGTTCTTCGATAACGACCTGTATTTCCGCTACCTCGACAAGGTCCGCTCCCGCGGCATCGATATCCCGGTGCTGCCCGGCATCATGCCGATGCATAATTTCAAGCAGGCGAGAACTTTCGTCACCCGCGCCGGCACCACGGTGCCATCCTGGCTCGCCGCCAAGTTCGACGGCCTCGATAACGATGCCGAGACACGCAAACTGGTAGCTACCACCGTGGCCGCCGGCCAAGTGCAGAAGCTCGCCAAACAGGGCGTCAGTGACTTCCATTTCTACACGATGAACCGCGCCGATCTCGTTTTCGCCATTAGTCACCTGTTGGGCTTCCGGCCGAACGGCGCGCAGAAAGCTGCCTGATCTCATGTCCGTACCCGTTTCGCCGAAGCGTACCGAACTGCTTGCCGCCGCTGCCGAGCGCATTCTCGTGCTCGACGGTGCCATGGGCACCATGATCCAGGGTCTGCAATTCGACGAGGCCGCATTCCGCGGTGAGCGCTACAAGAATTTCCACCGCGACCTCCGCGGCAATAACGACCTGTTGATCCTGACCCAGGCCGACGCCATCGAGGACATCCACGCGCAATATCTGCGCGCCGGTGCCGACATCGTCGCCACCAACACCTTCTCCTCGACCTCGATCGCGCAGGCCGATTACGACCTGCAGGACATCGCCTATGAGATGAGCCGCGAAGGCGCGCGCCTCGCCAAGAACGCTGCCATTACCGTCGCTGCCGAGGACGGCAAGCCACGCTTCGTCGCCGGCGCCATCGGCCCGACCAACCGCACCGCCTCGATCTCACCGGATGTCGCCAATCCCGGCTATCGTGCGGTGACCTTCGACGATCTGCGCATCGCCTATAGCGAGCAGATCAACGGTTTGCTTGACGGCGGCGCCGACCTCCTGCTGGTCGAAACCATCTTCGACACGCTGAACGCCAAGGCGGCGCTCTATGCCATTGCCGAAATCTGCGAGGCGCGCGGCATCGACGTGCCCGTGATGATCTCCGGAACCATCACCGACAAGTCCGGACGCCTGCTGTCCGGCCAGATGCCCGAAGCGTTCTGGAATTCGGTGAAGCACGCCAGGCCCGCGACCATCGGCTTCAACTGCGCGCTCGGCGCCGAAGACCTGCGCGCGCATATCGCCGATATCGGCCGCGTCGCCGATACCCTCGTCTGCGCCTATCCGAATGCCGGCCTGCCCAACGAATTCGGCCAGTATGACGAGAGCCCGGAATTCATGGCGGGGCTGATCGGCGAGTTCGCTGCCAGCGGCCTCGTCAATGTGGTCGGCGGTTGCTGCGGCACCACGCCGGACCATATCGCGGCCATCGCCAAGGCCGTCGCGCCGCACAAGCCGCGCGTCGTGCCAGAGATCGCACCGCTCCTGCGCCTGTCAGGTCTGGAGCCGTTCGAACTGACCTCGGCGATTCCCTTCGTCAATGTCGGCGAGCGCACCAACGTCACCGGCTCGGCTAAATTCCGCAAGCTGATCACCGCCGGCGACTACACCGCCGCGCTGCAAGTGGCGCGCGACCAGGTCGAGAACGGCGCACAGGTCATCGACGTCAATATGGACGAAGGCCTGCTGGATTCCGAAGCGGCGATGGTCGAGTTCCTCCATCTGGTCGCCTCCGAGCCGGACATCGCCCGCGTGCCGGTGATGGTCGACTCGTCGAAATTCAACGTCATCGAAGCCGGCCTGAAATGCGTTCAGGGCAAGCCGATCGTCAATTCGATCTCGATGAAGGAAGGCGTGGAGAAGTTCATCCATGAGGCCAAGATCGCGCAGCGCCATGGCGCCGCCGTGGTCGTGATGGCGTTCGACGAGGTCGGCCAGGCCGACACGTTCGCGCGCAAGACCGAGATCTGCAAACGCGCTTACGACATTCTGGTAGGTGAGCTGAACTTCCCGCCGGAAGACATCATTTTCGATCCGAACATTTTCGCCATCGCGACTGGCCTCGAAGAGCACAACAATTACGGCGTCGACTTCATCGAGGCGACGCGCTGGATCCGGCAGAACCTGCCGCATGCGCATATCTCCGGCGGCGTCTCCAACCTCTCCTTCTCGTTCCGCGGCAACGAGCCGGTTCGCGAAGCGATGCATTCGGTGTTCCTGTATCACGCCATCAAGGCGGGCATGGATATGGGCATCGTCAATGCCGGACAGATGATCGTCTATGACGACATCGATCCCGAGCTGCGCCAGGTCTGCGAGGACGTCATCCTCAACCGCGATCCCGGCGCCTCCGAACGGCTGCTCGAACTCGCCGAGAAGTTCCGCGGCCAGACCAAGCAGGCCAAGGAGCAGGATCTCACCTGGCGCGAATGGCCGGTGGAGAAGCGGCTGAGCCACGCGCTGGTGCACGGCATCACCCAATATATCGACGAAGACACCGAAGCCGCACGCCTCACCGTGGCACGCCCGCTGCATGTCATCGAGGGCCCGCTGATGGCCGGCATGAACATTGTCGGCGACCTGTTCGGCGACGGAAAGATGTTCCTGCCGCAGGTGGTGAAGTCGGCCCGCGTGATGAAGCAGGCGGTGGCTTACCTGATGCCGTTCATGGAGCAGGAGAAGGCCGACAATCTCGCCGCAGGGATCACCGGCGATGGCCGCAAGAATGCGGGCAAGATCGTGCTCGCCACCGTGAAGGGCGATGTCCACGACATCGGCAAGAACATTGTCGGCATCGTGCTCCAGTGCAACAATTTCGAGGTCATCGATCTCGGCGTCATGGTGCCGGCCTCGAAGATCATCGATACCGCCAAGGCCGAAGGCGCCGACATCATCGGTCTGTCCGGCCTGATCACGCCGTCATTGGACGAGATGACGTTCCTGGCCGGCGAGATGGAACGGCAGGGTCTGAAGATGCCGCTGCTGATCGGCGGCGCGACGACCAGCCGTGTGCATACCGCGGTGAAGATCGATCCGAACTACCGCGCCGGCGCCGTTGTGCATGTCAACGACGCCAGCCGCGCCGTGGGCGTTGCCTCGTCGCTGCTGTCGCCGGAGAAGAGCGTCGCCTATGCGGCCGAGGTGCGCGCCGATTATGCGAAGATTTCTGCCGCGCATTTCCGCGCCCAGCAGGACAAGAAGCGCCTCTCGCTCATCGCAGCGCGCGCCAATGCGCATGTCGCGGACTTCAGCAAGACGGTGCGCAAGCCGACCTTCCTGGGCATCCGGACTTTCAGCGATTATTCGCTCGAAGAGCTTGCTGCCTATATCGACTGGACGCCGTTCTTCCAGACCTGGGAACTGTCCGGCCGTTTCCCCGGCATCCTCACCGACAGCGTGGTCGGCGAAGTCGCGACGTCGCTCTATGCCGATGCGCAGAAAATGCTCAAGCAGATCGTCGAGGAAAAGTGGTTCACGGCGAAGGCAACCATCGGCTTCTGGCCGGCCAATGCCGTGGGCGACGACATCCGCCTCTATGCGGATGACACCCGCTCAACCGAGATTGCGACGCTCTACACGTTGCGCCAGCAGCTCGAGAAGCGCGAGGGCCGCTTCAACGCAGCGCTCTCCGACTTCATCGCGCCGAAGACCTCGAATGTGCCGGATTATATCGGCGGCTTCGTCGTCACCGCGGGCATCGGCGAGGATATCATCGCCGATCGCTTCAAGAACGCCAATGACGACTATTCGTCGATCCTGTGCAAAGCGCTGGCCGACCGTCTCGCCGAAGCCTTTGCAGAACGCATGCATGAGCGCGTGCGCAAGGAGTTCTGGGCCTATGCGCCGGACGAGAATATCTCGACCGACGATCTGATCCTTGAAAAGTATCAAGGCATCCGCCCTGCCCCCGGCTATCCCGCACAGCCCGATCACACCGAGAAGGCGACGATCTTCAAATTGCTCGATGCGGAGAACACTGCGGGCGTAACACTCACCGAAAGCTACGCCATGTGGCCGGGCTCGTCGGTGTCCGGGCTCTATTTCAGCCATCCCGAGAGCTATTATTTCGGCGTCGGCAAGATCGAGCGCGATCAGGTCGAGGAATATGCCGCGCGCAAGAACATGAGCGTGGCCGAGGTGGAACGTTGGCTGGCGCCTGTGCTGAACTACATTCCGGGTGCCGGTGCCGAGCCTGCGCCGGTCGCCGTACCCGCGCCTGCCAATGACGAACTCGCGACCCATCCGCCGGGATGTAACTGCGCGGTGCATCTGATGTATCGCGGCAAGAAGGTCGGAGCGAAGTAGCGCTTTGCAAGTCGCAGGATGTGCTTGTCAAACAGCCAAGCTCTCGCATTCTCGCGGCGCTTGCGCGTCCGAGGTATGAGCAGTGCCCCTCGAAACATGAGGGGCGGCGGCGCGCCGTGAGGCGCAAAGGGTGGTTTTATCGCGATCCGCTCCACCGGAACGCCGGCAAGCTGCAACCGCGCAACGCCTCACGGCGCGCCACCGCGGCGATTTCTGTCCCCGGGACCGTTCTTCCGGGCAAAGGCGCAGAGCTCCGCACTCCGCTGATCCCGACGGTTTCCCGCCGTTCACCAATGCCACGTCCAGCCAGCATGAGTGGCAGACCCCCGTAGTGGGGTCGGACGGTGACCCAAGGCCTCCCGAGTGCGCGGGGTACGTCACCCCACACCCGCAGGCGCCGCATCCCTGTTCCACTTCAAGACGCCTCTAGAAGCGCCCCTCGCGAACGGGATAGAAGGCATATAGACCTATATAGGATTTTCGTCAATAGGGCGCGAGGGATTATTTTCTCTCTACCACCGCCGCGACGAATTCCGCTCCCGGCAAAGTTATCGTTTCAATCCCGTGGCGACGGAACGATCAGGAAGGCCGCAGCTTGTCGTATGCGCAATATTTGCGTTTGGAGGGTTGAAATGAAACGTACCATGATCGCGACGGCAGCCGCGGCACTCCTGGGTCTGGGCCTGATGCTTCCAGCGAACGCCATGCCGGTCGGTGGGCTTGCACCTGCGAGCACCGCCAGCGACATCATCCAGATTCGTGGCCATGGCGGCGGACATCACGGCATGCACCGCGGCGGGCGTGGACATCATTACGGCTGGGGCCGCGGACGCGGCCATCATTATGGCTGGTCGCGCGGACGGCATCGCGGCTGGCGCTAACAACCAACAACAGGCACGGTCAGCCTGACATGACCATTATAGGAGCCGCCCGCACAGGCGGCTCTTTCTGTTTGGTGAGCAAGCTTTCAATCTTTCCCCGGATCGCTCGCCAATACGCCCTTCACTGCCTGCGCCCAGCCCTTCAGTTTTCGTGTCCGTGTGGCTTCGCTCATGGCCGGCTTGAAGCGGTGTTCGAGCCGCCAGTTGTCGGCGAATTTGGCAGGCTCCGGAAATACGCCGGCCGTGAGACCGGCGAGATAGGCAGCACCCAGCGCGGTGGTTTCCTGGATCATCGGGCGATCGACTGGTGCATTCAGCAGATCCGCGAGACGCTGCATGGTCCAGTCCGATGCGGTCATGCCGCCATCGACGCGCAGCACGACAGTCGCAGCGGAGACATCGGGCCAGTCGGCACGCATCGCCGCATAGAGATCCCTCGTCTGATAGCAGACGCTTTCCAGCGCGGCATGGGCGAGTTCGGCCGGGCCGGTGTTGCGCGTCAGTCCGAACAGCGCTCCGCGCACATCGGGATTCCAGTAAGGCGCACCGAGCCCGACAAAGGCCGGGACCAGATAGACCGATTGCGAAGAATCGTTCTGATCAGCGAGCGGCCCGCTTTCGGCCGCGCTCTTGATGATGCCGAGCCCGTCACGCAGCCACTGCACGGCGGAGCCGGCAACGAAGATCGAACCTTCCAGCGCATAGGTCCGCACGCCGTTGAGTTGATACGCCACGGTTGTGAGCAGCTTGTTCTTCGATTGCACCGGCGTCGTCCCGGTATTGAGCAGGGCAAAGCAGCCGGTGCCGTAAGTGGACTTGATCATGCCCGGCGCAAAACAGGCCTGCCCGATGGTTGCAGCCTGCTGATCGCCGGCAATACCGCCGATGATGATCGTGCCACCAAACAGATCGGTGCTGCCGAAATCGGACGATGAATCCTGCACCCTGGGCAGCATAGCCTTGGGCACGCGCAGCAGCTTCAGCAGTTCGTCATCCCACTCGCCGGTGTGGATGTTGAACAACTGCGTGCGCGAGGCATTGGTGGCGTCGGTGGCGTGCACCCTGCCCGCCGTGAGCCGCCACAGCAGATAGCAATCGACGGTGCCGAACAGCAATTCGCCGCGCTCGGCGCGGTCGCGCGCGCCAGGAACATGATCGAGAATCCACGCCACTTTGGTGCCGGAGAAATACGGATCGATGATCAGGCCGGTCTTTTGCGTGATCAACGGCTCATGGCCGTCGGCCTTCATCTGGGCGCAGATCTCCGCGGTGCGGCGGTCCTGCCAGACGATGGCACGGTGCACGGCCTGCCCCGTGACGCGATCCCACACCACCACGGTCTCGCGCTGATTGGTGATGCCGATGGCGGCAATATCCTTCGCGGTAACGCCCGCCTTCGTCATGGCCTCGTGGCAAACGGCCAACGTCGAGGTCCAGATATCCTCGGGCTCATGCTCGACCCAGCCGGAGGCCGGGAAATGCTGCGGGAATTCCTGCTGCGCACTGGCCGCGATCGAGATGTCGGCGCGAAAGATCATCGCGCGCGAGGATGTGGTGCCTTGATCGATGGCCATCACGAAAGACATGACGTTTCTTCCCGAAAGATTGTGGTCGCGTTGTGTTGGGAGGCGCAGGCAACCGGATTAGCGCGGGCGCGTCAAGCGGCAGCGCCGGCGGTCAAGTCGCCGAGTCGATCATCATGACCAGAGCGGACGCGACCATCGCCAGTTCGCGCGGCAGCGTCTCGCGGGCCCGCCGCACCATGCCCTCGCCCAGCCGGCCGAAGAAACGTGCCCAGCGCTGTGCGCGCCAATACAGCGAATTCTCTGTTGTCACCGAGCGCAGCTTGAACGCCTTGCCGTTGGCCCAGGCGTCGCATTCCAGTTTCAGAGGATCGGCGTAATATTGCGCGATCTTGTCGGCGCCCATGCCATCGGTCGCGAGCCAGTTCGGGATGTGTACGCTGCAAAGCTGCGCGACATCGGTGAACACCTTGTCGGTGCCGGTGCCGCTGCCCGGGCACGGCGAAGCAAAGGCATCGCCCACCAGCACGACGCCAGGCTGGACCACATTGTCGCTCTCATAGAGATCGATGGGGCGGATCTTGATATCGCCGGATATCTTGTAGTCGCCGATCAGCGCGCGCAGTTTCGGCAGGCAGGCATCCAATGCTGCCTCCGGCGTGCGCCGCATCTGGCGAATCCAGGGATCGTCGGTCTCGCGATAGACGAACAGGTTGCCGCGCATGGTCTTGCCAATGGGAAACAGCGTGACATAGGCGGTGCGATGAACCGTGGTTTCCGCGAAATAAGTGAGCGCCGGAAAGGCAAAACGTTCACGGCCGACGGGCGCGATATCGAAACCCACCGAGATCGAATGATTGGCCGAGATGACCGGGCGGCCGATATTGAGTTGATTGCGCAGGCTGACACTGGCGCCATTGGCGAGGACAACGAGACGCGCGGAAATCTCCTCGCCATTGGACAGGCCGACGGTCTGACGGTCATCCGATGTGGCGATCGAGGTCGCCTTGGCGTGAATGGTCTCGACGGTGGATGGAATCTGGCCACGCACGGTATTGACCAGCGTGTCGTAGAGAAAGCCGTGCTGCTGGCTCGGGCGCTTGTCGATCACGCGGCCGAAACGCGCGATCCAGATCTCGTCGTCATGGGTGGCGGCACCGAGCACCGCATCGACGAGACCCGTCTTGCGGAGCCGCTCGAGCTGGACGCCGCCGCTGATCTTCTCGCAGCGGAGTTCGGGCGGATGGACCTGATGCGGCTCGATCAGGATCGCAGACACACCGGCGCGACCGAGCATCGCCGCAGCCGTCGACCCGGCGAGGCCGCCACCAATGATCGCGATATCCGTCTGCCGCACGGGAACTCTCCAGCTGCGGCTATCCGTGCGCCCTAAGTGTTAAAAAACGGGAAAGGATTGAGGCAGGCGGCAAGTGGCTACCGCCGGAGGTTTGTTTCGCGGGATTTCTTACCCTTCCCTGCAGGGGGAGGGTCGGCGATCATCGCGCACAGCGCGGTGAGAGGCGGGATGGGGTGAAGCTGCGGGGGACAGCGTCTGTGGCTTCACCCCACCCCGACGAACGCTACGCGTTCATCGACCCTCCCCCTTCAGGGGAGGGTAAGGACGTCACACCGATGCGGTCGTCACGCCGCCGTCGATGACGATGGTCTGGCCGGTCATGAAGGTGGAGGAATCCGAGCCGAGATAGGCGACGGCACCGGCGATCTCGTGGGGCTCACCGATCCGGCGCAGCGGCGTGGTCGCGGTGCGGCGCTTGAGATTGGCCTCGTCTTCCCACAGCGCTTTCGCGAAGTCGGTCTTCACCAGCCCAGGCGCGATGCAATTGACGCGCACGCCCTTCGGTCCCCATTCGCCGGCGAGGCTGCGACACAGGGAGAAGTCGGCAGCCTTGGAGATGCCGTAGGCGCCAATCACCGTGGACCCGCGCAGACCGCCGATGGATGAGATAATGACCACCGAGCCCTTGCCGCGCTCGGCCATGGCCGGGATCGCCTTGGCGCAAAGCCAGATATTGCTCTTGACGTTGGAGCCCATGATCTTGTCGAAGGCCTCATCCGCAATATCGAGCAGCGGCCCGTAATAGGGATTCACCGCGGCGTTGCAGACCAGAATATCGATCGGGCCGTAATGCTTCACCGTGCCGTCGATCAGGGCTTCGACTTCATCGCGGCGCGAGATGTTGCAGGGAATGACATGGGCATCGCCGCCATTGGCCTTGATGCCATCGACCACGGCCTGACAGGCATCGGCCTTGCGGCTGGAGACGACGACCTTGGCACCGAGTTGCGCCAGCAGTTCCGCGGAGGCCTTGCCGATGCCGCGGCTGGAGCCGGTGATGACGGCGACCTTGCCGGTGAGATCGAAGGGATTTTTCACGGGCGGTCTCCTTGTTGTTGATTGATTTTAGCGATGGCGCATTCCTTCTACCCGCATGCGGGGAGAAGGTGGCTCGAATGCGCGTAGCGCGTTCGAGTCGGATGAGGGGGACTCTCCACGAGTTCATGAGCGCGTGGAGAGTCCCCCTCACCCGGATTGCTTCGCAATCCGACCTCTCCCCGCAAGCGGGGAGAGGTTAAGAGCAGAGTTACTCCGTGATCCCGCCCGCCTGCGCGACGCGGCGCAGGTGATAATCGGCATCGCCGAACTGCTGCTCGATCATGGTCAGCCGCTTGAAGTAGTGGCCGATCTTGTACTCCATGGTCACGCCGACGCCGCCATGCAGCTGCACGCCGCCCTGACCGACGAAGCGCGCGGAGCGGCCGATCTGCACCTTGGCGGCGGCGACCGTCTTGGTGCGTTCGTCAAGATCGGTGAAGCTCGACGCCATCGAGGCCAGGAACGACATGCTGCGCGCGGTTTCCAGCGCGGTGAACATGTCGGCTGCGCGGTGCTGCAGCGCTTGGAACGAGCCGATGGCGACGCCGAACTGCTTGCGCTCCTTGATGTATTCGACGGAGATCTTCAGCGCTTCTTCCATCGCGCCGACCGCTTCGGCGCACAGTGCGATGCGCGCGTCATCGACGACCTGATTGACGATCGACAAGCCATCCTCGGCATTGCCAATCGCAGCATCTGCGCCGACCTCGACATTGTTCAGCTTGATATCGGCGGCGCGGCTGCCGTCCTGCGTCTCATAGCCCTTGATGTCGACGCCCTTGGCATTGGCGGGCACCAGGAACACGCCAACGCCCTTGGCATCGCGCTGGCCACCGGCGGTGCGCGCGGTGACGATCAGCGTATCGGCGGTGTCGCCATGACCGACGACGAACTTCTCGCCGGACAACGTGTAGCCCGAACCGCTCTTCTTGGCCGACGTCTTGATGTCCCCGAGGTCATAGCGTGAATCACGCTCGACCTGTGCGAAAGCCATGGTCTTGGAGCCGTCGATGATCCCGGGCAGATGCGCAGCACGCTGCTCCGCCGAGGCGCGGCGCAGGAAGCCGCCGCCGAGCACCACCGTGTCGAGATAGGGCTCGACCACGAGATTGCGGCCCAGCGCTTCCATCACGATCATGGCCTCGATCGGACCGGCACCGAAGCCGCCGTCGTCCTCGGAGAACGGCAGACCGAGCAAGCCCTGTTCGGCGAACTTGCCCCAGACATCGCGGCTCCAGCCGCCCTTCTCGGCGCGATACTTCTTGCGAGCCTCGAATTCGTAGGACGATTTCAGCAGGCCGTCGACGCTGTCCTTGAGGAGGCGTTGCTCCTCCGACAAATCAAAATCCATGGTCTTTCTCTCTCGGATCGCGCGTAACGCGCGTGTGAATGTGTTTAAGCTCCCTAACCTCTCCCCGCTTGCGGGGAGAGGTCGAGGGCGAGCGAAGCGGAGCCTTCGGGTGAGGGGGACTAACCGCGGGCACCGAGCCGGCGGAGGCTCCCCCTCATCCGGTCCGAATGCGCTACGCGCAATCGGACCACCTTCTCCCCGCAAGCGGGGAGAAGGAAGACATCACAGCCCCAGCACCGCTTTCGCGATGATGTTGCGCTGAATCTCGTTGGAGCCGCCATAGATCGACACCTTGCGGTAGTTGAAATAGGTCGGCGCGATCGGCGAGGCCCAGTCACCCTCTTCGTTCTGCCCCTCGCCTTCCGGCATGAACGGCAGTGCGAACGGCCCGGTGACTTCGAGCAGCAGCTCGGTGAGCGTCTGCTGGATTTCCGAACCCTTGATCTTGAGGATCGACGAGGCCGGATCCGGCTTGCCCTTGCCGTGCTTGCCTTCAGCGGCGACGACGCGCATCTGCGTCAGTTCGAGCGCCTTGAGCTCGATCTCGGTCGCCGCGAGCTTCTGGCGGAACTGCGGATCCTCGATCAGCGGCTTGTCACCGGACATCACGCTGGACGCCAGCTCCTTGATGCGGCGGATGCGCTCCTTCGACATGCCGACGCGCGCAATGTTGACGCGCTCGTTGCCAAGCAGGAATTTGGCGTAATCCCAGCCCTTGTTCTCTTCACCAACCAGATTCTCGGCCGGCACCACGACCTCATCGAAGAACACTTCGTTGACTTCGACGCCGCCATCGATGGTCTGGATCGGGCGGACGGTGATGCCCTTCGACTTCATGTCGATGAGGATGAAGGAGATGCCCGACTGCTTCTTCGCATCGGGGTCGGTGCGGCAAAGGCAGAAGATCCAGTCGGCATGTTGCGCGAGCGTAGTCCAGGTCTTCTGGCCGTTGACGATATAGGTATCGCCCTTCTTCTTCGCCGTGGTCTTCAGCGAGGCAAGGTCCGAACCCGAGCCCGGCTCCGAGAAGCCCTGGCACCACCAGTCGTCCATATTCGCAATGCGCGGCAGGAAGTGCTTCTTCTGCTGCTCATTGCCGAAAGTGTAGATCACCGGGCCAACCATGTTGACGCCGAACGGCAGCGGCGGCGGCGCGGGGGTCTTCTGCAGCTCTTCCAGGAAGATGTACTGCTTGGCGGCGCTCCAGCCGGTGCCGCCATATTCCTGCGGCCAATGCGGGACGGCCCAGCCCTTCTTGTTGAGCGTGCGCTGCCAGTTCACCAGGTCGTCTTTGCTGGTGTGGTGACCTTCCTGCAGTTTCTTGCGCACCGCCGGGTCGAGGCTTTCGCGGAAAAAGGTGCGCACCTCGTCGCGGAATGCTGTTTCTTCTTTGCTGAAGCTCAGATCCATCGGATCCTCCTTGTGAGCAGATTTGTAATTACTGAACGATTTCGAGCAGGCCGGCGGAGCCCATGCCGCCGCCGACGCACATGGTGACGACGGCATATTTCGCCTTGCGGCGACGGCCTTCGATCAGTGCGTGACCAGCGAGACGTGCGCCCGACATGCCATAGGGATGGCCGACCGAGATCGCGCCGCCATTGACGTTGAGCTTCTCCGGATCGATGCCGAGCTTGTCGCGGCAGTACAGAACCTGCACGGCGAAGGCTTCATTGAGTTCCCAGAGATCGATGTCCTCGATCTTGAGGCCATGACGCTTCAAGAGACGTGGCACGGCGAACACCGGACCGATGCCCATTTCATCCGGCCCGCAGCCGGCGGAAACGAAGCCGCGGAAGATGCCGAGCGGCTTAAGGCCCTTCTGCGCAGCGAGCTTGTCGCTCATGATCACGGTGGCGCTGGCGCCGTCCGAAAGCTGCGAGGCATTGCCGGCGGTGATGGTGAAGCCATCGCCGCGCACGGCCTTCAGACCGGCGAGGCCTTCGGCAGTGGTTTCTGGACGCGGGCCTTCATCCTTGGACAGCGTGATGTCCTTGAACGAGACTTCGCCGGTCGCCTTGTCGACGACCCCCATCTTGGTGGAGATCGGCGCCAGTTCATCGTTGAACTTGCCGCCCTGCTGCGCGGCTGCGGTGCGGCGCTGGCTCTCCAACGAATACTCGTCCTGGCGTTCGCGCGAGATGTTGTAGCGCTTGGCCACCGTCTCGGCAGTGTCGAGCATCGGCATATAGACGTCGCCCTTGATCTTCATCAGTTCGGGATCGACGGTGTGGAACTTGTTGGCATGCTCGTTCTGCACCAGCGAGATCGACTCGCCGCCGCCGCCAACCGCGATCTCGACGCCGTCGAAGATCACCGAACGCGCAGCCAGTGCAATCGCCTGCAGGCCCGAAGCGCACTGACGATCGATGGTGGTGCCGCCAACCGTGACCGGCAGACCGGCGCGGAGCAGCGCCTTGCGTGCGATGTTGCCGCCGGTCGCACCCTGCTGCAGGGCTGCGCCCATCACCACATCTTCGACTTCCTTGGGATCGATGCCGGCGCGCTTGACGGCATGCTCGATGGCATGGCCGAGCAGCGTCGCGCCTTCGGTGGCGTTAAGGGCACCGCGATAGGCCTTGCCGATCGGCGTACGGGCGGTGGAAACGATAACGGCTTCGGTCATGGGCGGGGTCCTCCAGAGGCGGTTTGTTGTTGCGAGGTTGTTTCTTGGTTCATGATGGGCGTGGGTTGCAACCCGCGCAAGGCGTGGCGCGAGAGTTTTCCGACCGCAGTGCGCGGCAAATCGTCGACGAAATCCAGGGCGGCCGGTAGTTCATGCTTGCCGAGCTTGCCGGTGAGAAACGCGCGCAGCTCGTCGATGGTGAACGGCGCCGCGCCATTGCGCAGCCTGATAAAGGCCTTAGCCGCTTCACCGCGATATTGATCGACGACGCCGATCACGATCACTTCCTGTACGGAGGGATGTTCGTAAATCGCCTGCTCGATCATCTGCGGATAGACGTTGAAACCGCCGGAGATGATCATGTCCTTCTTGCGATCGACCAGATAGAAGAATCCGTCTTCATCCATGTAGCCGATATCGCCGGTGAGGAAGCGATCGCCGACGAATGACTCGGCACTCTCCTGCGCGCGATTCCAGTAGCCTTTGGTGACGTTCGGCCCCTTGATGCGAATTTCGCCGGTTTCGTTGACGCCGAGCACCCTGGTCGGGTCATCGAGTGACACCACGTCAATGTCGATCCCTGGCAGCATCAGGCCGATCGAGCCCGGCTTGTCGAGGCCACCGGGTGGATGACTGGTGCCGGGCGAGCAGGTCTCGGTCATGCCCCAGCCGCTCTTCAGCGACAGGCCGGTCTTGCGCTCGAACAGACGCGCCACTTCATCGGGCAACGGCGCGCCGCCAGAGGCCGCCGACACCAGCGACGACAAATCGCGGGTCTCCAGCGACGGATCGGCCGCGATGGCGATCCACATGGTGGGCACGCCGGGAAATACGGTGGCCTTCTTCTTCTCGATATCGTCGAGCACGCGGCTGACATCGAAACGCTGATGCAGCGAAATGGTGTCGCCGAGGCTGATGCGGCTCAGCAGGATCACGGTCAGTGCATAGATATGAAACAGAGGCAGCACGCAGATGACGCGCTCGATCCGATTGCGCCCGGCGCGTGCCGGCGCGCCCCATAGATTGTAGATCGAGACCGCCGAGGTGAGATTGCCGTGGCTCAGCATCGCGCCTTTCGGCAGGCCGGTGGTGCCGCCGGTATATTGCAGCAATGCGACGTCATCGGCAGAAATCTCGGGCCACTGCGTCGGCGGCGTGGCGCCTGCGGTAAAATTGCGGAAAGTGACGATGGCGGGATTTTCCGGCAGCGGCAGCTGCGGATTGTTCACAGCGCCCCAGTCGTCGTCCTCGCAGACGATCAGCCTGTCGAGCAGGCCCTTGTCGAGAAACTTGAGCGCCATCGGCAGCAACGCCGCGAGGTTGCTCGTCACGAGCACGCGCGCGCCGGAATCCTTGAGCTTGTGCGACAGCGCGATCTCGCCATCGAGCGGCGACAGATGCACGAGCCGCGCGCCGGCCTTGAGACCGCCGAAGAAATGGACCGGATGATCGGGCGTATTGCCGAGGAAGATACCGATGGAGGAGCCCTTGCCATAGCCGGCGCGCATCAGCGCGGCAGCTACGATATCGACACGCGCCTGCAGATCGTTGAACGAGATCGGCTGATCCCGAAATTCGATGGCGGTGCGGGTGCCATGTTTTGCAACGGAGTCGGCAAGCAGACCCGGCAGCGACCCACGCGCGATCGGCGCGTCCCATGTGACGCCCGGTGGGTAGTGCTGTTCGCCGGGATGGGTCATGGCGTGGCCTGCTTACATAAGGAGCGCACGGCGCCAATGTTCCCTCCCCCCTTGCGGGGGAGGGTCAGGGAGGGGGGTAAGCCACAAGTGACGTCGCCCGGGGACCCCCGCCCCCGGCCCCTCCCCGCAAGGGGGAGGGGAGCACATCGTGCTCGCGTCACCACAACTAGCCCTTCGCCAGCGAAGCAAACGTCTTGCCTTCATCTGCCAGCTTCTTCAGCAGCGCAGCCGGCTCCAGCGACGGATCGTTGGTCTGCTTGGCATAGAACTGCAGGCGCTCGACGATCTGCTTGAGGCCGACCTGATCGGCATAGAACATCGGGCCGCCGCGATAGATCGGCCAGCCATAGCCATAGAGCCAGATCACGTCGATATCGCTCGGACGCGAAGCGACCTTCTCTTCGAGGATGCGGGCACCCTCGTTGATCATCGGATACATCATGCGTTCCAGGATTTCCTGGTCGCTGACGGCGCGACGGGTCAGGCCCAGGCTCCGGCAGGTATCGTCGATGAGCTTCTCGACTTCCGGATCCGGCACCGGCGCGCGGGAGCCGGCTTCATACTTGTAATAGCCCTTGCCGGTCTTCTGACCGAAGCGGCCGGCTTCGCAGAGCGCATCGGCGATCGGCGAGGTGATGCCGCGGTCCTTGCGCGAGCGCCAGCCGATATCGAGGCCGGCGAGATCGCCCATGGCAAACGGACCCATCGGCATGCCGAACTTGGTGACGACGGCATCGACCTGCTGCGGCAGCGCGCCTTCGAACAGCAACTTCTCGGACTGCTTGGAGCGGGCCGCGAGCATGCGGTTGCCGACGAAGCCGTCGGAGACGCCGACCACGGCCGGGACCTTGGCGATCTTGCGGGCGACAGCGACAGCGGTGACGAGCGCGTCCGGCGCGGTCTTGTCGGCGCGGACGATTTCGCACAGCTTCATGACATTGGCCGGCGAGAAGAAGTGCATGCCAAGCACGTCCTGCGGACGCTTGGTGACGGCCGCGATCTCGTCGATGTTCAGATACGAGGTGTTGCTGGCGAGGATGGCGCCCGGCTTGGCATAGGCATCCAGCGCGGTGAACACTTCCTTCTTGATCGCCATGGTTTCGAACACGGCCTCGATCACCAGATCGACATCCTTGACGTTCTCAAGGCCAACGACTCCGTTGATCAGCGCCATGCGCTTGGCCGGCGCATCGGCAGGAATGCCACCGCGGGCTGCAGTGGCTTCATAGTTCTTCTGCATGATGCCGAGGCCGCGCTTGAGCTGCTCCTCGCCGGTCTCGATCAGCGTGACGGGAATACCGGCATTGGCGAAGGACATCGCAATACCGCCGCCCATGGTGCCGGCGCCGATGATGGCGACGCGCTCGACCGGACGCGGCTTGACGCCTTCCGGCACGTTCTGGACCTTGGCGGCTTCGCGCTCGGAGAAGAAGGCATAACGCTGCGCCTTGGACTGGTCGTCGGCGACCAGCTTGAGGAACATCTCGCGCTCCTTCTTGAGCGCCTCGTCGAACGGCACGTCGAGCGTCCAGCTCACGGCTTCGGCGCAGGCCAGCGGCGCATTCATGCCGCGGTTCTTCTTGTTGGCGGCTGCAGCGGCATTGGTGAAGATGGTGCGATCGGCGCGGGCGGCGGCAAGCTTGGAATCGTCGTTGCGCAGCAGGCGCAGCGGACGCTTCTCAGCGATGACCTTGCGCGCAAAAGCTTCTGCGCCCGAGGCCGGACCTTCGACGATCTCTTCGATCAGACCGTTCTTCAAGGCTTCAGATGCGCTGATCGGATCACCGGTGACGACCATCTTGACGCCGAGTTCAGGACCGACTGCGCGCGGCAGGCGCTGCGTTCCGCCGGCACCCGGCAACAGGCCGAGCTTCACCTCAGGCAGGCCGAGCTTGGCTTCTTTTGTCGCCACGCGGAAATGACAGCCGAGTGTGAGCTCGAGGCCGCCGCCCAGCGCGGTGCCATGGATCGCGGCGATCACCGGTTTGGAACAATTCTCGATTTCCGCAATGACTTCGCTCAATCCGGGCGACTGCGGCGGCTTGCCGAATTCGGTGATGTCGGCGCCGGCAACGAAGGTACGGCCTGCGCATGCGATGACGATCGCCTTCACGGCAGGATCGGCAGCGGCCGTTTTGACGTTCTCAAAAATGCCGCGGCGAACCGCCGCACTCAGCGCATTTACAGGGGGAGAGTTGATCGTGACGATGGCGACTTCATCATGACGTTCAAGCTTTACGACATCGCTCACGGCATTCTCCTTGGCTACGTTTACCGGTCTGATTTTCTTAGTTTCGCACTGCGAAATTTAATTCCACATCTTGACACGGAGGGTTATTTTGAAGAGCGTCCCTTGTCAACGAGGGCCGTGGTGCAATCGTATGAAACTGACAAAACCAAATTTTGGGAAGCATGAAACGTCCAGCGAAGAATGTGGCGACAGATCGCAATTTCGTCGTCGCATTGGCTCGCGGCCTGGATGTCTTGCGTGCATTTCGCCCCAATGACGGGCTTCTCGGCAATCAGGAGATTGCCGCCCGCACCAAATTGCCGAAGCCAACCATCTCGCGATTGACTTACACACTCACGAAGTTGGGCTACCTTACACCTGTGCCACGCTTCGAGAAGTATCAACTCGCGCCAGCAGCCATGGCCCTGGGGTATGCTGCACTTGCGAACTTAGGCGTTAAGCATCTCTCGGAATCATTTCGCGACGAATTGATGCGGCAAACCGGCGGTGCCTGCGCAGTCGGCGCGCGCGATCGATTGAGCATGATCTATTTCGGGCAGAGCCGCTCCAGTCTCACTGTCGGCGTTCAACTCGACGTCGGCTCGCGCATCCCCATTGCAACCACGGCGATGGGCCGCGCTTATTTCTGGGCGTTGCCGCCGGAAGAACGTGCCCAATTATTGCGCGAATTCCGCGAGCACTACGGACATCGCTGGTCGAAGATGCGCGACGGGCTTGAGCGCGCAGGCGAAATGGTCGCGCGCCACGGCTTTGTCATCTCGGCAGGCGAGTGGCAGGACGATGTGCACGCTGCCGGTGTCGCGATGACATTGAATGACGGCACCGGTCCATATGCCTTTAATTGCGGCGCGCCCGCGTTCCGTTTCACGGAAGAGCGCTTGCTCAACGATATTGGACCTCGGCTATTGGCGATGGTAAGAAACATCGAAGCGGCGCTCGGGGGAACAGCTGCACCACAATCCAAAAAACTCGACAGCAAAAAAATCAAATCAGGAGGGAAAGTTGCACGCATTGTTGAAGGGCTCTGACAGCCTTCATCGTCGTGACCTGCGCAAGACTTCGCCGCAGCCGACGATCGAGGGGCGCCGCACATGACGCAGGCACAACTCGCAGAGCGCGCGCCCGTCGCATCGACGGCGCCGCTGCTTTCGGTTCGCGACGTCAGCGTTGTGTTCGGTGGCATCATCGCGTTGAACGGCGTCTCGTTCGACATGCAACAGGGCCACATCCTTGGCCTCATCGGACCGAACGGCGCCGGCAAGACCACGCTGTTCAATTGCCTCAGCCGGCTCTACCAGCCGAGCAAGGGCGATATCCTGATGGACGGCCAGACGATCCTGAATCGTCCGGCGCACAAGATTTCCGAGATCGGCATCGGCCGCACCTTCCAGAATGTTGCGCTGTTTCCGAACCTGACCGTGCGTGACAATGTCCGCGTCGGCAAGCATGCGCGCACCAACAGCGACATCATCAGCGACTCGCTGAAGCTGCCATGGGTTCGATCAGGAGAAGCTGCGATCAACAAGGACGTCAACGACATCCTTGATTATCTCGACCTGCATAGCGTGGCCGACACGATCGTCAGCGGTCTTCCCTTCGGCACGCAGAAGCGCGTCGAACTCGCGCGTGCGCTCGCCGCCGAACCGAAGATCCTGCTGCTCGACGAGCCCGCAGGCGGTCTCAACCATGAGGAAGTCTACATCCTTGGCGACCTGATCCGCCGCATCCGCGACGATCGCGGCGTGACGGTGCTCCTGGTCGAGCATCACATGGGTCTCGTGATGTCGATCGCCGACCATGTCGTCGCATTGAATTTCGGCAAGAAGCTCGCTGAAGGCACACCCGCTGCCGTCCAGAAAGACCCTGCTGTGATCAAGGCCTATCTGGGAGACAAAGACTCATGACCGCGATGCTTCACGTAAAAGACCTGCGTGCGTATTACGGCCAGGTCCAGGCACTGCACGGCCTCGAATTCGAACTGCAAGAAGGCAGCCTGACCACCCTGCTCGGCGCCAATGGTGCCGGCAAGACCACCACGCTGCGCTCGATCTGCAACATGATCCGCTCCACGGGCTCGATCGAGTTCGAGGGCAAGAAGCTCGACAACAAGTCGACCGAAAGCATCGTGCGGCTGGGCATCGCCCATGTGCCGCAGGGCCGCGGCACCTTCACCACCATGACGGTGGAAGAGAACCTGCAGCTCGGCGCGATCAGTCGCAAGGATACCAAGGCGATCGGTGACGACATCGAGCGCATGTATGCCCACTTCCCGGTGCTCAAGCAGCGCCATACCCAGCAGGCCGGCACACTCTCCGGCGGCGAACAGCAGATGCTCGCGGTCGCCCGCGCACTGATGCTGCGTCCCCGCCTGATGCTGCTGGACGAGCCGTCCTTCGGCCTTGCGCCGCTGATCGTGCGGGATCTGTTCAAGATCCTCGGCAAGATCAACCGCGAGGACAAGGTCAGCATTCTTGTGGTCGAACAGAACGCGCAGCTCGCGCTCGAACTCGCCGACAAGGCCTATGTCATCGAAACAGGACGCATCGTGATGTCCGGCACTGCCGACGAGATCGCGAACAACGAAGACGTCCGTAAATCGTATCTGGGATATTGAGGGGGCGGCCATGGAACTCTTTACCAACCAAGTCCTGGCTGGCATCGCCACCGGCGCGATCTACGCCTGTATGGCGCTCGCCGTGGTCATGATCTACCAGGCGATCGACCACCTGAACTTCGCCCAGGGCGAAATGGCGATGTTCTCGACCTTCGTCGCCTGGCAGATGATGCAGTGGGGCATACCCTATTGGGGCGCATTCGCGCTCACGCTGATTTTCTCCTTTGTCGGCGGCATCGTCATCGAGCGGGCTTTGTTCAAGCCGCTCGCCAAGGCGCCGGTGCTGACCCACGTCGCCGGTTTCATCGCGCTGTTCGCCATCATCAACAGCGTCGCGGGCCTGACCTGGGACTTCACCATCAAGCAGTTTCCCTCGCCGTTCGGCTCGTCGCCCTTCTTGGGCAGCCAGCTGATCTCGACGCATCAGGCCGGCATGATCGGCGTGACGATCATCCTGCTCGTCCTGCTGTTCATCTTCTTCCGCTACACCCGCGTGGGCCTTGCGATGCGGGCAGCGGCGTCGATGCCTGAATCGGCGCGGCTGGTCGGCATCAACACCTCATGGATGATTGCACTCGGCTGGGGCATGGCAGCTGCGATCGGTTCGATCGCCGGTATGCTGATCGCCCCCGTCGTGTTCCTCGAGCCCAACATGATGGGCGGCGTGCTGATCTACGGATTTGCCGCGGCCGTCGTCGGCGGACTCACGAGCCCACTGGGTGCTGTCATTGGCGGGTTCCTCGTCGGCGTCTTCGAGAACCTCGTCGGCACCTATATCCCGGGTGTCGGCAATGAGCTGAAACTGCCCATCGCCCTGGCGCTGATTATCACCGTGCTGGTCGTCAAACCCAATGGCCTGTTCGGCCGTGCCATCGTGAAGCGAGTTTGATCATGAGCACCGTTCAAGACGTCTCCGCCGCTCCCGCGGTCGCTGCCGTTCCCAAAAAGGCAATGGCGCTCGGCCCGCTCGCATCGCTGATCATCCTGGCGCTGCTCATCGTCACACCACTGTTCGTGAAAAACTTCATCATCTTCCAGATGACGATGTGGCTGATCTACGCCATCGCGGTTCTCGCACTGAACATCCTGACCGGCGCCAGCGGCCAGTTCTCGCTCGGCCAGAGCGCGTTCTACGCCCTCGGCGCCTATACGTCGGCGATCCTCATGGAACATGTCGGCGTCAACTACGCACTGACGCTCCCTGTGGCCGGCCTGGTCTGCTTCATCGCCGGCTTCCTATTCGGCCTGCCGGCGCTTCGGCTCTCCGGCATCTACCTCGCGCTGGCGACCTTCGCCCTCGCGGTGGCGATGCCGCAGCTCCTGAAGCTCGGCGTGTTCGAACACTGGACCGGTGGCGTGCAGGGCCTTGTCGTCACCAAGCCTGATGCACCGGAAATCCTGGCCTCGCTGGGTCTGAAAGTGTCGCAGGACATGTGGCTGTACTTCTTCACCCTCGCGGTCACGATCCTGATCTACATCCTCTCGGTCAACCTGCTGAAGTCGCGGTCGGGCCGGGCCATGATGGCGATCCGCGACAACGAAATCGCCGCCTCGGCGATGGGTGTGGACGTCTCGCTCTACAAGACGCTGGCCTTCGGCGTCAGCGCCGGCATCACCGGCGTTGCTGGCGGTCTCGGTGCCATCGCCGTGCAGTTCGTGGCGCCGGATGGCTACACCATCCAGCTCGCTATTGCGCTGTTCCTGGGCATGGTGGTCGGCGGCGTCGGCTGGCTGCCGGGCTCGCTGGCCGGTGCGGCTTTCATCGTCTTCGTTCCGAATATTGCGGAACACGTCTCGAAGGGTCTGTCTGGCGCCGTGTTCGGCGTCATTCTGATCATCATCATCTTCCTGCTCCCGAATGGGGCCAGGCAACTCGCCTATTTGGCACAGGGCTTGATAGGCAAACTACGTAAACACTGAGGACCTATGAACTGCAGAAACTTTCTGCGCACCGCCGCGCTCTCGAGCGCGGCGTTTGCGTTTCTCGCCTTCTCAACTTCCGCGAATGCCCAGAAGAAATACGATACCGGGGCGAGCGATACCGAGATCAAGATCGGCAACATCATTCCCTATAGCGGCCCGGCTTCGGCCTACGGCATCATCGGGAAGATGGAAGAAGCCTACTTCAAGATGATCAACGATCAGGGCGGCATCAACGGCCGCAAGATCAATTTCGTCAGCTATGACGACGCCTACAGCCCGGCCAAGGCCGTGGAACAGACCCGCAAGCTGGTCGAATCCGACGAAGTTCTGTTCGTGTTCGGTCCGCTCGGCACGCCGTCGAACACGGCGATCCTGAAGTATCTGAACGCCAAGAAGGTGCCGCAGCTGTTCGTCGCCACCGGCGCGACCAAGTTCGGCGAATACAAGACCGCGCCATGGACGATGGGCTGGCAGCCGGCCTATCAGAGCGAAGGCCGCATCTTCGCGCAATACGCGATCACCGAGAAGCCGAACGGCAAGATCGCCGTGTTCTACCAGAATGACGACCTCGGCAAGGACATGCTGAAGGGCCTCAAGGACGGCCTCGGCGAGAAGGCCTCGATGATCGTGGCTGAAGACAGCTATGAAGTATCCGAGCCGACCATCGACTCGCACATCGTCAAGATGAAGGCATCGGGCGCCGACATCTTCGTCTCGATCTCGACGCCGAAATTCGCCGCGCAGGCGATCAAGAAGGTGGCCGAGATCGGCTGGAAGCCGATGTTCTTCCAGAGCAATGTCGGCTCCTCGGTCGGCGCAGTGATGCGTCCCGCCGGCATCGACAACGCGCAGGGCGTGCTGTCGCTGGCCTATGCCAAGGATGCCATCGATCCGCAGTGGAAGGACGATGAGGGCATGAAGAAGTATCTCGACTTCCTGGCCAAATACGCCCCCTTCGCCAATCCCGCCGAAAGCTCGGCTGCTTATGGATACGGCCAGGCACAGACCGTGGTTCAGGTCCTCAAGCAGGCCGGCGACGACCTGACCCGTGCCAACATCATGAAACAGGCCGCCAACCTGAAGGACTTCGCACCCGACACGCTGTTGCCGGGCGTCAAGATCAACACCTCGGCGACCGATTTCTATCCGATCGAGCAGCTGCGCATGATGCGCTTCACCGGCGAGAAGTGGGATGTGTTCGGCCCGCCGATCGACAGCAAGCTCGGCGGGTAATCGTTCACAAAAATGCGACCGTCTTACGCTTCGTCACGGCCGGGCTTGTCCCGGCCATCCACGCCTTCTTAGCTTGTAGCCAAGACGTGGATGCCCGGGACAAACCCGGGCATGACGACTGGGAAGACAGCGACAAAGCGCGTTGCAACAACTCGCGCTGGAACATTAAAACTGCTTAATAAAACAGCCCCTTACGACGAAAGTCGTGAGGGGCTTTTTCTTGCTAGTTGCAGCGGAAAAGTATTCAATCCGACGCGCCGCAGCATTCAATAAAAACAAGAATACGCGCGGTTTATCCAGAGATCAGGGAGATCAGAAATGCCTTCGTTCAGCTCGCGTGCAATGACGTTCACGGTTGCCGCAGCCCTCAGTGCGGCCTTTGGCGGTACTGCCTTCGCCCAGAAAAAATACGACACCGGCGCCAGCGATACCGAGATCAAGATCGGCAACATCATGCCCTATAGCGGGCCCGCATCCGCCTATGGCGTGATCGGCAAGATGGAAGAAGCCTATTTCAAGATGATCAACGATCAGGGCGGCATCAACGGCCGCAAGATCAATTACATCACCTATGACGACGGCTACTCGCCGCCGAAGGCTGTGGAGCAGGCCCGCAAGCTCGTCGAATCCGACGAAGTGCTGTTCATCGCCAGCTCGCTCGGCACGCCATCGAATTCCGCGATTCAGAAATACATGAACGCGAAGAAGGTCCCGCAACTGTTCGTGGCCACCGGCGCCACCAAATTCGGCGACTACAAGGACTTCCCCTGGACCATGGGCTGGCAGCCTGCCTATCAGAGCGAATCCAGGATCTATGCGGCCTATCTGCTGAGAGAAAAGCCCGACGCCAAGATCGCGGTCATGTACCAGAACGACGATTTCGGCAAAGACATGCTGAAGGGTCTGAAGGATGGTCTCGGCGCCAAGGCGGCATCGATGATTGTCGCCGAGGAAAGCTATGAAGTGTCGGAGCCAACCATCGAGTCCCACATCGTCAAGCTGAAGTCGACCAATGCCGACACCTTTGTCAGCTTCACCACGCCGAAATTCGCTGCGCAGGCGATCAAGAAAGTGGCGGAGCTCAGCTGGAAACCAACCTTCATCCAGAGCAATGTCGGCTCCTCGGTCGGCGGTGTGATGAAGCCGGCGGGCTACGAGATCGCCCAAGGCATCCTGTCGGCGAACTACGCTAAGGACGGCGCCGATTCCAGCTGGGACAATGACGAGGGCATGAAGAAATTCTACGCTTTCCTCGCCAAATATGCGCCCACCATGGACAAGAGCGACGGCTCGGTCGTCTATGGCTATGGCCAGGCGCAGACCATCGTTCAGGTGCTCAAGCAGGCCGGTGACAACCTGACCCGCGCGAACATCATGAAGGAAGCAGCCAACCTCAAGGAATTCGCGCCCGACACATTGCTGCCCGGCGTGACCATCTCGACCTCGGCGACCGACTTCTACCCGATCGAGCAGCTGCAGATGCAGCGCTTCAAGGGCGAGAAGTGGGAGCTGTTCGGCCCGATCATCGCGGGCAAGATCGACGGTTGATGTTCTGATCTCTCCCCGCCGGTCGAAGCCAAGCTTCGCCAGGCGGGGAGAGGTCGCGATCAGTAATAATCCCGGAACGCATCCGCGAGACTGTCGGGCTGCCAGTCGATCTGGTCCGACGCGATCGGATCGTCCGAGAGCAATGCGCTCGCCTGCGTCTTGTAGTCCGGCGCCACATAATCCGCCTGCGGCAGGCCACGGCGCACGATATCCTGATAGTTGAGATAGTTGTCGCGATTGCCGACGAAGGTGCACATGCATTTGGCGGGATCGGCATAGAGATAGCGCGGCCCGTTCGGCGTGGTGTGCACGACGAAGCGATAGGCCGGTAATTTGCTTAAGGCCGCCTTCCCTGCGGCATCGTTGGCAAAGCGCGCCTTGAAGCCGGCGGACTCCATGTCGAAGCCGACCTTCTGCAGCACGGGCACGCTCGGCAATTCGCGCGCCACCAGCAGCGTGACATCGAGCAGCGCCAGCACCGCGATAACAGCAAGCGCCGTGCTGCGCGGGCGCAAAGGAGAAAACGTCGTGATCGTCAGTGCGCGCATGTCGCAAAACCCCGGCTATGAGCGCGCATCGCCGCGCTCTGTTGCGGGCGACACTAACGGACCCCGCAGGCGGTGTCACGGTAGCGCTACCGCAGCGCGCGATGCCGGTTAACAAATCCATCACGCCGCCTCGCTGGCGACGAGCGCCTCCAGGATGCGCCAATACATCTCGTCCAGCATCGCTTGCTGTTGCTCTGCATTCAAAACGCGCCGTCGTTGAAACAGCAGACAGATCGGCCGACTGCCTGTGCAATGGTGCGCACGACGACAGGCCTTGATGAAGCAAGTGCGATAGGTGCGAAGGATGTTCGCATTGCCGCGCTCGATCTCCTCGATGCAGGCGGCGACGATCATATCAGACAGCCGCTTGGCCGCCAGGTCGCTCTTGTCCCTGGCGCGCTGCGCGAGATGCCAGGCGTCGTGTTGCGAGATGATCATGTGAACTCCCGTTGTGACGATGATGACTGGATATGAGTGACTTGGGTGACGGTCACGCGCCGTCCTTGCCCGCGCCTGTGCGCGTGCGTGGCGGTCCCCGTGGTCTCCCTCGAAAATGAGGGAGATGAAGCGCCGAAAGGCGCGACTTGGTAACAGTGCCGCAGCGTAGTGTCCGGATCGCCGGACAGCAGAGGCCGCGGAAACGCCTTTCGACGCTCCATCGTGGCGATTTCTGTCCCCGGGACCGTTCTTCCGGGCAAAGGCGCAGAGCTCCGCAGTCCGCTGATCCCGACGGTTTCCCGCCGTTCACCAATGCCACGTCCAGCCAGCATGAGTGGCAGACCCCCGTAGTGGGGCCGGACGGTGACCCAAGGCCTCCCGAGTGCGTGAGGAAACGTCTCCCTCCCGCCCGCAGGCGCCACATCCCGCCCCGCGCTAACAAGCGTCCCTGGCAACGCCCCTCAAAGTGGGACGGGATGCAATGGAATATAATCTCTTCGAAAACAACGTCAAGGATTATTTTCAGAATTCTTCGGAGGCACCCGCCAGAGAGCCCACCTCCTGAGAGAGCGACGCAGGTGTACAGATGAATGTCGAGGCGTGATAGAAAATGGACCCGCTAACGCAGATCATGACGAAATACCTGGTTCAACATCGGGGCGCCGTTACGCCCGACGATATATGTCGCGGAATATACTCCGCCTGGCCAAGGTTCGGTGGACCGCTTTTTTCCGATGAAGAGAAGCGTCTGGGCCTGATTTTGCGCAACTGCAACTGGACCCTTCTCGGCGATGATCCTGCCGTCGGGATCGCGCAGCGTCAGTGACTGTTCGTCGCCCGTCTTCAAGCCAATTGTCCGAACATAAACGACAAGGGCTTCAGATTTCGTAGTTGGCTTGCGCTGAGAGACAGCGTCAACCTCGATCATATCGTTCGTGACTGCTTCGGTAGCGAATCCGAAGTTCAAGACTGCGCGCGGTGAATAGGCCAGACGAACCCGAGCATCGTCCGTCCATTCACTTTCAGTATGACTGCCGCAAGCGCCAGGCATCAAGCCTGCTCCAAAGGGATCGATGACCTTCCCTTCTCGCCGCACAATAAAGTGTAGATGCGGATACTCAGTTAGCCCCGACATGCCGACGGCACCGAGAACTTGGCCGGCGCGGACTGTATCTCCAGCTCTTACCAAGATGCTGTCTTTGGCCATATGGCAGTACTGGGTTTCGCGATCTCCGGAATGTCTGACAACAACGCCATTGCCGCATTCATTTCCTTTGGCTGCATCGCGCCTGTCGCCTTTCACAGGGCTGTCCGCAAGGCCATCGCGAGTTCGCAGCACCGTGCCCTCGGCGGCTACGACGACGTGAACCGGCTTCTGCTGTCCGCCATGTGACGTTAATCGAAAATCGACGCCGTTATGGCCGTCATAGGTCAATGTCCCGCACATGTAGTCCTTGGCCGAGGGACTATCGTCGATGTCTACGTAATTCTGGATGAAACACGTGCGACCAATGTCGCACGATAACGGTATGATCAAATCTCCAGCAGTCGCCGCGTGCGATATTCCTATAACGAGGGGCAGCGCTAACAATATCCCAATCTGTTGCCGATGCGCCATCTGATCACGTCTGGATGCCCGCGGGAACTCCACGATTTTACATGGATGAAGATGTGGTGATGTAGGGTGCCCCGGGCTGTCGCAACTTGAACGGTGAGAATGTTCGACTATGCAGAACGAAAAATTCCGATTGGCGATTGATTCCAACTTTCAGCATGACGCGTTTGATGTAAGTCCGTACGGTTTCTTCCGTGAAACCAAGTTCCAATCCGATGGCGCGTGGACAGCGCCCGCGGAGAATACAGCGAACAATCCGCGCCTCCACCCAACTCAAGCCAAACGCGAGAGCAATGCGCTGGGCACCGGCCTCCTCATTGAATTGAGGAACGTAGATGAGAGCAAGATTGGGATCGGTATTTCCAGGGATTGAACCGATCACAGCAAACAAAAATCGCTGCTCCTCTTGCGAGATGAGCACGGTCGATCCGACGTTCTTTTGGTTTGGATCCGAAATGATAGCGGCTCGAACAGCGTCCCTGAGCTGGGTGGTGATGAGGGGGGTCGATCCCGAGAGCGTACCACCGTCGAGAGTGATGACACCTTCGCCGACAAGTCGCCGAAACCCGCTGTTCATGCTCCGAACGATCAGATTTTCGTCAATGGTCAGGGCGGGTGACTCAATGTCATCCAGCCACATTTGATGAGACTGCAGTGTGGTCTTTGTCAGATCAGCGACCGCATCCCATAGGAGCTCGATCGCGCGCCTAGCGGTAGCGAATTCTGCATCAGGAATCTGCACCTGCCACCATCCCGCAATAAAGATGGCAGTATCCCCAGAGACCGTACATACACGTCCAATGACCGAGTGGTGCCCGTAGACCGGGCGCGTTCCGATCAGCCGGCGTGCAAACCCGTTTGGCGACGTAGACGACTGATATATGAAATTGCCGTCTCCGTTGAAAGTCTCCGAGATGGATCTCGCCAACGCATCCGATGCGGGACTGGGCGCGGGTAATCCAACTGAAGTCTGATCGAGTAGATCTCCTTCTGGAGACAAGAACGCAGCGTAGCAGCGTTTGCATTCGAGCAGTCGGGCTAAGGATCGCGCAAACCACAGGTTTTGTGGCGCACTGGAATTGCGGCTGGGGCGGGGCAATGGATTCGCCGGAGTAGCTCGAAGTCTGAAGGCCAGTGAGCCGATGGTGTCAGAGCGGTCGTTTTCCTGTTGGTATCCTTGCTGCATAAATGCCTCCCAAAGAATTTGTGTGTTCAATATTCCGCCAAGGCGTCAACTCTCCCGGAAGGCACGGTGGACGCGTAGGCGCAGCGGCTGAATTAAGTACTCCGCAAATGTTCTTATGCCTGTTTCAACAAAGACTTCGACCGGAAGGCCGGGCTTCAAAGTCGTGAGATGAGGTTCGACCTCCGGTGATCGCTGCAAATCAATTTCTGCCATGTAGGATGTGACGCCGCTCTTCGTGTCAGTGAACGCATCCGCCGCGACAGCAGTCACCTGGCCTTCCAGCATGGGTCGGCGGCGAATGTTGAGGGCAATGATGCGGATACGAGCGTTCTGCCCCGCCATGACTTCCTCGCGATCCTGCGGCCGCAGCGATGCCTCGATGACGAGGCGATCCTCGATGGGCACGATCTCCATGAGTGTCTCTCGAGGCGCTAACACAGTGTTCAATTCCCTGCTGTTGAGGCGAACAACCCGTCCCGACTCCGGTGCGCGTAAATCAGTCCGCGCCAGTTGTTCACGCAATGCGCCAATCCGATGTCTGAGATCGCCGATCGATTCTCGCGTTGCGTGACTCTGTTTTGCGATATCCTGACTTTGGTTGAGACCCAGCTGTTTTCCACGATCGACGAGTTCTGCGATTTTCCCGCGTGTTTCTGCTTGCTGGGTCAGATTGCGCGTGAGTTGGGCCTGCATGTCCGCTTCCGCCCTCTTCAACGCAAGTACGCGTGGCTTTCGTGCGAGCCCTTTTTCCAATAGCGATGCTGTATCTCGTATTTCTTCCTGAAGAAACTGAAGTTGCTCTTGCAGGCTTGTCCTGCTGTTTTCGAGGCCATGGGCCGTTTCCATGAGTTGTCGGGTCTGCTGATCGATCAATTTCCGCTCGCCGGTCAATGCACTTGATCGCGTCGCGAACTCCGTCTCCTGGGTCTGAATTGCCGTCTTTGCTTCGGAGCGAGGAGAATTCCGTAATTCGTCAGGAAATGAAATAGCGGTGGACTGCATTTGTTCAGCGAGTAACCGTGCATCCAGCGAGAGATCAGCAAACAATTTTGTCTCTAATACGCCAAGGCTTCCCTCAACTTGGGTCGTATCGAGTTTTGCAACGATCTGACCGGCCTCGACTTGCTCGTTCTCGCGGACATAAATGGTCTTCAATATCCCACCGTCGAAATGTTGCACCGCCTTCCGCTTGGATTGGACCTTTATGATACCGGGAGCGATGACGGCGCTGCGCAGCGGGACGAATGTAGCCCAAAGGCCGAATCCGCCGAATTGAATCGCTAAAAGGAAGGCTCCCCATTTTATGAGTCGTCGGGCATCGGACCTGGGTTTCTCCAGGATTTCGTGGCTGCTCGTTGCACCGAGTAAAAGTTCGTGGACGTGAGTTGTCACAATTCCTGCTCCTAGCCAGATAGCAGTTGCGGGCGGTCGGGCTGACGCGGACCCCGGCGTAAAGGGAGCCCCGCTGTGTTGCTGGGTAGAACTTCCGAAACGGGACCGAAGGCGACCTGCGTGCCGTCGCGGAGCAGCAATACGTGATCCGCAATCGTCAGGAGGCGTGGCCGGTGGGTCACGATCAGGAAGGTTGCGCCCTGCGATCGTGCGCTCAATATCGCAGTGCACAGCGCTGCCTCCCCATCCGGATCGAGATTTGCGTTGGGCTCGTCGAGCAGTATCAGTTTACGGTTGCCGAAGAAGGCTCGTGCCAAGCCGATGCGCTGTCGCTGGCCACCAGAGAGGCGATGACCGTCGCGACCGATCTGCGTTTGATACCCGGCCGGCAGTGCCAGAATCATCTGATGCGCGCCAGCCAGAGTTGCCGCCATGACGATATCTTCGTCGCGCGGACTCTCCTCAAATCCCGAGATCGCTTCAGCAACGGTACCGGCGAGCAATTCGACATCCTGAGGAAGATAGCCGATGTAGCTTCCGAGCTGATCGGGGTGCCAGCTCTCCAGCAACGCGTTGTCGAGCCGGATTTCACCGACGCTGGGCTTCTCCAAGGCGGCCGCCATCCGCAAGAGAGTGGACTTGCCCGCGCCGGTCGGACCAACGACCACGACGATCTCGCTGGGCCTGCATCGGAAGGCAATACCTCTCAGGATCGAACGTCTCGCCTGCGGAATGGTGAAGCCGACACCATTGAGTTCCAGTAAGCCATTTGGGGCAGTGAGGCGGGTCCGATGAGGTTGCTTCAACACCCATGTCGCCGCGGCGCTGACGCGTTTCCATGCCTCCTGCGCCGCGGTCACCCCGCGCCAGGCAGAGATAAGGCTCTCCATCGGTTGCAGGGTTCGGCTGACCATGATCGAGCTCGCGATCAGGCTGCCGGCGAGTACCTCGTTTTGCAGTACAAGCCAGGCACCACATCCGATAGATAGTACTTGCAGGGTAGACCTCACCATGCGTGCCGCCGATGCGATCGCGGCGACCCGTTCACTGGCGCGAACGACAGGAGATAACGCCTCATCATTGGCGCGCATGAAGGCGCGGATGGCGCCTCCAGTCCAGCCCATGGCCCTGATGAAGTTGCCGTGTCGTACGATGCCATCCATTAGCATCTGACAACGTGCGGCTGCACCGCTCGCTTCATTGACCTCCGCCCGGGCAATACAGCTACTCACATATCCCATGATCGACAGAACGACCGCGCCAGTCAGCGCAATAGCACCGTAGTAGGGATGGATGAGAAAGAGGATAAGTATGAAGACGGGAAGAAACGGGGCATCGACCAACGTAATGACAGCGCCGCCTGAAAAGAAGTTCCGTAGCTCCCGAACTTTCACCAGATCATGCGTCGAGCCTTCGCGGCGTCGCGCCGGATCGGCAATGGTTGCCTCCAGGATTAGCGGTGCGATGCGCTGTTCGAAGGTGACGGCGAACCGGCTGAGCAATCGAAATCGAATGACGTCGAAGAAGGCGCTGAAGATCAACGCCGCAATTCCGAGGGAGGTCAGGCCGATGAGAGTCTCGATGCTTCCGCTGCTGATGACCCGGTCGAAGACCTCGATGGAGTAGAAGGGTAACACAAGCAGAAGGATGTTGGCCGACACGCTGAAGACGACGACCCACACGAGCGTGGTTCGCCCTGGAACGGCGCTGACAACAGATTCTGCTCGGGCCGAGTGAGCCAGACGCATAGTGACTGCCTAATTGCGCAAAATGCGTAGGGCGGCAACGTGCCGCCCTACGTCGTCAATAATCAGACAACTTCGATAGCGGTGTAACCCGCTGCGTTATTTATGTCCTCGATCGAGGCATAGGGGGTTCCTCCGCCCGTAATGCCATCGAGGGTGATGGTTCCGAAGCCGAAATCCAGCGTGGTATTGGTACCATCGTCGTCGACGACCACCGTTGTCGGGTCATAGCCAGGCGCCGCATCGATGCTGATGGTGTCACCGTCAGCGAAACTAAGATCGGTAACTTCGTCATCACCGAAGTCCGCGCCCGTACCATCGCCAGCGTTGATCGCGTCGGTTCCGGCGCCTCCTGTAAGCACGTCATCACCGATACCGCCGTTCATCGCGTCAGCGCCGTTACCGCCGCTCAGCTCATCGTCGCCCGCTGCGCCGTTGAGCGTGTCATTTCCTGCACCGCCGGCCAGCGTATCGTCACCGTCGCCGCCTTCAAGCGCATCCGCTCCGTTGCCGCCGGCAAGCGTATCGTCGCCTGCATCGCCGTTTAACGTATCGACGCCGGTGCCACCGGACAGTTCGTCTGCCCCGTCGCCACCATTAGCGACGTCATCGCCAGCGCCGCCTTCGATTGTGTCGTCACCGGCGTCACCTGCCAGCAGGTCGTTACCCGCACCGCCATCCATGACGTCGTCGCCCGCTCCACCATTAAGTGTGTCGTTTCCGGCGTCGCCGTTCATGATATCGTTCCCGTCATCGCCATTGAGGGTGTCGATACCATCGCCTCCGTTCATGGTGTCGTTACCGGCACCACCATTCAGCGTGTCATCACCGAGACCGCCATTCACCGTATCATCACCCAGGCCGCCACTGGCGGTATCATTGCCGTCGCCGCCTTCCAGCGTGTCATTGCCGAGCCCGCCGGTCAGGGTATCGTCGCCGGCATCACCATTGATGGTATCATCGCCCACCCCGCCAGACAGGACGTCAGCACCATCACCACCATTCAATGTGTCATCGCCAGCAGCGCCTGCGAGTGTATCATCGCCTGCGCCCCCCGAGAGAACGTCATTTCCAGCACCGCCGTCGACGTTGTCATTTCCGTCGCCGCCATCGATCGTATCCGCCCCGGCGTTGCCGGAGAGATCATCATTCCCTGAGCCGCCATTGATCGTATCGTCCCCCGCGTCGCCGCTAGCCGTATCATCTCCAGCGCCACCGTCGATCGTATCAATGCCAGCGCCGCCACTGATCTGGTCGTTTCCGTCTCCTCCGAGAATGGAGTCGTCTCCCGCGTTGCCGTTCAAGGTGTCGTTGTCGACGCCACCATCGATCGAGTCGTTACCGGCTCCACCGTTGATCGTGTCATCACCGCCGAGGCCTGAGAGAGTGTCATTACCCGGGAGCCCATTGATCGTATCCGCAACTGGGGTTCCGTCCAGAATGTCGTCACCTGGTGTACCATTGATCAGTGCCATGATTGCCACTCCATGATGATGTCGCGCTTCTAACGCGACTACGCTTCGCGCTGAACATAGATGCATGATCCTAGCTATCCCCTCGACAACCGGAGATCGCTGACACCGAGCGTGTCGATCGAGCGAATTTTGCGCAATCCCCATGTGGGGACAAAATGCAGCGCGTGATAGGGAAAGCTATTGCGTAAATGTTCGCTCAGGATTCATCTGAAGGACAGCCCTGCTGCCGTAACTCAAGTTCGACAATAATGCTCCTGAGGCCATGATTAAGCGCGTCGAGCGTGCAATCTGAAGATGAAGGGCAGAGCAAAACTCTAACTATCCGGTATTCTTACGGATTACAGAGTGCTCTCGCGCGTGGCTCGTGACGACTGCTCCATCTAGCCGAGTGCCTTCGTCTACTTCAGCCATAATCTCGTTAATCGTCTCAATAGGTCTTGCAGAAAGGAAGGATGACGCGAAGCTCATGTGCGTGAAACTGGCTTAACGCCAACAATGTGCAACGCCCGTCCCAAGTATATTATCCTGGAATCGATCTATCCTACGAGTGTCACATGTAATCGGCATCGTGTCGCACATCGACGAGCTGCTCGACCGCAACATCGGTGCCGGGTATCCAATTGGTCGATTTGAAGCCGCTCACGCATGCGGCAATCCCTTGCGACATTAAGATAGCTCACGTCCGCTTCTGGTGCCAAACCGACAATCGGTAACGGACGATGTCGGCCGCTTGCCATGAGCGAGACAAGACCTTTGTGGCGGTCAACTTACTCTGAACTACACTTTCGAGAGGTTTTTGCAGCGGCTCCTTTTCGAATCTGCAGCGCTCCTGTCGACAGGTGACATCAATCCAGAGCGACGCAGCCCCTAGAAGCCGCATTTCCCGCGGCATCCGGGTCGCTCTGCACGGTTGATCTGAGAGATCAAGCGCGTACTTCGAAGATCATATTGAAGGGTGTCTCAGTCGCGCGGCGGAAGCGCTTGAATCCTGCCTCAGTCGCGACCTGACGCAATTTGCTTTCACCTGCCTGGGCACCGAGCCCCAAGCCCACCTCCTGAGAGAGCGACGCGGGTGTACAAATGAATGTCGAGGCGTGATAGAAAATGGACCCGATCGGGTTGAGATTATCCTTGAGATTGTCATGAGCAAATGGCTCGACGATCATCCACGACCCGTCTTTGGCCAGTGTTTCCTTGACATGCTTGCCCGCACCAACGGGGTCGCCCATGTCATGCAGGCAATCGAAGAAAGCGACCAGATCGTAGTCTTTTGCCGGAAAATCCTTGGCACTGGCCTGCGCGAATTCAATTCGGTCTCCGACCCCCGCTTCCTGGGCCAGGACCTTCGCGCGATCGATCGAAGGTTTGTGGTAATCAAACCCGAAGAACCTGGATTTGGGGTACGCCTGCGCCATCACGATGGTAGAGGCGCCGTGGCCGCATCCGACATCGGCCACCTTGGCGCCAGCTTTCAATTTGGCTTCGACGCCTTCGAGCGTCGGAATCCAGTTTGAGACCAGATTGGCGTTATAGCCCGGCCTGAAGAAGCGTTCGGTGCCCGAGAAAAGGCACTTCGAATGCTCATGCCAGCCAACGCCCTTCCCTGTTCGAAATGCTTCGGCGACCTTGGGTTCGTCGAGATAGGTGGACTGCACGACATCGAATGCACCGGCGAAGAAAGCTGGCGACCCTTCCTCGGCGAATGCCATCGCTTGTTCGGCCGAGAGCGAGAACGCGTTCTTTTCAGGGTGATAATCGATGTAACCAGAGGCGGCTTGGCCGGAGAGCCACTCGCGGACATAACGCTCATGCAGGCCGGTCTTCTTGGCAAGCGCCGACGGCGTGAAGATATCTCCATCCGCCATTGCCTTGTAGAGGCCGAGACGATCGCCGAGCAGTATACTGGCACCGCCGAGTGAAATGCCGAGGTCGTTGACCAGCTTTCCTACGAGTGCGTTCAGCTTTTCAGGATTTGGTTCACGCATTGCAGCATCCTCCACTTTGTGAAGAACAGCCCTCGTTCTAGTTAAGCACGACTGGCGAATTACAAGTGGGCGCCGAGCGCCACGCGATGTCAGATTGAGAATTATGCGGAATTGTCCGCTGCTGGCGCAATACCCGCGTTCTCTCTAGACTTGCTTCCGCGAAGTTTTGAAATTGCCGCTCAATTTTCACGAATTTTCGGGGGAAATTATCCTTGGCCGAAAGTGGGATTGCGAATATTCGCGCGGTACTGTTGTCAAAGCCCCGCCCGGTCGGGTGGGATCAGCGCCGGCAGCGACTTGATGAAGTCGGGTCGATCTGGCCGGTGGCCGACGATGTCGCGTTGCGGACTGTCGATTGCGGAAATGTCGCGGGGGAATGGTCCTTCTCACCGGGGGCAGATACGACGCGCGTGCTTCTGTATTTTCATGGCGGCGGTTTTTGTTCGGGATCAATCCTCAGTCATCGACGCCTCGTGACAGAGGCAGGGCGGGCTGCTGGCATAAGCACCCTGGCGATTGACTATCGGCTCGCGCCGGAAAACCCGTTTCCTGCCGCTCACGACGACGCGATGAGCGCTTGGCGATATCTGCGCCAGCAGGGCATAGACGCCGGCAATATAGTAGTTGCCGGTGACAGCGCTGGCGGCAATCTTACAATTACCCTGATCAACGCCTTGCGCAGAGCCAATGAAGAGTCGCCGGCATGCGCTTGGCTTATTTCGCCCTGGACCGATCTTTCAATGTCCGGGACGACGCTGCAAAGCAAGGATCAGATCGATCCGATCATCCACCGTGGCTACCTCGAGGAACTGGCTGACGCCTTTGCTCCGGCATCGCTCGACCGCAGGAGCCCGTTTCTGTCTCCGCTGTTCTCGGACCTCATCGGATTTCCACCAACACTCATTCAGGTCGGGTCAGCCGAAACTTTGCTCGCAGACTCGACGCGTTTCGCGGAGGCTGCCGCAATAGCCAACGTCGCGACGACGTTGGAGGTATGGCCCGACATGATCCATGCATGGCCTCTGTGGAATGGCGGTCTTACAGACGCAAGGTTGGCGCTCAGGTCAGCTGGACAATTCATCAAGCATCAATTGTCTGATCTAGTTCAAATCAGTTCCAAGTCTTCGTGATTCATGATTCTTCACTCTGACATCGGAGGGAGTTCGCCGCATCGCAGGACATCAAGGCGCCATTGCCGCCACGACACTACGGACGGCACTGCGTGCATTCGGAAGGCGGCATCGCAACCTCAGCTCTGATGCGGGCCTTGCATGATTTTCATGGCATCCTTCACGTGGCGCCACTCGTTGGCTTCTTCCACCTGCCCCTTTTGCTCGCATGTCAGTGCATTCTGAGCGGCATGAGCGATGGCCACGGCGCCGTGCCGATCAAGCATCTGCCGGGCGATGGTGTGGACTTGAGTTTCGGACATCATTTGCTCTCTCCTGATTTACCCGAGCCAAGGAGAACCGGTGCTGCTGGAACAGAACCGGCCCGGTGTCTCTGAAAACGGTGGAACAGCCAATCTCGTTCCCGGAAAAAACAACCGGCCGCGCGCTGGCATGGGCCGGCCATCTATCGCCACCGCTTTGCCACGAATTTCAAACTCGAATTGCGATCAAACAAAGCATTGTGCACCGCAAATCAATCATCCGATGTTAAACATCGGATGATTGCATTCATTCCAAAAACGTGAGATAGGCCACAGAGGAAACAAGCGGGGAAAGAACACTCGTGGCACGAAGTCCTACGAAATCGTTGGAGCGGGGAAGCAAGCCAGGCCGTATCAATTCGGTCTTGACCACGCTCGGCTGCGAAATCGCGCAGGATATTATCCCGATTGGCGCAACCCTCCCCCCCGAGCCGGAATTGGAGGCGCGCTTCGGTGTCGGGCGCGGCGTCATCCGGGAAGCGATCAAGACCCTTGCTGCGAAAGGAATGGTCAGCGTGCGTCCACGTTACGGTACGCACGTCTTGCCGCGCCGCGACTGGAGTCTGCTCGATCGCGATGTGCTGGGATGGCTGGTCGGCGGCGGCGAACCGGACCGCGATCTTCTGATGGCCATTCAGGAAGTCCGCCTGATCATCGAGCCGGCAGCAGCCGCCCTCGCCGCAACGCGAAGCACCAAGCAGGACAGGTTGCGCATCGAGGCCGCGCTGGTCGGCATGGAAACCTCGCACGATCAGGAAAGCGCCATTAAGGCGGACAAGGCATTCCACCTCGCCATTCTCGATGCGACACATAACCCCGTGTTGCAGGGTTTTCGCGGCGCCATCGATACCATTCTGAGCGCGGTGTTTCTTGTCGCGGTCGGCAGCCCCGGCTGGTTCGAAGACAATCTGCCAAACCACGCGGCCGCTGCGCGCGCGATCGCCGCAGGCGATGCAAAGAAGGCCAAGACCGCCATGGAACAGGTGCTCGGCTACACGCAATTCAAGCTCTCGAAGCGTCGCGCGACTGCGACGCCTGAAGGCATAACGCGGGTCTCAACCGCGGCGACGAAAAAAACAAAGAGGAAGCCCCATGTATCGTGACATGATCGGATCGACGCACGTTCTTGCATCGCCGGAAATCGCCGTCGTCGCCATTCCCGAGGACGAACGGGTCTGGGTGCCGCAGGCGCCGGATGTCTGGTTTCGTCCGCTGATGCTGAACACACGACAAGGGCAGTGGTGCAATCTGCTGCGCGTGCGACGCGCCGGCGTGCTGTCGCGGCATCTGCATCCCAATCCGGTGCATGGCTTCGTGTTGCGCGGCAAATGGTTCTACCGCGAACACCAGTGGGTGGCGACGGAGGGCTCCTATGTGTTCGAGCCTCCGGGCGAGATCCACACGCTGATCGTTCCAGAAGACGTTCCGGAGATGATCACGTTCTTCAACATCCAGGGCTCGATGCTGTATCTCGATGAGAGCAACAAGCACGTCGGCTATGAGGACGTCTTCACCAAGATCGATATGTGCCGCGCCCACTACGAGTCCGTCGGCCTTGGCCGTGACTACGTCGACCAGTTCGTGCGCTGATGGCAGACGGTGCCAACATGATCGAGGAGATGCCGTCGGCCGCATGGGCGTCGATCTGGTACGCAGGAAAACGCGTGCTGGTGACGGGCGGAACGTCAGGGATCGGCGCGGGCCTCGCGCGCGGCTTCGTTGAGGCCGGCGCGGAGGTCATCGCGACCGGCGTGAATGCTGCGGAGATCGAGCGGGCACGTTCGGATTCGGTGCTGCGCGAGGCTCAGGCGCATCAGCTCGACGTCCGCGACGACAGCGCGATCAAGTCCCTTGTCGGCTCGCTCGGCGAACTCGATGTGATCGTCAATTGCGCCGGCGTCATTCGTCGCAGCGAAGAACTCGACCCCGCGGTTTTCCAGTCGGTGGTCGATATCAATCTCAACGGCACCATGCGGATGTGCGCCGCCGCGCGGCCACTGCTGGCACGCTCCAAAGGCGCGATCGTCAATCTGGCATCCATGCTGTCGTTCTTCGGCGGCGGTCTCGTTCCCGGTTATGCCGCCAGCAAAGGCGGTATTGCACAACTGACGAAATCGCTGGCGATCGCCTATGCGAATGACGGCATTCGCGTCAACGCGATCGCGCCAGGCTGGATCGCGACGCCGTTGACGACCGATCTGCAGGCCAGCCCGGAACGTAGCCAGGTCATTCTGGGGCGCACGCCCTTGGGCCGTTGGGGCAAACCATCGGACCTCTTGGGTGGCGTGCTCTATCTGTGTTCGCCGACGGCATCTTTCGTGACGGGGACGATCCTCGTCATCGACGGCGGATATGCCGTGACGTGACTAGGACGGCGGCGAAGTGCCGCCGTTCGCAGACGAGACTTGAGTACTAAACTGCGTAGCCGAGAGCCTCGCAGATAAAAATAAAACGGCCAGAACGCTGGTCAAAGGGAGGTCGCGTGCTCGTTGCGCCCGGTCAAAAAGTGCGGTCCCGCGTCGCCTGGCGCGGCATGAACTCGCTGGTGGGCGCAGCCTTGTTCGTGGCGCCCTTGCTGGTGCTCGTCGCCATCTGGGCGATCGTGGTCCCGCTGTTCAATGTCAATCCGCGGATTTTTCCGTCGGTCGGCTCGGTGGCCGAAGCAGCGATTGCCGCGATCGGCGATGGCTCGCTCATCCGCCATATCGGCGCGAGCATGCTGCGTGTCGGACTGGGCACGTTTCTCGGCGTACTCGTCGCTGTTCCGCTTGGCGTCGCCATGGGCGTGAGCCCTGCGGTCTCGGCGTTCCTGACGCCGCTGTTTCGCTTCTTCTCGGTGCTTGCCGGCATCGCCTGGATACCGATCGCAACGTTGTGGTTCGGCTACGGCTTCGGCGCCATCATCTTCGTGATCTTCAACGCCGTCTTCTTTGTGGTCGCCTACAACACGCTGCTCGGTGTCTCCACCATTCCGATGACGATCCGCAATGCCGCCGCCTCGCTCGGTGCCGGACGATGGGCCTTGCTCACCGAAGTGCTGCTGCCGGGTGCGCTACCCAATATCGTGACGGGCGTGCGCACCGGGCTCGGCTTCGCGTGGCGCGGCCTGATCGCGGCGGAGATGATCGCGACCAATGTCGGGCTTGGCTACATGCTGTTCGTCGCCCGTGACTTCTATCGCACCGAAGTGATCGTGCTCGGCATGATCGTCATCGGCGTGTTGTGGCTATTCATCGACCGGTTGCTGCTCGTTCCGCTGGAACGCGCGACGATCGAGCGATGGGGACTGGTGAGGCGCACATGAACATTGCACTGAAATTCTGGAGCGGTTACGTGCGCGCTACGCATCGGTGGCCGATTATCGCGACCATCGTGCCATTTATTCCCGTGGTGGCGATCTGGAGCATTGTCGCCAATTCAGGCATGTTTCCGCGCGCCTTCTTCCCGGCGCCGGTGGATGTGATGCGGTCGTTCATCTCCCTCACCTACAAGGGAATTTTGCCGGACTATCTGCAGGACAGTCTGATCCGGCTGTTGTTCGGCGCAACCATCGGCGTCGCACTGGGTATTCCGCTCGGCATCCTGATCGGCTCCAGCCGCCTCGCGCATCGCATCTGCTGGCCGGTGCTGCTGTTCTTTCAGGCCATCGGCGATATTGCGTGGCTTCCGATCTTGCTGATCTGGTTCGGCTTCGGCCTCACCACCATGACCTTTGTCATCGTTTACACCGTGCTGTTCCCGATCGTGCTGAGCACCGTGCTCGGCGTGCAGTCGGTACATCGCGATCTGGCCCGTGCGGCGCAGAGCCTCGGCGCATCACCGATGCGGGTGTTGTGGGAGGTGACGCTGCCCGGCGCCTTGCCGAATATCATTACCGGCCTGCGCAACGGCCTCGGCTATGGCTGGCGCGCGCTGATCGCGGTGGAGATCATCGTCGGCACCAGCGGCATCGGATTCATGATGTTCGATGCACGTCGTGCCGGCTCAACGGTCGAGATCCTGCTCGGCATGATCGTTCTCGGAATTCTTTGGTACATCGTCGATGCCTGGATCCTTGCGCCGATCGAGCGCGCAACGGGCCAGCGGTGGGGATTGGTTACGTCATGAAAACACTGTCGCTCAAAAATCTTCGCAAGACCTATTTCGATCCCTATGCGGGATCGCAGGTCACCGCCGTCCAGGACGTATCGCTCGACGTCGAGCAGGGCGAATTCGTCTCCGTCGTTGGTCCCTCCGGCTGCGGCAAAACGACGATCCTGAACATGATCGCGGGCTTCATCCCCTATACGGGCGGTGAGATCCTGATTGACGGCAATCTCGTCAAGGGACCGGGTCCGGATCGCGGCGTGGTTTTCCAGTCGTTCGCCCTCTTCCCGTGGAAGACGGTGCTGGAGAATGTCGGCTTCGGCCCGAAGATGCGGGGCGTGCCAAAGGACGAGCGCGACCGCACTGCGCGGGAATATCTCGCGCTCGCCGGTCTCTCGCATGCCGCGGATCGCTACCCGAACGAATTGTCCGGCGGCATGCAGCAGCGCGTCGGCGTCGTCCGCGCGCTGGCCAACAATCCGGCCGTGCTGCTGATGGACGAGCCGTTCGCCAGCGTCGATGCGCAGACCCGCATGACACTGCAGGAGGAGCTGACGCGTATCTGGCAGGAGCGCAAGCCGACCGTCATTTTCATCACACATGATGTGGCGGAGGCCGTGTTTCTTGCGAACCGCGTCGTCGTGCTGTCCAAGGGCCGCGTGCTCGATCAGATCAAGGTCGATCTTCCGCGTCCGCGCGTCTGGGATCAACTGATCGAAGATGAAACGTTCAAGCGTCTGTCGGCGCAGGTTCTGCAAATGGTGCGGGCCGCATGAGCATCGCGCGAGATGTCATTCGTTCGACACGCGGGCGTGTGGTGCTCGCTGTCGTTGCCGTGTGGGCCGCGTTTCAGGGCTGGCTGAGCATCGAGGCGCCGGGCAAGATTTCCAAGGAGCTCGCCGGCGCGTCCGACAAGGTCAATATCCAGATCGATATGCCGTTTACGCCGGAGCGTTTTCACGTTCTGGCGTTTCAGAAGTATGGGCGGATCGCCGGAGCCGACGATCATTCCATCGGATTAAGGGGTGTGAAACGAACGGACCTCAACGCGGTTGCCCGGCCTTACTGGGTCACGAGCGTGGGGCCGATCAAGGAGGAGGACTGATTTTGAAACGCATACTATGGGCTTTAACTGCCGTGATGCTGGCTTGCGTGCCGGCACAATCGCAGACATTAACGAAACTGAATGTCGGCATGGTCAGCGCCATCGACATGCTGGCGATCCCGGTGGCACTGGAGCGTGGTTACTTCGAGAAGCAGGGCCTCGATGTCACCATTGCGCGCCCCTACGCGACCGGCGTTGATGCGCTGAACGCGCTGCAGGCCGGCGAGACGGAGATCCTGCAGGTCGGCGTTCCGATGATCGGCGCCGTGCTACGCGGCATGGATCTCGTGGCGCTCGGCAATTACAGCGGCAGCGCCACCAAGTCCGGTTCGGACGCGACAATGGCGATCATCGCCCGTGAGGGATCGGGCATCGTCAAGGGCGACCTCAAGAGCCTCAAGGGCAAGAAGATCGCGACCTCCTTCGGCACCATCAACCATCTCTATATCCTGGCACTGCTGGAGAAGGCCGGGCTCAAGCCCGACGACGTCCAGCTGGTCAACACGCCGCCGCCGGATATGACCGTCGCGCTGCTCGCCAAGGGCATCGATGCGTTTTCCGGATGGGATCCGTGGCCGATCATCGCGCAGAAGGACGTCCCCGGTGCCTTTGAAGTGATCCGCGGCGGCGATGTCATCGCCTATCTCGGCTATGTCGTCTCGCTTCGGTCCTGGGTCGAGAAGAATCCGGAATCGACGGAGAAATTCCTGGCCGCGACCTCACAGGCCGACCAGTGGATGCGCAAAAATCCCAAGGCCGCCGCGCAAATCGGCACCCGCTGGATTCCCGGCCTGAAGCCGGAGATCGCCGAAGCCGCAATGGAATTCAATGTCCAGCAACTTGATCGACGTCTTTCGGCAAATAGCTACAAGGCACTCTGGAGCGCGCAAGACCGGCTTCAGCGGCTGGGCGTGCTGAAGGCGACATTCGACGTCAACAAGAACATCGACGCCAAGCCGATGCTGAACGTCATGAAAAAGCATCCCGAACTATTCGCCGATCTACCACCCATTCCGGCTGACGTTGCGCTCGGACCGGACTTCACGTTCAAGCCATGAATAAAGGAGGCGGTCTGCCCAATTGCGGACCGCCTTTTTTCTGATCGATGCATCAATCGAAAACACTAGCTAGCAGCGTCGTGCTTTTGCGACTAGCTCACCTTTATCCGCAACGCCAACTGCGACTAAGCCAGTCCCAGGCCGCCATCGATGGCAACAACCTGGCCCGTCATCCATTCCGAAGCGGGACTTGAAAGCCTCACGATCCATTCCGCCAGGTCGTCAGGAACGCCGCGCCGCCCGAGCGGTATGCGCGCACGCTCCTGTTCCTTGATTGCCGCAGCCTGTTCCGGGGAGAGCCCCATCATGCCAGTCAGCGCGCCTGATTCCGTAGGTCCTGCCGCCACGGCGTTCACGCGTATGCCGAGTGGTGCAAGCTCCAGCGCCCAGCAGCGGGTCAAATGCTCCAAGGCCGCTTTGCTGGCGGCGTAATGAGACAGTCCAGCCACCGGCTTGTGACCGAAAGTGCTCGAGACATTAACGATCGTGCCCCGTGTTGCACTCAGGTGAGGAAGAGCAGCGGAGGCGAGGAGACTCGGGCCGAGCACATTGACGGAGAAAATGTCCCTGATCCGATCGGCTGTCGCGTCTGCCAGCGGAAGGATTGCACCTGCGCCCGCGTTGTTGACCAGGGCATCGACCCTGCCCCAAAGATCGACCGTCTTGGCGATTGTGCGCTTGGCATCTTCGGCGGAGGCTGCATCCGCCACCATGCCGGCTATATTCGCATGCTCGGCAATCGTTTCTTCGATAGGGCCGGGACGGCGGCCGGTCATGAACACCTTGTTGCCTTCCCTTGCGAAGCGCAGCGCCGCCGCCTTCCCTATGCCGGAGCTGCCGCCCGTTACAATCACGACCTTTTCACTCTGCATTTTCAATCTCCTTCTTGCCAAGATGACGCGGCTTGGCTCCACGACTCTGCAGTCCTTCTGAATCGACGCTGCTAAAACCAGGGCGCGCACTCACAAGCGAAGAGAACGCGCCCCGGTCCTAACCCGGCAAACGATCAGTAGTCCCAGGAGATCGGAACCCAGCGAAACGCGTCGCCATCGATCGCCACGTGACCGGCGGACGGGAATGGCAGATGGGTCGCGACCAACAATTCGCCTGTTGCCGCCAGCTCTCGCAACAGGCGGGTCCGCACGCGCGCGGCTTCTTCGGGGTCGTGCTCGAAACCGTTGTGCCAATCGGGTTGGTCAAACCCGACCGTGAACACGGCGTCGCCGGCGAAGGTCAGCGCGTCACCGCCGGATGCCAGGCGGACGACACTATGTCCGGGCGTGTGGCCGCCGGTCCGACGCACGATGACTCCCGGTGCCAGTTCGTGCTCGTCCGTGAATGTCCGAAAATGCTTTCCATATTCGGCCATGAACCGCTTGGCGGTCGCCCGCAGCGCATCCGGGAATCCCGGCGGCATTTGGGTGTGAGAGAAATCGGGCGCTTTCCAGAATTCGACCTCGGCGGCAGCCACGTGGATTCGCAGATCCGAACGTAGTTGATCCTTCACCCCTTCGACGAGCAGTCCGCCGATATGGTCCATATGCAAGTGCGTCAGCACGATATCGGTGACGCATGCAAGATCGATCTCGGCAGCTGCCAATCGCTGGATCAGTTGTCCGGCCCGCGGCAAATGCAGGTCCGGGTCCAATCCCAGCCCGGCGTCGACAAGAATGGTCTGCTCGCCACTCTGCACGACGACCACGTTCAGCGGCCAGTCGAAAGCGTCCGGCGGCAGGAACATGTCGCGCATCCAGGCGGCCCGGACGGCGGGGTCTGCGTTATGTCCCAACATGGAGGTTGGGAGTGGCAACACGCCATCGCTGACCACCAGCACGTCGATGTCGCCGATCTTCACTGCATAGCGCGAGGGGACCAGTTCGTTACGCCCCGACTTGACGGGGGCTGATGTCGTATCAAGGTTCATGTGTTTCTCCTTCTGGGCATTTTGCGGAGTGTCTTTCCGAGTTTTTTGAATCGTCTGTGTCATCTGTGGGTCCTCCTGGTTGATCGATGGTGAGAGCTGGCCGCGCTCCTGCATGGAGCGCGGTCCTTTCTTGTGTGGGGTGGCTAGACTTCGGTCACATGCTCCGGATCGGCCGAGGCGAGAGCGGCAGCACGCTCGGGCTTCGGCGGATAAATCCAGACGGTGTTGATTTCCTGCTTGGTCTTCTTGGCGACGTCGCCAACCATCTCGACCTTGCGGTCCCAGCCGCGCGTGAACAGTGCGCCGGCTTCGCCGAGGTCGAGACAGGTGACGTAGCCCTTCTGGTGATATGGCCTGGTCGCCATGCGCAATAATTCGGCGGCGGCATTGTTGCCGGCAAAGGCGCCCATCCGCGTCGCATGCTGACACGACATCAGCGCGTAGTTACCGACATCGTCGCTGGCCGCTCTGGCGGCGTCACCGGTGGCAAAGACGCCAGGTACCGAGGGTACGCGCAAATCGCGGTCGACCAGCAGCCGGCCGAAATTGTCGCGCTCGGCGGGGATCTGCATGGTCAGCGGCGCAGCGCGAATGCCTGCCGCCCAGATCACGGTCTCGGTTTCGATACGTTCGCCGTCGGACAGTGTGATCCCGGATGCATCCAGCGAGGCAACCCCGGCACCGAGCCGGGTCTCCACACCGAGCTTGCGCAGCGCCTCCTCGATGATGGGACGCGGACCCTCGCCCATGTCGGGAGCGATCGCACTGTTTCGTTCGACAATGATGACGCGCGGCCGGGCGTCCTTGCCGAGGATCGCGCGAAGCCGCGTCGGGATTTCGGTCGCTGCTTCGATTCCCGTGAAGCCGCCGCCAGCTACGACGATGGTGTCGCGTCCGTTCGATGCCGGCCGATCGGCTAGGCCGTGCAGATGCTTGTCGAGCGCGATCGCATCGTCGAGATTGTCGACGCTGAAACCATGCTCCGCGAGGCCGGGAATATTCGGACGGAACAACCGGCTTCCAGTCGCCACGACCAGCCGATCGTAAGACAGCGACTGTCGCTTATTGTTGGCGGTCGCGACCTGCACGATGCGGGATGCGGTGTCGATCGTCTCGGCGCTGCCTTTGATATAGACGACGTCGACGGCCTTGAGGACATCCAGCAAAGGCGCCGTCAAGGTTTCGGGCTTCGGCTCATAGAGCCGCGGGCGAATGACCAGTGTCGGCTCGGGTGCGACCAGCGCGATCTCGAGCTCTTCGGGCGAAACACCCTTGATGTCGCGCAGGCGGGCTGCGGACAATGCGGCGTACATGCCGGCGAAGCCGGCGCCTATGATGACTATTCGCATGTGATGTTCTCCTTGGGTTTAAGTTGCTCGGCAGTACGCGCGTCACCGCCGCCGCTTCTCACCTGCGGCAAATTTGTTGCGATCAACGATGACGCGAAGACGGGAAACGACGAGGTGAGCCCCTATGGAGGGGTACAGTCCAGCATCGACGCCAGTTGCATGGGACGTTCACATTCGGCGCGGCAGATTCGCGGAACCAGCGGCCGGTCACGGTGAAAGATGATCGGCTGTGCGAACGTCAGCGGCCGGTCGTTCAACGCCTGGATGTCATCGCTCACGATGATGGACAACGAAGGGGTGCTGTCTTGGGCGGGCTGCGCTGGCTTCTCGGCCTCTTCGCCCGTCGATGTCGTCAGTCGAATGGTCAGTGAAAGTCCATATATCAGAGAGCTCGTGACGACTCTCCGTCGCGGTATCATTGCAAGTGGGTCGACGAAGGTCTTCCAGGCCATTGTTTGTCTCCGTCCGTTATCGGCGTGGGCACGGTGATGATCTAGCTGATCGGATCTGCAACTGCCCCAGAGCGATTGACGTACCTGTCGAGAGATTGCGGCTAACGCGTCCGTCGGCGCCAATCGCTTGGACTTTCGCCGGTCAGCTTTCTGAACGCCGCTGCGAAGGCTGTCTGCGAGGCATAACCAAGCGCCGCTGCCACCGACACGACCGATGCGTCGGTGTCGCGCAGCATGTTCATGGCCTGCTCGAGCCGGTGTTGGCGCAACCAGGCATGTGGCGAAAGCCCGGTGCTTTCCTTGAAGGCACGGCAGAAGTGAAAGCGCGACAGGCCGGCATCCGAGGCCAGGGCGGAAAGAGAGACGTCCGTATCGCTGTCCGAGCGCAAACGTTCGATGGCACGTAGCAGCGTCTTCGGCGCCAGGCCGCCCATGGTCTGCTGGAACGTGGTTGGCGCGCCGGTGTGCGCAGCCAGCAGGCGCGTGGCCAGTAGATCCGTCACTTGCTGCCTGAACAGGGCATCCAGGGCCGCATTGCCCTCCAGGACGTCCGCCGCACTTATAAGCAACCGCGATGTGATGGGATCGGGATGCGCCGTTCGCTCCAGAAGGTCGCCAGGAGCGGCGATGTCGGCTTCGTGGGCAACGCGCTCGAGTATTTTGTGCGGAAGATAGAGCTGAACGACATCAACAGGCTTTGGAATATCCCATCGGGAGCTTGATCCTTCTGGAATGATGATCACAACACCGGGACGAAACGTTCCGATCGCAACCGATCTTCCTGACCGCCGCTCCATGCGCTGCATCGAACCGTTGTAAGCCATGATGACGTGATGGGTCATGGGCTCGACGACGTCGTGCAATGGCTCGTGTTTCCAGTGGGTGATTCCGGCACCGGAGGAATCCAAAGCCATATGAAATGGTGTGGTCCCGAGCACGCGGGACATCTCCGCACCGGCAGAAGGCCGCTCGGCATGGGACGGAGCTTCCTGGGGCGCCTCTGATGCGGCTGCCGGATCGTTCAAACGATCGTGAGGTTTGGTCATGGACGTGCACCCGCATCAGGCATTCGTGTGCGTCCGATGAGACCTGTACTGCCCATGACGATAATCCTCATGACTTTTCTCCGATCGTTCGGGCCATCTGTGGCCTTGCTCCTGAAAGCACTGCCAGAATGCGCGCGGACGGGCCGGAAAGCCTTGTAGGCACCTTGAATTGCCGTTGAGTTTTCCTTGGCTTCTTGTGCAATCGACGCGCGGACGTGCAGTTTTCATTCAAAAATGATTGCCTGGACGCCGATCAGCGCGAGCTCAAGCGAGGCGCCCGAACTCGTCGCTGCTGGACCGAAGCCGTTCGATCTGCTGCTCTTTCCGGTCCCGAACAATGACCCGAAGCGGAAACCGAGGATCCAATCATCGCTGATGAACTATTTGATCTGCGACCCCGACCAAGGGACAAATGAGCGTCCGGGGAATGGCGGTCGGGTATCCCGGCTGCTCCGGACAACGTGCGGAGACCACATGCGATGCAGATGCGCTTCTCAACATACCGGTTGTTCGCATGCATGGGCGTGGTGCTTCTCGCCGGGTTGCCGGGAGTGGCCGCCGCAGACGAGTCGGATTCTTGCATAAAGCTGTCGGATGACCTCGCGGTCGCGGGGTGCACGCGCACCATCGACTCGCACCAATACACGGGTCGAAGCCTCGCGCGGGTCTATGCGCGTCGCGGCGGGGCGTACCGGGCACAGGGCGACCTCACCCACGCCATGGCGGATTACAACGAGTCGATGCGGATCGATCCGACCTATCCGTCTGCCTACAACAATCGCGGCAACGCTTGGTACCACAGCGGAAAATTCGATCGGGCCATCGCGGACTATAACCAGGCGATCCAGCTCGATCCGAAATCAGGGCTCGCCTACGCCAACCGTGGCAGCGCCTGGGGCGCCAAGGGCGACTTCAACCGGGCCATCGAGGACTTCGACCGGGCGATCCAGCTCGATCAGAAAGATGCTGACGCCTACTACAACCGCGGCAGCGCCTGGAGCGGCAGGGGTGACCTCGATCGGGCCATCGCGGACTACGATCAGGCGATCCAGCTCGATCCGAAACATGGGGCTGCCTACGTCAACCGCGGCAACGCCTGGGGCACCAAAGGCAATTTCGACCGGGCCATCGCGGACTTCAACCAGGCGATCCGGCTCGATCCGAAAGATACCAAAGCCTATTACAACCGCGGCATGGCGTGGGAGAAGAAACGCAGTCTGAAAGAGGCATTGGCTGACTTCAGGATGCACGCGCGACTGGCTCCGTCCGATCCAGAAGGCCTGAAGGCGTTGAAGCGCGTATCGAAAGAATTGAGCGCAATATGACGGGCCGGCGCTGACATGGCTTGATGTCTGGAAGCGGCACATTCCAAGCGTCATGCCTCCGACGTCTCCCATTCCCCCACCACCGATGTCCCGCGTCTCGCGATGCCTGATCGACATCGGGCGCATGATCGTCGGCCTGATCGCGGCGATCATCATCGCGCCTTTGGCCATGGGAATTCTGCTGCAGCTCAGCCTTCGGCCCACCGGCGGACTCGCCGCGCATCTCGGCGCGGTCGTCACGACGGCTCTGCTGACTCTCGTTTTCGGCGTGGCGGGTTCGTTCAAGGCCACCGTTTTCATCGCCCTGCCCGGAATCCTCTTTGCGCGATGGGCCGGCATCATGTCGCCGGTAATGTGCATGATCGGCGGCGCCATCACCGGCGGCGGCTTCTTCGGCATCAGCGCCTCCGTTGGCTCCTCACTGCCGACCGAATGGGGGCTGATCGGCGCAGCGGCCTGCGGCGGAAGCGTTGCGGCGCTCGCTTACTGGTGGCTCGCGGAGCGTCACATCCGGTGACCGTCGCGGCACCGCCAATGAGAACAATTGGCCTGTTTTGGGATCGCCCGACATAGCGAAGCCTGTCGCGCCGCCCATTGCTCACATCACATCTGCTTCCGAGCGATGCATGCCGATCAACGCCCGTCGACATAAGGATGACGCGAGAGGATATCATCGAGTCTGGCGCGGCAGCGATCCGCCCATGCAGGATCAAGCCGGCCCAGCAATGCGAGCTGATGCGCAAAACGCAGGCGCCTGATATCGTCGGCGTTGGAATTGCGGTGCATGAGTTCATAGGTTCCGGCCATCGCCGAGGTGATGGTCTCGAAAGTCCAGTACATCAGCTCATCTAGATCGTCGGTGGTCCGCATGTCGTATCGCTCGCCGCGTTCGACGAACATGTAGTGGAAGTGCCCGTCATGCTCGATCAGCGCACGGCCGGAATCGACATGCCGATACCCCGGCAGCAGCTCCTCGGGCGCATGGATCCGTGCGGCAAGCACGCGCATGCGGTGATCGACTTGCTCAAGGGGTGTCAAGGCAGCGGCCTCGTGATTGGCCAATGCGGCCGTCGGTGGCGATAAGTCGGGATAACTGCGCACCAGGTTCACTCAGACAGAGGGCACCAGACGGCAGCAGCACGCCTGAACCCGATCTTCGTGCGCGCCGACATATGGGACGAGGTGCCGTAGTCGATGTCCGAGCCAAGTCCCCTTCTGGAATTCATCATGCAGGCGCTGGCATCGAAGCCGGAAGAGCGTGGCGGCCTGTTCTACGCCGTGCTGACACTCACCGTCGGCATCGCCATTGCCGCGGTATGGCCGTTTGGCGGCACGCCGGGTGATGTTCTGACCGGCTATGGGATCGTGGTGGTGGCGGTCGGCAGCGGCGTGTTGCTGGTGAAGTGGTTCTTTCACAGTATCAATTAAGTAGTACCGGCACAGCTGCCCTCTCGCACATTCGCAAGCCGTTGCACCAAGGCCTCTACGAGCGCCTTCAGCTCGCCCAGCGCGACGTCGGGAGGCGCCACGTCGATGTCATGTACGTGCCAATAGGTCACGCGATCTTCCCAACCCGGAAAGCGCGTCACCAGCAAGGTGCGGTGCTCGGCCTCCTTCACGGCCACGATCATATCGGACGCTGCAAGCGCATCATGCGTACAGACCGCCGGCATCCGCGACGCGCCAAGGGGCGCAATGCCATCGATGGTCAGAGCGTCGATGGTCTGCCGCGCCATCGGGCCGACATTGTCCTTGCCCCGCTCGATGGCCAGGGCGTGAGACGCCGCCTCCCAGTCCAGACCGGCACGGCGCGCCAGGTGATTGAAGAGTTCTTCCGCATAGCGGCTGCGATAGTAGTTGCCGGTGCAGAGGAAGAGGACGGTCCTGGCCATGGCCGAGGTGTTTGGTGGGGCCTGCATTTGTCAATTGCAGCGCCCTCGCGGCCCGCGCAGCGCCGAAGGCCCATGGACCCCGCGGCCATTTTGCTGAATTGTGCCGGCCTCGCCTTGCGCCAACGAATCATTCCTCGGAGGACATCCCCATGTCGCGCTCGCTTTTCCGCACCACCCTCGTCACCGCCCTCGCCTTGATCGGCGCAAGCCTGTCCTCCGCGGCTTTCGCCGATAGCGGCACGATCCGCATCAATGTGCTGAAGGGCGGCTGGTTCATCGGCGCGTCGGGCGGTTCGGGCACGCTGACCTTTCGCGGGCGGACCTATCCGCTGTCGATCGGCGGCTTGAGCGCGGGCCTCGTCTTCGGTGCGTCGCAGACCTATCTGTCCGGCCGCGTCAGCCGCATCAACAGCCCGGGCGATGTGGCCGGCGTCTATGGCGCAGGCGGCGCGGGGGCTGCCGTCGGCCGCGGCGTCAGCGCCATCGTGCTCACCAACGAGAAAGGCGCGCTGCTGGAACTCAGCGGCCGCCAGACCGGATTGATGGTTAATGCCGATCTCTCGGGCCTCGCCATCTCGCTGAGGTAAGCGGCGAGCCCATAAGCGGAGCGCTACGGCGCGTTTCAAACATGGCGGGCCGTTCTTTTGCGGGATACCGGACCGTGGCCGGCGACCGCGTGCGCTGGCTGCGCGCCGACGGCAACTGCCGCGCAACGCGGATGCTTGATTCGATGGTGGATATCTCGCGGCGGAAGCCCGATCAGCGGGCGACCGTCCGCCAGTCCGTAATCAGCCCGGTCGCCTGTGGCCCGTTCCGAACGCACATGGGCAGGTCAGCTGGCAATACCTTCGCAATATACGGCGCTCCGCCAACCTGTTACTACGGGGAATGACCATTCCCGCGCCGCGGTCGATCGAGAACGAACCCGACTATCTCAAGGAACTGCTGGCCAAAGCCGGCGTCGACGCGCAGGCGCTCGCCCTCGCGGCGAAGCTGCAGGAAGTGGTGATCGGGGAACTGCATCACCGCGTCAAAAATACGCTCGCCATCGTGTCGGCCATTACATCGCAGAGCCTGCGCACAGCCGGCAGCCTCGAAGAAGCTGCCAAGACCATCGGCGATCGCCTGCAGGCGCTGGCGGTGGCGCAGGATTTGCTGATCCGCGAGACCTGGACCGGTGCGAGCTGCCGTTCGCTGATCGAGAGCGCGGTGCGCGCATTCCAATCCAAGAGCCTCGATCAGTTCACGATCACCGGCGACACCCTCGCCATCTCGTCCGGACCTGCCATGTCGCTGTCAATGGTGATCCACGAGCTTTGCACCAATGCCACCAAATATGGCGCGCTGTCCACGCCGGCCGGCCGGGTCACGATCTCGTGGTCAACGACGCAGGATACGCCGAAGCGCTTCATCCTGCGCTGGATCGAAAGCGGCGGACCGCCGGTGATCGAACCGTCACGGAAGAGTTTCGGCAGCCGTCTGATCGAACAGGCGCTGCCCGGGCAACTGCAGGGCGAAGCACGCCTGCGCTTCGATCCCGATGGCCTCAGTTGCGAGGTCAACATTCCGCTCAGCGTCATGCAGGAACGCTAGGCGCGAGTGCCACGCCGCAAGCCTGCGCAAGAATGACCGAGCGTTAGTTAAACACCACATTCAGAAAGCCGCAGCGTCATCGATCGCGCGAATGTGCACGCGATGTCACGCCGGTTTCACAAATCCTGAAGATTTTTGCACTGCGTTTTATTCGAATGCGCAAGTCGTACTGCGCGTGGCGGGATGTCGCGCAACACCGCGTGAAGGTTCACGCCCGCACTTCAAAACAATGTCACCAGCCGTCATCCACGTTTCATCGCACGGGCCAAGATACGCCCCAATGCGCCAGCATGGTCCGCGCAGCTCGAGACGACGGAGTGTATCATGACAACCGACCCGACACCGAAGTTCGACGCAAACTATGTGGCCACGCTGCGCCAGGTGCTGGATATCGCTGTGCAGCAGATCGCCGTGCAGCATCGTACACCGGCGACGAAGGCAATGATGGCGGAGACCATCGTGCGCCATGCGGCCGGCGGCATCACCGATGCCCATGCGCTCGTGTCGCATGCCGTGACCGCAGGCGCCAACGGCGCGCCGTAACATTGCTGCGCAATCTTTCGCAACGCGAAAAGCGGGAACTGCCATGTATTTGATGGCATGCCGCCACGTCTTCGCCAAACCGGACGGCGAAGTTCCATCGAAGCCGATGGAAAAAGATACCGATGATTATGTCAGAAAATTATTTCAGAGACCGCGCGGACGATTGCAACCGCCTCGCCCGCGAGGAGAGCGATCTGGAAATGCGCGGCATGCTCTGCGATCTCGAACTGGATTATCGCGCCAAGGCGCTCCATGCTGCAGCCCATGGCTGGCGCGACGCGCCGCGATATTTCGAATTGGCTGAGGCGTAGGCCTGTCGCGCGCGACAGCAGACCGGCCGAAATCTTTCTCGACCTTACGCTTTCACGAGCCTCACCTGAGTGCCCCATGGATCGGCGATCGCAATGCCATCTGCGATCGACTCGCCTGACAGGCCCGCTGCCGTGAGGCGGCGCTTGCGGTCGGCCATCACGGCATCATCGGCAATACGGAGCGAGAACCAGGCCAGCCCGGTCTCCTGCGCATTGCGCGGACCGCTGCCGGCGCTCTGCCATGTGTTGATGCCTATGTGATGGTGATAGCGACCTGACGACAGAAAGGCGACACCCGGCCGCCCGAGCCGCGTCGGCTCCATCCCGATCAGCCCCTCATAAAAATTGCGCCCGCGCGCGACATCGCCGACGCGTAGATGCATGTGGCCGATACGCAGCGCCTTCGGCGCGGTGTGATACTGATCGCGGGTTGTGTCCGTCTGCGCCACGATGTTGTCGATGTCGAGCTGGTCGGTTCCCATAGTGACCATGTCGCCGGTCCATTTCCACGCCGATGGCGGCCGGTCCGAATAGACCTCGATGCCGTTGCCCTCGGGATCGGTGAGATAGGAGGCTTCGCTGACGTGATGATCGGCAAAGCCATCGAACGGTGTGCGCGCCAGCGCGGCATGGACCAGCCAACGCGCGAAATCGGCGCGGCTCGGCATCAGGAACGCGGTGTGAAACAGCCCGGCGGTGGTCTGCGCCTCCAGCGGTGCATCGGGCCGATGGATCAGATGCAGCAGCGCCACGCCATCGACGCCGAGCACGACTTCGGTTTTGTCCGCGCGGATGGTGTCGAGCTTCAGCAGGTCTGTGTAATAGGTCCGCATCTTGCCGAGGTCGCGGACGCGTAGCGCCGCGGCGCCGATACGCATCGGCGTCTGCTGCGCGAAGGGGAGCTGTGACGATGCGGCCGCGCCGGGATCGACTCCACCCTCGGCACGCACCGCGCCCATCAGCGCGGTCTGGCTGGCAGCAAAGGCGGCGAGCTTCATCACCTGTCGACGCGTGGTCATGCGGGGGTCCATGGCGGCAGAAGGGGTTCAAGAGCGGATCATTGTGGATAGCAGGCGATCGCACGGGGTCAAATCACATCGCTGTAGGCCCAATCCACGGGGCCTTTTTAACATAATGTTACGTTCCGACATCGTTTTGGTAGTTGATCGCAGAGGCGAAGTGAGGAGAACTCACCCCAACTCAAAAATAAAACAGACGGGAAACGCCATGTCGACAGCCCCCCACATCATCCATGATGACAGCCGCACGCGTGCCATCGTGACGGCGATGGCCTTGTTTGCTGCGCTATGCGGCGGCACCGCGCCCGCTTCCGCACAGCAGCTCGCCTGCGACGACGGTATCAAGACTGCATTTCATCCGGATGAGGCCACCACCGTGGTGGCCGTGCGGGCGATCAAAAAGGGCGAGGACCTGGTCGCACAGGATTCGCCCCGCCCGATCACCATGGCGGCGGACATGTGCCTTGTGAAGCTTCTGGTGGGGCCAGGCTTCACGGCGGAAAAGGACAAGACTGCACGCTCCTGGTCCGAGGGCATCGGCATCGAGGTCTGGCTGCCGACACCGTCGAACTGGAATACGCGCATCCGCAATTACGGCGGCGGCGGCTGGGTCGGCGGTGGCCATCGCACTGTCGACAAGATCGGCAGCAAAGTGCCCGCCCTCGTCAACGCCAATATGGGTTATGCCTCGGGCACCACCGATGCAGGACAACCCTGGTATCAGGACGGCTCCTTCACATTCCTCTCCGACGGCAAGGTCAATGCCGAGGCGTTCCGCGACTTCTCGGTCCGCGCCATGGTGGAGCAGGCCGTCAAGACCAGAGCGCTCGTCACGCTCTATTACGGCAAGGCGCCGGCTTACGCTTATTACGATGGCCACTCGCAAGGCGGCCGGCAGGGCATGAAGATCGCCCAGGACTATCCCGAGCTCTATGACGGCTACATGATCGCGCAGCCGGCGCTCAACATCCCGCAATTCGGCACGGCCGCGCTGTATCCGCAGATCGTGATGAAGACCGAACTCGGCTTCACAGCGCTCGACAAGCCGAAAGCCACCGCCTTCGCCGCCAAGATCGACGCCGCCAACAAACGTGCCCTCGCCGCCTGCGACAAAGCCGGGATCGGTTTCCTGCTCGATCCGTTCGCCTGCGATTATGATCCCGCACGCGATGCCGCGACCCTCTGCAGCGGCGAGGCTGGCCAGGGCGTTACCGGCAGCAATGCCGATCCGGCAACCTGCATGAGCATCAAGGAAGCGATGGCACTCGACAGGATCTGGTTCGGCGCAACGCCCGATGGCAGCTATGACGCCGCGCAAAGCTCCGACAGCCGCAGTGGCAAGGTGCTCGGCACGAAACAGGTGTGGTGGGCCTTCACCAGGACCACGGCGATCGGCAGCCAGATCACCGGTACAGCCGCCGGCAGCGTGGCCCTGGCCCTGCAGGACGTCCGCTACGCCGCCGATGCCAGCGCCACCAACCCGTCGGACATTCCGTTCAACAACGGCTCGACCACCGAACGCAACAAGTGGCAGGAGCTCAGCTATGCCGATCTGGCCGATACGGTGAACAAGAACCTTGCCTTGCAGCCCACCCTGTTCAGCAATCTCGGCACAGACAAAGCGGATCTCGGCAAGTTGCGCGATCTCGGCCGCAAGATCATCGTCTATAGCGGCCTTGTCGACGACGCGATCCCTCCAGCGGGCAACGTCAACTATCACGAGCGCGTCGCCGCACAGGTGGGCGGCCATACCGAGGTGCAGAGGTTCATGCGGATGTATCTGCTGCCCGGTTCGGCCCACAGCTCGCAGGGCCGCGCCTATACCGTGGGCGGCCAGAACGACTCCGTGCCGCTGCCGAAACTACCCGGCAATGCCAACCAGACGCCGACGCGTGAGCAGGATCAGTTCTTCACCGCGCTGACGGACTGGGTCGAGAAAGGTGTGGCTCCCGGCGAGATCGCACTGACGTCGCGCGACAGCAAGTTAAGCTATCCGGCTTGCGTCTATCCGTTGCGGACAGTGTGGAATGGTGGAGCAGTGACGCAGGCGGGGAGCTTCGGCTGCAAGTAGCTGTCATTCCGGCGGCGCGAGAGCGAAAGCTCTCGCCTCTCGTTCGTCATGGCCGGACTTGATCCGGCCATCCACAAATTTCCGCTCGGCACACTCCTGCGATTTTAACGGTTCTAGTGTGTAGAGGTTCTAACTTGGCGGGTAATGCCATGCGCGATTTGATGTCCTAGAGACCACGCAGGAATCGGGCTCGGTCAGCTCGAACGACATGCGGGGCGTTAATCGGTGGGGATCGTCGAAAGAAAAGTCACCAAGGCAATGTGTCTTGGTGCAGCGAGTTCTATTGTCTTGTTGATGGGCCTGTCAGCGCAGGCAAGCGCACAAATGCTGGCGCAAGCCACCGGCACGGAGACGCCTTCAGCGCGGGCCACGCAGCTGGATCCCGTCATCGTTCAAGGCAGCGCAGACCGGCGCGCCAAACCCAAGAACACTGCGCGCAGCAGCGCGTCGCGCACCGCCGCGCGGGCGGCGCGCACAGCCACGCGTCAGGGAACAGTCACTCCGAGCAATGTGCCGGGCGCCCGCGCAACGGAATCCGCATGGGGCCCCGTTCAAGGCTATGTGGCCACGCGAAGTGCCACGGGCACCAAAACAGATACGCCTCTGATCGAGACGCCGCAGTCGATTTCGGTGGTGACGCCGGAGCAGATGCGCGACCAGGGCGCGCGAACCGTCGGTGAGGCGCTGGCCTATACGGCGGGCGTGCAAACCCAACCCTATGGCTTCGATCCCCGCTACGATCAGTTCCTGATCCGCGGATTTGCGGCCAACCAATTCGGCGAATACCGCGACGGTCTGCGGCAGGGCAACGGTTCCTTCGCCCATTTCCGCAACGAACCCTATGGCGCCGAACGCATCGAGGTCATGCGCGGTCCGTCCTCGGTGCTATACGGCGCCAACGAAGCCGGCGGCATGGTGAACTTCGTCAGCAAGATGCCACTGGAGACGCGGCTCAACGAAGCCGGGCTCGATATCGGCAATTTCAATCGCTATCAGGGCCGTTTCGATTTCAGCGGGCCGACGCTCGACAACGACAAGCTGCTCTATCGCTTCACCGGCCTGGTGCGTGACAGCGGCACGCAGATTCCCGGCACCTCGGACGATCGCGTGTTTCTCGCACCGAGCTTCACCGCAAAGCTGGGCGAAGACACGACGCTCACGGTGCTGGCCGAATACGAGCGCAGCAAGACGTCGATGTGGCCGTATTATTTGCGCAACCCGGCGACGGGCGTGGTGACCAATATTCGTCTCGGCGATCCGTCATTCGATGCGCTCACGCAGTCGCAGGCCTCGGTCGGCTACAGGCTCGAACATCGCTTCAATGAGGCTGTGACGTTCCGGCAGAACGTCCGGCTCGGGCACCTGTCGTTCGAAGGCAACATGATCGATGCACTCAGTCTCTCTCCCGACGGCCGCACGCTGAACCGTTACGCGTCGACCTATAAGGAAAGCCTGAACACCTTCAATATCGACAATCAGGTCCAAGCCAGGTTGGCGACCGGCCCGATCAAGCATACGGTCCTGGCCGGAGTCGATTACTTCCGGCAGGGAACGACTTTTGGCTACTATGCGGGCGCCGGTCCGTCGCTCGACCTGACAAATCCTGTTTATAGCACTTCGGCGCCGACATTGCCCTTGTCGCTTCTAGGCGCCAACAGCCAGACGCTCGGCCAGCTCGGACTTTACGCACAGGACCAGATGGCACTGGGCGGCTGGCGGCTGACCATCGGCGGCCGGCAGGACTTTGCCGAACTCTCGAACCACGACGACCTGTCAGGCGTGACGACCACGAGCGACCCAAGCAAGTTCACGGGCCGCGCGGGATTGCTGTATCTGTTCGACAACGGGCTCGCGCCTTACGTCAACTACGCGACGTCATTTCTGCCGCAGAGTGGCACGACGGCGCCCGGGCGCGGCGCGACGCCCTTCGCGCCGACGACCGGTGAATCGTTCGAAGCCGGTATCAAGTATCAACCGCTCGGCTGGAATAGTTACTTCACGGCAACCTGGTTCAACCTGACCAAGGACAACGTGCTGACCACCGATCCGGTCTTCGGTTCGCCGTACTCGGTGCAGACCGGCCAGATACGCTCACGCGGAACCGAACTGGAGGCGGTGATGGCGCTGATGCCGGGGCTGAAGGGCATCGCCTCCTACAGCTACACCGACGCGACCGTGACTCGCAGCAATGGCTTCGATCTCGGCAAGGTACCGATCGGCGTGCCCACTCAGCAGGCGGCGATCTTCCTCGACTACACCTGGCAATCCGGCCCGCTCGCGGGCTTCGGTGTCGGCGCCGGCGCACGCTGGATCGGACAGACCTGGGCTGACGACATCAATACGCTCAGAAACCCTGCGATCACGGCGTTCGATGCGGGTGTGCATTACGATTATCGCGGCATGCGCCTGGCCGTGAATGCGCGCAATCTGTCGGACGAGCGTGTTCCGATCTGCAACGGTGGGACCTGCACCTTCACACAGGGGCGCACCGTTCTCGGCAGCGTGGCAGCACGATGGTGAGAGCGCGGCTGCGAAACCTCTGCTGAAGCAGTTCTGGCTGCAGGAATGACGTGAAACGACGGCGCGGTGGCGCAGGCGGGTAGCTTTGAGGGCAAGTAACCGTAGCCTCAACATCGATTTGTTGGTCCAGGCAATGCACTCTCATTCGTCATGGCCGGGCTTGTCCCGGCCATCCACGCCTTCCTTTGGCACGGCTCAAGACGTGGATGCCCGGCTCAAGGCCGGGCATGACGTGGAGAGATCGGTGCAGATCACGAGCGGCTGACCAGCGCGCTTGATCTGTTACTCGCCCCAGGCCGCGAAGGCATCGTTGAAGGCACGCTCGCCGGGCGAGCCCTTCTCGATGGCGATGATGGCGCGGCGCTGGTTGGCATAGACCAGCGGGATATCGAACCATGACCGCTCCTTCAGGAGCTGCAGGTTGCGCGCGCGATCGCTTTCGACATTGCTGAGACCGACCAGGAAGAAGCCGTCGGTGACCTTGACCGCGAGGCCGGCCAGCGGCGTGCCCCGTGCCTGCTCGTTCGACTTCATCAGCACGCCCGGAACATTGGCGATGCCGCCGCCGGCGAAATCGGGCGGCAGCACGAAAGTGAGTTCGGCCGTGTGGCTGGCAGGCAGCGACGTGTCGGTGTTACGGCGGAACGACATGGTCATCTTGAACTTGCGTTCCGGAATCTCGATGTCCGCGCGCACGGCGATGTCACCAGGCTTGCCGCCGGTGCCCTTGATCTGCTCGGTGCGCCAGACCACCGTGCCGACATATTGCCGGCCCTTCGGCTCAGCCGGATCCTCGTCATACAGAACGACGCGCTGCGCGACCGGCGCGATCTGATCCGACGACGACGGCTGACCGACGCGATCGGCGATTTTCGGCCGCGGCGCCAGCGGCGCATCCTTGTTGTCGGTGACGACGGGCGCCGAACCGCCAGCGAAACCGCGCACCATTTTGTTGATCGTCGGCCATCCCAGAATCACGGCGCCGATCAGGATCATCACGATGCCGATGAGGAGCGCAGTCTTGAACGGGAAACCGCCGCTGACGCGCTTCGGCTTCGGAGGCTTGGGCGGCTTCGCCTTCTTGCCCTTGGAATCCTTGATGCGCGACGGCGGCACCTGCGACTCGTCGCCGTCCTGGTCGTCGTAAGCCGTTTCGTCGTAGCCGAAAGCTTCGCTCCGCGCTTCCATGCTGGGTTCGAGACGATCGAATTCCGGCGTCGGAGACGGCACGTTGGCGTAAGTCTTGCGCGCCGCGCGGTTGGCCTGCGCGGCGGCGCGACCGAGATCATCGACATCGGCGGTGACATCGCGGAAACCGCGCATCGCGGCATCGCCCTGGTCGCCGCGGTCGTTGCGGGCCGGCGGGGGTGCCGCCGGATTGTTTTCGAAGCGGCGCGGCGTGCCTGATCGTTCGCGGGTTGGTGGACCGTTCGGATCCTGCGCGCCGGCATTGGGCGACTGCTGCTTCGGAATCGGTGGCGGATCGACGCGCAAGGTGCGCGGCGGGCGCGGCTCTTCCGGCCCGCGGGGAGACGCCGGCGTCGGCGTAATCGGCTGGCGGCCGCGCGGCGACGGCTCGGCCGGCGTGGCACCGGCACGCGGCCCGGCATTGCGGAAAGCATCGCCGGCGCGCGGCTTGCCGTCGCCCGTCGTTCCAGCCGCCGCAGGCCGCGACGCATCGCGGGCGCGCTGGGCCGCTTCGGATTCGACCTTGCGGACGGCCTCTTCGAGCGACAGCCGCTCCCTAGTGATCTCTGACTCGCTGAGCGGCGGCTCGACACTGCGCAACTGGGCAATCAGAGCCGTGCGGGCGCGCTCATAGAGCGCGCGCCGCTGCTCACCGGGAGCACTGGGGTCCAGTCCGGCGATGGCACGGGCGATCAACGGGTAGTAATCAGCCATCTCGACTCAATGTTGCGGGTGCATCAATTTGGAGGCTATCCGGTAACAGTCCGTTAAGCCTCGAACGGGTTTTGCACCAGAATAGTATCTTCGCGTTCCGGGCTCGTGGAAAGCAAAGCAATCGGACAGCCCACCAGTTCCTCGATCCGGCGCACGTATTTAATCGCCTGTGCCGGCAGATCGGCCCAGGAGCGGGCGTTCGCGGTCGGCTCTTTCCAACCCTCGATGGTCTCGTAGATCGGCTCGATCCGGGCCTGGGCGCCTTCACCGGCCGGCAGATAGTCGATTTCCTTGCCGTCGAGCTTGTAGCCGACGCAAACCTCGATGGTGTCGAAGCCGTCGAGGATGTCGAGCTTGGTCAGCGCGAGGCCGTTGATGCCGCAGGTGCGGACAGTCTGTCGCACCAGCACGGCATCGAACCAGCCGCAGCGACGCTTGCGCCCGGTATTGACGCCGAATTCCTTGCCGCGACGGCCGATCTCTTCGCCGATCTCGTTGAGCAGTTCGGTCGGGAACGGACCCTGGCCGACGCGCGTGGTGTAGGCCTTGCAGATGCCGAGCACATAGCCGACCGCGCCCGGGCCCATGCCGGTGCCGGTCGCTGCCTGCGCAGCAACCGTGTTGGACGAGGTGACATAGGGATAGGTGCCGTGATCGACATCGAGCAACGCGCCCTGCGCGCCCTCGAACAGGATGCGCTTGCCTTCGCGGCGCTTGCTGTCCAGCAGCCGCCAGACGGCCTCAGCATAGGGCAGCAGCACCGGCGCGAATGCGGAGAGCTCTTTCACGATGTCAGCCGTGTTGAATTCTGCGAGGCCGAGACCGCGGCGCAGCGCATTGTGATGCGTCAGCAGGCGATCGACCTTGTGCGGCAGCGTGGCGAGATCGGCGAGATCCATCAGACGGATCGCACGGCGGCCGACCTTGTCTTCATAGGCCGGGCCGATGCCGCGCTGGGTGGTGCCGATGGCCGTAGCCTTGTTGGCATTCTCGCGCAGTGCATCGAGTTCGCGGTGCAACGGCAGGATCAGCGTGACGTTTTCGGCAACGCGCAGATTGTGCGGGCCGACATCGACGCCCTGGCCGCGGAGCTTGGCAACTTCATCGACAAAGGCCTGCGGGTCGAACACCACGCCATTGCCGATCACCGAGAGCTTGGACTGGCGCACAACGCCGGACGGCAGCAGCGCCAGCTTGTAGGTCTGGCCATTGATGACCAGCGTATGACCGGCATTGTGGCCGCCCTGATAGCGGGCGACGACATCCGCCTGATCCGACAACCAGTCAACGATCTTGCCCTTACCCTCGTCGCCCCACTGGGCGCCGACGACGACAACATTGGCCATTTGGCGCTAGTCCTCTGAAAATACACGCGTCGAAGCGTGATCAGCGCGGAAAACGGTCTGCCGTTTGCCGGATCACGCCCAGGCATCCGCCTAAACGCGGCCAATGATCTTGGTCACCCAAGTCTTCCAGGACGCTGTCTGCGATGCAAAACGGGAATAAAGGAAGCGCGGGGGGAAAACAAGCACGAACGCCCCGAAAATGGCCTCGTTAGCCTCATGCAAACCTTTGATATCCCCTGAAAATCCGGAGCGTTGTGGCGAGATTGCGGCAGCGCTCGCGGCCCGATTACTGAGAATGCCTCTCAATCTCACATGGTCGTGAGATCGGCCATCCCGGTTGGATCTGCCCTCGTTGTGCCGCTGCGTCGCCCTATATGGGTACCTCCAAGCGTTAATCGCGCCGCTCGCCCGCTGACGTTGAACGGAATCGCCCGCCGCCCGCCTTACCGATGTGGCGTTCAGGAGTAACCAACATGACCCATTCAATCAGGCTGGCGGCGGCCATCGTCGCTGCGGCGTGCCTGTATGGCAGCGCTGCATCGGCGCAGCAGGCCGGCCCGGGCTGTACATCGAGCCAGCCGGTCGGCGGCCCACAAACCCTGCACTGCGGCGGCGTGACGATCATTGCTGAAAACGGCGCGCGTTTCACGCTGCTCGACCGCGACCGCAACGGCCGTGTCGACGGCGTCGACCTGCAAAGCAAGGCCATTTTCATCGAGGCCCCCAAACAGAAGGCCGGCAAAACCTTCGAGGTGATGACACCGCAAGCAATCGCCGCCGTGCGTGGCACCAAATGGGCGGTGGACGCCGAGGGCAGCAAGACCTCCGTCTTCGTCGAGACCGGTCGTGTCGGCGTCAGGCGCGTGACCGGCCCCGGCAGCGTAACCCTCGGCCCCGGTGAAGGCGTCGATGTCGACACCTCGGCGACGCCACTCGACATCAAGCGCTGGCCGGCGCCGCGCGTCACCGCGCTGATGGCAAGGCTTGGACGTTAGCGGCCCGGATACAAACGATGATGAAGGCCAACAGATTGCAGACACCGCTCGCCATGATCCTGGCGGGCGTGTGGGCGGCAGCGCTGGCCTTTGGACATAACCGCGGCGATGTCGGCTTTCTCGACAGGTTAGAGGCGACGCTGACCGACCTGCGCATCCAGATCCGCGGCGTGAAGAAGCCACCCGATCTCGTCACCATCATCGCCATCGACGACCGGGTCGCGCGCGAACAAGGCAGCTATCCGCTGCCCCGCGCCACGCTGACGACGATCATCGAGGAGATCGCACGCTACAAACCGAAAGTGCTCGCTCTCGATCTGCTGCTGGTCGATGCCAGCGCAGCAGAGAGCGATGCCGCACTGGCGCAGGCGCTCGGCAAGACCAACACCGTCATCGCCGCGGCGGCGCTGTTCAGCGAGTCCAAGCAGACCGTGGCCACCAAGGAGGCCGGGCCGCTTGCGGATCTGCCGGTGGCGTCGGGATTTCTGCTGCCGCTGAAAGTCTTCGCCGATCAGGCCACGGTCGGCGTGGTCAATCTCAACACCGATAGCAGCGGCGTGCCGCGCTCGATGCCGATGCTGATGCGCTCGGCCGACCGCGTGATGGTGTCGATGCCGCTACGCGTCGCATCCGCCGCCTCGCGCGACGATGCCCAGATTGGCGAGTATAATTTCTCCCTCGCCGGCAACCATGTCCCGACCGATGTCGGCCATTTGCTGCCGATGTCGTTCTATGGGCCGCGCGGCACGATCCGGACGATCAGCGCGTCGGAGGTTCTGGCGGGCAAACTGCGCCGCGCCGATGTCGAGGATCGCGTCGTCGCCATCGGCGTCACCGTCAGCGGCGGCGGTGACTTCTTCTCCACGCCGTTCGACCCGGTGATGCCTGGCGTCGAAGTCGTGTCGACCGCAATCACGCATCTGCTCGCCAAGGACACCTTGCTACGCAACTCCTCCATACGGCTGTTCGATGCCGGCTTTGCGATCGTCCTCGCGATGCTGTGCATCGCCCTGCTCGCATGGCGGCGCAATGCCGTCGGCCTCATTGCGATTGTCGCCGTCGTCGCATTGTGGGCCGTGATCAACACCGTCGCCTATGCCCATGGCATCTGGATGAGCGCTGCATTGCCGCTGGCCGCGGCTGTGCCGCCGGCCATGGCGTTCGGCGCGCTGCAGATCTGGAGCAGCCGGCGCAGCGTGCAGCATTTCGCCGCCCGCAGCGATCTGCTGCGCCAGTTCCAGGCGCCGGGCCTGCGCGACTGGCTGATCAAGGATCCGGACTATCTGTTGCAGCCGGTGCATCAGCATGCCGCCGTCATCTTCATCGATATCTCGCGCTTCACCGCACTCAGTGAGACACGCGACGCAGATGCGGTGCGCGAATTGCTGAAGTCCTTCCACGCCATGATCGATCAGGTGACCCTCGCCCATGGAGGTGTGGTGACAACCTTCATGGGCGACGGCGCGATGATCCTGTTCGGATTGCCTGTGGTCGCCGATGACGATGCCGCCCGTGCCGTGCGCTGCTGTATCGAACTGACGACGCGCACCGGCACATGGATCGCCGGTCTTCCGCCTGAGATCGCCAGCCAGATCGGATTCAAGATCGGCGCACATTTCGGCGATATCGTCGCATCGCGTCTCGGCGGCGCCAGCTACCAGCACATCACCGCGACCGGCGATACCGTCAATGTCGCCAGCCGGCTCATGGAGGTCGCCGCGAGCCACGGCGCCAAGGTGGCCCTGAGCGACGACCTGCTGCGCGCCGCCGGAGCGGACTGTGCGGTGCGCGCGACGGGGGCGCTGAGCGGCCCGACCGAAGTCCAGATCCGCGGCCGCAGCGGCGCGGTCAGCGCGTGGCTCTGGCACGACGGCAGCGCGGCGGAGGCTATATGGACCTCAGCGTAAATCGACGCACGCGGCATCGCCGCGATTGAGCCGGAACCCGGTCTGGTCTGGCACGTTTGCTCGAAGACCTGTTAGCGTACATCCGCAACCGTATCTGTTTGCGGCCGTATTTCGTTGCAGCGTATTTTTGCGATCGGAGCCGCAGCTCCCGGGGTATTCGTGGATCAATCGTTAGGACCTATTCAGGACGCCAATTCATTCTTGCGAAGTTTGCTCGAAGCATCGGGCGACTGCATCAAGGTTCTCGATTTCGACGGCAACCTCATCTTCATGACCGAGGGCGGCCAGCGCATCATGGAGGTTACGGATTTCGGCGCGATCGAGGGCCGCTCATGGCCGGACTTCTGGCAGGATCAGGGCAATATCGACGCCAAGGCGGCTGTTAGAGCCGCTCAGCTTGGGCGTACCGGACACTTCCAGGGTTTCGCCACCACGATGGCCGGCACGCCGAAATGGTGGGATGTCACCGTCACTGCCATTCCCGGCCCCGATGGGAAACCGCATCAGCTGCTTTCGGTGTCGCGCGATATCACTGCATCGCGTGCCGTGGATGTGGCGCTGCAGGCAAGCGAAAGCCAGCTACGACTTGCACTCGACGCCGCCGACACTGGAACCTGGGATCTCGACCCGCGTACCGGCGTGCTGCAATGGGACCGGCGCTGCTACGAATTGTTCGGCCTCACCTTCGGCAAGCCGATCTCGTTCGACGTCTTCCTGCAAGGGCTTCATCCCGACGATCGCGACGTCACTGAGAAGGCCTGCCTGAACGCCATGAAGCTGGACGGACCGCAGGCCTATGACATCGAATACCGCACCATCGGCCTCGATGACGGCATCGAGCGCTGGTGCTCGGCCAAGGGCCGTGCGGAATTCGAAAACGACGAAGTCAGTCGCTTCATTGGAACCATTCGCGATATCGGCAAGCTGAAGCGCGCCGAAGCGCAACAGCAAATGTTGACGCGCGAACTCGAGCACCGCATGAAGAACACCATGGCGATGGTCGGCGCCATCGCCAGTCAGACGTTCCGGACTGCCGCGACCAAGGAAGATGCGCGCACGATCTTCGATGCGCGTCTGGCCGCGCTCAACCAGGCGCATGACATCCTCACGCAATCGAGCTGGACCAGCGCGTCGATGCCCACGGTGATCGCTGGCGCGCTCGCGCCGCATCGAACGGGCGAAAAGCGCATTCGCGTCTCGGGCCCCGAGGTGGAACTGACGGCCAAGCAGGCGCTGTCGCTGGCGCTCGCGCTGCATGAACTCGCAACCAATGCCACAAAGTATGGTGCATTGTCCGTTCCGGACGGAACGATCACTATCGACTGGGCTTGTCACACCGGCAGCGACGGGCCGGCGTTAGGTTTCGTGTGGCGCGAATCCGGCGGCCCCGTCGTGGCGCCGCCGACGCGACGTGGATTTGGCTCACGACTGATCGAAGGTACGCTGTCTGCCGACTTCGGCAGTTCCGTCAAAATCGAATTCTTGCCCGAAGGGCTCACATGTCGGTTCGAAACCAGATTGAGCGATCTGGCTTCGGTGCCCGACGAAAGGTGACACCAATTTTGATGGCATCACTCCAAGAACTTAATGCACGTGACATGCAGCGGCCCGCCGTCCTCATCGTCGAGGACGAGCCTCTGCTCCGCATTCACGCCGCCGACATCGTCGAGGAAGCCGGGTTCTTCGCCATTGAGGCCAACAATGCCGACGAGGCGGTGCGAATTCTGGAAACGCGCGATGACATCGTTCTGCTGTTCACCGACGTACAGATGCCTGGAAGCATGGACGGGTTGAAACTGGCCCACGCGGTACGCAACCGCTGGCCACCGATCAAGATCGTGATCGTTTCCGGCCATTTGCAGGTCGCCAAGAACGATCTGCCCGACGACAGCCGCTTCTTCGGCAAGCCGTTCGAGACGACGAAGATGATCGCGGAACTACGCGCGCTGATCGGCTAGAGCCGGCGCTACTGGACGGGTTGCTCACCGGTGATGGCGCGATCGATAGCGTCGACCACGTTCTGAATCTCGACAAACTTCATGCGAGCCCGTTCCGCATTATCGCGATTGAAGGGCGCCGCCAGCACTTTTGCGTGCGCATCACGTTCCTCGATCATGCGCATACGCGCCGCCTTGAGCGTATCCAGACGTTCAATCATCTTGATCGATCCTCATATCGGACGCTGAAATCGGGCGTATGATCATGCGTATAGCATGAAGCCCGCCGGTGATGATCACCGACGGGCTTCAGTCATTCAAAATCTATCAGGCGACGCAAAACTTGTTGGTCGAGAAATCCCAGTACATCCGTGGAAATTTCAGGACCTTCAAGCTTAGATCGCGCGGAGATCTTCCGCGCTGGTCTTGCCGCGCATCTTGTCAGCCTTGGCTTCGAAAGAAACCTTCTGGCCTTCATTGAGCGAACCCAATCCAGCGCGCTCGACTGCACTGATGTGAACGAACACATCCTGGCCGCCGTCATCAGGCTGAATGAAACCGAAACCCTTGGTCGCGTTGAACCACTTAACTGTACCGACTGCCATAACTATTCTCCAAGATGTGCGAATGCGCGAGCCCTACGCGACATCGCGTGAGCCCGATCCGATTTCAACGATGTCTTGGGGAATGGAGCCGATTACGGCGCGGTCAACAAGCCAGAGCATATATTCGAATAACTGCGATATAGATGATTTCAGCCGAATTACAAGAACAATGATTCCAGAGCGTGTTTAACGAGCATTTACAACGGTGAACTTCAGATCGAAGCTGGCTGTGGAACTCTGATTTACCGTTGCTGCAGCGGGCACACGAATGGACAGATCGAGGCGACGCACACCGGTTCTGGCCGAACTTCGCTTCGCCGAGCGACGCTGCGAATTCGACGGGCTCGATCTCACCACGCGTTTCGAGCTGATCTATCGCACCAATCTGTGGGGCGCTGAAAAATCGCAATCCGGCCTCGGCTCCGAACTCGACGCAACAACGTCACTCCGCCGCGACCTCACGCAATTGCTGCGACGATCGCGGGTGCAATCCATCCTCGATCTGCCCTGCGGCGATTTCACCTGGATGGCGCAGATGGACCTCGGTGGTATCCGCTATCTCGGCGCCGATATCGTTGCGGATATCGTGGCAGCCAATGCCGCGCACCATGGCAATGCAGGCCATATCCATTTTGCCCGCCTCGATCTCGTCAGCGATACCCTGCCCGCTGTCGATCTGGTGTTGTGCCGCGACTGCCTTGTGCATCTGTCATTCGCCAACATCCACCGCGCCATCGCCAATCTGAAACGCTCCGGCACCCACTGGCTGCTGACCACGACATTTCCCGACGCATCAGCCAATCGCGATATCGAGGACGGTGACTGGCGCGTACTCAATCTGCAGCACGCACCGTTCCTGTTTCCTGCTCCCTTAGCCGTGATCAACGAAGACTGCACGGAAGCCGGCGGTGACTATGCCGACAAGTCGCTGGCCCTGTGGCGCGTGGGAGATCTGCCGGACGCGGCGTGATTCAGCTTACAGGTCGATACGGCCCTGCATCACCGGCACGCAACGGCCAGAAATGCGAACGCTCTCGACATGTCCATCACGCTTCCGCACCTCGACCTCAATGAGGCTGCGGCGCCCCATCTCAACGCCCTGCTCGATGGTGATGCCACAGACTGCATCGCGGCGCGGGTCGAGCGTGACGAGATAGGCCGCGAGCGCCGCCGAGGCGCTGCCGGTGGCCGGATCTTCGGGCACGTTGCTGAGCGGCGCGAACATGCGGGCGCGCAAATGATCGATGCCGTCGCCGGTGCGGACATAGATGAAGGCCGAGAAGCGATCGTCGCGGTGCCAGCATGTCTTTCCCGCTACCTCAAAGGCAGATGTATTCGGACGCGCGGAGGCCAGTGCATCGAGACCCGACAGTTCAGCGACAGCGAAAGGCAGGCCGACGGAAACGATGCGCGGCGGATGCGCGTGTGACACGACCGCATCCGGCGGCAGCGAGATGCAGGCCGCCAGCGTCACCACATCGACGACATCACCGATCTGAACGGATTGCGGCGCGACAAAGCCGGCGCCGATGACCTCCCCGCCATCGCGCAGCAGATCGAGATGGACGAGGCCTGCCTTCTCTTCAAACACCATGTGATCGCCGACAGGCCTGCCGAAGGCCCTGCCCTGGCGGCCAAGCACGAAGGCGGTGCCGACATTGGGATGACCGGCGAACGGAATCTCATTGGTCGGCGTGAAGATGCGAACGCGTGCGGTATGCGCGGGATCACCCGGGGGAAACACGTAGGTCGTTTCCGAATAGTTGAACTCGGTGGCTATCTTCTGCAGCAGCGCATCGTCGATGCCGCGCGCATCGGGAATAACCGCCAGCGGATTGCCGCCGAAGCGGGTATCCGTGAACACATCCACGGTGACGTAGTCGATCATACTGCAGCCCTCACCATTCCGTTACCGCTGGGTTCGCCGACGTAACAGTCGGCGCCGGCCCTGCGTATTCGTAGCCATAAACCTAGGTATGCCGGCTGCACACCACCGTCCGATTCACCGCGGCCTTGCCATCCCATAGACCAGATAATGTCATGCCGATCCGCTCCCGTTCGAGCTGACCGGCGCGAACTCGTCAAGTGCAACATCCATGCTTCCCTTGTCCCTCCGGCCGAAACAATCGCCGGGCAACCGAATGGTGATATCATGCTGATGAACTCCCTCTCCAAGATGACGCTGCGTGCGATGCTGATGGCGACCATGTGTCTGCTGACGGCGCCGATGGCGCAGGCTGCAACCGCAGCGCCCGTGAAAGCCAAGAACGTGGTTCTGGTGCACGGCGCCTGGGCCGACGGATCGAGCTGGGCCGGAGTCATTCCGCTGTTGCAGAAGGCAGGCCTCCATGTGACGGCCGTGCAAAATCCGCTGAGCTCGCTGGACGACTCCAATGCCGCGACCCGCCGCGCGCTCGCCTTGCAGGATGGGCCGACCGTCCTCGTCGCGCATTCCTGGGGCGGCACCGTGATCAGCGACGTCGGCACCGACCCGAAGGTCTCGGCGCTGGTCTATGTCGCGGCCCGCGCGCCGGACGCCAATGAGGACTTCGTCGCGCTGTCCGGAAAGTTTCCGACGGGTGAAGTGCGTGCCGGCATCCAGACCCATGATGGCTACACCCAGCTCTCCGAAGACTCGTTCCTGAAATATTTCGCCAATGGCGTTCCGCGCAAGCAGGCCGAAGTGCTCTATGCCGTGCAGGGCTCGACCGCCGCATCGATCTTCGCAGGCCGCACCACCGCAGCCGCGTGGCATGACAAGCCATCATTCTATGCGGTGTCGAAAGAGGACAAGACGATCAATCCAGATCTCGAGCGTTTCCTCGCCAAGCGCATGAATGCGACGACGATCGAACTCAATGCCGGCCACCTCTCGCTGGTGTCGCACCCGAAGGAAGTCGCCGACCTGATCCTCGCGGCCGCAGGCGTCAAGAAGTAGAGCTGTTTCTTTTTCCCTGACAGCGCGCGTCGGGATACCCGGCGCGCAACGCTTTCATCGATCCGACAATCATGACGCAGATCTGCGTCGCAACAGGAGGACGTCCCATGTTCTCACGGAGAGATCTCATGGCCGCAACAGCATCGGGCATCGTGATGACCGCCGCAGCATCGGCACAGGCCGCGACATTCGGCAATCCGGATCTGCCGCCGCAGGGCGCGATCAACGCCAAGGGGCCGAACAATCTGAGCGATCCCGGCCCGCAGAATCCCGTCATCGCCGGCCAGTTTCCATCCTCGCAATTGCCGCCGGCGACCGATATCGGCGGCATGGCGCTGCCCTGGGCCACGTTCAACAATGCGCCGCGGCGCATCCAGAATGGCGGCTGGGCACGGCAGGTGACGCAAGCAGACTTTGCTATCTCGACCACGATCTCCGGCGTCAATATGCGGCTCACCGCCGGTGGCATCCGCGAGATGCATTGGCACCAGGCCGGCGAATGGGCGATCATGACTTACGGGTCGTGCCGGGTGACCGTGCTCGACAATCAGGGCCGGCCTTATGTCGCCGACGTCAGCGCGGGCGATCTCTGGTACTTCCCCTCCGGCGCGCCGCATTCGTTGCAGGGCCTGGGCCCCGATGGCTGCGAATTCGTGATCTGCTTCGATGACGGCCAGGCCAACGAGTTCAATACGCTGCTGCTGTCGGACTGGATCGCGCATACGCCGCCGGAAATCCTGGCCAAGAATTTCGGCGTGCCGGTCGAAAGCTTCGCGAAAATCCCGCTGCAGAATCTCTGGATCTTCCAGGGCACGGTTCCCGGTTCGCTCGCGGCCGATCAGGCCTCGTCCTATCGCGATGCGGATGTTGCGCTCTATCCGTTCACCTATTCGCTGGGATCGTCCAAGCCGGTCAAATCGACACGCAACGGCGAGATCCGGATTGCCGATACCAGCAACTTCACCGCTTCGGCGACGATTGCGGTGGCGCTGGTGACGGTGAAGCCCGGCGGCATGCGCGAGATGCACTGGCACCCGAATGCCGACGAGTGGCAGTATTATCTTGCGGGCCGCGCGCGGATGACCCTCTTCAATTCCGGCCCGAACGCCACCACCATCGACTTCACGCCGGGCGATGTCGGCTACGTGAAACGCAACTTCGGCCACTATATCGAGAACACTGGCGACACCGACCTGCAATTCATCGAGGTGTTCCGCGCGGCGCATTACGAGGAAGTGTCGCTGTCCGACTGGCTAACGCACACGCCACCGGATCTCGTCGCGCAACACCTCAACGTGGCGCCGGAAGTCATCGCCAAATGGCCGCGCCGGGCGCCAGGCATCATGCCGGCCTGACGCCGCAACACCGCACGGGAAGCGTCCGAGCTTCCCGTGCCTTTCGGCGATCAACCGCCCGACTGTCCGTCGATTGCGACATCGACACCTTCATAGTTCTTGCCGCGAAGACTGACCTTGTCGCCATCGAATGACAGCGTCCATATCCGCGACAGTTCGCTCGCGCCGATATTGATGCGTTCGACTTCGAACGCGCGATCATCCAGCCACCGTCCCTTCACCGCAAGCGGCCCATAGGGCGTGTCCTTTCCCTTGCGATACAGCCCGTCGAGCCCGATGGGGCCGCTGATCATCTCGGGCGGCCGTGCCGAATTGCGGCTGTAGAGTTCGAAATCATAATGCGGGTTCGGGCCGACCAGTGTCAGCGTCAGCGATTTCACGCCCAGCGGATTGCGGGCGAACGCATAGGTCTTGCCAGAGATCGTCGATGCGATCTCCGGCGTCGGTCCGACCTCTGACGGCTTCTCTGTCGATATGGCGCGGAGGGCGCTCGCCAGTAATTCTGTGCCGGCCGTGTCCGGCTGTATTGCAGTCTCGGATTTGATAGATGCCGCGATGGACGGCAGGAGATTCGTCACGGCGCAGCCGTTTCTGCCTGTGGTCACCGCCACGAGATCCAGCGCTGGATAGACCACGATCAACTGACAATGATAGCCACTCGCCCAATAGACGTTGCTGTCGGGAAGAGCCCAGAAGAAATTCGAATAACGCCATGCCGGAGCAAATGAGAGGTGCATGCCCACCGTGGCGTGGTTCACCTTGTCGATCCAGTCCCGCGGCACCAGCGGTTTGCCCTCCCACTCGCCATTGCGCAGGTAGAGATAGCCGAACTTCGCCATATCGCGTGGGTGCAGCGCCAGACCGTATCCGCCGGTCGAGATGCCCTGCGGATCGCGACGCCATTTCCATGCCGTGATACCCAGCGGGCCGAACAGCCGCGCCTTGGCGTAATCCTCCGCGCTCATCCCCGTTACTTTGGTGAGGATCGCGGACAGCAGATGCGGATTGCCGCTATTGTAATTGAAGCCGTCTCCGGGCGTCGCGGCCATCTGTCGGTTGAGGATGAACTCGATCCAGTTCCGGCTTCGCTCCATGTCGATCACCGACAGCGGTGGTCCTTCGCCGAGCCCTTCTTCCCACGTCAGTCCGGAGGTCATGTCCAGCAGACCTTGAAGCGTGATGGCTTTCTTTCTATCATCGAGGTTGAGGATGCTGCGCTCGCCAAAGAATGGCAGCACCGGCTGATCGGTGCCGGTCAGCAGACCATCCTTCAAGGCGAATGACGTCAGCGTGCCGATCACGGCCTTGGTGACGGAGTTGACCACGTGAGGCATGTCCGCGCTGTACGGTGCGTAATAGGCATCCAGTACGATCTGGCCGTGGCGCACGATCAGAATGCTGTCCATGCTTTGACGAGCACCGGACTCAACCAGCCTGGCGAGCGCCGCGGACTCCATGCCCTGCTCTTCGGGCGTGGATGTCTGCCAGCCCTGGGTCGGCCACAAGACAGCCCGTCCCTCCTCTGCGATGACGCCCGCACTGCAAAACGCAACGGCGAATATGCCCAGGCCAAGCACAAACTTCAGAACGGGAATTCGTGAAGATCGCATGACGGCCTCACTGTGAGTTTTAACGCTGCGCGAGAACCATATCTCCAGCTACAGATTGTTCAACCGAATTGCAGCTTCATTCCGTCCGCGGACTTGCAGGTGCGCGATCGCCTACACGGCAACAGGAACAAGCTTCGCGACGGCGCTGAGCAAATCGGTCTGGGTGATCAGCCCCTGAATCATGCGGTCCTGATCGACGATGATGACGGCGTGTGTTCGTCCATCGGTCAGCGTCGGCAGCAAGGTCACCGCGGGCGTCTGCATCGTCGCCGTCGCTGCAGGCGACATGGATTTTCCGACATCGCCCGATTCTTTCATCAGCTCGCGGAGGCCGACCGTTCCGACGAGCTGTCCCTGCTTGCCCAAGACGGGAAGCGTGCGGACATTGTGCAGGAGCAGCCGCGAGCGGGCCAGTTCGGCACTATCCCGCAATCCGACCGTGACGACATCGCGCGACATGATGTCTCCGCACAGGATCGTGCCGTGCGAGCGCAACATGGCTTGCAGTTCGACCTGCCGCAGCAGCGTTTCGAGATCGTCGGGGCTGATATCGAAAGTCTCGCTGAGCGCTTCCAGCGCCTTGTCGATATCCTCGGCGCGAAAGCCGACCCGCAGCTCCGGGCTGATGTCCGACGTCTGATGCGGATTTGCTGATGGCACCGGCGCCCTGTGAGGATAGGTCCGCCGCGAGATCTTGTGGAACAGATAGCCGAGCCCGACCAGAAGCACCGAGTTCAGGCCAACGGGCACGAATGGAAACAGATATCCCGACGCGGTCACGACAGGCCCGCCAATGATCGCCGTCAGCGCCGTGGCGCCGCCGGGCGGATGCAGGCAGCGCGCAAAAGACATCGCCGCGATGGCGAGCGATACGCCGAAGCCGATCGCCAGAATCTGATCAGGAATGAGATGCGCGATAGCAACACCGATCAGAGCCGAGATGGTGTTACCGCCGATGATCGCCCATGGCTGGGCCAGCGGACTCGTGGGAACCGCAAACAGGAGCACAGCAGATGCGCCGAGCGGCGCCACGATCAGCGGCAGGCTGGAGCTGTCGCCCAATACAGATCGGCAGATCAACCCTGTGAGCACGATGCCCAGCAGTGCACCCAGGCAAGCGATCATGCGCTCGCCAAGCCGTGCCCCCGCCAGGATGGGAACGAATAGTCGAATACCTGTCTTGCGAGGTGCAACGTCGCTCGAAACGTTCCTTGGATCTTCTCTTTTTGTCATTGAATCGAGACCGGCGCATGGCCCCGCCAGAATGACGGGCCCCCCTTTGACCACTATGCGCAAGCGCCTGCAATATTGAATACGACACGCAGGCCTGACGATCGCGATCTGGCAGAGCTATCCCTGCTCGGCTACAACGGCACGGCCATTCGCCCGAACGCGCCCCATCAGGAGGGCGCGACGGCGATCTCAAGGGAGGACCCATGGCCCGCATCGACTACAGCGATCCCGCCGCAGCCAGCGAACGCACCCGCGAGATCCTCGGCAAGAACCGCAATGCCAACATCTTCCGCATGATGGCGCATTCGCCCAGCTATCTCGAACAATATTGCCGGCTCGGCGGCGCCATCCGCAACAAGGGCGAGCTCGATCCCGTCATCCGCGAACTGGCCATCACCCGCACCGGCATTCTCTGCGAGGCGCCCTATGAAGTCGCCGCGCACAAGCGCATCGGTGGCTATGTGGGCGTCACCGAGGAGCAGAACGCCGCGCTGGAGAACTGGCAGGCCGCGACTTGTTTCGACGACACGCAGCGGGCGGCGCTGGCCTTCACCGATGAGATCGTCGCGCTGCATCGCCCAACCGACGCGACCTTCAAGGCGATCGCAGCCAAGCTGACGCCGGGCGCGCTGGTGGAATTGCAGCTCTCGGTCGGCTTCTACATCATGACCTCAAAATTCCTCGAAAGTTTTGCTATCGACATGCAGCCCGTGTCCGAGGTCGTCTGAATTCACCACTGCTTGAGCGTCCCAATTCCCTTGAGTCTGACATGTCCAAAACCACCCGTGCCACGCAGACGCTGAGCAAGCTCGGCGCCGCGTTCACTCTGCACACCTACGATTACGATCCCGACGCGGAGAGCATCGGCCTGCAGGCAGCGGAGGCGCTTGGCATTGCGCCGCAGCGCATGCTGAAGACGCTGATGGCCGAGGTCGATGGCAAGCCGGTTTGCGTCGTCGTGCCCTCCGACAAGGAGGTCAGCATGAAGAAGCTGGCCGCGGCCTTTCGCGGCAAGAGCGCGAAGATGATGCGCCCGGCCGATGCCGAACGCATGACTGGCTATCACGTCGGCGGTATCAGCCCGTTCGGACAGAAGAAGCGCGTGCCCGTCGCGATGGAACAGGCGGCATTGTCCGAAAATACGGTCTATCTCAATGGCGGCCAGCGCGGGCTGCAGATCGAGATTGCGCCGGAGGCCGCACGGGCAGCGCTGGATGCGATGGCGGCCACACTGACGGACTGATGCGCATCACCGCGGTTTGAAGCCCCGGCAGGGTGCTGTGATCATGATGCGCTGTCGCAGGCGGGAACGGCCATGTAAGCTGCGCATTATCGATTTCAGACCTCAAGGGAGAATCGACATGCGCTCAATCCTGGCAGCAGCTGCACTTCTGGTCGTGATGGGCGCCACGCCCTCCATGGCCCGCGAATATCCATGGTGCTCGCGCACCTCGGCCACTGGCTTCAATCCGAGCTGTACGTTCACCTCCTATAACCAGTGCATGGCCACCGTGAGCGGCCAGCGCGGCGACTGTATGCAGAACCCGATGCTGGCCTACGGCGACCAGCGCCGCGGCAGCCGCGCTATGCGTGGTCAGCAGGACGGTTGGGACAATGGATGGAACAACGGCTGGAACAATAACTGGGATCGGCGCTGGTAGCCTCATAGGCCAATAACGGATTCGCCGAAGGCGTAATCCGTTATTGGCGTTACTATGCCGGAGACGTGGCAGATTACGCCTCGCTCATCCGCCCTGCTTTCTCGCGTCACTTCCGGCCATACGCCCACACTACGATGGCGATCGGCAGCCCGACGCCGAACCACGCAAAATAGCGACCGGGATCGCCGGCCAGCAGCGCCGACAGCAAGCCTGCCAGCGACAACACGCCGACGACGATCGGCGCACCGAACACGCGCCACCAGCTCGCTCTGTGCTGCGGCGCCTCGCTCATGACGATCGTCCGATTGCTGCCGTCGCGCCGGCAGACAGCCGCGCCCCGCGCCTGACCTTGCTGCGCTTGACCGCCCACAAATACAGCCCGCTGCCGAGCACGATGATGGTGAAGACCGTCAGCAGCGCCCAGATGATCTTCAGCGGCATGCCGCCATAGTCGCCGAAATGCAGCGGCTGCGAGACCAGCACGGCTTTCAGATAGGTCGGCAGCTCACTGGTGTCGGACACCTCGCCGGTCTCGCCATCGAGCAGCACCGGCTTCACCAGCCGCGACGTCAGCGGGGTATCGCCGCGCAGAAAGACGGCGAAGTGATGCGTCGATGTGAACGGCGTGCCGGGGAATGCGATGAAGGCTGGATCCATGCCCGGCGTCGTCTTCATGGCATTGCCGACGACCTTGTCCAGCGAGGCGAGCTGCGCCGGTGTCGGCTTGCCGGCATAGGGTGCGGCCATGGCCGCCAGCTCATTACGCTGCCAGATGCCGAGCATGACTTCGGCATAGGCATTGATGACGCCGGTGCCGCCGACCACCAGCGCCCAGACGATGGTGACCACGCCGAGCAGATTGTGCCAGTCGAGCCACAACACCCGGCGCGATTTCTGTTTGCGGATCGCCGCGAAATTCAGCCGGCGGGTGAACGGCCAGTACAGCACCACGCCGGAGATGATGGCGATCATGAAGAGGAAACCCATGACACCCATAAACCACTTGCCGGGGAGACCGAGATACATGTCGGTGTGTAGCCGCAACATCACCAGCATCGGGCCGGTGCCGAGCAGACCCACCGGCTTCGCCGTATAGGCATCGAATGCCTTCACCACCGTGGTCTGCGGATCGGAGGTCACCGACGTGTTGGTGAAGGTCGAGACCATGCCGGGCTCGTCCTTATCCCAAGCCATATAGAGCAACACACTGCCGGGATGATCCGCGATCGCCGCGCGGCCGATGGCATCGAGACTGAGCTTCGCCGCGCCGGGCACATGCACATCCATCTTCGGCGCATAGCCGAGCGCCTCGTCGATCTCATGATGAAAGATCAACGGCAGGCCCGTGAGGCACAGCAGCAACAGGAAGACGGTCGAGACAAGGCTGGTCCATTTGTGGATCAGCGACCAGATGCGGGCAGTACGCGCTTTCAGGGGATCGATCCTTCTTCAACTACTAAAAATGTCGTCCCCGGCGAGCCGGAGACGACATGAGCAGATCATTTTGACGTGGCGACCGTGCGGCGAGCGTGACGTACAGCGACCTACTGTCGTGTGGTCTCGCTCGCCCGTACCGTTACCACTTGTAGCCGATGCTGCCGGTCACGCGGCGGCGATCGCCGTAGAAGCAGGAGTTCGGATCAGAACAGCTACTAACATAGATCTCGTCCGCGACATTCTGAAGATTGACCGCCAAGCGCCAGTTCTGCCACTCGTAGTGAACTGCAAGGTCACCGAGCACACGCGACGGAACCGCTTGCTGATTGGCAGGATCGGCATAGGACGCACCGACATAGCGTACGCCGCCGCCGAAGCCGAAGCCAGCGAACGCACCTGACTGGAACGTATAGTCCGCCCAACCCGATGCCAGCTGACGCGGCGCAGCGGTCGGGACCTTGCCTATCAGCAGCGGATTGAGATCCTGACTGATGAAGAGATTATAGGACGTGAACGAGCCGACCACCTTGAAGCCCGGCGCCAGATTGGCGACGGCCTCAAGCTCGATACCCCGCGACGTTACCTCGCCAAGCTGCGCTGGCAGGTTCGAGTTGGGAAAGTCAGTCGATGGCGTGTTCTGTCGCTTCAGGTCGAACAGAGCCACGCCGAAATGACCGTTGAAGCCATTGGGCTGGAATTTGACGCCAACCTCGGTCTGCTGTCCGGTCTCCGGCAACCGCAGTGCTCCCGTTGAGAACACCACACCGGTCAGCGGATTGTAACTGGTCGCGTAGGAGACATACGGCGCGAGACCGTTGTCGAAATTGTAGATCAACCCGGCGCGTCCAGTGAACTTGCTGTCTTCGCGGGTTGCGCTGGATCCAGCGCCCAGCCTGCTGACATCGTCCGTCGTGACGAAGTCGTTGCGGCCGCTCAGCACGAGCGTGAAGCGATCGAGCTTGATCTGATCCTGGGCATATACGCCGAGCTGCTTCTGCGTCAGGGTGCCATCGCGATAAGGCACTCCAGCGAACTGGGCGTTCGGCGTGTAGACTGGATTCACGACATTGATCGAGGTGGCAGGAAACAGCGAGGCCTGAAAATCGCTGATCTGGTAGTAGCGCATGTCGAGACCGAACAGTGTCGTGTGCTGCACTGCGCCGGTGTTGAAGCGATATTCAACCTGATTATCGAGGTTGGCCTGGTTAGCGATACCGCGGGTCGCAAAATACAAACGCGATAGATCGCCGGTCGCATTGGTACCAAGTCCCTGCAGCGTCGATAGATTGACGTCCGTGTGTGCGAAACGCGCATTCTGGCGGAAAGTAACACTGTCCGACAAGCGTCGTTCGAACAGATAGCCAAGCATTTCCTGTTCGCGCGTGAAGCGATCGGCGCTCGGCTCGCTGGCGAAGAAGCCGGTTCCGATGCGGCCGTAGGGCGCGGCGACCACGGTCCCGGTATAAGGCAGGAAGCCCTGTACCCGCGAGTCGTTCTTCGAAGCAGATGCCAGAACTGTCAGCGACGTATCCGCGTCCGGCTTCCAGGTGATCGACGGCGCGATGAAGTAGTTGTTGTCGGAAATATAGTCAGTCTGTGTGTCGCCGCCCTTCACCTGCCCGACCAGTCGGGTGAAGATCTTGCCGTTTTCGATCGGCGTTGCGACCGGGCCACCGACATCGAATGACAGATAGCTGTTGCCATAATTATTGACGCCGACCTCCATATAGCGGATCGGCTCGGCCGGCGGCATCTTGCTCACTACGTTGACGATACCACCAGTGCTGCTGCCACCGTACAGCACGGACGACGGCCCGCGCAGAACCTCAACGCGCTCCATGTTGAAAGGCTGCAGCTTCCATGTCGCGAACGCCGTGGCGAACAACTGCATGCCGTCAAGGAACACGCTGTTGTCGTCGGCCTTGAAGCCGCGGATCAGGAACCAATCATTGCGGGTATCGGAGCCGAACGTGCCTGCGAAAACACCAGGCGCGTAGCGCAACACTTCGTCGAGCTTGGTGGGCTTCTGATCGCGGATTTGTTCCGCACCGATGACCGAGATCGACTGCGGCGTCTCGTTGATCGGCGTATTGGTCTTCGTGCCGGTGGAGCTGCGATTGGCGACGTAGCCCTGGATAGGGCCGCGCGGGCTTTCCACGAACACGTTGCTGCGCGGGGGCTGCGCCACCGGGCGCGGCGCGACGGCGGTGCGGGCGCGGGGCGTGCGGCTTGGAGCCGCCGTCGCACGGCGACGCTGCTGCGGTTGATTAACGACCACGGGTGGCAGCGGCTGCGCGCCGCTCTGCGTGGAACTGGACTGCGCCAGCGACGTATCGAGCGTGACAACGCTGAGCACGCAGACCGACGACAAAAGTGCGAAACGCGACAGACGAATGATGTTGTTCAAGGTGATCCCCGAAATCTCATCCGCATCGACATATTCGATGATGGATGCCTCATATGATGGATCGGGGTTAGAGGGACGGCAGCGTCACCGCCAATAGAAGCATTCCAAACAACAAGCATTCTGCGGCAGTGTGACATCACTGCCGCAGATTTTAATGGTTCTAAATTTAGCGGCTATTTCTCAGCGAGATGCAGCCAGGGCGCGACGATTGTCTCTGCCCGGAAACATCTGGGGCGCCGTCGCGCGCGCGATTCTTGTCTTTCCCGGTGGATAGTTACGCGGCGCGCACCGAGCGCAGGAAGTTGCCGACCTCCTGCTTCAGTCGCGTGCTTTCGCTGGACAGCGACTGTGCCGCGGACAGAACCTGCGATGACGCCGAGCCTGCTTCTTCGACGCCGCGCTGCACGTCGGTGATGTTCGCGCTCACCTGCATCGTGCCTGCTGCGGCCTGCTGCACGTTGCGCGAAATCTCCTGTGTGGTGGCGCCCTGCTCTTCAACGGCCGATGCAATGGCGGAGGCGATCTCCGACATCTGGCCGATAGTCATGGAGATCTCCTTGATGGCCGATACCGAATCCTCGGTCGCCTTCTGGATGCCCGAGACCTGCTGGCTGATTTCACCCGTGGCCTTTGCAGTCTGCTCGGCCAGCGCCTTCACTTCCGCGGCAACCACCGCAAAGCCGCGACCGGCTTCGCCGGCGCGCGCGGCCTCGATGGTCGCGTTGAGCGCCAGCAGATTGGTCTGGCCCGCGATATTGTTGATCAGCTCGACGACATCGCCGATGCGTGCCGCGGCCGTCGCCAGTTCGCCGACGCGGTTGTTGGTATTGTCAGCCTGCGCAACAGCCTCGCTGGCAATGCGCGCGGCGCCCTGCACCTGACGGCTGATCTCGTGCACGGACGACGACATTTCCTCGGTGGCGGATGCGACCGACTGCACGTTGGTGGCAGCTTCTTCCGATGCCGCCGACACAGCGATCGCCAAAGCCTGCGAGCGATCCGATGTTGCCGTCAATGTGGTGGCCGAACCTTCCAGTTCCTTCGAGGCGGATGACACGGTCTCGACGATCTGCCCGACGGCGCCTTCGAAATCGGCGGCGAGCTTCATCATATCCGCCTTGCGCTGTTCGGCCGTGCGGCTTTCCGTAGCGATCTGCGCGACCTTCATGCGCTCGACTTCGAGGCCGTTCTCCTTGAATACACTCAGCGCCGTCATGATCTCCCCGATCTCGTCGGCGCGCTTGCTTGCCGGAACGTCGACGGTGAGGTCTCCTTTGGCGAGCTTGTTCATCGTGGCGATGCTTGCCTTCAACGGACGCACCACGCTGCTGCGCGCCACAACATAGCTGACAATGATGGCGAGCAGCATCACGCCGAGCGTCGCATAGATAATGGTCCAGAGCGTGTCGTTGGCGGTTTCGAGAAACTCGACCTTCTTGATGCCCACATAGAGAATGCCGATCACGTTGCGGCTGGCGTCGAAGATCGGATCATAGACAGTCATATACGGCTCACCGAGGATAGCCACTTCACCACGGAACGCGGTCTTGCCATTGAAGACCGCGTCATAGGCCGGCCCTTTCGCCAGCTGCGTGCCGATGGCACGGGTGCCATCCGGCTTCATCACATTGGTGGAGATGCGGGTATCATTCATGAAGATCGTTGCGGTGCCGCCGACCAGCGTCTTGATCTTGTCGACCGCTGCGAAATTGCCGTTCAGCGGCTTGCCATCCGCCAGCAGCTTGCCATCCGCGATACTGTACTTGTCGCCGCTCTCACGCAGCACGTTCCAGGCGACGCGCATATTGGTCTCGACCCGCTCCGTCGCGGATTTGGCAGCGCCCTGTTCGAGCACATATTTGGCGACCAACGTGATGCAGATGCCGAGGATGAGAATGCCGGAGACCGTCATCAACATGATGCGCGGGCCAAGACCGAGACCCCGGCGGCCGGGTTTGGGTTGGGAGGCGGACAATGGCATTGCGATCTCCTGTCGCGCCGACCCCTCGGTCGTGCGCTCAAAGCCGAACGGCTCCAGACACACTCACTGCACAACGTCGACGAGGTATCCGGACCCGCAATTCAAGAAACAAGTTCCATCATTGTGATTCAGTTCTATCGGCTAGCCGTTCGAAAGCAGTTAATGTTCGCCTGGCGGAAAAGGTATAATCGTCTGATTTTGCGTGTTTTTCGGCATCTAAATACCTGAATCGAGGCTCATTCCTGGCGTCCATTCGACGCATCTACCGATGCGCGCTCCGCTGCCGCGCATGGTGCCCGCGCGCCAGCGTGGCTTGTGCCACCCGGCGAACTGCCGCCTATGGAAGGCTGCATTGACCATCGAGCCGATGACCCCTTCCGCTCCGCCGCGACAAACGATCGTCGGCTGGTTCGCCAACCAGCCTTATCTCCTGCTCAGCCTCACCTCGCTGTTCTGGGCCGGAAATATCGTGCTCGGCCGCTATGTCGCCGGCGACGTCCCGCCGGTGACACTGGCCTGCGTGCGCTGGATCGGAGCCTTTTTCCTGTTGCTGCCCTTCGCCTGGACGCATCTGCGCACGGACTGGCCGGTTCTCCGCGCCCAGCTTTCTCTCATGACCATGCTGGCGCTGACCGGCTTCGCCGCCAATACGGTGCTGGCCTATTGGGGCCTGAAATACACGCAGGCCCTGAATGCGCTGCTGATCCAGTCGTCGGGCCCGCTCTGTGTCGCGCTGTGGACGCTGATCCTGTTCGGCGTGAGGCTGACGCTGGCACAACTACTCGGCATTGTGGTCTCCATGGCCGGCGTGCTGATCATCATCCTGCGCGGCGATCTCACCGCGCTGGCCAGTATCCAGATCAATAAGGGCGATGCGATGCTGTTCGCAGCGCTCCTGGTGTTCGGCATCTATTCGGCGCTGATGCTGCGGCGGCCGGTGACGCACCCGATGTCGCTTATTGCTTTCACCACCGCCGGCGGCGCGATCCTGACCCTGCCGGTCAGCATCTGGGAACTCAATTCCGGTTCACCGCTGATCTTCGACACCGTAACGCTGCTGACGCTCGCCTATGCCATGATCTTTCCGTCAGCGCTGGCCTATCTGTTCTTCAATCGCGGCATCGCACTGATCGGCCCGAATCGGGCGGCACCATTTCTGCATCTCATGCCGGTGTTCGGATCGGTATTGGCCATCGCGTTTCTCGGCGAACAGCCGCAACTGTTTCACCTTATCGGCTACGTGCTGGTGCTGTCGGGCGTATTCATCGCATCACGGCGATAGGCCGAACATCCGCTCCGGCCAGCCTGACATCGGGAGTAGAAACATCACATGACCGTTTTCTCGCTCGCCCACCTCACCGTGCTATCGCTGGCGCCGCCAGAGATGATCGACGTTGCCGCGCGCTGCGGCTACCGGAGTGTCGGACTGAGACTGATAGCCGTGACCGTGGAAAGCCCTGGCTACCCGCTGATGAACGACAAGGCGATGATGCAGCAAACCAAGGCGCGTCTCGCCGATACCGGACTGCACGTGCTCGATATTGAACTCGTCAAGATCACGCCCGGGATCGACGTCGCGGCGCTTGAGCCGATACTCACCGCCGGCGCGGAGCTCGGAGCCCGCCATGTCATCGTCGCGCCCTATGATCCCGACTTGTCCCGCCTCGCCGACCGACTGGCGGCCATCGCCGATCTTGCGGCGCGATACGGCATCATGCCGGTGATGGAGTTCTTTCCCTGGACCAATGTGTCGAACCTGCGCAAGGCGCGCGCCATCGTCGAGACCGCAGGCCGCGCCAATGCGGGTATCCTTGTCGATACGCTGCATTTCGACCGCTCCGACAGCAGCCTCGCCGAACTCGACGACATGCCATCGCACTTGCTGCCGTTTTTCCATTTTTGCGATGCTCCGGCGGAGAAGCCTGGCACGGTGGAAGGACTGCTGCACACCGCGCGCGCTGAACGGCTGCCACCCGGCGACGGCGGCATCGACCTCTGCGCCATCGCCGCGCACTTGCCGAAGCATATTCCGGTCGCGCTCGAAGTGCCGATGGATGCGCTGACCCGGGAGCGCGGCCCCGAAGAAGTCGCGCGCCGCGCAATCGCCGGCGCGAAGCGCCTGCTGGGAGATTGAGAATCTAGCGAGTAATCTACGCGCACATGCCACCGCCCGGCATAGCGCCTGTCCCGCGCGCGTTATGCCAACGTATGAACAATAACCGGCCCGGCTATCGCTGTGGCTGGTCCAATCAGCAAGGGCGCCAGATTCTGTTCGCTCCACGCGAGCCCGCGTCGGTTCGACTCCTCGGCGCCCGCGAAATTGTTGAAGATGCTGATCGCCGTCACCGTATCGTCGGACGCATAGACCACATAATAGGCCATGAAACCTTCGACATCACTGATGATCGGAATGGCACCTTCCTTGATCCTGCGCGTCAGTTCCTCAGCCATGCCGGTCTTTGCCTTGCTCTGACGAATGGCAGCATACATGGGACGCTCCTTCACCCGTAAGCTGCCCGCGATCGCACCTGCCGCGATCATGCATCGCACACACTCATCATCGGCGGGACGAGCAGCAGGGTTTCCCGCGCATAGAACCTACGCCATCCCGCGCAACGACGCCATCTGACGCCTCCCTACCCACTACGCGCCTCCGATCAATATTCCCACCGCCAGAACGATGACGCCGCCAAGCACCACCTGAAAGACGGCCTGCAGGAACGGCGTATCCATATAGCGCGCCCTGATATAGGCGATGGCCCAGAGTTCGAAAAAAACGACAACACCCGCGATGGCCGTCGCGATCCAGAATGCATTCGGCCAGCTGTCCGGCACGAGATAAGGCAGAGTATGGCCGAGACCGCCCAGCGTCGTCATCAGCCCGCAGATGCCGCCACGCAACCACGGCGAGCCGCGTCGGGTCATGGAGCCATCGTCCGACAATGCTTCGGCGAAACCCATGCTGATGCCGGCGCCGATCGACGCGGCGAGGCCAACAAGGAATGTCTGCCAGTTGTGATGTGTTGCAAACGCGGCCGCAAACAGCGGCGCCAGCGTCGATACGGAGCCGTCCATCAAGCCCGCAAGACCTGGCTGGACATATTGCAGGACGAACATCCGGTGGCGGGTGTTGTCCTCGATCGTACGAACGTCGGACGTCAGGATGGCATCCGATAATTTGGCCGCGAGATGCTCGTGTCCTTTTTCCAGCTCGGCCAGATCGCCCAGCAACTTGCGAACGCCGACATCCGTCGCCTGCTCGGCAGCCCTGGCGTAAAAACGCTCGGCCTCAAACTCCATCCTCTCGGCTTCCTTGCGGATAGTGTCGAGCGACAGGTTACGCGTGAGCCAGATTGGTCGGCGGCGGATGAAGCCCTTGACGTCTTCGCGCCGGATCGGCGGAAGGTTCGGTCCGAAGCGCTCCTCATACATCTGCAACAGCAGATGTCGATGGCCCTTTTCCTCTTCGGCCATCTCGCTGAAGACTTTCGCGGAATCGGGATAGCGCTCTGCCAGATCCTCGGCGAAGCTGAGATAGATCCGGCTGTCCTCTTCCTCGCTGGAGATCGCAACCGCCAGCACCTCGCGTTCGGTGAGGTCAGAAAACGCTTTCATATCAATATCTTATATAATTTAGAATTATTCTAATTTATATAAGAGCTGCCTTGCCTTTGTCAAAGAGCTTTGTCCCTGGGCGGCGCTGAACCTGTCACTGGGCGGGAAGTAATAGCGGCGACGAGCAGCACCGCGACGAAACGACCGCGCGTGCTCCAGACGCCCCGGCATTCGCATCGACCCCGACGCGGAGACGCTGCGGATCAGCGGCCGTCTGCAGGTGCTGTCGCTCACGAACGCGATAAGGTCGACCCGGTGCAGCAGAAATCGATGCATGGCCTACACCATCGACAGCGCGCTCACCTGAACGGCATACCTTTCCGCTTCCGTGCGTCACCGACCTCCGCTAGTTTGCCCGCAACAAATATGGGCTACCAAGGCCGATTCAGGGAGAAAAGCGGAATGCACGGACTTTCAGTTCTTCGCGGTGTGGCGAGCGCATCGTTTATCGGAGCGCTGCTGTTGGCGACGCCGAACGCCATTGCACAGACCGCGAACTATCCAAACCGGGCGATCACGCTGGTTCTCCCTTTCGCCGCCGGCAGCGGCACTGACACCACGACGCGCCTGATCGCCAAGGAGCTCGGCACCGCGCTGAACGCCAACACCGTGATCGACAACAAGGCCGGCGCCAATGGTTCGATCGCCGCCAGTTTCGTCGCTCGCGCCCCCGCCGACGGTTACACGCTGTTCGTCACGACCAACACGACGCATTCGGCCAATCCTTTTCTGCTCAAGACCATGAGCTATGATCCGATCAAGGATTTCACGCCGATCGCGCGCACCGGCGACCTGCCCTTCATGCTGGTGATCAATCCCGAGATTCCCGCCAACTCCGTGGAAGAGCTGATCGCGCTCGCCAAGAAAGAGCCGGGCAAGTACTCCTACGCATCGGGCAGTTCGTCGGCGATCGTCTCGGGCGCGACCTTTGCCCGCCTCGCCAAGCTCGATCTCCTGCACGTGCCTTACAAGAGCTCACCGCCGGCGCTCACGGATGTCATCGCCGGCCGTGTCAGCATGATGTTCGTCGACGTTCCGACCGGCCTGCCGCATGTCAACGCCAAGGCGTTGAAGTCGCTCGCGGTGACCACCAAGTATCGCTCCAAGCTCCTGCCGGATCTGCCGACCATGGACGAGGCCGGTGTGAAGGGCTTCGACATCACCTCGTGGCAGGGCTATCTCGGCCCGGCCAACATGCCGAAGGACATCATCGTCAAGCTCAACGCCGAAATCCGCAAGATCGTCGAACGCCCCGAGATCCAGAAAGACCTCGCCAACCGCGGCATGGAAGCCTTCTCCGGTACGCCGGAAGAGTTCGACACCTTCCTGAAGGATCAGCTCAAGGTGTGGGAGAAGCTGATCACGGATGCGGGGATCGAGAAGCAGTAGGCGCATTTCAGATAGAACCGCACGGCAGCTATGTTCGTCATACCCGGCGAATGCCGGGTATCTACGTCTCGGTCACAAAGAAGACGTGGATGGCCGGGACATCCAGCGAAGCCGCGCTTCGCGCTTTGCCCGGCCATGACGATGGTTTTGCGTGGGTTGAACGAAGAGGAACCGCGCCTAACCCGCAGACTCGGCGACTGCATGTCGCAGGGTTTTCCCCTCTCGTCATTTTCTTGTCACGGAACTGTCAGCGCAGCGTAACGCCCGCGCCCCAGAACACGCCGCATGGTCACCACAAAGGAGACAACCATGCGCAGCACATTCCTCTGCTCCGTCGCTTCCCTCGTCATGCTTTCTTCCGCAGCCTTTGCGCAGTCGGAAGGCGAATTTCCAGCCAAGCTCGCCGGCCATGCCGTGCTGCCGGCGACGTCGACCATCGATGCGCCTGCAGATGCGCCGAACGACCTGAAGACCTCGGGCAAATACACGACCGGCAAGCGCGTCTACGCGCTCGGCACCGTGATGGGCAAGTCCTATGAGCGCGCCACCGGCATCTCGCTGCCGATGAAGGGCCAGCCGCTGCAGGGCCATTCCGGCATCAAGGTGATGCCCGACGGTTCGTTCTGGGTGCTGACCGACAATGGCGCCGGCTCGCGCTACAATTCGGCCGACTACATGATCTATCTCAATCATCACAAGATCGACTGGAAGAACGGCAAGGTCGAGCGTCAGGCCACCGTGTTCCTGCACGATCCCGACAAGAAGGTGCCGTTCCGCATCGTCCATGAAGACACCGCCAAGCGCTACCTGACCGGCGCAGATGTCGACACCGAAGGCTTCCAGATCGTCGGCGACAATTTCTGGATCGGCGAGGAATTCGGCCCCTACATCATCAAGGCCGACAAGACCGGCAAGGTGCTGGCTGTGTTTGACACCGTCGCCGACGGCAAGCCGGTGCGTTCGCCGGACCATTGGTCGGTGCAGTCGCCGGGCGCGCCGGGCGCCACCTACACCACGGTCAACCTGCGCCGCTCCAAGGGCTATGAAGGCTTCGCCTCCTCGAAGGATGGCAAGTTCCTCTACGGCCTGCTCGAAGGCCCGATCTGGGATGCCGAGAAGAAGGATTGGGAGAAGGTCGACGGTAAGGAAGCTTCGCGCATCCTGGAATTCGACGTCGCCAACGAGAAGTTCACCGGTCGCTACTGGCAGTACGTGTTCGAACAGAACGGCAATGCCATTGGCGACTTCAACATGATCACCGCCGACAACGGCCTGATCATCGAGCGCGACAACGGCGAAGGCACCAAGGACAAGGCCTGCGCCGACGGCAAGCGCGGTGAAGACTGCTTCCCGGATCTCGCCAAGTTCAAGAAGGTCTACAAGATCGAACTGAACGACGCCAATGTCGGCAAGCCCGTTCGCAAGATTGGTTTCATCGACCTGATGAAGATCCAGGACCCGAACAAGCTGGCCCGCAAGCCGCTGAACGACGGCGTGCTGACCTTCCCGTTCTTCACCATCGAGAACGTCGACCAGGTTGATGCCACCCACATCATCGTCGGCAACGACAACAACCTGCCGTTCTCGTCGAGCCGCGAGCCGAACAAGGCCGATGACAACGAGTTCGTGCTGCTCGAAGTCGCCGACTTCCTGAAGGCGAAGTAAGCAACGCGAGCAGGCATCAGCCTGAACGACGAAAGCCCTCCCGCAAGGGAGGGCTTTTTACGTTCGAGCGCGATCTACTTTCCTCTCCCACAAGGGGAGAGGGGAAGAAGAGCCTCTACGCAGCCCGCACCTTGGTCAGGAACTCGTCCACCGCCGTCCGCAACATGCCGGACTGGGTGTCAAGCTCCCTGGCATTCGACAACACCTGCGAGGCCGCCGTCCCGGTCGCTTCTGCTGCGCTGCTGACGCCGCCGATATGTTCGCTGATTTCACTGGAGCCCGCCGCAACCGACTGAATGTTGCGCGCGATTTCCCGCGTGGCCTCGCCCTGCTCCTGGACGGCCGTGGAGATGCTGGTGGTGATCTCGCTCATCTGCGCAATGGTGCCTGTAATGGCGCTGATCGAAAGCACGGCTTCGCTGGTGGACGCCTGCATGGCGGCGACCTGGGCGGAGATCTCTTCGGTAGCCTTGGCGGTCTGGCTCGCCAATGCCTTCACTTCAGAGGCGACGACCGCAAAGCCGCGGCCGGACTCGCCGGCGCGCGCCGCTTCGATGGTCGCATTCAGCGCGAGCAGATTGGTCTGGGAGGCGATGCTGTGGATCAACTGAACTACTTCGCCGATCTTCTCCGCGCCGCTGGACAGCAGCTGAACGGTCGCATTGGTGCGTTCCGCATCGCCGACTGCCTTGCTGGCAATTTGGCTCGACTGCGAGACCTGCCGCAAGACTTCGCTGACCGAAGCCGACAATTCCTCAGCGGCGGCTGCAACCGTGCTGACATTGTCAGACGACCGCTCCGACGCGGCTCCGACCGTCGATGCACGCGAACTGGCATCGCTGGCGGTCGCCGTCATGGATTGCGCGGTGGTCTGCATCCCTGCCGCTGCCGTCGATACCGAGCGAACAATCCCGTTGACGCTGCGTTCGAAATCATCGGCGATGCTCTCCATGGTCGAACGCCGTTCGGCAGATGCACGCGCCTGCGTCTCGGCTTCGATCTTGTCGAGCCCGCGAATCCGGACCGCATTGTCCTTGAAGACCTGAACGGTCGATGCCATCGCACCGATCTCATCGCCGCGCCCGGACCCGGGAATGTCGTCTTCGAGCGCACCATCGGCCAGCGTGCGCATCCGCGCACCGAGCTGACCGAGCGGGCGGCTGATGCTGCGACCGATCATCCAGGCGATGCCGCCCGCGACCGCACCAATAGCAAGGATCGCCAAACCGAGCGCCCAGACGATCGGCTTCAACCTGGCGTCGAGGTCTTCCAGATAGGCTCCGGCGCCCACATACATGTTCCATCCGGGGATCGCAGCGGCATAAGCAACCTTGCGCAGCGGCTCTGTCTGGCCAGGTTTGACGTAGTCGTAGAACATCGTGTGCTCGCCCTTGGCAGCAACACTGTCGCGCCACTCGCGACCGATCGCCTTGCCATTGGTCACCACATCGAGACGGTTCTGACCGATCTGCTTGGCATCCGGCGACAACACCGTCACGCCGTCCATCATGGAGCCGAACAGGTAGCCCGCGCCGTTGTCGTAGGTCATCGTGTTTGCACGACGACCGAATTCAGCCATCGCGGCTTCCTTGGTGAGCTGGCCAGCGTCGACTTGTTTTTGCAATCCGATCGCCACGCTGCGCGCGGCATCGACGAAGTGGCGAAGCTCCTCGATCCTTGAGGTCATCATCTCGCGCTGAACGAAATATCCCGCGAGAACGCCAGACGCGCACAGACCAAGCAACATGACACCCACCAGAATACCTAGCTTGGGCGTGATCGTCAGATTACTTATCTTCACAATGAGTTCTCCAAAAAAGGTCGCGGGTGCAAATACCAATTGAGGAGAAGAATACCGACCAGACCTTTTTTTGTTCTTTACAAACCAAACCCGCAAATCATCGAGCCTGTGATACTTGATGATGAGCAACGATTGTAGCGCTACAAGAGCTCGCTCTCCGCGAGAGAGAGGAAAGGCCTTACGCTGCTCGAACCTTCGCGAGGAATTCATCCACCGCCTTGCGCAGGATGCTCGACTGGCCGTCCAGCTCTTTCGCATTCGACAGCACCATGCCTGCCGCCTGCCCCGTTGCCTCCGCCGCTGCGCTGACGCCGCCGATATGAGCGCTGACCTCGCTCGAGCCAGCGGCAACCGACTGGATGTTGCGCGCGATCTCCTGCGTGGCCGAGCCCTGCTCTTCCACTGCCGACGAGATCGTCGTGGTGATCTGGCTCATCTGCGCGATCGTACCCGTGATGGCGTTGATCGAGTTGACAGCCTCCTGTGTCGACGCCTGCATCGCCGCAACCTGCGCCGAGATTTCCTCGGTCGCTTTGGCCGTCTGGCTCGCCAGCGCCTTCACTTCCGACGCGACGACCGCGAAGCCACGGCCGGATTCACCGGCGCGTGCCGCTTCGATGGTCGCGTTGAGCGCAAGCAGATTGGTCTGCGAGGCGATGTTGTGGATCAGTTGCACGACCTCGCCAATCTTCTCGGCGCCGCTGGAGAGCTGCTGCACCGTCGCATTGGTGCGCTCCGCATCGCCCACGGCCTTGCTGGCGATATCGCTGGAGGCTGCGACCTGACGCAGCACTTCGCTGACCGATGCTGATAATTCTTCAGCCGCGGCGGCAACCGTGCTGACATTGTCAGATGAGCGCGCCGATGCCGCACCCACCGTCGATGCGCGCGAGCTCGCGTCGCTTGCTGTCGCCGTCATCGACTGCGCGGTGCTCTGCATACCAGCCGCGGCGGTGGAGACGGAACGCACGATGCCGTTGACGCTGCGCTCGAAATCATCGGCGAGGCTTTCCATCGTCGCACGGCGTTCGGCAGCAGCACGGGCCTGCGATTCCACCTCGATCTTGTCGAGCCCGCGAATGCGCACCGCGTTGTCCTTGAACACCTGAACCGTTGCGGCCATGGCGCCGATCTCGTCGCCGCGGTCGACGTCGGGGATCGCTTCATCCAGCGCGCCATCGGCGAGACCGCGCATGCGCGCGCCGAGCCGGCGAAGCGGGATGGTGATGCTGCGGCCAATCATCCAGGCAAGCGCGCCGAGAATGACAATGACCGCGAGTGCCGCGATCATCACGGTGCGCGCACTCTCCCAGAGCTGTACCTGCAAGTCGTCGATATAGACGCCGGTGCCGATGACCCAGCCCCAGGGCTCGAAACCGACGACATAAGAGAGCTTCGGCTGCGGTGCGTCCTTGCCGGGTTTCGGCCAAAGATAATCGACGAAGCCGGCCTTCTGCTTCTTCACGACATCGGAGAATTCGACAAACAGCCGCTTGCCGTTCGGATCCTTGTTGCCGGAGAGATCGCTGCCGTTCATCTCGGGCTTGATCGGATGCATCACCATCCGCGGCTGCAGGTCGTTGATCCAGAAGTAATCGCCATTGCCGTAGCGCAGTTTGCCGATACGCGCCGCTGCGGTCTTGCGCGCGGCTTCGTCCGACACACCGCTGCGCTGGATCGTCGCGTATTCTTCCTGCGCGATGCCGAGCGCCAGCTCCGTAAGATGGGTCAATTCGCTCTGGCGCTGCTGCTTGAGCGAGTCGCCGAGGGTGTTCAGCTGCATCCAGGCCAGCCCGGCGAGGCCAAGAAAGCTCAAGCCAATGATGCTGTAGAGGCGAAGGCCGATCGAAATTTTCAAACGATTCATGGGAAGTATCCCTGTAAGGCGCGCTGAAATAAGCGAGTCACCATCGCAGGGTGTAGTTTCGAGTTCGTGAAGTGGTGTGTAGTTCCGCTTTTGCAACCGCGGTTATAGGTTACCTCGAATGCGCCAAAAATCCCGCCACAGGTAGCTGCGCACCACCATGAACTATCATTGTGCAGATTTAAATTTGGTGGTGCCGCGATACGACGCAGCGGCCGAAACTCAATAGTTCAGGCAAGTCCCAGCCCTGTAGCTCCCCGAGCGCAGCTAAGCCGCGCTCGGGGAAGGATTTGACTCAGGCTGCTCTCACCTTGGCGAGGAATTCATCCACGGCGGTGCGCAGCATGCCGGACTGGCTCTCCAGCTCCTTTGCATTCGACAGCACCTGTGACGCCGCCGAGCCGGTGGCCTCGGCTGCGCTGCTGACGCCGCCGATATGATTGCTGATCTCATTCGCGCCGGCCGACACCGACTGAATGTTGCGGGCGATTTCCTGCGTCGCCGTGCCCTGCTGCTCCACCGCCACAGAGATCGTGTTGGTGATCTGGCTCATCTGGGCGATGGTGCCGGTGATGGCGCCGATCGATGCAACGGCCTCGCTGGTCGATGCCTGCATGGCGGCGACCTGCGCCGAAATTTCCTCGGTGGCCTTGGCGGTCTGGCTGGCCAGCGCCTTCACCTCGGATGCCACCACCGCGAAACCGCGGCCGGACTCGCCGGCACGTGCGGCTTCGATTGTCGCGTTCAGCGCCAGCAGATTGGTCTGGGAGGCGATGCTGTGGATCAGCTGCACGACTTCGCCGATCTTCTCAGCGCCGCTCGACAGGATCTGAACAGTCGCATTGGTGCGCTCGGCATCGCCCACCGCCTTGCTGGCTATCTCGCTGGAGGCCGATACCTGACGCAGCACTTCACTGACTGACGCCGACAATTCCTCCGCAGCCGCCGCAACCGTGCTGACATTGTCGGACGAGCGCGTCGAAGCTGCACTGACCGTCGCGGCGCGCGAGCTTGCATCGCTTGCCGTCGCCGTCATCGACTGCGCGGTGCTCTGCATGCCGACCGCGGCGGTCGAGACCGAGCGGACGATGCCCGTCACGCTACGCTCAAAATCCGTGGCCATCGCCTCCATGGCAGCGCGGCGCTCCGCAGCGATACGGCCCTGCGCATCCGCCTCGACCTGTTCCAGCGAGCGGATACGCAGCGCATTGTCCTTGAACACCTGAACCGTCTTGGCCATCGCACCGACTTCATCGCTACGGCCAACGCCGGGAATTTCCTCATCCAGCGCACCATTGGCGAGCGACTCCATGCGCGATCCCAGCATGCCGAGCGGCTTGGTGATGCTACGGCCGATCAGCCACGCGATCGCACCCGCCACTGCGGCAATGGCCAGCATGGCCAGGCCGAGCGCCCAGATGATCGGTTTCAGATGAGCGTCGAGGTCATCGAGATAGGCGCCGGTGGCAATGAACATGTTCCAGCCGGGAAGCGCCGCGGCATAACCCATCTTGCGCGACGGGACCTGCTCATTGGGCTTCTGGAATTCGTAGGTCAGAATCTTCGTGCCGTTGGCTGCGACGCCGTCGCGGAATTCACGCGTAATGGCAACGCCACTGACCTTGACGTCCAGCCGGTTGGATCCCGGCTTGAAGCCCGGCAGATGAACCACCTCACCGTCCATCGTGTAGATGAACAGATAGTTGCCGTTGTCATAGGTCATCGGCTCGATGCGGCGTACCAGCTCGGCGGTCGCGGCTTCCTTGGTGAGCTTGCCTGCTGCGACATCCTTCTGGATGCTGGCCGCTACGTTGGTCCCGATTTCGACGATCGACTTCAGCTGCTCGGTTCGCGCGGAGAGCATCTCGCTCTTGACCATATAGGCGGCCAGAATGCCCGCGGCGCAGAGGCCGATCATGGTGACGGCCACCAGAACGACGAGCTTGTACGTAATACGGATATTGGCGAGCTTCACGGCTGTATTCCCCCGGGCGTGCGATTTTCGATCGCTGATTCCTCGGAGTAAAATGTATCGGGGTAGTGTTCCCAAATCCTTACACGTGCGGGGCGGGGGCAAACCTGCCGCGCCGACCTGAATGTGAACATTTTCCGCAAAACGAAAAAATCCCCGCCTTTCGGACGGGGATTTCGGCAATGTCAGTTCGGGTAAGAGACACTCAGAATGTCAGCGCCTTGGCCTGTTTCACCTGCGGCAGCGCCTGCACCTTGCTCAGCACATCGGCCGGCACAACGCCGTCGATCTCCACCAGCGCGATGGCGTCACCACCCTGTTCGTTGCGGCCGAGATGGAAGGTTGCGATGTTGACCTTGGCATCGCCGAGCAGCGAGGCAAACTTTCCGATGAAGCCCGGCTTGTCCTCGTTGGTGACATAGATCATCGACTTCCCGAATTCGGCATCGACGCGGATACCCTTGATATCAACCAGCCGCGGTTTGCCGTCATGATAAACAGTGCCGGACACCGAGCGTTCCTGCCGTTCGGTGATAACAGTGACGGTGATCAGGCTTTCGTAATCGCTCTGCGCCGCGCGTACCACTTCATCGACCACCATGCCGCGCTCCTTGGCAACGGCCGGCGCGGAGACGACGTTGACGTCGCCGAGCATCGGCCGCAGCAACCCGCTCAGTGCTGCAGAGGTCAAGGCCTTGATTTTCATTTCGGCCACCGCGCCTTCATAGGTGATCTGCACCTTGGCAATGCCGGTCTCGGTGAGCTGGCCCGCGAACGAGCCAAGCTTCTCGGCGAGTTCGATGAACGGCTTCAGCTTCGGTGCTTCTTCCGCGGTGATCGACGGGAAGTTGACCGCGTTTGAGATCGCGCCCGACAACAGATAATCCGACATCTGCTCGGCGACTTGCAAAGCGACGTTCTCCTGCGCTTCGGTGGTCGATGCGCCCAAATGCGGCGTGCAGATCACATTGGGATGGCCGAACAGCACGTTCTTGGTGGCCGGCTCCTCGACGAACACGTCGAAGGCAGCGCCGGCGACATGCTTGCTATTCAGCGCATCGACCAGCGCTTGCTCATCGACCAGACCGCCGCGGGCACAGTTGATGATGCGCACGCCGGGCTTCATCTTGGCGATGGCAGCGGCATCGATGATGTTCTTCGTCTTCTCGGTGAGCGGCGTGTGCAGCGTGATGAAGTCGGCGCGCTTGAGGAGGTCGTCGAGCTCGACCTTCTCGACGCCGATGTCCTTGGCACGCTCCGGCGACAGGAACGGATCGAAGGCAATGACCTTCATGCGCAGGCCGAGCGCGCGGTCGGCGGCAATGGCGCCGATATTGCCGCAACCGATCACGCCCAGCGTCTTGCCGGTGATCTCGACACCCATGAAGCGGTTCTTCTCCCACTTGCCGGCCTGCGTCGACGCATCGGCCTGCGGGATCTCGCGGGCGAGCGAGAGCATCAGTGTGATCGCATGTTCGGCGGTGGTGATCGAATTGCCGAACGGCGTGTTCATCACGATGATGCCCTTGGCGGTCGCCGCGGGAATTTCGACATTGTCGACGCCGATGCCGGCGCGGCCGATCACCTTCAGGCGCGTCGCCTTTTCAAGGATCTTCGCGGTCGCCTTGGTGGCCGAGCGGATGGCGAGGCCGTCATAGTTGCCGATGATCTCGGCGAGCTTGTCCTTGTCCTTGCCGAGGTTCGGCTGGAAGTCGACGTCGATGCCGCGATCCCGAAAGATCTGCACGGCGGCGGGAGAGAGAGCGTCGGAAATGAGAACTTTGGGGGCGGTCATGGATGTGATCCTCGAAATGGGAGCCGGTGTAGGCGCGACAAACGCAGCAGGCTCCTTCTCCCCGTTCTTACGGGGAGAAGGTCGGGATGAGGGGCCGCTTTCGACCCGAGAATGCAGGAGTGAGGAGAGTTGAGTGCCATGCCCCTCACCCGAACATCGCGCTCGCGCGATGTCCGACCTCTCCCCGCCCGCGCACAGCGAAGCTGTGCTAGGCGGGGAGAGGTTAAGAGCAACTACGCCGCCTTGGCGAGCGAAGCCTTGGTCTCGGCAAAGGCCCAGTCGATCCACTGCGTGAGGATCTCGACGTCCTTGGCTTCAACTGTGGCACCGCACCAGATGCGCAGACCAGCCGGCGCATCGCGATAATGCGCGAAGTCGAAACCGGCATTTTCCTTCTCGACAGCCGCGACCAGCTTCTTGGCGAAGTCAGCCTGCGCGTCCGGCGATAGCGCGGTGATCGCGGGATCGATCACCTTCATGCACACCGACGTGTTGGAGCGGATCGCCGGATCAGCTGCCAGGAAGTCGATCCACGGCGTCTTCGCTTTCCAGTCGGCGAGCGCCTTGGTGTTGGCATCGGCACGCGCAATCAGCGCCTTGAGGCCGCCAACCGACTTGGCCCAGCCGAGCGCATCGAGATAGTCCTCGACACACAGCATCGACGGCGTGTTGATGGTCTCACCGACGAAGATGCCTTCATTCAACTTGCCGCCCTTGGTCATGCGGAAGATCTTCGGCAGCGGCCACGGCGGCGTGTAGCTCTCCAGACGCGCCACAGCGCGCGGCGACAGCACGAGCATGCCATGTGCGGCTTCGCCGCCGAGCGCCTTCTGCCAGGAGAAGGTGACGACATCGAGCTTCGCCCAGTCGAGCGGCTGCGCGAAAGCGGCCGAGGTCGCGTCGCAAATGGTCAGGCCTTCGCGGTCAGCCTTGATCCAGTCGGCATTCGGTACGCGCACGCCGGAAGTGGTACCGTTCCAGGTGAAGACGATGTCCGAGTTCGGATCGGCCTTCGACAGGTCGGGGAGTTCGCCATAGCCGGCATGCAGCTTGGTGACGTCCTTGAGCTTCAGCTCCTTGACGATGTCGGAGACCCAGCCCTCGCCGAAGGATTCCCAGGCGATGGTGGTGACGGGACGCGGCCCGAGCAGCGACCACAGCGCCATCTCGACAGCGCCCGTATCCGATGCCGGCACGATACCGATGCGGTAATCTGCGGGCACTTCAAGCACTTCACGCGTCAGATCGATCGCGAGTTTGAGCTTGTTCTTGCCGATCTTCGCACGGTGCGAACGGCCAAGGGCTGCGTCGGTGAGTTTTTCGGGGGTCCAGCCGGGGCGCTTGGCGCAGGGGCCGGAGGAGAAATGCGGCACGTTGGGCCGCGAAGAAGGCTTCGCTGCAGTCATAATCTATCCTTCCAGATAGCTAGCCTCCCGTTGGGGGGAGGTGTCCCGCTGGCGTGGATATGGGAACCGACCCGGAGCGTCAAGCGACTTCCGGGCTATCACGCGTGATTGATGGCCGGATGACGTCGCCCGTCCCGGCGTACCACCGCCGGTTTTGCTGATGCCTTGCAACGAACGGCGCCGCGCGGCGTCCGCCGGACGACATGATGATGACGCGTTCTAGAACCGCAACGTCATGCCTACATGGCTGTCAGCAAAACCGAGCCGCTTGTAGAAGCGCTGGGCATCGACCCGGGTCTGATGCGTCAGCAGCTCGACGAGTTTGCATCCACTCGCCTGTGCCTCGCCAATGGCCCATCGCACCAGCTGTTCGCCGGTGCCCTGGCTGCGCAGCGTCGTCGACACACGAACATCCTCGATGAGCGCTCGCGAGGCGCCCTGCGAACTCAAGCCCGGCAGGATGCAGAGCTGCAGGCATCCGACCACGCTGCCGTCGCCGCCTTCTGCAACCATCAACCGGATATTTGGATCATGCGCGAGTTTATCGAAGGCCTCGTAATAAGATTGCGGCAGCGGATCCTCGATACGCTCGCGGCCACGGCCGAGCGCATCATCGGCCAACATCGCCACGATTGCAGCGACGTCCTGGCGCTGCGCCGGCCGCAGTACGACCTTCGTGCTCATACGAGGCCCAATGCCTTCTCGCTGTCGGCGATCCAGCGCCTGATCGACGCGTAACCGTCGAGATGGAAGCCCCCCTCATGGGCCACGCGCGTATAGGCCAGCAACGATGCGTCAGCCAGCGAGACGCGATCTCCCACAAGGAAACGCGATGTCGTCAGGTGATGCTCCATACGCACCAGTGCGAAATAGCCGCGCTTGAGCTTCTCAGGATCGAGATCCGAAATCGCCCTGCCGAGATAGACGATCTGATAGCGGCACACCGCGATATAGGGCTCGTGGCTGTATTGTTCCCAGAACAGCCATTCATCCATCTTGGCGGCATCATAGGCATCGGTCGGGATCAGATCGCTGCCACGGGCGAGATAGCGGATGATGGCATTGGACTGCGCGAGCGGACGGCCGTCATCGAGCACAACGGTCGGCACCTGGCCGGCGCCGTTAAGCGCCAGAAACTCCGGCGTCCGGCTCTCGCCCTTGCTGGTGTCGATATCAATCCACGTATAGGGAAGTTTAAGGTGATCGCTCACCCACTTCACCTTCAGGCAATTGCCGGAATTCAGATCGCCGTAGATTTTCATGATGACTGCCCCGCATCCTCAGACACGGTAAGGCAGCATTCGTCAAACGGCATGTCAACAGAGATCAAACTCGTGCCAAACGTGCGCGACCTTGGCCGGTCAGAACTTGTAGCCGACGCCGGCTCGCACGGTATTGATATTGGTATCGACCGTTGAGGTGAAGCGGATGTATTCCCACTCGGCGCGCATGAACAGCCCACCGATCAGGTTCACGTCAACGCCGAGGCCAGCAGAGTAGCCGTAGATGAGATGGCTGTATTGGCCTTCGGTCTTGCTGTAGTCGAACGGGAGGTTCTGGAAGCCCGGTGCTGCGGCTACATTGACGGCGACCCCGTGAATACGTGCTGACCGAACGATATCGGCCTGTCCGAGCGCGAGACCTCCGAACATGTAAGGCAAGAACGATCCCACGGCATAGCCGGCGCGGGCACGCAGCGTGCCCATATCCGTAATCGACATCTTCGCAGCGGCATCGTAGGTGACGCCGTTGGTATAGCCGAGAGCATCGATGAAAGAGCGCCCCATCGAACCGCTTGCGTCGCCGCCGAACTTGCCGTGCATGTAGCTCATTTCGACGCCAATCACGACGTCGTCCCACTGGCTATTGTAGCCGATGAAGCCACCCCAGCCCTCGCCTCGCCGCGACGTCTTGCCGAGCAATGGCCATTGCGAGACCTGGCCGGCTGATTCCATTGCAAGGCCATCCAGCAGGCTGCCTGCGAGGGTACGTGTCGCCCCGGTGAAATTCATGTCGGACTGTCCGACGCCAGCTTGGGCGCCGATATAGTAGCCCTCCCAGACCGAGCGCGTTGAGCTTAGTCCTTCGGGGAACGAGCCGCGCAGCGCCGGGAATTCTGGCATATCGGCGGCTTGAGCGGTTTGCACTGCGCCCAGCAGCGCTGCAGCGATCAGAAGTCTACGCATCACGACAATTCCTCAACTCACCGAACTGTCCCGATCATCCGCTGTTAACCTTAATCATTGGTTGCGATGATACTACCCGTGCAAAACAAAACGGCGCGGGAATCTCCCGCGCCGTTAAGGTCTCTTAAGATAGTTGAGGCAATCCGCTTAGCTTTAGCCCTTGCGGATCAACGGCGGCGGCGCATAGGCCGGCGGGCTGTCGAGGTTCCAGCGCACGCCGAGCTTCAGGTCATGCGAGGTGATGTCCTTGAACTGCATCGCCACGCCGCGGGTGAAGCCGTCATAGGTCGAGACCGGTCCGGTCTGGCCATCGCCGAGGTTCATGTAGCTGTAGCCGAGTTCGACGGTCATTGCCGGATTGACCTTGTAAGCAAGACCGGTGTGCAAGGCCCATGCGAAGTTCCACTTCGATGCTGCCGGCGCGCTGGCATAGCTCGGGAACGGGCCGCCGATGAATGGCACGCCGCCGGCGGAGCCGACATTGATCGCACCGTTATCCGTGTAGTTCCCGATATTGACGCGAGCCATGCCGACGCCGGCGCCGACGAACGGGGTCACGCACCACCAGGTACCGAGATCGACGTAACCATTGGCCATCACCACCCATTCGGACTTGGTGGCGTTGTAGTTGTTCACGCCGGTACCAACGAGGCCGCTCGACGGGAACGTCACGTGATCGGTGCCCTTGAAGTTCGAATTGCCGCGATATTGGCCGGTGATGTCACCGCGGAACCAGTTGTTGAACTGATAACCGACGCCGAGCTGGAAGATGCCAGCCGTATCAAAGGCAGTGGTCTGCTGAAGCGAGAGGAGATTGGCGTTGCGACCGTCACCCATCTCGATGTTCTTGACGCGCTGGTTGCTGAAACCAATATCGCCGCGCAGGTACCAACCGCCGAAGTCTTCGACCGGCGGCGGCGCGTACATCTGAGGCGGTGGAGCAATGGGCATGTCGGCAGCGAGAACGGCGGTCGACATCAGGGAAGCCGCGCCCGCGGCCAGAATGAATTTAACGCTACGCATTGGCTTCGTCCTTTTGGGCCAAAGAGGCAACTAATGGAGGCCTCACACTCGGAAACTCACAAACGGACGATGACACCAACTCCTTAAGCGGCGCTTAACCCTAACTTTTAAGGTTGATATTTGGTGACGAAAATGCACGCAAATTCCTTCACGCCACTGCGTCGCCACAGTTACTAACAATGTCTTGCTATCAAAACGCGCTGCAATGCACCGGCATCGCCAGGTGTTAACGAGGACTTACCTGCCCGGAGATTTCGGCTCTGACCGGATCAGAACCGAGGCTCCGGCTTTTTTGAGACGCGTTTCCTTGATGCGAACCGGTGCCCACTTCGCTCGAAAGCGCTCCAACGCGAACTATCAAAACGCAAAAAGAGCCGCCTCGCCCGATCAAATTCGGACAAGACAGCTCTTCATGTCAGCTCGGCAGTCATCGTGCTGGCGCCTTGGCCAGAGCGAACGAACAGGAATCTTACGCGGCGGCTGCGTGGCCCAGCGCGTCAACGATGGAATCCACCACTTCCTCGACCATCACGCGGTCATCGCCCTCTCCCATCACGCGGATGACCGGCTCCGTGCCCGACGGGCGGATCAGGAGACGACCATGGCCGTTGAGGCGCTGTTCACCGGCAGCGATGGTGGACTTCACTTCCGCATCATCCAGCGGCTTGCCGCTGCGATAACGGACATTCTTCAGAATCTGCGGCAGCGGATCGAACAGGTGGCAGACTTCCGACACCGGCCGACCGAGCTTGGTCACCACGGCCAGCACCTGCAGCGCAGCTACGAAACCGTCGCCTGTCGTCGCATGGTCCGACATGATGATATGGCCGGAGGGTTCGCCGCCGACATTGTAGCCGTGCTGCAGCATCTGCTCGAGCACATAGCGATCGCCCACCGCCGTACGGATGAGATCGATGCCCTGCGCCTTCAGGAAACGCTCCAGACCGAGATTCGACATCACGGTGGAGACAATGCCTGGCTTGGCGAGCCGTCCGTCTTCCTTCCAGCTCTGCGCGATAACGGCGAGCAACTGATCGCCATCAACCAGATGGCCACGCTCGTCGACCATGATCAGCCGATCGGCGTCGCCATCCAGCGCAATGCCAATATCGGCGCGCATCTCGCGCACCTTGCGGCTCAGCGCTTCCGGTGCGGTCGATCCGCATTCCTTGTTGATGTTGAAACCATCCGGCTCGACACCGATGGAGATGACGTCCGCGCCGAGTTCCCAGAGCGCCTCCGGCGCCACCTTGTAGGCGGCGCCATGGGCGCAATCGATGACGACGCGCAAACCATCGAGGCTGAGATTTCGCGGCAGCGTGCGTTTGGCAAATTCGATGTAGCGATCATGCACCCCGTCGATGCGGCGCGCCCGACCGAGGCTGGCGCTCTGCGACAGTCTCTTGTCGAGATTCTCGTCGAGCAATTCCTCGATCTGCTTCTCGACATCATCCGACAGCTTGTAGCCGAGCGGTCCGAACAGCTTGATGCCGTTGTCCTCGAACAGATTGTGCGATGCGGAAATCATCACGCCGAGATCGGCGCGCATCGACTTGGTCAGCATCGCCACGGCGGGCGTCGGCATCGGCCCGACCAGCAGCACATCCATGCCGACCGACGTGAAGCCTGCCACCATCGCATTTTCGATCATGTAGCCGGACAACCGGGTGTCCTTGCCGATCACGACACGATGACGATGTTCGCCGCGCTGAAACACCAAGCCTGCCGCCTGCCCAACCTTCAGTGCCAGTTCCGGCGTGATCAGACCATTGGCGCGGCCGCGAATGCCGTCTGTCCCGAAATATTTACGGCTCATGGTAACCCCCAATGCCCTCACGCTTCGCGCGAGGGCTCAAAACCCTGTCTCAGGCGACTGACCCATTGGCAGCGCCATATATGTGACGGACTTATAAGGCTCGGGCCCCTAAAATCGCTTCAAAAAATATGATGAATCATTACCAAGGCCCGGAACACGTAATTAACGACAAGCCATTGATATTACTTATATACCTTACCTTCCATGTAATGCCTTCGATGGAGCATCGACTGACCGGAACCCGGCCCGCTCAGCCCTTTCGCTTGATATGCGCGTCCGCCTTTGAATGGGCAGGCTGGGTCACACTGACCGGATCGGAGCCCGGAAAAGTCTCCTCCAGTCCTTCGTCCAGCGCAACTTCCAGCTGTCGCTTTTCTTCGTCCTCGGCTGCCTTGCCGGGAGCCTTGCCGGCCCCGTGGCCTGCTGGATTTGTCTTGGAGCCGGACATTCTGGCCTCCTTCAATTTCGACGACATTCCAATGACAAGGATGATATGGCGGACCGCCTAACCATGCTAGATGACACCGAAACAAGCAAATACAAGCAAAGACAAGAACGGCTGGGACATCTCATGAAGCATATCACCTGCATCGAAGATCTTCGCCTCGAGCACAAGCGCAACGTGCCGAAGGCGTTCTTCGATTATGTCGACCATGGCTCCTATAGCGAAGACACGTTCCGTGCGAATTGCGAGGATCTGCAGAAGCTGAAGTTCCGCCAGCGTATTCTGGTCGACATCGCCAATCGCGACACCTCGACGACCATCCTCGGTGAGAAGGCCACCATGCCGCTGATCTGCGCGCCGGTCGGCTCAACCGGCTTGCAATATGGCGACGGCGAAATTCACGCCTGCCGGGCGGCGCAGGCGGCGGGCATTCCCTATACGCTCTCGACGATGTCGATCAATTCCATCGAAGACGTCGCCGAGAATGTCGAAAAACCGTTCTGGTTTCAGCTCTATGTCATGAAGGATCGCGGCTTCATCAAGGAATTGATCGAGCGCGCCATCAAGGCGAAGTGTAGCGCGCTGGTGCTGACCGTCGATCTGCAGGTGATCGGCCAGCGTCATGCCGACATCAAGAATGGCCTGTCGGTGCCGCCTCAGATCTTGAATGTGAAGAACCTGATCGATTTCATGAGCAAGCCCGGCTGGCTAATGCGGACGCTGAAAGCCAAGCGGCGCAACTTCGGCAACATCGCCGGCTTCGTGAAGAACACCAACGATCTCGGCTCAGTGGCGGAGTGGACGGCATCGCAATTCGATGCGTCGCTGAACTGGAAGGATCTCGACTGGATCCGCAGCATCTGGCCCGGCAAGATCGTGATCAAGGGCATTCACGATATCGAGGATGCCCGCGAAGCCGTGAAGGTCGGCGCGCAGGCGATGGTCGTCTCCAACCACGGCGGACGTCAGCTCGACGGCGCGCCATCGTCAATCTCGGTGCTGCCGGGGATCGCCGATGCCGTCGGCTCGGAGATCGAAGTGATGTTCGACAGCGGCATCCGCTCGGGGCAGGACGTGATGCGTGCGCTCGCCCTCGGCGCCAAGTCCTGCATGATCGGCCGCGCCTATATCTACGGTCTCGGCGCCTATGGCGGCCCCGGCGTGACCAAGGCGCTGGACATCCTGCGCAACGAACTCAGCGTGACCATGGGCCTGTGCGGCGTGAATTCGATCGCCGAGATCGACAGGCACGTGCTGGTGCAGTGAGGACTCGTCAGATCGCCGCGTCGATCCACGCGGCGATCGTATCGACGACTTTTTGCTCGATGCCGTAATAGCCGTGCGGAGACAGCGATCCGCAATCCGTGGACGAGCGCTGATCTCCGCCTCTGACCCTGAGGACCTTGACGCGCGGCGCGCCGCTCATCGCTGCTGCGATCTTGTCGGCGTCTTCCGGCGGTGCGACATTGCAGCGATCGTCTGAATTGGCAACGACGAGTGCGGGCACATTGACTCGTTCAGGATGCGCGTCGAACACCGTCTCGTGGCTACCACCAAGGCGCGACACCGACTCAGTGAGCACGATACCTGCGATCTGACCGTCACGCAGATTCGCTGCGCCGTTCATCGCCGCAATCGAGCCTTGGCTGGTCCCGAGCAGGAAGACCGGTCCCGGCGCCTGCGCGTGAGCCGCAGCGACGAGATCGCCCACAAGTGCTGCATATTGCGGCGAGCTGCGCAGCCCGCGCAAGTTCTGACTATCGACGGCGTCGGGGATCAGCACCGCGAAACCCGCAGCATTCCAGAGCATGCGCGAGCGGACGACGAAGTTGTTACCGTGCGCTATTTCGCCATCCCGGGCGATACCTACATCGCCTGCTCCGCCGGGCAGCATCACGATGGTCGCGCGTGGATGCGATGGACTGACGTAGAGCGCGCGCTGCTGATCGCCGCCATGAACAGGTAGGTTCAGCACGCGCTCTGTCGGAGCAAGTGTCTGCGCAGCAACGAATTGCAGCGCAGAGAACAACAGAGATCCGAGGATTAGGCACGGTGTGAGGAATGGCCTGCGCAAGAGCTCCTCCGCTGTTTCGACTTCCTACATCGGCGGCGTCAACCCATCCAGCCCAACATTGACCCGCGCCGTCTCGAAGGTGCCGTCATCCTTCTTGGTAGCGCCCATGATGATGATCTTGGCGCCAGGCTTGAGTTCATCCTTGTTGCCCGGCACGAATGTCACGATGGGTGTGTCAGGCGTCACGGTCACTTTCTTTTCCCCGTCCTTGTACTTCACCGTCACCGTCTGGCCATCGGAGGCCTGGACCTTCTGATCGACGGTGGCATTGGTCATGCTGCTGTTGGGGCGCAGATCCCAGGGGCGCGAGCCTTCGCCGGTGCCGCGCATCGCTTCTGGAAAGATATGGATCGCGATGGCCTTCTGCGACCCATCGGCCTGGGGCATGCCGGTCACGCCGATATAGGAGCCGGGCTTCACCTCGGCCATTGTCGTTCTGGCAATGCCGGTGACGGTGACATTGTCCGTCATCTTCACTTTGCGCTCATCGCCTTCGCGCGTCTTGATCGTCAGCACAGCGCCATCGACGGCTTCGATGGCACCACGGATGCGAAGGGGTTGCGACTGCTGCGCCGATGCGGCGGAAATCAGCAATGAACCAGCAAGAAGTGAGCCCGCGAACAAGCGAGCCGAAGTCGATACGATCTGAACCATAGGGGAATTTCCTTTGAAGGCAGCGCCCACCGCTGCAGATGGAAACCCCAAGGCCAAATAGCTATTCCCCGCTCACGCCACTGTGAGGTCGGCCTCGACGAGGCGACGCAGTTCCGGCGTCACGTCGGGGCGCTGCCCGAACCACAATTCGAAGCCACGCACGGCCTGATACAACAGCATGCCGAGACCATCAGCGGTGCGGAGGCCCCTCGTGCGGGCGCCGGCGAGCAGCGGCGTATCGAGCGGCACGTAAACGAGATCGGCGACGACCGCCTGGTCAGGCAGCTGATCGAGATCGATGGTCAGTGGCGGCTGGCCGCTCATGCCGAGCGACGTGGTGTTCACCAGCAAGGATGCGCGCGGCAACATGCTGGCGACATGCTCCCACGCCAGCGGCACGACCCGCGACCCGAATTGCGCAGCCATCGCCTCGGCACGATCGAGACTGCGATTGGCGACATAGATATGCTTGATGCCGCGTTCCAGCAGCCCGAACACCACCGCGCGTGACGAACCGCCGGCGCCGAGCACCAGTGCATCGTCCGTGTGGTCCCAATCGTGAGCTGCATGATCGAGATTGTCGATGAAGCCTTCTATATCCGTATTGGTCGCGCGTAGCGTGCCGTGGTCGTACCATAACGTGTTGGCGGCCCCGACCGCGCGCGCGCGGCGATCCGGTGAGGTCAGCTTCAGCACACGCTCCTTGTGCGGGATCGTGACATTGGCGCCGATGTAACCGTGCTTGGAGAGGTTCATCACGAATTCGGCTACGCCTTCCGGCGGGATCGACTCGATGCTGTAACCGCCCGGAATATCCATGCTGCGCAGCCAGTGATGGTGGATCAGCGGCGAGCGCGAATGCGCGGCAGGCCAGCCGATCAAACAGGCGGCGCGGGGCGTGGTCTCGTTCGGCATCATTCATCCTTCGCTTCAAGCGGAAGCGTGCGTAGCATAAAAATCATGCAGGGGCTCTTAATCATCAGACAGTTTGCAGCGCACAGCAAGTCCGACAACCATGCAGACGATCAATACTGCAGCTGCGAGCAATTGCCGATGCCATCAGCTCGACGCCTCCTGGATCGCTGCAGCGCGTCGGGTCTTGATCTCGCTGACGGCCGCTGCAACATCAGCACGGTATTTGACCAGTGGCGGTCGCGCGCCGTGGGTCAGCAGCGCCCGGCGCACGCCCTGCGAGGTGCCGGTGAGAATCACGCGGACGCCCTGTCGCTTTGCCTTCTCGGCAATGCCCTTGATCGCATTCGCGGCAGTGGAATCCAGGAAGGGGACCGCGGCAAAATCGATCACGAAAGCCTTGTGGCGATCCGAGAAGCCGTCGAGCACCGAACCAATGGTCGAGGCCGCGCCGAAAAAGAACGCACCGGTGATGCGATAGACCAGCACGTCCGGATCGCTCGCCAACATCGCATCGTATGGTGCGCGATCGCCATTGGCATCATCCGCGCGATCGGCAGCGACCAGCGGCCCATCAGCCTCTATCCCCGTGATCTCCGCCATGCGGTTGATGAACAGCACGGCGCCAAGCGCGAAGCCGACCAGGATGCCCTCGGTGAGATCACGGAAAATGGTCAGCAGGAACGTCGCCAGCAGGACCAGCGCATCGCCCCATGACGAACGCAGCAGCGTGATGAACTCATGCTTCTCTGCCATATTCCACGCCACTACCGCCAGCACGGCGGCCAGCGACGCGAGCGGAATGTAGCTCGCCAGTGGCGCTGCGATCAGGATGAACGCCAGCAGGAACACAGAATGCAGCATGCCCGAGACCGGCCCATGCGCGCCAGCCCGGACATTGGTCGCGGTCCGCGCGATGGTGCCGGTCACGCAGATTCCTCCAAACAAGGCTGAGCCGATGTTGCCGACGCCTTGCGCCACCAACTCGCAGTTCGACCGGTGCCGCCGCCCGGTCATGCCATCGGCAACAACCGCCGACAAAAGCGATTCGATGGCGCCGAGCAGCGCGAAGGCAATGGCATCGGGCAGGATGGCCTGCAATTTGGCGAAGGACATCGCGGGCAGCGTTGGCAACGGAAACGATTGCGGAATGCCCCCGAAGCGGGTGCCGATGGTTTCCACGGGCAACGCCAACGAAGCTGCCGCGACGGCGCTCACGACCACCGCGATCAGAATGCCGGGCCATGATGGCCGCAGCGTCCGAAGCCCGACAATGATCGCAAGCGAGACGATGGTAACGGCAACGGCCGCAGCGTTCACCGTCGGCAACGCTGCACCCAGTGCCTCCAGTTTGGGAATGAGATCTCCCGGCTCCTTGCCAGTCAGCGTCAACCCCAACAGATCCCTGATCTGGCTGGCGAAGATGATGACGGCAATGCCCGCTGTGAAGCCGACCGTGACCGGATAGGGAATGAACTTGATGTAGGTGCCAAGCCGGAGATAGCCGGCCGCCATCAGAAAAACGCCCGACATCATGGTCGCGAGGATCAGTCCGTCGATGCCATGGCGGCTCACGGTGGCAGCCACCAGCACGATGAAAGCGCCGGCTGGACCGCCGATCTGAAAGCGGCTTCCACCCAGCGCAGACACGAGGAAGCCGCCGATCACAGCGGTGATGAGGCCACGATCCGGCGACGTCCCCGAGGCTATGGCAATCGCCATGGACAACGGAAGCGCGACGATTGCCACCGTCAAGCCGGACAAGATGTCGGCGCGCAGATCGGCGATGCCGTAGCCTTCGCGCAACACCGTGATCAATTTCGGCGTGAACAGTTCGGCGAAGGTCGGCTGATGCGGCCCCCACGCGCGATTTCTGGACATGTCCATTCCCGACTCGCCCCTGTCACCTGCCGCGGATCTCGATCGAGGCCGCGGCCCGTTCTCAATCCGTCAGCTTTGGCTCTTCAAGTTTCGGTGGTGGACCGGGCTGTTTCAGCCTCACCCCTCGTCCGCCGGAATCGCTGCGGACGTTCTCGCCGATCAAATCGACGCCTGAGCGATCGAGGGCATCGACAACCTTGATCAGCGAATCCACCACGCCCCTGACATTGCCTTCGCTCGCTTCCATCCGCTGGATGGTCGGTAGCGACACGCCGGCCATTTCGGCCAGCCGTTTTTGATCGATACCCAGCAGCGCACGGGCGGCCCGCATCTGAAACGATGTAATCAAGGGCGGTTTCCAGTTTCACGAGTCTTATATCATATTTGAGATATCTTCAATGATGTATAAAACATCACTCGATCGGCGAAGCCGCCATGGTCGCCATGAACTGGGCGACAGCGGCGCGCGATGTCAGGCGTCGTTTGACGCCGCCGAAGTCGTCGAACAGCGCCAGGTGGCCAGCGAACGAACTCGACGTTTTGCGCTGCCAGTAGGCCTCGGCCCAAGCCAGAAAATCTGCATGTTCCTCGGCCGTCGCGCCACGCCAAGGGCCCCGGAGAGCGAGGCTATCACGACAAACCTCCGGGCTCATGTCGAGCCAGATCAATGCTGTGGCGCGCGGCAATGCCGCTTCGACCAGCCAGCCGTAAACGCCTTCGATGATCCAGTTCGACTTCACGGCAAGGGCGGCCACCAGTTCTTTGGCCTGCCCCTCGTCGCGCTTCACACCGACCCTGTCCAGCCAATGGATATGATCGAGATCCGTGCGTTCGCCGCCGACGCGGCTTTCAAGCTGCCGCGCCAGCGTGCTCTTGCCCGAGCCGCTATTGCCAATGATTACAACCCGCGGTCCAAGCGTCATGGGCCACTGTACTAAGCCGCCACCCGATGCGCCGCAACGATCTGGTCGGCGGCGCGGCCCGAGACTTCGGCCATGTGGTCGAAGCTGCGGGTGAAGCTGCCGGCACCCGCGGTGGCCGAACGTAGTTCGACGATCAGGTCGCCGATCTCCGCTTCCGGCAACATCGCGCGCACCGTATCCCAGCCCGGCCAGTTGTCACGGGTATCGAAGCCGAGGATCTGGCCGCGCCGTCCTGACAGGATGGCGTTGACCTTGGCCGTGGCCTCGGTGGGACAGACGATCTCCACCGTATGGATCGGCTCCAGCAGCACCGGCTGGCATTGCGGCAGCGCCTCGGTGAAACCGATCCGGGCAGCCGTCCGGAACGCCTGATCGGAAGAATCCACGCTGTGATACGACCCGTCGGTGAGCGTCACCTGCACGTCGATGACAGGAAAACCAAGCGGGCCACGCTGCAACCCGTCGACGACGCCCTCCTGCACCGCGGGAATGTAGTTGCGCGGCACCGCGCCGCCGACCACCTTTTCCTGGAATGCAAAGCCCTCGCCGCGCGGCAACGGGCCGATCTCCAGCACAACGTCGCCAAACTGGCCGTGACCGCCGGACTGTTTCTTGTGCCTGCCGCGCTGGGTGATCGGTTTACGGATGGTCTCCTGATAGCCGATCACCGGCGCATGCGATTTGACGTTGATGCCGAAGCGTTCGTGCAGGCGCTCCATCGCCACGCGCAGATGCATCTCGCCCTGCCCCCACAACACCACGTCATGGGTCTGCGCATTATTGACCACCGCAAGCGACGGATCTTCCTCGGTCAGCCGCAACAGCGCCTGCCCGAGCTTGACGTCGTCCTTGCGATCGGCGGACGCTAGCGCCATCGCCAGCACGGGCGATGCAGCTATGACACTCACGACAGAGGCCGGCGCAGTCTTGCCGGTCGAGATCGTGTCGCCGGTCCTGACATGATCGAGCTTGCCGAGCGCGACGGTCTCGCCCGCTTCGGCCGATGCGCGCTTGCTGTCATGTCCGCCGCTCGCCGCAAGAATGCCGGAGACACGCCCGCTTTCGCCCGACGAGGACAGCAATGTTGCGCCATCATCGAGATGACCACTCAGCACGCGCGCGTAAGACAGCTTGCCGCCATGCTGTAGATGGCTGCTCTTGAACACGTAACCGATCGCATCCTTGCTGTCAGGCACGCCGAGGCGCTTGGCCGTCTCGGCCACGCCGGGTGCCTCGTGGCGTAGCGCCTTCATCAGCCGCAGCACGCCATTCTCGCGCATCGCCGAGCCCAGCAGCACCGGACAGATCAGACCTTCGCGCAATTCGCGCGCGAGATCGTCGAACACGGCGTCGGCCGGCGGCGCGATGTCGTCAAGCAACTGCTCCATCAGCGCGTCGTCATGATCCGCAAGCTTCTCCAGCATGGAGAAACGCGCCTCTTTCTCGCGATCGAGATCGCCGCCTTCGAGCTTGATGACTTCGGACGCCTTGTGCTCGCGATAGACGAAAGCGCGCTCCAGCGCGAGATCGACGAAACCGGCGACCAGATCGCCGTTCCAGATCGGGATCTGCCGCAGCACCAGCGGCACGCGCGAGGCCGGCTGCAATGTCGCCAGCGTCTCGCGCACGCGCTTGTGGGCGCGGTCGATCTTGTTGAGAAACAGAAATCTGGGAATGCCGAGGTCTTCGAGTTCGCGCAGGATCAATTGCAGCTGCGGCAATTTTCGCGCATCCGCCTCGCAAACCACGATGGCTGCATCGACGGCGGGTAATGCCGCGCGCATGTCATGCGCGAATTCCACCGAACCCGGACAGTCGATGAATGTGTAGCTGTCGCCCATGAAGGTGGTGGTCGCCGCCGTCAGGCCGACGCCCATCTTGTGGGCTCTGGCTTCCGCATTGGCATCGCCGATGCTTGTCCCATTGTCGACGCTGCCGGCCCGCGGGATCGCCCCGGTGCGGGCCATGATCGCTTCAAGCAGTGTGGTTTTTCCGCTCTGGAAAGGGCCCACCAGCGCAATGCACTTTGCGGCATTGCCTTGTGGACCGCGGGGACTTCTCAGGTCTTGTCCCATTGCCGCCTCCTCATGTGGAGCTCGGCCCATGATTGGGTCGGCGGTCAATGCTCCGCCCGGTCCGGATATTTGGCAAGATGGAAAAGTTGCTGCGCTGCGATGAACGTGATCGGATTGCGCCATAAAAAATCCGGCTCCGCCATGGGCGAAGCCGGATGAATTTGTGCGAGCGATCGCCGCGGGATCAGCGACCGGGGCGCAACTCCAGGCTCTGCAGGCCGGCGGCGACATTCAGTCCCACCGACCCCTGCAGACTGAGCGGCTGCAGGGAGAAGGCGTTTTGCGAACCGCCAACCAGGACATTCGCGCCGACGCCGACACCAACCGACGCGCTGCCCTGCGCGCCCGCATAGTTGCCGGACAGATCGCCGGGACCGCTATAGTTCACCGGCACGAACACGGCCCAGGATAGCGCGGTCTGTTCGGTAATACCAAGATCGATGCCCACCTTGCGGATCGTGGCGACATAAGGCTGATCCGGACGACCGGTACCGGTGAGCACGCAGCCGAGATTGGTCACCGAGCCCACGACGAATCCGACGCTGGCTCCGCCCCGGCAATTCAAGACACCGACCTGCACGCCTTGCTGCGACTGCGCTTGCGATGCAGTGAAAAAGGCGGCGGCAGCGATACCGAGAACGAGCGATGAGAGGCGGACCATCAGGAATCTCCGGGTGATGAACGGAAGTAAGGATGTGGATCGACTATCCATAGCTAATGATACCGCCCAATGACAGCGGCGCACGCGTAGCGCGCGCAACAAAAAAGGCCCGCTCGCGCGGGCCTTTTCGTTAACCTTGCCGGATCGCTTACGCGATCACAGCGATCGCTGGCGATCGTAGCGATCGCTTAGCGATGGCTGCGATGACGGCGCTTCTTGTTGTAGCGATGACCGCTGACCGGACCGGTCGCTTCCAGTTCGAGCTGAACGATGCCGCTGGCGACGTTCAGACCGGTCTGGCCCTGCACCGAGATCGGCTGCAGCGAATAGGTGTTGCCCGGACCGCCAACGAGGAAATTGCCGCCGAAACCGAGGCCAACCGATGCGTTGGTACCGACGCCGCCGTAGCTGCCGGCCAGCGCGCCACGTGGCACGCGGGTGGTCGGAGCGAAGGCAGCCCACTGCACCGTGGTGTTTTCGGTGAAGCCGAGATCAAGGCCGAAACGGCGGATGTTGGCGACGTAACCTTCGGCGCGGCCACCGGCGCTCTGGAAGACGCAGTTGAGGTGCGCATTCGAACCGACCACGTAGCCGACGTTCTGGCCGCCACGGCACTCCAGCACGCCAACCTGAACGCTGCCAGGCTGCTGTGCATTTGCGGTCGCAACCGACGCCGCAAAGGCCACGGCCGTCAGGCCGAACATCTTGGAAAGTCGCATAGTGTTACTCCACCTTGGGGATTTTGATAGCGAGGGGACAAGAAGGAAGCGCCGTGTCGAAAACAAGGCGCTTCCCGGAATAAGCCCCGAAACCGTCAAAAGTTTCGGAGCGGGTTTTGTTACCGAAGATTTCCGCAGAAGCGCTGGATGCGCTTGCAGGCATCTTCGAGATCGGACGTCTTCGTCGCGTAGGAGATGCGGAATGCCGGGCCAAGGCCGAAGGCCGAACCCTGCACCACCGCCACGCCTTCGGTTTCCAACAGTTCTGTGACGAAGTCTTCGTCATTGGCGATAACCTTGCCCGAAGGCGCAGTCTTGCCGATGGTGCCGGCGCAGGACGGATAGACGTAGAATGCGCCTTCCGGACGCGGGCAGTTGATGCCCGAGGCCTGATTCAGCATTGCCACCACGAGATCGCGGCGCTCCTTGAACACGGCATTGTTCTTCGGGATGAAATCCTGCGGACCGTTCAAGGCTTCCACCGCCGCCCACTGCGCGATCGACGACGGGTTCGAGGTCGACTGCGACTGGATCGTCGCCATTGCCTTGATGAGCTCGGCGGGACCACCGGCGTAACCGATGCGCCAGCCGGTCATGCAGTAAGCCTTGGAGACGCCGTTCACGGTCAGCGTGCGATTGAACAGGGACGGTTCGATCTGTGCCGGCGTGGTGAATTCGAAGTCGTCATAGACGAGGTGCTCATACATATCGTCGGTCATCACCCAAACGTGAGGATGCTTCACGAGGACATCGGTGAGCGCCTTGAGCTCCGACTTCTTGTAGGCGGCGCCCGTCGGGTTCGAAGGCGAGCACAGGATGATCCACTTGGTCTTCGGCGTGATCGCTGCTTCCAGCGCGGAAGCCTGCAGCTTGAAGCCGAATTCTGCGGTGCAGACCACGGACACGGGCGTGCCGCCGGCCAGCGCCACCATTTCCGGATAGCTCACCCAATACGGCGCCGGGATGATGACTTCGTCACCCGGGTTCAGCGTCGCCATCAGCGCGTTGTAGAGCACCTGCTTGCCGCCGGTGCCGACGATGATCTGGTTCGGCTTGTAAGTCAGGCCATTCTCGCGCTGAAACTTGCCGATAATGGCTTCCTTCAGTTCGGGAATACCGTCCACGGCGGTGTACTTGGTCTTGCCGGCCTCGATGGCGTGAATCGCTGCCAGCTTGATGTTCGCCGGGGTGTCGAAATCGGGCTCGCCCGAACCAAGACCGATGACGTTGCGGCCGGCTGCTTTCAGCGCACGTGCTTTATCCGTCACCGCGATCGTCGCGGACGGCTTCACACGGTCGAGCGCAGCGGACAAAAACGACATCATCTTCTCCTGAGAAAGGTCGCGGACCCGCGGTCGGCGACGTCAAAATGGCTGATCCTGCTGGGATCGGCGCACCCTAGTGCGTGCGACGTTGCATCGCAAGAAGCTTGGGCAAAAACACATCTGGAAGTGATGCAATTCAGCAAGCGTTAAACGGGGGACGGTAGCGTCAACCGCACGTCGCAATCGACGATTTGGGCCAAAATGCACCCTTAAAATGATCTGGATCTGGCAGCACATTGAAAGCGGCGCATGGCTGACCCTCGAACGCGTGCGGGCTTACAGCCTGATCGTGCTCGCTTTGGGCACATTGGCCTTCGCCGGCTGGATTGCGGTCTCGGACGGCGTGATCGACCGCAATGGCAAGCCGATCGGGACCGACTTTTCCAACATCTATGCGGCGGGCCGGCTCACCCTCGAAGGCAAACCCGCCGACGCCTATGATCCCGCCCTGCAACATGCCGCAGAACAGAGGGTGTTCGGCCGCGTTGTGCCGTTCTACGGCTGGCACTATCCGCCGTTCTTTCTCGGAATTGCCGCGCTGGTGGCCACGGTACCCTATGGATGGGGGCTCGGTCTGTGGCTCGTCGCCAGCTTCGCCGCCTACCTCGCCGCGATCCGCACGATCCTGCCCCGCCGGGAAACGCTGCTGGTGGCCGCCGCCTTTCCTGCCGTCTTCATCAATGTCGGTCACGGCCATAACGGATTTCTAACCACCGCACTGCTGGGCGGCGCATTGCTTCTGCTCCATCGCCGGCCGTGGCTGGCCGGCGTGTTGATCGGGCTATTGGCCTACAAGCCGCAATTCGGTGTGCTGATTCCTCTCGCCCTGCTCGCCGATAGACGCTGGATCACGATGGTATCGGCCGCGCTCACCGTCGCTGTCCTCATCGTATTGAGCACGGGGTTATTCGGCGCCGGCATCTGGCAGGCCTTTGCCGACTCCACTGCTTTCACTCGCGATGTCGTACTCGAACAAGGCGGCACCGGGTGGCAGAAAATCCAGTCGATCTTCGCCGCGACACGGATGTGGGGCGCCGGTCTTCCTGTCGCTTATGCCGCACAGTTCGGTCTCGCAGCCGGCATTGCCATCAGTTTGATGTGGCTATGGCGCAGCCATGCAGCGTTCGAACTCAAGGCAGCAGCACTCGCGATCGGCAGCCTTCTGGCGACGCCCTATGTGCTCGACTACGATCTCATGGTGCTCGCCATCGCCATCGCCTTCTTCGCGCGGCATGGACTCGATCATGGCTTTCACGCGGGCGAGATCAGCCTGCTCACATTGACCTGGATCATGCCGCTGCTGACGCGCAGCATCGCTGGCGCCATCGAACTGCCGCTCGGCTTTCTGGTGATGATCGCTTTTTATATCATCGTGCTGCAGCGCGCACTCGCTGATAACAGCACATCGCGGCACCTTCACACACAGATCGCGGCAGCGTGATCTTCCATTGCCGAATGCTGCCTGACATACATTTTTCTCAATCCAGACTGCCGCAGCCGTTTTCGACTTTTTCCATTCCGTGGGCCTTGCGACAGGCTCGCATCAGCATCATTGTCTAACCGCGATCTGCGCTGGCCAATCGCGCAGTTGCCTTGACCTGAAATGAATTGAACATCTGCGAATGTACAAACTCTATTCGATGCAGCGCTCTGGCAATAGCTACAAGGTTCGCCTTGCGCTGGCGTTCCTGGACGCGCCTTATCGCGCCATCGAAGTGGACATTCTGCGCGGCGAGAGCCGTACCCCGGAATTTCTGGCCAAGAACCCCAGCGGTCAGGTGCCGCTGCTCGAGATCGCCGAAGGCCGCTATCTCGCCGAATCCAACGCCATCCTGTGGTATGTCGCCATCGGTACATCTCTGGCGCCGGAATCGCGGATGGACCGTGCCGAAGCCATGCAGTGGATGTTCTTCGAGCAGCACGCGCTGGAGCCGAATCTCGGTGCCGCCTATTTCTGGCTGTGCCTGGTGCGCGGCGGCCGCGACCTGCAGACCCACGCGCTGGAAGACTGGATGGAGCGGGGCTATGCCGCGCTGCAGGTGATGGAGAATCACCTCAAGATCCATGACTTCTTCGCCGCGGGCCAGCTGACCATCGCCGACATCGCGCTATACGGTTACACCCACGTCGCCGAGAAGTGCGATTTCGACCTGTCCAGCTTTCCGTCGATCCGCCGCTGGCTGCGTCTGGTGGAAACCCAGCCGGGCTTTATCTCCATGGACTGGCACCCGACGTCGTCGGAATACGATACTTTGGACGTGGTTGCCGACGCTTAAGTCCTGAAATAGCGGGCATAAGCGCTGTGAATGCCATTTTCCCGCCATAGTTACGGCCAATCCCGCCCAAATCTCGCCTGCCGCAGCTGCGAATTTGTAGCACGCGGGTGATTCGCCCGCGATTTGAAGGATTTACGGCCATGATACGGTCGCTTCGCGTGGGTGCAGGATTTCAGGCGGGCCCCACGTCCATCGCATCCACCCGGTTGACCCACGCCGTCGCGGCGTCGCTCGCGGTTGGCTGTCTGTCGCTCTGCGTCATCCTCGCCCTCACCGTGATGTCGATCCCGGTGGCGAGTGCGATGCCGCTCTGACGGTCCCCACAACTCATAAACACTCAGCCGCGATGCCGCGCATCGCTTATGCAACCTGCGACTCCGTGATGGAGCCATACCGATGAAAAGGCCCGTGATCTGGGTCACTGTCACGTTGACGGCGGCTATCGTCGTGACCGCGACCCTTCTGATCGCCACGACCACCCGCGGCGAAAACACCTCGTTCGGCTCGTCGGCCGGCAGGCTCGAAGTACAGACTGTCGCCTCCGGTCTCGCTTATCCATGGGCATTGGCCTTCCTGCCCGAGGGCCGCATGCTGGTCACTGAACGGCCCGGCCGCATCCGTATCGTCTCGCCGCAGGGACAGTTGTCGCCTGCGGTGAAAGGCGTGCCCGAGGTGATGGCCATCGGCCAGGGCGGTTTGCTCGACGTCATCACCGACAAGAACTACGCGCAGAACAACACGATCTACTTCTGCTACTCGGAACGTTCGGGCAGCGGCGGTCGCACCGCCGTGGCGCGCGGCAAGCTCATCGACGGCACTGCGCCGCGTCTCGACGACATGAAGGTGATCTTTCGCCAGGACGGCCCGCTGTCGTCGGGCAATCACCACGGCTGCCGTATTGTTCAGGCGCCTGACAGCAACCTGTTTGTTACGCTCGGCGAACACTATAGCGGCCGCGATCAGGCACAGAATCTCGATAATCATCTCGGCAAGCTGATCCGCATCGCGCCGGATGGATCTGTACCGAAAGACAATCCGTTTGTCGGCCGCGACGGCGCCAGGCCGGAGGTCTGGAGCTACGGTCATCGCAACCAGCAAGGTCTCGCCATCAATCCGGCGACCGGTGAGTTGTGGGAGACCGAGCACGGGCCGCGCGGCGGCGATGAAGTGAACATCATCGGCAAGGGCAAGAATTACGGCTGGCCTGTGATCGGCTACGGCATCGACTATTCCGGCGCGAAGATCCACGAAACCACGTCGAAGGCAGGCATGGAGCAGCCGGTGAAATACTGGGTGCCGTCGATCGCCCCGTCCGGCATGACGTTCTATACCGGCGATCTCTTCCCGCGCTGGCGGGGCAGCCTGTTCACCGGCGCGCTGGCAGGCCAGATGCTGGTGCGGCTACAGCTCAACGGAAACACGGTCACGTCCGAAGAGCGCGTCCTGCAAAATCTCAACGAACGCATCCGCGACGTCCGGCAAGGACCGGACGGCGCGCTGTGGCTGCTGACGGATAGTTCGGCAGGACGAATCTTGCGGATTACGCCAGCCGGGAAGTAAGCGGTCGCTGCTACGACCACTTGTGGAAAATGAAGAACGCCCCGAGCGCGATGAAGGCAAAGCCCAGCGCGTGATTCCAGCCGAGCGGCTCCTTCAGATACAGCACCGAAAATGCAGCAAACACGACCAGCGTGATGACTTCCTGCATCGTCTTCAACTGGGCGGCATTGTAGACCTCGCTGCCCCAGCGATTGGCGGGCACCGCCAGCCAATATTCGAAGAAGGCAATGCCCCAGCTCACCATGATGACGAGGGGCAACGAGTGATCCTTGAATTTGAGATGGCCATACCAAGCGAAGGTCATGAAGATATTCGAGGCTAGCAGCATCAAAATCGGCAGCAGCAGCGGCGGAATGGTGAAGGGCATTCGATCGGGGTCCTTTTTAAATCCCGGCGCTAACATTCAGGGGCCGGCGCCGGTTCCGGTGGCATCGATAGCATTTGAAGCGAACAAGGGGAAAATGATGCCGGGCTCTTCACGCGCCGTTAGCTATACCGCCGGGAAATTGTGGGCCTTTTTGCAACCAGAGGCCAACCTGCGTTTCTTACCTTTGTACGGACACAGGTACGACCGATGCAGTACGATTGGCGACTGATTCTCGATCCGGGAATTGAAACGGCGATCATTGTGATCGCAGCCGTCGGGATTACTTTGGCAATCCGCCTCTTCCGGCTGCGACGCGCGGCACGGGCCCGCGAGAACGAGCAGCACGCCACTGCCCAGCGCCTTTCGGCTGCACTTGACCAGATCGATATCGGTGTCGTGCTTCTCAATGCCGACACCCGCGCCGAATTCATCAACCGCGCCTTCCGCGACTACTTCACGCTCCCCGATGAGAAGGCCGACAGCAAGCCGCCGCTGATCGCGCTGATGTATCACGCGCGCGATATCCACGCTTACGCCCTCCCCGACGACGAGGTCGACAGCTTCATCGCCAGGCGCGTCGAGATGATCCGCGCCGGCACTTCCACGCCGACGACGTTGCGCCTCGCCAATGGCCGGGTGCTGCGGATGAGTTGCGCCGTGCTGCCCGATGGCGGGCGGATGCTGAGCTACACTCCGGTGACCGACCTCATTCGTCACACCGACGAGCTCTCCGAGCGCGACTACTATCTGGCGCTGCGCGAGGGCGACGTGTTCAGCTCCCACCGGCTGGACGCCGCCGAATAGGGCACAACGCCGCCTGTGGATATCCCGGGTTGTCATGGCGATGTCACTCGCCCCGGCTAGGCTCCTCATGCAGCCGGTTGCTTCCCCCCGTCGCCAATCGGGTGCTTCCCCAGCGGTCTCCGTCAGTTGCCGCGCTGACCGGGACCGCTTCTTTTTGCCGTGGTTTCTCTTAATTCATGCAACTGACTTTGCCTGCGGAAGTCGGCCCCGGTATAATAAACCCATGATCCGTTTCGCCGCCGTCCTGATCTCCTTGACCATGCTGACGCTGCTGCTGGCGCCGTTTCAGCTGATCGCACTGGCCTTCGGCCTGCGCTGGCAGCAGAGCATTCCGCATCTGTTTCACCGCGTGCTTTGCGCATTGATCGGGGTGCGCATTCACGAGGTCGGCAAGCAGACGACGGACACGCCGGTCCTGATCCTCTCCAATCACGTCTCATGGCTCGACATCATCATCATCGGCGCCAGGGCGCCCGTGGTGTTCGTCGCCAAGAGCGAAGTTGCCAAATGGCCGGTGTTCGGCTGGCTTGCCAAATTGCAGCGCACGATTTTTGTCGAGCGCGAACGCCGGCAGAAGACCGGCGCGACGGCGCAGGAAATCGGCGACCGCATGCTATCCGGCGACGCGGTGGTCCTGTTCGCGGAGGGTACCTCCAGCGACGGCATGCGCGTGCTGCCGTTCCGCTCGGCGCTGGTCGGCTCGGTGCATCACGCGCTCGGCGATTCCACGCATCACAAAGAGATCACGGTGCAGCCGATGTCGATTGCTTATGTCGGCTTCGGTGGCTTGCCGGTCGGCCGCGCCTTTCGCGAAAACGTGGCATGGTATGGCGACATCGATCTGATCCCGCATTTCATCGGCATCCTGTCGTCGGGCGCCATCGACGTCGTCGTAAGCTGGGGCGAAGCCGTCGCCTATGACATGTCCGCTGATCGCAAGACCATCACGCGTAACGCGGAAAACGCTGTGCGGCGCATGACGTCCACAGCCTTGCGCGCCGGGCCGCCGCGGAAGACCCCGACCGCCCTGCCCGCGCCCGAAGTTCAAACGCCCGAGTCCGCTTCCGCCATCGCCTGAGCGCCCGCGCGACTGCCATGATGCAGAGCGTCTTGCTGCGCGACGAGGTGCGCGCCATAACCTTGGTCCGCGCTTCCCTCACAAGGCACACTCATCATGGAAACCCGCAATCTCGGCCGCTCCGGCCTTCGCGTCTCCGCCGTCGGTCTCGGCTGCAACAATTTCGGCCAGCGCACCGATCTGGAGACCGCGCGCAAGGTCATCCACAGGGCCATCGATCTCGGCATCACGCTGTTCGACACCGCCGACATCTATGCCGGCATGGGTGGCTCCGAGACGGTGCTGGGCGAAGTGCTGGGCGATCACCGCAAGGACATCGTGCTGGCGACGAAATACTGCAAGCCAATGAGCAATGACGGCAGCAAGCAGGGCGCCTCGCGCCGCTACCTCATGAGCGCCGTCGAAGCCAGCCTGAAGCGGTTGAAGACCGACTATATCGATCTGTATCAGCAGCACGATTACGACGCGCTGACGCCCATCGAGGAGACGCTGCGCACGCTCGACGACCTCGTCCGCCAGGGCAAGGTGCGCTATATCGGCAATTCCAACTTCCCGGCCTGGCGCATCGCCGAAGCCGAGATGGCCGCGCGCCAGATGAGCGTTGCGCCCTTCGTGTCGTGCCAGGACGAATACAGTCTCGTCGTCCGCGACATCGAGAAGGACCTGCTGCCAGCCGCGCAGCATTTCAATCTCGGCCTGCTGCCGTTCTTCCCGCTCGCCGGCGGCATGCTGACCGGTAAATATGCCGGCCTGAAGAACGTCCCCGCCGATACGCGCTTCGGCAAGACCCCCTATATGCAGGAGCGCTATCTGAACCCGCGCAACATCGCCTTGGTCGATCAACTGCAGGCCTTCGTCAGCGCGCGGGGCCATTCGATGCTTGAGCTCGCTTTCTCGTGGCTCGCCGCCCGCCCGCAAGTCTCCAGCGTCATCGCCGGCGCATCATCGCCCGAGCAGATCGAGCAAAATGTGAAGGCGGCGCAGTGGAAGCTGACGGCGGAGGAGATGAAGGAAATCGACGGGATTACGCTGGGGTAGGAAGCGCACAGACTCTTCCCCTCTCCCCCAGCGCGGCAACGCCGCGCGCCGCGGGAGAGTGTGGATCGACCGCGACAGCGGTCGAGACGGGAGAGGGCCCTGTCGTGCTTGCGGCCAGACCCTCTCCCGCCTTCGCTTCGCTCAGGCACCCTCTCCCACTGCGCGCAGCTTCGCTGCGCTGGGGGAGAGGGGAAAGTAAGAGCTCCCTCTAGCCGTCGGTTAAGCCACCAATCCCTTCGCCGGCTTCACCAGCGCACTGTCAGGAAACACCTGCTCAGCCAGTGCACGCTCGCTGATGCCGAGATGATCGTGGAGCACGCCCTTGAAGATCGCGCGCAGATCCGTGGTGGGGGCGAGATCGCGGGCTTCATAGAGTTTGCCATTCGCAAGGCCCGGCCAGTCCGCAATCACACAGCCGCCTTTGACCGCGCCACCCGCAAGCAACGCAATCGTGCCGGTGCCGTGGTCGGTGCCGGCCGTGCCGTTGATCTTGGCGGTGCGGCCGAACTCCGTGGCCACGACCACCACCGTGTCGCGCCAATGCGGCCCAAGCCCGCTCTCGAATTCCGCCAGCGCGCCATCGAGACCGCCGAGCAATTGCGCGAGACGCCCGACCGGCCCGCCTTCCTGCGCATGGGTGTCCCATCCATCGAAGGCGAGCGCCGCGATGCGCGGTCCGTCATCCGCGGCCATCAGCTTCGCTGCGCCGCGTGCGACCTGGCGCATCGCCGCTACGGCATTGCCGCCGCCCTTCGGTTTCATCTCGTCGCCAACGGCAATCTTGTCGAGCTTCAGGCCCTGCGACAGTGCCGTCGCCAAAGCGGGATCGCGGTCCTGATAGAGTTGCATCAGCCGCATCGCCGTATCATCGGCCGCATTGGGCAGATTGACCGGCGCCCAGCCAACCGTTGGCGCGGCGCCGCGCAGCACCAGCGGCGTGGTCGGTCCGATCGCAAGACCGGACGAGACGCGTTCGCCACGCGGTAGCGCTTCGATGGCGCGATTGAGCCAGCCCGACTGCACGCGGCCGGGGCCGGCATAGCCGCTCTCCAGTACGTCCTGGCCGTCGAAATGCGAACGTTCGCGATAGGACGTCGCCACCGCATGGACCACGGCAGCTTTCTTGTCGCCATACATCCGCGCAAATTCCGGCATCGCTGGATGCATGCCGAAGAACGAGTCCAGCGCGATGGCTGCGTTCGGGCCATCCTTCGCCAGCGCGATCGAGCCGTGCAGACCGGCATAATCGGGGTCGCCGAGCGGCGCGACGGTGGCCAGACCATCGAGCGCGCCGCGCAGGATCACCACGATCAGGCGCGGATCGCGCGCGTCGGCGGCCCTAGCGAATTTCGGCAGATAGGCCCAGGCGGCAAAGGCCGCGCCTGATAACAGAAGCGAGCGGCGTGTGGGGCCGAGCATGCGGCTTTCACAGCAGTCCATCGTCATCTCCTCTGAAATTCCGGCGACATCAGCAGCAGCGTCAGTGCCTGCTGCCGCGTCTCCGCGCGCGCGATCGTCTGTCGTGTTTCGGATGAGGCCGCCTCGCCGGCGACCACGTCGAGCATCTCGCGCGGATCGATACTGTCGGGAATGCGCGACGAAACCTGTGCGGCGAGATCGAGCCGCAGCTTCATGCCTTCGGGCACGGCCCAGGCGGCATTGCCGTCCGGAAAGCCGTTCGGCCCCGGCGGTGTCCAGAGTGGCTGGCCAAGCGTCTGCAGTCCCGCAAAGTAACGGCCGGGATCTTCGGGGATGCGCGCCAGCAGGCGGCCGGTGGAGATCAGATATTCATAGGGCGTGCGGAGCTTGGCCATCGGCATCTGCCAGGCTTCATTGGAATCAAGCAGCGCCAGCGCCAGCGCCTTCAGATCGCCGTCGGTCTTTTTGAACACCCCTTCCAGCCGCGCCAGCAGTGCCGGCGGCGGCGCATCAGCCACGAAATGCTGCGCGAATTTCCTGGCGATGAATGTCGCCGCCGATGGATGGCGTGCGAGATCGGCGAGCGCGGCTTCGCCTTGCGCCACGCCGGTGTCGTCATAGGTCTTGCCCAGCAATTGCTGCGGCCCCGGTTCATGCGCATTGGCGTTGAAGGCAAAACTGCCGGGCGTGCCGATCTTTCCTTCGCGGCCGGCAAAGGTCCAGCCGGTGATGATGCGCGCCAGCGACGTCACATCGGCCTGCGTGTAACCACCGCCGACGCCGAGCGTATGCAGCTCCATGATCTCGCGTGCGAGATTTTCATTGAGGCCGCGCTTGCCCCTCTCACCGGCTTTTGAATTCGGGCCGATCGACTGCTGGTTGTCGAGAAAGAACAGCATCGCCGGATGCTGTTCGACGGCTTTCAGCATGTCGGCAAATTTGCCCAGCACATAGGGGCGGATCGCCTCGCGTTCGAAGGAGCCAGCCCACATCCGCGCCGGGTCGCCCTTGCTGGCCGAGATGCAGAAATGGTTCGACCAGAACACGACGAGGCGTTCGACAAAGCCACCCTCGGTAATGGTCGCGCGCTGGATCCGCGCCAGCGCTTCTGCACGATAGGTCTTCTGCACCACATTCGGCGGCAGCGCGACGGCCGGCGGCGGCTTCGGTGCGTCAGGCTGCACTGTCATGGTGGTGTTGCCGGTCATCGCGGGAGCTTCCGGCTTCCTGTCCATCGCAGCCGGCGGCGCTTCGACCGGCACCAGCCCCGGCGTCTTCAGCGCCGCCTCGCGTGCCGTTTTCACTTCGAGCTGATAGGCGAACATCGCCTGCCCCAGCTCGGTCGTGGATTGCAGGCCAGGCAATTCCAGCAGCGCCGCATTGGGGCGCGCCAGCTCGGCCTTCACGAAGCCGCGGGGATCGGAGGCCGCATTGACGATGTCGCCGGAAGCGCCACCCCGCGCGCCAAAACCGAATCGGTTCAGCGCGATCAGCGCACCTTGCGGGTCGCGGGCCATCGGGTTTCCCTCACTCTGCCTTCGTCCTATGATGCATTGGAACATCAAAGGCGACACCCCAGATATACGGGTGGAACAGATGAACCCGGCATGAAGATCGCGCTGAAATTTGGGCTGCTTTCATGAATTATCGGACAGAAACTGCACAGCCGCTCAGCCGCCGCCTCACCTGTTCGGACTGCGGGACTGAATTCGGCTGCGACCTGTCCGGCAATTGCTGGTGCGCCGAGGAGACCGCGAAACTGCCGATGCCGACCACAGGCGGCGATTGCCTGTGCCGCGACTGCCTGCGCGCGAAGGCAGCGGCAGCGCACGCCACGACCTGACGGACGTGGTGCCCCGGCGCCACCCGTTCGTTCAAACTTGAGCGGAACGGTCACGAGACGATTAAGCCTGAGAACATCGCAAGGCACGCGGTTACCTCACATTAAAGCCGCCTCGGTCTATGCAATTTCCGATTGAAACCCGTGCGGGATTGCCATGAACCGTATTGCCCTTTTCGTGGGCGTCGCCGTCAGCACCTTCGTCATCGGCGTCTGGGCCGCGCGCGGATTTCCGACGCGCTCCCCGTTCACGTCGCCCGCCAAACCCATGGCGGCGACGGTCGATGCCACATTCGGCAACGACAAGACCGAGCAGGTACCTGAGCGGCGGACCCAGGAAGCGATCAACGATCCGGACAACGCCAAACGCAATCCGTTGCGTATGGAAGCGCTGCAGGCCGCCACCGGCTATGCGCTGTCCCCCTGTGATGCCAGCATGAAGGCCAATCTCGTGGCAGCCACTACGGCCTATGCAGCGGGCTATGCTTGGCGGGACAAATGCAATCCCATGTTCGGCAATTGCGAGGCCGTACTGGAGCGCGCCAATGTCATGTACTCCTCGCCGCTCGATCAGCGCGTACGCGCCGCCCTCAACGAGGCCTTCGAGAAGGGCGGAATCAGCAAAGACGACTTCCCACCGAAACTGCAAATGGAGGTGATGACGCTGGCAAGCAGCCAGGGCAATCCGGTCTCCGCCTGTACACGGCCGACCGAACGGCCGCGCCGATGAAACTCCTTTACGTCATAGCGGCCATTGTCCTCTGGCAGATCGCCGGCTGGGCCTTTACGCCCGCTCGGCCGCCGAAACAGTTGCCGAACAGCGACCGTGCTTACGGCTCCGACGAGAAATACCTTGTCGAGGGCCGCGAGAAACAACGGCAGAGTGCTTTCCGGGCCCTCGCGCGGCCGACCGGCAGCCTGTGCATCGAAGAAAGCCGCAAGGAGTTCATCAGTGGTCTCGGCGAATACTACTATCACCGGCAGAACCAGATGGAGCGTTATCCTGAGAATTTCGGGAAACTCGGCGCCGACTACATCGCCAAGCAATGGGCCAGCACAGATGACAAGCGCATCGATCGCCTGACCCAGGAAGCCTATAGCAAGGGCTATTTAAAGCCAGACGAGTTCCAGGCCGTTGCCCGCAAGATGATCCAGACCGTGGTGAAGGGCGAGCGCGTTATCGCCAAAGGCTGCGCCTGAGATCACCGACCGAGGTAACGCGAACGCAGTGGCGTCTGCGTGGTGCACGACGAAATCATCGTTCCAGTCGCGATGTCACCGACACAAGCGCGCCGATTGCCGCGATTGCCTACACCATGCCCGCGCTGCGCCGGTCACGATCGGGTTGCGCATAGTAGCTGCGCTTGGCTTGCAGCATTTCCATATCGGCGCGCTTGACCACGGCTTCGAGTCGCTCGCCGGCCCGGCTGGTGGCAATCCCGGTGGAGAGGCTCAGCGTCAGATCAGGATAGTACTGGTTGTTGACCTCGATCAGCCGCGCCAGCGAGGCAAGCACAGCTTCGCCGCCGGCGGCATCCACTCCGGGCAGCAAGATGGCGAATTCGTCGCCGCCGATGCGCGACACCGTCGCCGGCTTTTCGACCAGTTCGCCAAACACTTCACCGGCCCGGCGCAGCAACCCGTCGCCGGCGGCATGGCCAAGATCGTCATTGGCAGTCTTCAGCGCGTTAAGATCAGCAACGATCACGGTGACCGGTTGCGATCCCTTGCGTTCGAGCCGGTTGAGTTCGTCCACGAAGAACGAGCGGTTCGTGGTGCGCGTCAATACGTCGTGGGTGCCGAGATATTCCAGATAGGCTTCCGCCTTCTTGCGCGCGGTGATGTCGGTCAGCGCGACCTGCACCTGTGACCAGTCGCGCTCATGCCCGGGCAACACCGAGAACTGCAGCAGCAGATGCAGCTTGGTGCCGTCGAGCGCGTAGTTGACGACCTCGCGCTGCTGGAACAGCTTGCCCTCCCACAGGTCGATAAGTTGTTCGCGGAAATGCGGCTCCATCTCGTCGCGAAACACATCCGACAATTGACGGAGCAACGTGTCCTTGTCGGGCGCTCCGAACAATTCCAGCGTACGGCTGTTGACATCGAGCACACGGATCTCGCTCATGCAGCGCAAAACGAATTCCTCGTGCACATCCGTGAACACGCGAAAATCCTCGATGCCCCGCGCGCGAACGTCGTCCACCAGGCGCTTGACGCCGCTGAAATCCTCGACCCACAGCGACACCGGCGAATGCGCGAACAGGCCGAACGCATAATTCTCGCTCTCCGCGAGGCGACGACGCGCGCCTTCGCGTTCGGTCACATCCTCAATGGCGATCATTACGCGATCCCAGCGCTCTTCATGCCCGGGAAGAACAATGCCGTGCAGCTGGATGTCGAGGCGCTCGCCCTTCAGCGTGTAGTTGACCGTATGGCTGGAAAAATGATTCCGGCCGCTCCAGAGCTGGGCCAGTTCCGACACATGGCTCTTGAACGTATCGTCGCGCATCACCAGACCGAGACTAAGCGTCAGGTGAGACAGGTCGCGCGCGCCGAACAGTGACAGCGTCTTGCGATTGACCTTGAGAATGCGGATGTGCTGCGAGCACTCACGGACCCGTTCAGGATTGGCGAGCAGGAATGTCTCGATGTCGTCGACGCCCTGCGCCTGCCACTGCTCGAACAGCGCCTTCACATCGCTGTAGTCCTCGATCCAGAGCGAGACCGGGGCAAGATCGAACATCACGGCATCGTCGGCGAGATTGGTAGGCGGAACGGACATAGAGACCTTGGCGCGTGAGACAGCGTGAATCGTTGAGGTATTCCCTTATAGCGAGAGTTACAGGGAATATCCTCGGATTTTCACGAAGACACCAAGCACCATCGAGAACAACGCTGGTATGCGGACATGAATACCAGCGTTGCTCAATTCATCGCCCGTAGAGAGTGGAACTCAGACCGGATAGCCCGCCGAGTTCCGCGCCATGCCGTTAAAAGCATCAAGCATTCTTTCGCGCCATGCATAGATCGCGTCGTCTTCCGCCAGCAGCTTGAACGGCGAGATCGCGCGCGCCCACTGGAACGGACCGAATACGATGTAATCGGCATAGTTTGGCGCGGCGCCACCAAGGAACGGCTGCGTCTTCAGGGTAAGGCGCATCGGATCAAGCGACTTGCGGAAGGCATCTACGCCCGTGTCGCGATTGGATGCGACCTCTTCCAGCGACTTCTTGAACCGCGCCTCGCGGCTCTCGCGGAAATAGGCCTGATCGACCGGACGCAGATGACCATGAATATCCGCGACGATGAACGGAAACATGCCGGCAACCACAACCGTGTCGCCCCACCAGTTCAGCATCCGCCCCATGGCGCGGCCGCCCTCGCCGCCGAACAGTGACGGGCGATCCGGATAGGTGTCTTCGAGATAATTGGCGATCGCCCAGGAGTCGTTGACCGCGCGCTCACCATCGAGCAGCACCGGCACCTTGTCGGATTTGTGCTTGTTGATCGCGTCCTTCTCGGTGAAGCGCCAAGGGATCGATGTGGCGTCGAGGCCCTTATGTGCCAGCGCCATCCGGATGCGCCAGCAGAACGGGCTGAAGGGACGATCTTCTTCGGTGCCGACCAGTTCGAACAGTTGCAGCGCCATGATTGCTTCTCGTAACTCTGAGCTAACTCTTCACCACAGCCGAGGTCTGGCCGAACAGCAGCTTGCGCTCTTCGTCGGTCCGGATCGGCGGCTGGCCGAAATTGGGGTTGACCTCTTTGGCGATCTCGTAAGCACGCTTCACCGCCGGCCGCTCGGCGATGGTTTCGAGCCAGCGCTTGAGATGCGGGAAGTCGTTGATGTCCTGGCCCTGGTTCTTGTAGGGCACGATCCAGGGATAGCTCGCCATATCGGCAATCGAATAGTCGCCGGCGATGAACTTGCGATCTGCAAGGCGCTTGTTGAGCACGCCATAGAGCCGGTTGGTCTCGTTCACATAGCGGTCGATGGCGTAAGTGATCTTTTCCTGCGCGTAATTGCGGAAGTGATGGTTCTGTCCGGCCATCGGGCCAAGGCCGCCCATCTGCCAGAACACCCACTGGATCGCATCATAGCGCACAGCGAGATCATCGGACAGGAACTTCCCGGTCTTCTCGGCGAGATACATCAACATCGCGCCGGACTCGAACACCGAGATCGGCTTGCTGCCACTCTTGGGCGCGTGATCGACCAGCGCCGGAATGCGGTTGTTCGGCGCGATGGCCAGAAACTCGTCCTTGAACTGGTCACCCTTGCTGATATTCACCGGAATGATCTTGTAGGGGAGCCCCGTCTCCTCAAGAAAGATCGTGATCTTGTGGCCGTTCGGCGTACTCCAGTAATAGAGATCGATCATCGTTCAATCCGTTTTGCGTGATGAGGCAACCCGCAAACCCGACCGAAGGCCGATTGAATGCGACTGCATGAAATGTTGCCGGATCATCGGATCAAGTCAATGCAATTTGCTCCGCCTCCGATGATCTTCGAAAGATCATTCCCTGCCAGTGGCGCATCCGGTCTGTTATCAAACGGAAACTCCGCACAGGCGGATGATTTCCGGGAGACATGCCATGACCGCAGATATCCGCCGCCGCGACTTTCTCAAGACCTCGGCAGCCTTTGCTGGCATGGCTGCGGCCGGATTTTCCTGCGTGGAGGTTGCCAACGCGGCGCCGATCCAGGTGCCGACGGTCGATCGGCTCTCGATCCGCGTGCTCGTCGATCAGCAGCACGATCAATTCCTGCGCGGCAGCACGGTAAATGGCGTGGTGCATGAGGGGCCAGGACCGGCTCGCAGCGCGGATGCGCGCAACGTGCTGCACAATGAGTGGGGCCTGTCGCTGTTTCTGGAATCGCAGCGTGAGCAGGACAAGCGTAATATCCTGCTCGATTTCGGCTATACCTCGCCGGCGATCATCAACAATATTGGGCTGCTTAAGGTCGATCCGGCCTCGCTCAACGCGCTGATCGTCAGTCACGGACATATCGATCATTACGGCGGACTGATCGGCTTCCTCGAGCAATATCGCAGCGTATTGCCACCCGACATCAAGCTCTATGCCGGCGGCGAGGATAATTTCTGCCACCGCGTCAGCCGCGCATCGACCGGTCAGTTCGGCGAAGGCGGCATCCTCGACCGCAAGCAGATCGCCGCGCAGAAGGTGCAGACCGTACTCTGCGAAACCCCGACGGTGATCGAGGGCCATGCTTTCACAACAGGCAAGATCAAGCGTAACAGCGTCGAGCGCGTGCTGCCGAACACCTTCGTGGACTACAAGCCGGACAGCGCAGGCTGCGACTACGGCCACTATACGGCTGCCGAACTGCAGGGCAATTTTGCACCGGACGAACACGTCCACGAACACGCCACCTGCTTCAACATCCGCGGCAAGGGGCTGGTGGTGATCAGCTCCTGCGGCCATGTCGGCATCGTCAATTCGGTCCGGCAGGCGCAGGAGATATCGGGCGTGCAGAAGGTACACGCCGTCGTCGGCGGCTTTCACCTCGGTCCTGCCCCTGCCGACTACCTCAAGCAGATCGTCGGCGAGATCAAGAAGCTCGAGCCCGATGTGGTCATCCCGATGCATTGCAGCGGCCTGAACTTCCTGCTCGAGGCGCGCGCGCAGATGCCGGACAACGTCATCAACGTCTCGACTGGCAGCCGCCTGACCTTCAGCGCGTGACCTCGCGCGCCGCACGCGCCTTCTGGTATCGGACCGGCATAGCTGCCATGGCTGCGCTGTGGCTCGGGTGCTGGAGTGCGGTGCCCGCTTCAGCGCAGGGGTCGTCCCGTTCGGCAGCCGAATTGATGGACGCAGTGATGTGGAATCGCGAGCCGATCGGCGGCGCGTTCCAGCTTATCGACCAGTCGGGCTATGCCCGCAGCGACCGCGACTATCGCGGCCGGCTGTTGCTGGTGTATTTCGGTTTCACCTATTGTCCGGACATCTGCCCGACCGACCTGCAGGCCATCGGACTGGCGATGGACCGGCTTGGCGCTGACGCCGCTCATGTGCAGCCCCTCTTCATCACTCTGGATCCCGAGCGCGATACACAGGAGCAACTGGCGCAATATGTGCCGATGTTTCACCCGAAGCTGATCGGCCTGACCGGCAGCACTGCCGCGATTCATGCCGCCGCCGAAGCGTATCGCGTTTATTACAAGCGCATCGACTTCGACGACAGACCGGCCGACTACACCGTCGATCACTCGGCCTTCGTCTATCTGATGGACCGCGACGGAAAATATCTCGGCTTCTTTCCGCCCGGCATCTCTGCCGAGAAGATGGTCGATATGATCAGACCGTATCTGGGAATCGGAAAATAGAGATGCCGCGCCCTTGCGAGCGCAGCATCGTGATAGAAGTGATCGACTGAAGCTTACATGCCCATGATCGCGATATCCGTCACCTTGCCGGTGACGCCGGAGATTCTGGCAGCTTCGGTGGCCTTGCCGGTGGCGAGATCGACCGAATAGAGCGTACCATCGGCCATCAGCCAGGCTTCGTTCCTGCTGCCATCCGACCAGATATCGAAGGCGATAGCCGCCGGCTTGATGCCGAGCTTGCCGACGGCGCCGAGGATGCCGTCATTCGGTGGCGCCTGCTTGACCAGCGCACCGATGGTGCCGTCGATGTTGAACAGCGCCGTCTCCTTGGTACCCTTCACCGAATTGGTGTAGGCGCCGGCAATGACATTCGGTTTTTCGCCCTTGTGCATGTCGGTCTCGGCATATTTGTGATCGCCGTCCTTCGTCACCTTGCCGTCGTCGACATTGGCGCGCAGGCTCATGCCGTCCGAGCCCATCACGCGCAGACGATCGGCCACGGGGTTGAAGTCGACGGTGGCGGTGACGCCCTTGGCCAGCATGGTGTCGAGCTTCGACTTCACCGTCGCCTTGCCGTCGGCGGCAATGGTAACCACGGTGCCGTCATCGACCAGACCGTAGAGCATGCCATCGGCCGGACGGACGTCGATGCCGACCAGCGCACCGGAAATGCCGGTGACCTTGACGGACCCGGTCGCCTTCTTTTGCGCGGTATCGACGGTCGCAATGGTGTCGCTACCAACCAGGGCTGCGACCTGGGCAGCATTGGCGGCGGCGGATGTCAGCAGCAGCGCAGCGGAGGCGGCGAAAAGCGAACGAAATGACATGAGTGGCTCCCTGTGTGTCCGCGGTCCCCTCGGGACCGACACAAGGACTACCGGCGGGCCCTCCCGACTGGATGCACGCCCCTGAAAATAAATTCATTTGGGTGCATCCAATTGCGCGCAGCAAAGGTAGACTGACCATGCAAGGGCATGGACATGACTGGGAATGGCACCATCACCGAGACCCGGCGCGACGAGGCGGGCCTCGACCACGCGCGCGAGGCGCAGCTGTCGGCAGCGCTGGCGCGATGCGCCGCCGGCGATCGGGCGGCTCTGCAGATGATCTACAACAGCGAAGCCCCCAAGATGATCGGCGTCGCCCGCCGCATCCTGTTCCGGCAGGATCTGGCGGAGGAAGCCGTGCACGATGCCTTCGTGCGTATCTGGGGTTCGGCCGCGTCGTTCGATCCGCATCGCGGCTCGGCGCGCGGCTGGCTGTATGCCGTCGTGCGCAACCGCGCGCTCAGCATTCATCGCAACGAGCATCGCTATGACGCGTCCGACGACAGTGCGCTCGATATCGACTGCGAGGCGACCGTGACGCGGATGCCGGAGACATCGGCGCTGCGCAAATGCCTGGAGCGCATCGACCGTCCGCGCCGCGATGTCGTGGTGCTGGCCTATGTCCACGGCATGAGCCATGGCGAGCTGGCCGGACGGCTGAAGGTGCCGCTCGGTACAGTGAAGAGCTGGGTCCGCCGCAGTCTGTTCTCGCTGCAGGAGTGCATGGGATGAGCATGCACGACGACAACACGCATTCCACCGACGATCTCGCCGCCGACTATGTGATGGGCCTGCTGGAAGGCGCAGAGCTCACCGCTGCCGAAACGCGCATGACCGACGATGCCGATTTCGCCAGGGCCGTCAGTACCTGGCGCGAGCGATTGGCCGATCTCGACGCCACAGCCGAAGCGCTCGCCCCCAGCGCTGCACTGTGGGACCGCATCGCCGACTCCACCAAGGTGAAACCGGCGATCCCGCTGCCCGGCGCCCGCGCTGCGCTGCGGGGCGCGACGCTGTGGGACAATATCGGCTTCTGGCGCGGCACCGGGATCGGCGGGGTATTCGCGGCCTTGATGCTTGTGGTGATCCTGATCGGCGCGCTCGCGACCTCGCGCCAGCTCCGCCGCGAACTGATCGCGCTGGCGCAGCGCAAGCCGATCTATGTCGCCGTGCTGGTCAACGACGCCACCAGGGAAACCGGCGCCATCGTCAACACCTTCTCCGACGGCCGCGTCGAACTGATCCCGCTGCGCCCGATCGACGTGCCCGCCGGCCGCACGCTGCAGGTCTGGACCCTGTGGGATCGCGACATCGGCCCGAAGTCCATCGGTCTCACCGGACAGTCGCGGACATTGCAGCTCGATCTGGAAGCATTGCCGGATACTGTGGCAGATCAGTTGTTCGAGATCACGCTGGAGCCAGAAGGCGGCTCGCCGATCGGAAGACCGACGGGGCCGATCCTGTTCAAGGGCAATGCGGCAAGGGCGTTGTAAGTCCGAGGGGCCATCTTTATTGCGCCGGTGAAGCCGGGACAGATGAACGCCCGATCGCGCCTGTAGACGTTGGATCTGAGAGCGGCGGCCCTGCCTTTGCCGGCTTTGGCTTTGTGAGTGCGAACATGGTGCGCGGAAACAAGGAGGCTGTGAATTTGCCAGGAGGCTTCGTGTATGCATTGTTGGTAAAGAGATCGGTTTTCTCAACCGCGTACCTCAGAACCAGCTTGCATTCCTGCTCGTTCAGGATCGCGAGGCACGACCGGCCGATCAATCGGCTTACAACATAGAAATGAGGTCGATAGGCTTCAACCTTCACCGGCACTTGGTACATGAAGTGGATAAACGCCCTGAGATTAGCAGGTTCTGCATTCCCTTCTTGAGCCATATAGACTGCATAGCGATATGCGTCACACGGATTTGTCTTATCAAAATCCAATGCTCCCGATTTGGGAATCGCAGGCAGCGCAAGCGATCCGTTTTGATTGGCTAACACGCAAGCCCTTGCCATTGAGTCGATGATGATCCAGGTATTCAACTCCAGAGCATCGCGATATAGTGGAAGCAATGTTGTTACCGGTCCAAGGCTCGCAAAGCTGAGATTTAGGAGATCGTCTATCAACGTCGACGTTTGGTTGATCACGCGATTGGCCGAGATTGCGGTTTTCAGCGTGTCGCTGAGCACAGGCAATCGTCCGACCATACGGTCTCTGATTTCAGCAAACTGATTTCGATCTTGCTGTCCGAATAACGTGACCGTCGCAAGTCTAAAAATAGCATGATCGAGACGGGCCATCTTTTCGTCGAAGAATTGGCACCATCTCGGATACATGTGAGTAGTCGTCAACGCGGCCGGACTAGCATTCCAATCTATTATCTCCAACTCTGGCGTCTCCGAAACATACTCGCTGTCGAATGTGCCAGGATACAAGCAACTGAATGCTTCGTTTGCGACGCGCAATGCTCCTTCAAGGCTGCCTTTGATGGCGCCACGATCGACGTCGTTCACGCCCTGGCGCTGCGCAACAGCCAGCAACGCACCGACCAAAAGATACGACCTCAACAGACGATGTGATTTGCTATCGGCTTTAAACAAGTAATCTTCTATCTGATCAGCAATTCCGCCTCTCCGATCGATCTCCGCACACCCCGTCAGCATCGACGCCACTAGAACAAGCGCCGTCATTCGCGCAGTAAAGCGCGTCGCGAATCCTGAAAACATGATCGCCCCCAAGCAAATCTTCGATTTGTAATGAGGTGAAGCTCGCCAGATTCGCGGCACATCCCGTAGTTGATATTTATCAGGGCATTTCCTTTGATTGATTTATCCACATCAATCGCTTTTGGGTTGAGTGTCCATTCGCGCACCTGGCGCAGCACGGCGGCGCCCGTCGCTTCGTCGAGGTCCCGACTGTCGCCGGAAATCGTCGCCGACCAGCTGTTCGAGATCACCCTGGAGCCCGAAGTCGACTCGCCGACCGACCGTCCGACCGGGACTGTACTGTTCAAGGGCAATGCCGCGCGGGCGTTGTAGTGTCGCGGCGATCGGTTTTGGCACTTGAACGCTTCGGCCCGTGTAAGCGACAAAGGGCCAGTGTTCGGCGTCGAATGGCGCGTTGCGGAGAGAGTGCATGCGATATTCGACCGATGATCTGCGCGCGGCTGTCACAGCCGGCGTGCTTCCTTCCACGCAGCTCGACGCCCTGCTGACTTTCCTCACGGCGCGGGTGCCGGAGCAGCCGGCGGCCGGTCCCAAATTCGATGTCGTCCACTTGCTCTGGTATGCCGGCGCGCTGGTGGTGATATCAGCCATGGGGCTGTTCTCGACGCTGGCGTTTTCGCAAATGGGCGGGCCGGCGCTGACCGCCACTGCCCTTGTCTATGCCGGCCTGTTCACCGCCGCCGGTCACTATCTCTGGACGGTCAAGAAGCTGCGCACGCCGGGCGGACTGCTGATTGCGGTGGCCGTGGCGATGACGCCGCTCGCCGTGTTCGGCATACAGGATGCCTACGGTGCATGGACCGAATTCGGCAAGCCGGCGGCGATGCGCGATTTCTATGTCTGGATCAAAGGCAGCTTCGTCTTCATGGAGCTTGCGACCATCGCCGCGGCGATCGTGGCACTGCAATTCTATCGCTTTCCCTTCATCGTCTTCATCATGGCGGTCGCGCTGTGGTTCCTGTCGATGGATGTCGTGCCCTGGATCGCGGGCACCAGCTACGGCAACTGGGAACTATCGCGCAAGGTGTCCATCTGGTTCGGCCTTGGCATTCTGGTTGCTGCGGTGATCGTCAACCTGCGCCAGCGCAGCGGCGATTTTGCATTCTGGCTTTACCTGTTCGGCGTGCTGACATTCTGGGGCGGCATCACCGCCACATCGAACGGCACCAATTTCGACAAGGCGCTATACTGCCTGCTGAACGTCGGCTTCCTGCTGATCTCGGTCGCGCTCTCACGACGGGTGTTCGCGGTGTTCGGCACCATCGGCATTGCGATCTATCTCGGCGACCTCGCCGAGAAGATCTTCAAGGATTCGATGCTGTTCCCGTTCGCGCTGTCGCTGATCGGCATCGGCATCATTGCGCTGGGGCTATATGTCCATCGCCACCAGCGCGACATCGGCACCTGGGTCGATGCGCGCCTGCCCGAATCGCTCAAGCGCCTGCGGGCGGAACCGATCGCCGGACAGGCGTGATGAAGCCGGCCCCCTGCAGGCGGGAAGCAGGACAGCAACTCTCGTCCCTTGAATCGACTATCCCCTTCAGGCATCCTTGCAATCAAGGATAGTATTCAAGGGAGGCTGCCATGGCGTTGTCGCGTCGGACCGTTCTGTTGTCGCTCGCCCTGTCGCTCGCCGCGGTGCCGGCTTGGTCGGCCTCTTTCCTGGCGCAGCTCGATCCCGACAAGGATGGCACCGTCGACCTCGCCGAGGCGAAGGCGGCCGCCGGCAAACTGTTCGACAAGCTCGACCGCGACAAGGACGGCACGCTGGACGCCCGGGAGCTGCGTGGCCGCATGAGCAAGAGCGAATTCGCTGCCGCCAATCCGGACAATGACGGCACGCTCGACAAGGCGGAATATCTCGCCGTGGTGGAAACCCGGTTCCGCGCGGCAAACCCCGATAATGACGGCACCATCGACGCCAGGGAATTCGCCACGCCGGCGGGCAAGAAGCTGTTGAAGCTGCTGAAATAGGGCCCTTTTATCGCCACCGGACTCGCCCCATATTCCGCCCATGGCGAAGAAACCCGACTCTCCGAAAAAGCCCGCAAAATCAATCAAGACCCCCGCCGCCAAGCCTGGCGCCGGCCGTCCCGACGTCAAGCCGATCGGGCCTGCGCTGGCGGAACTGCTGAATCCCGCGATCAATCGCGGCGATGCCGGCATGGGCTCGGGCACCGGGTTGCAGCCGCCGCCGAGTAATTCCTTCGAGCGTCGTTCCGGCGGCGAGGCGGCGGTGCATCGCGCGCGCAAATCGACGCCTAAGAAGTTCGAGGGCGATGAAGGCATGCGCCCGACGCCGCTGCAGCCGTTTCCCCAGCCGGTGGTCGCGCCCTATGCGCCGCGGCTGAGCGAGCAGAAGGGTCTCGAGGAAGCGCCGCAGGCCAATTACAACACCTCGGCCTCGATCCCGACGCTGGATCCGGAACTGGCCAAGCAGCTCGGCTTCACCACCGAGGAAGAAGACGCCGAGGCACTGACGGCGCGCCCGCCGCGCAACAAGATGGAAGCACTCGGCGTGCAGGCCACCGCCGACGCGCTGGAAGCGCTGGTGCGCGACGGCCGTCCGGAGTTCAAGGACCAGAAGGTGTGGACGCCGCACCGTCCGCCGCGCCCGGAGAAATCCGAAGGCGGCGTGCGCTTCGAGCTGAAGTCGGAATATGAGCCGAAGGGCGACCAGCCCACCGCGATCAAGGAACTGGTGGAAGGCATCGACCGCAACGACCGCACCCAGGTGCTGCTCGGCGTCACCGGCTCCGGCAAGACCTACACCATGGCCAAGGTGATCGAGGCGACGCAGCGCCCGGCGATCATCCTGGCGCCGAACAAGACGCTGGCCGCGCAGCTCTATGGCGAGTTCAAGAACTTCTTCCCCGACAACGCCGTCGAATATTTCGTCAGCTATTACGACTACTACCAGCCGGAAGCCTACGTCCCGCGTACCGACACCTATATCGAGAAAGACTCGTCCATCAACGAGCAGATCGACCGCATGCGCCACTCGGCGACGCGTGCGCTCCTGGAACGCGACGACGTCATCATCGTGGCCTCGGTGTCGTGCATCTACGGTATCGGCTCGGTGGAAACCTATACCGCGATGACCTTCGCGTTGAAGAAGGACGAGCGCATCGACCAGCGCCAGCTGATCGCCGATCTCGTGGCGCTGCAATACAAGCGCACCCAGCACGATTTCACCCGCGGCACATTCCGCGTGCGCGGCGACGTCATCGACATCTTCCCGGCCCACTATGAAGACCGCGCCTGGCGCGTGAACCTGTTCGGCGACACCGTCGAGAGCATCGAGGAGTTCGATCCGCTCACCGGCCACAAGCAGGACGAGCTCGAATTCATCAAGATCTACGCCAATTCGCATTACGTGACGCCGCGGCCGACGCTGATCCAGGCGATGAAGTCAATCAAGGAAGAGCTGAAATGGCGGCTCGACCAGTTGCACAATCAGGGCCGCCTGCTCGAAGCCCAGCGGCTGGAGCAGCGCACCACCTTCGATCTCGAAATGATGGAAGCCACGGGTAGCTGCGCCGGCATCGAGAACTATTCGCGCTATCTCACCGGCCGCCGGCCCGGTGAGCCGCCGCCGACCCTGTTCGAATATGTGCCGGACAATGCGCTGGTGTTCGCCGACGAGAGCCACGTCTCGGTGCCGCAGATCGGCGCCATGTTCAAAGGCGACTTCCGCCGCAAGGCGACGCTGGCGGAATACGGCTTCCGCCTGCCCTCCTGCATGGACAACCGGCCGCTGCGCTTCGAGGAATGGGACATGATGCGCCCGCAATCGATCGCGGTGTCCGCCACGCCGTCCGGCTGGGAGCTGCAGGAATCCGGCGGCGTGTTCGTCGAGCAGGTCATTCGCCCCACCGGCCTGATCGATCCGCCGATCAACATTCGCCCGGCCCGCACCCAGGTCGACGATCTCTTGGGCGAGGTCCGCGCCACCGCGGCCCAGGGCTATCGTTCGCTGATCACCGTGCTGACCAAGCGCATGGCGGAAGACCTCACCGAGTTCCTGCATGAGCAGGGCATCCGCGTGCGCTACATGCACAGCGACATCGACACCATCGAGCGTATCGAGATCATCAGGGATCTCCGCCTCGGCGCCTTCGACGCACTGGTCGGCATCAATCTCCTCCGCGAAGGCCTCGACATTCCCGAATGCGCGCTGGTCGCCGTGCTCGATGCCGACAAGGAAGGCTTTTTGCGCAGCGAAACCTCGCTGATCCAGACCATCGGCCGCGCCGCGCGTAACGTCGACGGCCGCGTCATTCTCTATGCCGACCAGATGACCGGCTCGATGACGCGCGCCATTGCCGAGACCGATCGTCGCCGCGAGAAGCAGGTCGAATACAACACGTTGCACGGCATCACGCCGGAGAGCGTGAAGAAGTCGATCGGCGACATCATGAACTCGGTCTATGAAGGCGACCGCGTGCTGGTGGATATCGGCGGCGGCATGGCCGAAGATGCCATCACCATCGGGCACAATTTTGAAGCCGTGCTGGCCGATCTGGAAGTGCGGATGCGCGAGGCCGCCGCCGACCTGAACTTCGAGGAAGCCGCCCGCCTCCGCGACGAGGTCAAGCGCCTGCGCGCCACCGAGCTCGCCGTGGTCGACGACCCCACCGTCAAGCAGCGCGGCGTTGCCGCTCGCGGCGGCGGTTACAAAGGCGAGAAGAAATATGGCGATGCCGCCAACCTGCCGGCGCGTCTCGACAAGGCCGCGCAAGGCAAGGCGCGCGGCAAATACGGCAAGAGTTCATCAGCGGGCGGCGCGTCGTCGAAAGTGCACAAGCCCGGGCTCGACGAGATGGGCATCGCGAACTGGCATGAAGTGAAGCCCGCGCGCGGCAAAGAGGTGGAACGTCCGCGCAAGCCGACGCTGGACGAAATGGGACCGGGCACCGAGAGCAAGATCTTCCAGCCGAAGAACAGCCGCGAGTCCGGACCGGAGTTTGGCCCCGCGCCAAGGTCAACCGGCGGTGCGCCGGGGCATCGGGGTGGGTGGAAGAAGAAATAACAGAGCCGCTGTACATAACTTAAAGAAGCTGTGACGGTGAATGTACACAAGCGATCTGCTGCATCCCACGAGACACACGGCAATAGTGGTTTAATTTGTCAAAGCTCGTCCATAATTTCCCGGAGATCTGAATTCAACGGGCCCAGCAACAACTTTATCAGCAGCTGCCTTTCGCTGTCTCGCTAGAGCATTCTGCAGGATTTCCCGTTGTAAACGAACGAAGCCAATATCCCCCCGCGCCACCGAAATAACCCGTGTCGGGATCCACACTATAAGCACGCCAAGAAGACCAGAGCAGATACTTGCAACAACGGTATAGTAACCGAAGATGGAGCCTTTGTACGAAGACACGACTATCGCAGCCAACGTAATGAATATCGCTACGATTGACTGAAGAAATATCCAGAAAAGTCGTCGGTTCAGTTCCTCGAGCACATCGAAGAATCGTTTTAGGTCCTCTTCATCGAAAGCTGTTGGGGCGGTAATCGGCGCATTTCGCGCTAAGCGAACGAGTACGGCTGCGCCTAACATCGATAGAGCAACGAGCATGCCGGAAAATACCGGCTGCCACACTGAGAGCGGAATATATCGCGCCACAATCCAGCCAACCGCCAGCGCAGCAAGAAGACTGCCGACGGAAACGGGATTTATGGCCCTCAGCTTCACTCGATCTTTCCATCTTCAATAAAGCGCTGATAAACGCGCATCAATTGCGTGCGTGCGTCTTCCAAGTCTAACAGAGCGCCATGTTCGCGAAGCAACTCAAACGGCATGGTCATACTAAGCCGTAGATCGTCACCAATTTGCTTACCATCTTTGCCAAAAGCGGTCACTTCACCATCCGGTAAATTCCGGGCTGATCGCGCAATATCCGCCAAGGCTGCCCTCGAAACACCGCGCCTTCGAGTCTTATAACCAAACCGAACATCAACCTCGAGCTCGGCTTCTTTAGGGATATCCCGAAGGATTCTTTCGGCGTCAGGCTCACCGAATACCGCCTTCAAGACATCAAGCGCCTTGTCAAATCGACTAGTCGTGCGACCTATCGTCTCTTGCTCTTCGACGATCTTAGCTTCGGTGGATATAATCTCGGGCATTCCCTGACTCAAGATGCCGCCGACTTCCACCACCATGATCTCTTCTAGATCACCGCCAACGATCGCTTTATTGAATATTGCTTTTAGCCCGAAGGTCTCAGCTTCGGTCGTTATGCCAGTAACGTCGAAAAGAGCCTTAAAGTATTCTTCGAACGCTTTGGTCTGTATTGAAGTGTGTTGAACGACGAACAAATGATTCCCAGCGACTAGCCAATAAGCCACACCGCGCAGATAATCTTCTCCATCAAGTGGCGGGCGCTCCGCGATCTCGACGGCACGCAACGCGTCGTCGAGCGATTGATGCGTACCGTTTGCCTCCTCCCGAATAAGTACGGGAGCCCAATCATTCGGCGAGAACAAACACATTGTTCCAGCGATATCTGTAGCGGCAGAGGTGATATTGTGAGCAAAGCGCTTCAACTGAGGCTCACCAGGTACAGCAAGAGTTCGAGCGCTCCAATCATTGCCCACTGTGAGACCGGATGCCGCTCCGCGCCCAAGCGCTGCGGCCAACATTGATTGCAACGTGCCTTTCGACCAATCGTCGATCGTCGGATCAAAACGACGATAGTGAACCCTCTTGGTAACTTTTGGCATAGCTTCCCCCATTTGTGCTCCCCGCCATAAGTCAACCAACGGTAAATAACAACACGCCACACAACCTTAGAACAAAATAGGAACAAATGCAAATTGTTCAAGGGCTATCCAACAATGAACAAACCGCGCACAGCCCGTTGACATCATTCCTATAAGATTATATACCTCCTCTCGTCCTGTTCGCGAGGGGCGCTTCTCGAGGGCGTCTTGAGAGTGGAACACGGATACGGCGCCCGCGGACGTGCCTCGCAAGCACGGACTCGGGAGGTCCGGGGTCACCGTCCTGGCCCACTACGGGGCTGCGCCGGAAACGGCTGGACGGGTGCGGGTGAAGGCAGGCGAAAGCCTGTCCGGAACGGAGGGCTTTCATTAGCCCTGCCCAGTACCCGGAAGCACGGTCCCTGGAACAGAAATCGCCGTGATGGAGCGCCGCAAGGCGTTGCGCTGTGGACGGAACGGTGTCGCAACCGGACTGGACGCAGCGACTGACTATCAAGGTGCGCCTTGCGGCGCTCCATTCCCCTCACTCTTCGAGGGGAGAACGACAGCTCACCTCGGGGCTTTCGCCCGCGAGAACGATGTCATGTGGCTGTTTGACAATCACATCCGATCGAAGACCGCAGGCTACAGCCGCGGCACTACTTCCCCGCCGGCGGCGCGACGTCGGCGACCTGGCCGCTGCGCTTCAGGGCGTCGGCGACGAAGCCCGAGGCCTTCATCTCCTCGACGAAGGCGGCAAGATAGACAACGCCAGCCGTGCGCGGTCTGTCGGCAATGCGCGGCATAGCCATCGCCTGCTGGATCTCCTGGAAATGGCCAGACATCACGCGCATCTCCGGATGGTCCTTGGCATAGGCATCGAGCTGCTGGCGCACGCCGGCGGCGGCATCGAGCTTCTCGTCGAGAAACTTGCGGATCATCGCGCTGCCGCCGCCGGCATCGGCGCGCAGCACGGTGGCGTGCTTGATGGTGCGGGTGAGATAGAGGTCATAGGCCGAGCCGAGGCCGACCGACATTCTGACGCCGTCCTTGTCGACGTCGTCGACACTCTTCAGCGGCGAATTCACGGGCACCATGTAGGTACCCTCGATGATCACATAGGGCGCGGTGAAGATGATCTCCTGCGCGCGCACCGGCTCGATGGCGATGAAGCCGACATCCCAGGCGCCGGCCTTGGCGCCTTCGAACACCTTGCCCGCGGCGTCATAGGGTACATAGTCCAGGGGCACGTCGAGGCGCTTGGCGAGTTCGGCGGCGAGATCCGCCGAGACGCCGCGCGGCGCGCCGTCGGGACCCTTCTGGGCCAAGACGCTATTCCCGTAATTGATCGCAGCGCGGAGTTTGCCGGTGGGGGCGAGATCGCGCAGCACCTCGGGCGACGGCGCAGGCTGGGCGAAAGCCGGGAGTGCAGCGGTCATGAACAGCACCATCCATCGTAAAACACGCATCATAGGCCTCCCCGATTTCGGCGCGACCATGCCCGCAAACCCGCCGCGCGACAATCGGCGACCAGGGGCTTCGACGAGAGCGTGATCAGCCCGGCGCGACCAACCTCCGTTCGTCACGCGGACGGGATGGCTGATATGCCCGGCCGGGAATGCCTGTTATCGCGTTGCGCGAACGTCTACACTGGTGCCCGTTGGCGCAGTGGGTGGCTTAAGGTGTTCGACGGTTTTTACAAATGTGACTACCGGGCGGGCGACGTGGTCGGCCGCAGTGTCATGTATTGCAAGGACGGCCGCATGCTGGGCGGCAATACCGCCTTCGCCCATATCGGCACCTATGAGGAAGCCGACGACGGCATCCATGCGGAGATCCATGGCCAGCGCCATCATATCGGCTCGCAGTTCCGTACCCTCTATGGCGACGACGACGGCGCGATCCGGGTCCGCGGCATCCACGACGGCAAGAACTACAGGTTCACGGGCGGCGACGCGCAGGGCAAGGGGCCGGCCTTCGAGTCCGTGATGACACGGCTCGACGAAGAGGATTTCCCGGACACCGGCACCGTGGGCGATGGCGGCATCGCCAACGGGCTGTATTCGCTGCACATGAAAACCCTCGACGGCGTCGAGGATGGGCTGACCGGCGTGATGCTGCTGTTCGACGGCCGCATTCTGGGCGGCGACGCACGCTTCTATTATCTCGGCGCCTATGGCTCAGCCGGCGGCCGCTGGAAGGGCGAGATCGTCAATCAGGAACACACGCCCGCAGCCGGCGGAAGTTCGCTCTTCGCCGGCTATGAAGTGGGCATCGGCTTTTCCGGCAGCTGCAGCGACGGCTGCGCGGCATTCGAAGCCACCGCCCTCGCCGGCAAGCGCAGCCTGCGCCTGAAGGCCGAACTGTCGCTGCTGCACAAGGCCTGATGGTTAGGCGCGCGCCAGCACCTTGCGTTCGACGGGATGAATGTCGATGGCGCGCAAGCGGCCCATCCGCAGCACGTCGATCTCGATCGTCCGATCGATACGGTCGCGATCCAGAATGCGGATCAGATCGTCGACGCCATTCACCGCCACGTGATCGAGACTGACGACGACATCGCCAGGCAACAGACCAGCCTTGAACGCCGGACCATCGGGATCGATCTGGTCGAGCAGCGCGCCCATGGTGTTCTCGATGCCGGCGAGCACCGCATGGCGGCGCGGGATCGGCGCGGTCTGGCCGGACACGCCGATGAAGGCGCGGCGGACATAGCCGTGCCGGATGATCTCCGACAGCACGAATTGCGCAGTGTTGCTGGCGACCGCAAAGCAGATGCCCTGCGCGCCCTGGATGATCGCGGTATTGATGCCGATCACCTCGCCGCGCGACGACACCAGCGCGCCGCCGGAATTGCCGGGATTGAGCGCGGCATCAGTCTGGATCACATCCTCGATATTGCGCCCGCTCACCGAGCGGATCGAACGGCCAAGCGCCGAGACGACACCGGCGGTGACGGTGGATTCGAAGCCGAGCGGATTGCCGATGGCGACCACGAGCTGGCCGCGCTTCAGGTTCTTTGAATTGCCGAGACCCGCATAGCGCAATTCGCGCGCGCCATCGGCCCGCAGCAGAGCGAGATCGGTATCGGGGTCGGCGCCGAGCACACGGGCATCGGTGACAACGCCTTCGGTGTCGCGCAGGCGAATATGCCTGGAATCGCCGACGACATGGCTGTTGGTCAGCACGAGACCGTCCGGCGAGATGACGATGCCGGAGCCCAGCCCGCCGCGTTCGCGGGCATTCGGCGTCCTCGCTCCGGTCTCGACCCGCACGACCGCGGGGCCGACGCGTTCGGTGACATCGATGACGGCGTTCGAATAGGCATCAAGCAGCGCAGTATCGTTCGGCACTGCGGCAACGGCGGGTGTCGCGGGATCGTCATCTAAGGGATGTGCGGTGATATCAAGCATAGCGATGCTTCCTTTGTCATTTAAATGGCCCCGGCGCGCACCACTGCAAGTGCAGCATGCGCGGTGGACATGGCGGGGCTGCGCCGCGGTTTAACCGTAGCTCTGTTCAAACCGTGACTTTACGCCGCAGCTCAGCGCACCTATGTTTTGCGCGCGGCTGTCGATGGTGATGAGCGCTTTTCAAGGGACGAAACCACGATGGCCAAGCAACCCTGGTATCGCATTCTCTATATCCAGGTGCTGATCGCGATCGCGATCGGCGTCACCGTCGGCTACTTCTACCCGGATGCCGGCAAGGCCCTGAAACCGCTCGGCGACGGCTTCATCGCACTGATCAAGATGATGATCGCGCCGGCGATCTTCTGCACCGTGGTGCACGGCATCGCCTCGATCGGCGACATGAGCAAGGTCGGCCGCATCGGCGGCAAGACGCTGCTGTATTTCGAGACGGTTTCCACCCTGGCGCTGCTGATTGGCCTGCTGGTCGGTCACTTCCTGCAACCCGGCGCCGGCTTCAATATCGATCCCTCCACATTGGACGCGAAATCCGTCGCCAGCTATGTCAGCCGCGCCAAGGAGGAAAGCTTCGTCAGCCATCTGATGGGAATCATTCCGACATCCTATTTCGACTCGCTGGCCAAAGGCGATCTGCTGCAGGTGCTGCTGGTGGCGATCCTGTCCGGCTTCGCGATCTCGCATATGGGAAAACCCGGCGAAAAGATTGCTGAAGGCGTTGATCTCGCCGGCAAGATGTTCTTCCGCATCATCGGCATGATCGTGCAGCTCGCGCCCATCGGCGCCTTTGGCGCGATGGCTTTCACCATCGGCTCGTTCGGCCTCGGCGCCCTCGTCAATCTCGGCTATCTCATCTTCACCTTCTATCTGGCGTCGCTGCTGTTCGTGCTGCTGGTCCTCGGCGGCATCGCGCGTGCCTTCGGTTTCTCGATCCTGCGCTTCATCGGCTATATCAAGGACGAGCTGCTGATCGTGCTCGGCACTTCGTCGTCCGAGACCGTGCTGCCGCGCATGATCACCAAGATGGAAGCCCTCGGCGCATCGAAGCCGGTGGTCGGCCTCGTGATCCCGACCGGCTACAGCTTCAATCTCGACGGCACCAATATCTACATGACGCTGGCCACGCTGTTTCTGGCGCAGGCCACCAACACGCATCTCACCGTCGGCCAGATGGCCGCGGTGCTCGGCGTGGCGATGCTGACATCGAAAGGCGCATCGGGCGTCACAGGTGCGGGCTTCGTGACACTGGCGGCGACGCTATCGATCATCCCCGATATTCCGATCACCGCACTGGCCATCATCGTCGGCATCGACAAGTTCATGAGCGAATGCCGCGCGCTCACCAATCTGATCGGTAACGGCGTCGCCACCATCGTCATCAGCCGCTGGGAAGGCGAACTCGATCGCCATCAGCTCCACGAAGCGCTGCTGCATCCGATCGATTTCGGCGAAGAGATGGAGCGCCGCCCGCTGGAAGAACTGCCGGCAAAATCCGCCGCCTGAGCCGCGCGCGCCTAACGCGTCTCCTCCGGCATCAATGCCATCGCAGCCTCTGCGCTGGCGTCCGCACCTGACAGCAACAGATACTTCCCGTCCTGCAAAGTCGCGGCGCTCGCCACGACGACGGCGCGCTTCGGGCAGATGCCAAGGCAGCTCGTCAGCACTACGCGTGGACTTTTCACGTCCTGCTTCGCGCTGCGGCGTTTCAAGTCCGACTTGAGCGATTTGCGCAGCGCCTTCCCATCATCAATGCGACCAAGGCATTTCTTGCAGACGAGAACAGGCGACGCGCGGCGCAAGCGCGCGGTGACGACGGGTTTACTGGCCATTCCCCTATATAGACACCGCCCGCTGCATTGCGATCACCCCGACCGGCGGTTGCTGGTGTTCTGCGTGAGATTGCCGTGCGCCGCCTGCTCGCGAATATTGTGCTTCTCGTCGTCGCGATGACCCTTGGTGTTATCGAGCGTGACCTTCGGCGCGCTGCCGGGTCCCTTGTCGCTACAGTTATCCTCGGGTACGGGCTGGATGTGCTTGGTCATCGGGAATCTCCCCTTGCAGGTCGAGAGCAACGCAGCCGCTCAAACTGCGTTCCTTAACCAGGCTCCAGCACATGAAATCCCCACCCGCCGTTGAACCTTCTGGCGCCGTTGTTTGACGCATAAAATGTTGAGTGGGGGCGCTGCATGAAAATCGCGTTGCTGATCTTGCTGGGTCTGGTTCTGGGGTTGCTCGGTGGAGCGGCTGTGGGGATCGGCGCCGGCGTTGCCTGGGTCGAATTGTTCAAGACCAGCAATTTCGAGGGCTATAGCGCCATGCTGGTGTTTTTCACCTTCATGCCCATTGGCGCACTCCTCGGCGCCGTCGGCGGGGCCCTTCTGTTTGGCATCATGGCCGCCCGCAACGGCGATGTCGCCGTCGAACGACTGCCCCTGCAGGACCGCGACCAATCCTACCGGTAAGGTTATGCCGGCCGCATAATGCAGCTTAACGTTTTGGTGAGCAGCTCCTCACCACGAACATTTGTGCATTGCAAAATAATCCATTGAATTTTAGCGAAATTATATTACTTCAGGTCTCAAGCAATTTGTGCAGACCGCCCGGGCGACGTTGCCCCGGCGCGCAAGTGTTTTCAGCCATTTTCAGGACAATCCCAATGACAGAGCACAGCCTCTGGCGTTTTTCGCGCGCGTTGCATCGCGCCATCAATGAACGCCAACTCGACCACCTCGCTGACATCATCGACGACAATATCGAATGGGCGGTCTACGGCCCGATCGACATGTTTCCGTTTCTCGGCGCACGCCACGGCAAAGCTGCCGTGCTCGATGTCTGCAAGCAGATCGCCGACAATGTGCGGGTGCATCGCTTCGAGCGGGAGTCGATGATCCTTGGTGATGAGTCTGGCTCCGCAATGATGCGCTTCTCGCTGACCGCGCTGGATTCGAACCGCCCGATCAGCCTCCGCCTCGCGCAATTCGCACAGTTCAAGGCTGGCCGCCTGACCAGCATGCGGGTGGTCGTGGATACGTTCGACCTGGTCGAGCAGGCATTGGGCCGGCCTATCCATCTGCCGAAGATCGCCTGAGCAGCACGGCGATTGCCAATCGCCAACATCCATCCCCAGCGAAATGTTGCGACGCCACAATTCCGCCGGGCCTGATGGTATTATGTGCCAATCGATCCGCGATCTTGCTGGGCGGTGGCACGATGGCTTCAATCAAACCGACATATTGGGCGCTCATCACAGCACTCGGCGGAGCCGCGTTGGCCTTTCCGGCTCACGCGCAGAATCCGTGGCGTGGTCTCGTCGATATTGCGCCGCCTCCCGGTGAAATAGAGTCGGTCGACACGGCAGCCATTCCTCCTGCAAACACCCCGGAACCCGACTGGAGCCTCTTGAACGCCGACGATTCGCCGACGGCGAAGGCATCGCTCCGCGAGAAGCGCTCGTCGCTGATCGTCGGCAGCCCGTCGTCCAGCTGGACCAACAATGAGAGCAACGGCGCGTCCGCCCTCTCGGTCAAGCAGTCGGTTACGCCGTTCTGGGATACCCGCGTCGGCGCCGACATCAATGTCGCGCGGCAGACCGCACCACGCAGCGCAGCCGATGCCTATCGCAATCAGTTCGGCGACGGCACGGCGCAGGCCCAATCAGGCGGCGCCGCCTGGGCGGCAGCGACTGCTCCCGGCGTGGGTTCGATCTGGGACAAGACGGCGATCGAAGCGCGCGTCGATCCGGGCGCGGATCAAACCAAACTGGGCACTTCGCTTAGCAAGTCGGTACCCATTGCCGGCGATCAGTATTCACTGACGCTGCAGAGCGGCTACAACGTGATCCAGCAAGGCAACATTCCGGCCATTGGCTACAACGGTCGCCCGACGCGCAGCTATGAGACCGACCAGCTCGCGCGCTTCAACATCACCGATACCGGCACCAGCTTCATCGCCGGGCAATCGCTCGCAACCACCGACGACAAATGGCTGCGCAAGTTCGGCGCCGAGCAAAAGCTGTTTGGCGGCGTCAACGTCTCCGGATCGATCAGCGAGACCGTTCAGGGCGTGACCAACAAGACGTTCTCGGCCGGCTTCAAGCATAGTTGGTAAAGTAAGTTTTAATACACTTTGCCAGACGATTGCCGGCAAAGATCGGCGCCTTGCCGCATATTCGCCGCGATCTCGTCAAAATCCACTGCGCAGATGTACACGTAAATTTGTCATGCGGGGGACCGCGCTCGCTCATTGTGAAGTTCACTTCACACAAACAAGGAAGAGCTGATGAGTGCCATTCGTTCAGAACAGACAGAAGCCAAAGATGACGACAGCAACCTCGCCGCTGTGTCTGAAGTCGAAGCGGGCATCCGCGACTTCGTGCGCAACGATATCGCTTACCTCCGTCGTCCGGTGCCTGGCATGGTGAACAATTCAAGCGAAACCACCACGAGCAGCACCGATGCGCTGCTGGAAACAACCACCGAAGCGACCGTCAACAGCGTCAATTCGCTGATCCAGCGCGTCGCCGGCACCTCGCTCGGCGAGATCGAGAAACTGGTCTCCGAACTGGAGAGCCTGCGCGACCTGCTCCACGCCGAAGGCCAGCGCGTTCAGCGCGAGATTTCCGGCTACGCCCAGCTCAGCCAGGCCGCGATGAAGTCGACCCGCCTGATCGCCGACAATGTTGCTCAGTGGAAGCGTACCGCTGACGGCCTGCGTCACGATTGATCGGCACTAGACTGCCCGAATCGAAAGCCGCCGCCCTTTCGGGCGGCGGCTTTTTCGTGAGCCCGTTCAATTGAACTTTATTCGTTTTGTTCCCGACCAACGGTTACGCAGCACCTGTGGACTGCTTTTGGGGGAATCGATCCGTGGAGACCATTCGGCCGAACAAAACCGATCCTATTCCGGCGCGCAACAACGCGCCCAGGATGGGGACCATTATCTTGCGTTTTGTCGGATTGCTGTTGGTGACCGTGGCGTTGCTCGCCTGGGCCTGGAGTCGCTGAGGTCGCGGTCATCGACCCCACTCACGAAAAACCCGCGCAGTTCGGCGCGGGTCTGGTTAGCAAATCGTAAAAATTACTGGCTGACGACTGCGCTGCTCTCGAGCGTATAGGCGCCATCGGCATAACCCTTGACCACCATGCAAGTGGCCAGCATCACCGCAAGCGTCACGCTTGCAAAGATGAAGCCCACAAATTTCAATCCGGTGCGGTCAGCCATTGTCGTCCCCAAAATCGTCCTGCGAAGTGTCGTCTCAGTCGTCATACCCGTGAGTCGCAGATCACGCTCACAAGGTTCAGAACCCCTTAACACCGCCGGGGTTCCATCGATAAAATTTGAAATGGTTAAGCCGCGTCGCCCCGTTGCGGCAGGAAGACCGAACCGAGGAAGCTGTAGACCTCCTCGCCGCGCTGATTAACGGCAACGTTCTTCGACTGCAAGATCCCCCAACCCGGACGCGTCGCGGTCGCGCGCACGGACACGACCTCGCTGCGATAGGTCAGCGTATCGCCGGCGAGAACAGGCCGGGTCCAGCGCAAATCACGAAAACCGGGAGATGGGCCGCCGACTGGAGGCTCTTCGCCACGCGCCTCTGCCTCCGCCTTTGCGCGCTGGCCATCGGCGACCAGCAACTTCATGCACACCGACGCCACGTGCCAGCCCGACGCAGCGAGACCACCGAATAGCGATTTGCGGCCGGCCTCTTCATCGAGATGGAACGGTTGCGGATCGAATTGCCTGGCAAACGCCTTGATCGACTCCGCCGTGAACGTGAACGAGCCGAGCTCACGGCGCATACCGATTTGGATGTCTTCCAGATAGCGCATGCTGCGACCCTAGTTCCCGGGGGCGGGTTCACGCACCCCGATCATGATCGGGGTGATCATCTCGGAAATCGTCTGCCCCTTGGCATTGCGTGTGCTGAACTTGAATTTGACGATGCCCAAGGTTGGCCGGCTTTGCGAAGCACGTGCCTCGATCACTTCGACATCCAGCGTCAGATCGTCGCCGGGGCGAAACGGCGCGAGCCATCGCATCTGATCCACGCCCGGCGAGCCCATCGATGCGGTCTTGTGCAGAAATCCGTCATAGATCATCCGCATCATCAGCGAGCACATGTGCCAGCCGGAGCCGGAAAGTCCTTTGAGCATCGATGCGCTTGCGGCAACTTCATCGAGATGCATCGGCTGCGGATCGTATTCTTTCGCATAAGCGATAATCTCGTCGCGCGTAATATAGCGCGGCCCGAAGGTCCCGAAGTGGCCGGGCTTAAAATCTTCAAATGTCAGGGTCATAATGGGGAATGCCGTCGAGGAAGCCTGATTGTGGCCGTTATTTGCAGCAATCTCAACCCGGTCGCTTGCATGGCTTTCCCGCGATCCTGCCCGTCAATGTGGTCGGGCCGGGATATTTGAAGCCGTTTCTCAATGCAATTGAATTTGTCACTCATCTACACGGCGGGGGATTTCACCGATGTTCGAATTTCGCGATCTGTTTCAGTGGGACCGTTTCATCACACCCACCATCATCAAGACGTTCTACTGGCTGGTGATCGCACTGATCATTCTGTTCGGCATTTCCGGGATCTTTTCGGGTCTCGCCGCAATGGCCATCAGCCCGTTCGGCGGTTTCGTCCTCGTGATGTCGAGCCTCGCCAGCGTGATCGTCGGCATCATCTTCGCGCGCATTGCGGCTGAGTTCGTTCTGATCGTGTTCCGCATCAACGAACACCTCGGCGCGCTACGGGATCAGGGGCAAAACCTCGGGCAGGATCACGGCCACGGCCAGCAGTACTGAGAACTACCGCGCTCTCAACCGTCATTGCGAGGAGCCCTTGCGACGAAGCAATCCAGTCTTCGCTTGTGGCTGCTGGATTGCCGCGTCGCTTCGCTCCTCGAAACGACGGGGAGAGGACTGAGAATATCTTACGTGTTGAACCGGAAATGCAGCACGTCGCCGTCAGCGACGACATATTCCTTGCCTTCCAGCCGCAGCTTGCCGCCATCGCGCGCGCCGGCTTCGCCGCCGAGCCTGACATAGTCTTCATAGCCGATGGTTTCCGCGCGGATGAAGCCCTTCTCGAAATCCGTGTGGATCACGGCTGCAGCTTGCGGTGCCTTGGTGCCCTGGGTGATGGTCCAGGCACGAGCTTCCTTGGGGCCGACGGTGAAGTAGGTGATGAGGTGCAGCAGCGAATAGCCTGCACGGATCAGGCGATCGAGGCCCGCTTCTTCAAGCCCGAGCGTATCCAGGAATTCCACGCGTTCGGCACGTGACAGCGTCGCGATCTCGGATTCGATCTTAGCGGAGATGGCGACCGCAACAGCGCCCTCCTTCGCAGCATGTTCAGCAACCCGCTTCGAGTATTCGTTGCCTTCGCCCGCCGCACCTTCTTCGACGTTGCAGACATAGAGAACAGGCTTGGAGGTCAGCAAGCCGAGCATGCCGAACGCGCGCTCTTCCTCGGGCTTGCGCTCGAGAAAACGCGTCGGCTTGCCGTCGCGCAGCAGCACCAAAGCGCGCTGGACCAGATCGAGCTGCTCCTTGGCGTCCTTGTCGTTGCCCTTGGCCTTCTTGGTCAGGTTGTCGATGCGCTTCTCACAGGAATCCAGATCCGCGAGCATCAGTTCGGTCTCGATGATCTCGATGTCGGCGAGCGGATCGATCTTGCCTTCGACGTGGGTGATATCGTCATCGATGAAGCAACGCACCACATGCGCGACGGCATCGACTTCGCGGATCGTAGCGAGGAACTGGTTGCCGAGGCCTTCGCCCTTCGACGCGCCTTTCACCAGGCCCGCGATGTCTACGAAGGTCAGGCGCGTCGGAATGATCTGCTGCGACTTGCCGATCTCGGACAATTTGTCGAGCCGTTTGTCCGGCACCGCGACTTCACCGACATTCGGCTCGATGGTACAGAACGGATAGTTCGCAGCCTGCGCAGCCGCGGTTTCCGTCAGTGCATTGAACAGCGTCGATTTGCCGACATTCGGCAATCCGACGATCCCGCATTTGAATCCCATGACCCTGTCCTAATTCTTCGACGGCTTCTCAGCGGAGCCGTTGTCGTCCTTCGACGTGAAACCCTTGGCCTGCATCGTCAGATGCACCTTGTTCTGAAACGACGAGTCCTGACCACCGACCAGCAGGCCGACATGGTCGGACACCGCATCATTGAACGCTTCGAGCTGAGGTCGTTCGGCCTTGGCGAAATCGCTCAGCACGTGATTATGCACCAGCTCCTTGGCACCGGGATGTCCGATGCCGAGGCGCACGCGCCGATAGTCGTTGCCGATATGCGCGGAGATCGAGCGCAAACCGTTATGTCCGGCAATGCCGCCGCCGATCTTCACGCGCACTTTCGCGAATGGCAGTTCGAGCTCGTCGTGAAACGCGGCGATGTCGCCGAGTGAAATCTTCAAATAGGCGGACGCTTCCTGCACCGAGCGGCCGGAGTCGTTCATGAAGGTCATGGGCTTCAGCAGGATGACGCGCTCACCAGACAGCGTGCCTTCCGAGGTCTCGCCCTGAAAGCGACGGCGCCACGGTCCAAAACCGTGACGCCGCGCGATATCATCGAGAACCATGAACCCGATATTGTGCCGGTTGCCCTGGTATTTGGCACCAGGGTTTCCGAGTCCAACAAAGAGAAGCATGACGCGGAGCTCCGCGCCGGATTACTTCTTCTTCGCCGGAGCGGCGGCAGCAGCCGGAGCCTTCGCGCCAGCGGCGGGGGCCTTGGCGCCGGCAGCCGGAGCCTTGGCACCAGCAGCGGCGGGAGCCGCAGCAGCAGCCGCAGGGGTCGCAGCTTCTTCACCGTAGCCCGACGGAGGCACGATGGTGACCAGCGTCAGGTCGGCATCGCGCGCCAGCGTCTTCACGCCCTTCGGCAGAACAACGTCGGTGATGTGCAGCGACGTGCCGATATCGAGCTGGCCGACATCAACTTCGAGGAACTGCGGAATGCTCTCGGCTTCGGCTTCCAGTTCGATCGTGTGGGTCACGATGTTGATGGTGCCACCACGCTTCACGCCCGGAGCGCCTTCAGCGCCCTTGATGTGCAGCGGAACGCTGACGCGGATGGTCGCGCCTTCGCCGAGGCGGAGGAAGTCGACGTGGAGCGGGAAGTCCTTGACCGGGTCGAGGTGGAAGTCGCGCGGAATCACGCGGTGCTTCTTGCCCTCAAGCTCGATGTCGTAAATCGTGGTGAGGAACCGGCCTGCCAGAATGCGCTGACGCAGTTCGGCATCATTCACCGAAATCGCCACCGGGGGCTTGTTGTCACCATAGATCACTCCGGGCACTCGGCCGGCGCGACGCTCTGCCCGTGCGGCCCCCTTGCCGCCGACCGGACGTGAGGTCGCCTTCAATTCCTTGACGGTCGCCATCGTTTAAGTCCTTGTTTTCTAAAAGTTAAAGGCCGCAATGCGGCCCGTTTTCACGCTGCAGCAAGCCTCCAGGGGTGCGGGGGCTGCGGACGTGGGCGGCTTCTACCGCCGAAACGCCAAAAAGACAAGGAAATGACAGGCTTTTTCTTCGTCGGCGGGCCCCTTCCAGGGGCTTATTTTGGTCGTCTATGCATGGGTAGCCGATGTCCGGCGCGCCGTGCAGGGCACCGACAGGGCTTCCACTCAGCCGCCGAGCTTGGCTTCCAGCGCTGCGATCCGAGCCTTCAGCGCCTCGTTCTCCTCGCGGGCGAGCCGGGCCATATCCTTGACCGCCTCGAACTCCTCACGCTTCACGATATCGAGGTCGCGCAGGATCTTCTCAGCCTGGTTGCGCACAACCGTATCGACCTCGCGCTTGACGCCCTGGGCCGCGCCGGCGGCATCGTTCATCAGGCGGCCGATCTCGTCGAAGAACCGATTGTTGGTCTGGGTCATGGCAAGAACTCCGGTCGGATGAACAAACACGCTAGATTGATGTGTAGATCGACAATGGCGATCCCGGGCGCGCAGTTCAAGTATCGCCTGCGTTTCGCGTTCACAACTGCTCAGGTCCCTTAATTCGTCACAAGCCAATGCTTTACTGGCGGCATCGGGAGCCGTAAGCCCACCACATGCCATTCCTGACCATCGCCTTCCCCGTTTTCGATCCGATCGCCATCGCGCTCGGCCCGATTGTCATTCGCTGGTACGCGCTGGCCTATATTGGCGGCATCGTGCTCGGCTGGATTTATGCCCGCGCACTGATCAAGAGCACGAAACTGTGGGGCGGCCCCTCACCGATCTCGCTTCTCGATTTCGACGACTTCATCCTCTGGGTGACGATCGGCATCATTGTCGGTGGCCGCACGGGCTATGTGCTGTTCTACAATCTCGATTTCTTCATCGCCCACCCCGCCGAGATCTTCGAGCTCTGGAAGGGCGGCATGTCGTTCCATGGCGGCTTCATGGGCTGCGTCTTTGCCGTGTTTCTGTTCTGCTGGAAGCGCGGATTGTCGGTCCTGTCGCTCGGCGACATCACCTGCGCAGTCGGCCCGATCGGCCTGCTGCTCGGACGCCTCGCCAATTTCATCAACAGTGAATTGTGGGGCCGCCACGCCGACGCCAGCGTGCCTTGGGCGATGGTGTTCCCCAATGGCGGGCCGCTGCCGCGCCATCCCAGCCAGCTCTATGAAGCCGGGCTCGAGGGCATCGTACTGTTTCTGATTCTGGCCCTGATGATCCGGGCCGGTGCGCTGAAGCGGCCTGGCCTGATCCTCGGCGCCTTCATCTTTTTTTATGCGCTGGCGCGTATTACGGGAGAATTCTTCCGCGAGCCGGACCCGCAACTCGGATTTCTGTGGGGTGGGCTCACCATGGGCATGCTGCTCTCCGTGCCGATGATATTTGTGGGACTCGTTTTGATGGTGCGCGCCTGGCGAAAGCCGCAGGAATCGCTCGAATTGAGCCCGGGCAAGAAGGCCTGATGTGACCGACCAATCGCCGCTGCAGGATGAAATCAAGCGCCTGATCAAGTCCACCGGACCCATGCCGGTGTGGCGCTACATGCAGCTGTGCCTGACCCATCCGCAACACGGCTACTACATTTCCCGCGATCCGCTCGGTCGCGAGGGTGACTTCACCACGTCGCCGGAAGTCAGCCAGATGTTCGGCGAGCTGCTTGGCCTTTGGTCGGCCTCGGTCTGGCGCGCGATCGGCGCGCCGCCCTTCGTGCACCTGATCGAACTGGGCCCCGGCCGCGGCACCATGATGGCCGACGCGCTCCGCGCCCTACGCGTGCTGCCGCCGCTGTATCAGGCGCTCAACGTGCATCTCGTTGAAATCAATCCGGTGCTGCGCGAGAAGCAGAAGGCGACGTTATCCGGCACCCGCAACATCACCTGGCATGACAGTATCGAAACCGTCCCCGCGGGCCCGTCGATCATCCTTGCCAATGAATATTTCGACGTGCTGCCGATCCATCAGGCCGTGAAGCGCGAAGGCGGCTGGCACGAGCGCATGGTGGATATCGACAGCGACGGCCAGCTGATGTTCAGCGCGTCAACCGATCCGCTGCTGCGTTTCGATGTGCTGCTGCCACCGCTGGTGCGTGCAGCCCCTGTCGGCGCGGTGTTCGAATGGCGCCCCGATACCGAGATGATGAAGATTGCCAGCCGCGTCCGCGACGAAGGCGGCGCAGCTCTGATCATCGATTACGGCCATGTCCGCAGCGATGCCGGCGACACCCTGCAGGCTATCGCACAGCATAGCTATGCCGATCCGCTGAAGAATCCCGGCATGGCCGATATCACCGCGCATGTTGATTTCCAGGCGCTCGGCCGCGCGGCGGAGGATGTCGGCGCACGCGTCCACGGGCCGGTGACGCAGGGCGAATTCCTCAAGCGCCTCGGCATCGAGACGCGCGCGCTGACCTTGATGGCCAAGGCCACGCCGGAAGTTTCCGAAACCGTCTCGGGCGCACTGAAACGCCTGATCGACAGTGGTCGCGGCGGCATGGGCTCGATGTTCAAGGTGGTCGGCATCTCCGATCCCAATATCGACACGCTGGTGGCGCTGAGCGACGACACCGGCATCGAGGCCCCGACATCATGACTTTCACATCGCCTTTGCTGTCAGCCATTCCCGGCCTGCGCCACGCGTTCTTCACGCGCGACGGCGGCGTCTCCGAAGGCATCTATGCCGGCCTTAATGGCGGGCTCGGATCGAACGACGATCCTGCGCATGTGGCCGAGAACCGCCGGCGCATGGCGGCGGAGATGGGCGTCGCCCCCCTGCACTTCCTCACCGCCTATCAGGTCCATTCGCCCGATGTCGCCGTCGCCACGGCACCGTGGAATGGAGATTCACGACCGCGCGTCGATGCGATGGTGACGAAGGTCGAGGGCCTGGCGCTCGGCGTCACGACGGCCGATTGCGGTCCCGTATTGTTTGCCGACCCCAAGGCGCGCGTCATCGGCGCCGCCCATGCCGGCTGGAAGGGCGCCTTCACCGGTGTGCTCGAAGCCACCATCGCAGAGATGGAAAAACTCGGCGCCGATCGTTCCGACATTGTGGTCGCGATCGGTCCGCTGATCCGCCAGCCAAGCTATGAGGTTGGTGCCGAATTCGTCGAACGCTTCACCCAGGCCGACGCTGGCTTCGCCCGGTTTTTCATTCCCTCGACCCGCGCCGGTCATGCCATGTTCGATCTCGGCGGCTTCATCCGGATGCGGCTGGAGCGCGCCGGTATTGCCATTGTCGATGACACCGGCATCGACACCTATCCCGACGAGAATCTGTTCAGCTATCGCCGGTCAGTCCACCGCAAGGAGCCTGACTACGGCCGCCAGATCCACGCCATCGTGCTCGAAAGCTAACCTGCGCGTTAACGCACCGGTATCCTTAACGCAGCCGAACTGCCTCAAACTGAACGCGAATTGTCGGGGAGCGGTGACCGTTTCGGTCACCCTGGAAAGACCTGTGGCCGCGCTGCCCTAGACCTTAACGCATTTTAACGATATCGCTCGACCTGTCCGGCGCCGCTTGCGGCAAACGGACGGAAGTCGGGACGCCCTATGCGATTTTCTGCCCTTACGACCGATCGAGCCAGACCGCGCCTGATCCAGGCTGCGCTGTTGCTGACCGTAGCGTTTGGGCTTGCCGGCTGCGCCAATGTCCCCAATTCGGGCGGCGCCATGAACGCGCAGGCCAGCCTTTCCACCGCCTCCGGCCCGACGATCGCGTTCGAATCCATCGACGGGCCGCCGCCGCAGGTCTTCGACCGCATGGTCAACCTTCTGGATAGTGAAGCGCGCCTGCGCAACCTCGCGGTTGTATCGCGCAAGGACAGCGCGGCTTTTCGGGTCCGCAGCTACCTCTCGGCCCAGGTTCGCGGCGGCCAGACCTCGATCGCCTGGGTGTGGGATGTCTATGACCGCGACCAGAACCGTGCTCTGCGCCTGAGCGGCGAGGAACAGGCCGGCAAAGGCGGCCGTGACGCCTGGGCCACTGCCGACGACCTTGTCTTGCGGCGGATCGCGCAAGCGGGGCTCACCGGCCTCAACGGCATGATCAACGGCACCACGCCCGGTGAGCAGCCGCCTGCGCCACGTGGCAACGGACCCGCCATCGCCAGTACCGATGAATTGCCCGTGCAGGCCACCGCATTTGCCGAGACGCGCTGACTTCAGTTCACGTTAAGCAGAGGCCCGTTTTTACGCAGGAAAACAGCGGCCCACGGGTTGCCAGCGGACGGCCGTCCTTGATATCACCTCGCTCAGCTAGACGAGTTCTTGTGGGTAATCCGATATGCTGAACGTTGTATCCACCAAGCCGCGGGGAGACGCGTCGATGTCGGCCAAGAACGGTTCGATCAAACTGGTCGCCGGTAATTCCAATCCTGTCCTCGCGCAGGAAATCGCGACCTCGCTGAATATCCCGCTGACCAAGGCCAGCGTCCGGCGCTTCGCCGATATGGAAATCTTCGTCGAGATCCAGGAAAACGTCCGCGGCTCCGACGTCTTCATTCTTCAATCCACGTCGTTCCCGACCAACGACCATCTGATGGAACTGCTGATCATCACTGATGCGCTGCGCCGCGCTTCCGCGCGCCGCATCACCGCGGTGATCCCCTATTTCGGCTACGCTCGCCAGGACCGCAAGGCCGGTGGCCGCACCCCCATCTCGGCCAAGCTGGTCGCCAACATGATCACCCATGCCGGCGCCGACCGCGTCATGACGCTCGACCTGCATGCCGGCCAGATCCAGGGCTTCTTCGATATCCCGACCGACAACCTCTATGCCGCGCCGTTGATGGTGCGCGACATCAAGGAGAAGTTCGATCTCGCCAATGTGATGGTGGTGTCGCCCGACGTCGGCGGCGTCGCCCGTGCCCGCGGCCTTGCCAAACGCATCAACGCGCCGCTCGCCATCGTCGACAAGCGCCGCGAACGCCCCGGTGAATCCGAAGTGATGAACGTGATTGGCGACGTCGCCGGCTACACCTGCATCCTGATCGACGACATCGTCGACTCCGGCGGCACGCTGGTGAACGCCGCCGATGCGCTACTCAAATACGGTGCCAAGGACGTCTCCGCCTATCTCACCCATGGCGTGCTGTCCGGCGGCGCCGCCGCGCGCATCGCCAATTCCAAGCTCAAGGAATTGGTGATCACGGACTCGATCCAGCCCACGGAAGCCGTCAGCAAATCGCCGAACATCCGCGTGCTCTCGGTTGCCTCGCTGATCGCCGAAGCGATCGGCCGCACCGCATCGGAAGAGTCGGTATCGAGCCTGTTCGACTAAGGCTCGCGCCTCTACACGATCCCGGCCGCGACCTGACCGCGCAGACGTTCCAGACTGAGCAGCGTCTCGGCGCAGGCGGCGGCAACCTTGAGGCCGCTCTCCGCAAAGTGCTTGCGGAAGAATGCCACGCGCTCTTCGGTCTCGTGGAAATCCTCCGGCGCCGTCACGGCCGAGAATACAGGGATCTCGGTACGTAGCTGCACATCCATCAGCGCACGGATGACCGTGTCCGCCACAAAGCCGCGGGTGCCGCTGTCGACCACGAGGCCGGCCGCGACGATGGCCGTATAACGCCGCGTCTTGGCCAGCACCTGGACATGCAGCGGGATCTCGAACGAGCCGGGCACTTCGAACAGATCGACCTGCGACGGGCCGATATGACGCGCCTCGATCTCGCTCAGAAACGATTCCCAACACGGTGCAACGATGTCGCGATGCCAGGATGACTGCACGAAGGCGACGCGCTGCGGCTTGGCGAAGCGCGGATGCCGGACTGCGGATGACTCGGAGGTGGTGTCGTTCATGGCCTGATACTTTCGTTACGGCCAAACTATGCCGAAACCGAACCAGCCCAGCAAGGCCGTCCACAGGCTGTATCGGGCCCCAACAGGACTCCTGCGAGGCCGGGAAAGCTTTCGGGCCCCGCGGCGGAATCAATAGTTACCACCCCAACCGGACTCGCGGCGCGCGAGGGCGCACCGCACAGACTCTCAATCCGGGAATCCGATTCCGGTTTGTTCTCATTGCGGCGAGATGACCTGTGGATGAGGGCCGGTTTGTCTGTGGATGGATTCGTGGTGCCGTTGCGCAGATTCAGCAAATCACATCACTTCAAACTCGCAAGGTCTGGACGAATAGAACTTGCAGCCTGCAGCGACGCTCCGACATTTTCGCGTACCGGCCAGCTGTTTGCATCATCACATTTCAAGAGCAAGGTCGCGACGGCATGTCACTTCTCGAAGGTACTATCGATTCACGGCTCAACCCGCTCGCCGTTGTCGAGGATATTGCCGCCGATCATAACTGGGCCTTCGAGCGCTCCGGCGAAGACGAAGTCACAATTGTTTCTAAAGGTGACTGGATCGATTACCAGCTCTCCTTCACCTGGATGAACGAGATCGAGGCCCTGCATCTGGCTTGCGCCTTCGACATGAAGATTCCACCCGCTCGCCGCGCGGAAGTGCAGCGCCTGATCGCCGCGATCAACGAACAGATGTGGGTCGGTCATTTCGATATCTGGACTCACTCAGGCATGGTGATGTACCGGCAGGCACTGGTGCTGCCCGATGGCCTCACCGCAACGACCGCGCAGTGCGAAGCGATGCTGGTATCGGCGATCCATTCCTGCGAGCGCTACTATCCGGCATTGCAGTTCGTGGTGTGGGCCGGCAAGACCGCAGCCGAAGCGATGTCTGCTGCGATGTTCGACACTGCCGGCGAAGCATGACCGACGCGCCGGTCATCACCGTGCCGGATGCGCCCGGCGAGGCCGAACGGCTGGTGGTCGCAAATGCGTTGCTGGCCTACAATACCAAGACCGTTGGCCCCAACAATCACCAGCCGCTCTCGATCCTGATCCACGATCCTGCGACCGGCGAGCCGATCGGCGGCATCTGGGGCAAGACCGCGTTCAACTGGTGTTTCGTCGAACTGTTCGTCGTGCCCGAGCAGTTTCGCGGCCAGGACATCGGCTCGAAGGTCCTCGCCAAGGCGGAAGAGATCGCGCGTGAACGCGGCTGCATCGGTCTGTGGCTCGATACCTACTGGTTTCAGGCGCGGAGCTTCTACGAGAAGCAGGGCTATGAAGTGTTTGGCGAAATCCCGGACTATCCGCGCGGCGGTCCGCGCTACTTCCTGAAAAAAAGCTTCGTCTAGGTCCGTTCGGGCTGTGCGGCCTGCCCCGCAATGTTATGGTCCCGGCCGTTCTGACAGCCGGGATTTTGCGATGACCTCCTCCACGACCTCACGCGCGCTCAACACCATCGACGGCCATATCGTGCTGGCCGGCGCCGGCAAGATGGGCGGCGCAATGCTGACGGGCTGGATCGCCGGCGGCCTCGATCCCAAACGCGCCATCGTGATCGACCCGTATGTCTCCGACGAGATCAAGGCGCTCGCAGCCAAAGGCGTCCGCCTCAATCCGGATGTGAAGGACATCGGCGCCGTCGCCGCACTGGTCCTCGCCGTGAAACCGCAGATGTTCGCCGAGGTCGGGCCGACACTGCGCACAATCGCGAGATCATCCCTCGTGGTCTCGATCATGGCGGGCACAACCATCGCCGGCATCGCCAAGGCCTGCGGCGGCAAGGTGGTTCGCGCGATGCCGAATACGCCGGCCGCCATCGGCCGCGGCATCACCGTGGCGGTTGCCGCGAGCGACGTATCGCCGGAGCAACGCGGCCTGACCGACGCGCTGCTGCGCGCCACCGGATCGGTGGAATGGGTCGAGGACGAGAGCCTGATCGATGCTGTGACGGCCGTCTCCGGCTCGGGTCCTGCTTATGTGTTCCTGCTGGCCGAAGAAATGGCCCGCGCCGGCATCGCTGCAGGTCTTCCGCCTGAACTCGCGATGAAACTTGCACGTGAAACCGTATCCGGCTCAGGCGAATTGCTGCGCCAGTCCGATCTCGACGCGGCAACGCTGCGCAAGAATGTCACCTCGCCCGGCGGGACCACTGCAGCGGCGCTCGCCGTGTTGATGGCCGATGACGGCTTCGAGCCGTTACTGACTCGCGCAATTGCTGCGGCAACCGCGCGGTCGAAGGAACTGGCGAAGTAACTAGACGGGCACCCGCACCACCGCCCTCAATCCGCCCATCGGACTCTCGGCCAGCGTGATATCTCCGCCATGGGAGCGCGCGATATCGCGGGCGATGGCGAGGCCAAGACCCGTGCCGCCTTCGTCCTGATTGCGGGCGTCGTCGAGCCGCAGGAACGGTTTAAACACTTCCTCGCGCATGTCGGCGGGGATGCCAGGGCCGTCATCATCCACAGTCACCGTCAGATAGCGATGATCGCGATGGCCGGTGATGGCGATGTCGTTGGCATGGCGCGCGGCATTCGAGACGAGATTGCCGAGGCAACGCTTGAACGCGGCTGGCTTCACCGTGACGATCGGCAGGCCGTGGAACGTGACCGTCGCCTTGTGTCCGTTGCGCTCGGCATCGCTGCGCAATTCTTCCAGCGCAGCCGCCATGTCTGTCGGCTGGGCCTGCTCGCCGCTGTCGCCGCGTGCAAAAGCGAGATAGGCCTCCAGCATGCCCGACATCTCGTCGATGTCCTTGCGCATGCCATCGATTTCCGGACCGTCCTCGATCAACGCCAGTTCGAGCTTGAAGCGCGTCAGGATGGTGCGCAGATCGTGCGAGACGCCGGCCAGCATGGCCGTGCGCTGCTCCATTGCGCGTTCGATACGCGCCTTCATCTCGATGAAGGCATTGGCGGCACGACGGACCTCGCGTGCGCCGCGCGGCCGGAAATTCGGCGCTTCGCGGCCCTTGCCGAAACTTTCGGCGGCGTCAGCAAGTTTGAGGATTGGGCGGATCTGGTTACGCAGGAACAGGATCGCGACGATCAGCAGGATCGAGGACGTCCCCACCATCCAGAACAGGAAGATTTCCGAATTCGATGCATAGGCTGCGCTGCGCTGGGCGAAGATGCGCATTACGGCATCATCGAGCTGGATGCGGATTTCCACGAGATTGGAGCGACCGACCGTATCGATCCAGAACGGCCGCGTGATCTGCCGACCGATCTGGACGGACAGCGCCTGATCAAGCAGTGAGAAGAACGGCTTCGGACCGGGCGGCGGCATGTCGCCGAGCGGCAGAAAATCCACCACGAGGCCAAGGCGCTGCTGCGCGATGGCTTTAATCTGCGTGCGGTCCTTATCCTGCGGATAGACCTTGTAGACGTCGATCAGCGTTGCGATGTCCTGTACCACGGCCTGCGACAGGCGCCGCGTCACCGTGTTCCAGTGCCGCTCCATGAACACGAAGGCGACCACCGACTGCAGCAGCACCATCGGCACGATCATGATCAGCAGCGTGCGGGCATAGAGGCCCGTGGGCATCACACTCTTGAAGCGCCGGCCCATCAGACTGTGCGCCGCAGAGACGCGGCCCGCCGCAGAGCGGAGGATGGTGATGCCGGTGTCGAGTGTGGTCATCGTGCAAACTTCATCGAACTATGGCGACGCGACGAGGCGATAGCCGATGCCACGCACGGCCTGCAGGAAGAGCGGATTGGCCGGATCGGTCTCGATCTTGCGACGCAGGCGATTGATCTGCACGTCCACCGCACGCTCGTTCACGGTGCCACCGCCGCCGGTGAGTTCACCGCGTGGCACGGTCTCGCCGGGCGCTGCGGCGAGCACGCGCAGCATGTCACGCTCGCGGTCGGTGAGATGGATGATCTCGTCGCCCTGGCGTAGTTCGCCACGCGCGAGGTGATACACATAAGGCCCGAACTGCAGCGACTCCGCGCGCTCGACCGGGACCGGCGCACTGCGCTTGAGAATGTTCGCGATGCGCAGCACCAGTTCGCGCGGCTCGAACGGCTTGGCAACATAGTCGTCGGCGCCGATCTGCAATCCCTCGATCCGGCTTTCCGCCTCGTGCCGCGCCGTCAGCATGATGATCGGCACGGCCGAAGACGTCCGAATGAAGCGCGCGAGCTCGAAGCCGGTCTCGCCTGGCATCATCACATCGAGGATCAGGAGGTCGAAATGCAGACCGAGCAGCTTGGCGCGCGCTTCCTTGGCGCTCGGCGCCGTGGTGACGCGGTAGCCCTCGCCCGAGAGAAAGCGCGAGAGGAGATCGCGGATACGGCGGTCGTCATCGACCAGCAACAGATGTGGCGCATCGTCGGCCAATGGCACCGGCATACGTTTGGCGGCCTGAGCTAACATCATGTCTTGTTTGTCCTGCCGTCAGTTTTGGCTGATGCCTGTCCCAAGATGACCTGCAGCACCTTGTCGGGATCATTGCGGTCAATCATCGCCGAGAGAAACCTGCCGATCGCTTCAATTTCGACCGGCGTAAAATCCTTGAGCGCGCGGTTGATGCGATCGGTCTGCAAACCCGCGAGCTGCGCAACGAGAGCTTCGCCCTTGGCCGTGGCGAAAAGAAGCCGTTGCCGCCGATCGGCCTCGCCGGATTTCTGAACGATATACCCTTCATCGAGCAATTGCTTGAGGACACGGCCCAGCGACTGCTTTGTAATACGCAAGACATCGAGCAGATCGGCAACCTTCAGGCCGGGATAGCGATGCACAAAGTGTACGACCCGGTGATGGGCGCGCCCGAAACCGAACTGATCGAGCACATCGTCGGGATCGCCCACAAAGTCGCGATAGGCAAAGAACAACAGCTCGATGATGTCCCAGCGGGGCGGTTTCGCAGGATCGCCGCTGGATTGCCGCTGGATCGTCTCAAGCGATCGTGACGCCGCGTCCTTGGAATTTACGTCAACCATATTGACATATCTTGGGTTCAATCTTACAAAACTGACCATCGCGACGAAACATTAGAACTCTCGCCGCATGGCCCAATAGGGCCGATCTGAGAACCATACCGGACTTCGGCATGGCGCTAAAGCCTGTCCTCGGTCATCCACCGGGGCCGGAAACGCTTTTGCCGTGGGTCCGCTTGACGTAGAACAACATCGACGCTGCCGCCCCCAGGAGCTGCGCCGTAAGCAGGAGTGAGGTCCATGGGAGTTTCGTTTGATAAAATCGATGGCGCAGCTTTGCTGAAATTCGACATTCAGCCCGCGGCGAACGCAGTGTCCGAGGTGGACCGCGCAGCAAAGCTCAAGGATCCGGGCTTCGGCCGGGTTTTCACCGATCACATGGCCATCGTCCGCTATAATCAGACCGACGGCTGGCATGGCGCGCGCATCGAATCCCGCGCGAATTTCCCGCTCGATCCCGCAGCAGCCGTCCTGCATTACGCCCAGGAGATTTTCGAAGGGCTCAAGGCCTATGTGCGTGAAGATGGCGGCGTGAATCTGTTCCGCCCCGATGCCAATGCAAGGCGCTTCCGGAATTCTGCCGATCGTATGGCCATGGCCCCGCTGCCCGAGCCCGTGTTTATCGATGCGATCGAGCAACTCGTGCGCATCGACCGCGCCTGGATTCCATCAGGCGAAGGCAGCCTCTACCTGCGCCCCTTCATGGTTGCGAGCGAGATCTTCCTCGGCGTGAAGCCCTCCGCGGAATACATTTTCGCTGTAATCGCCTCGCCGGTTGGCTCCTATTTCAAGGGCGGACCCGCCCCGGTGTCGATCTGGGTGTCGGAGAACTACACACGCGCCGCGATCGGCGGCACCGGCGCCGTCAAATGCGGTGGCAACTACGCCGCAAGCCTCCGTGCGCAGGCCGAGGCCATCAGTCACGGCTGCGATCAGGTCGTGTTCCTCGATGCGGTCGAGCGCCGTTACATCGAAGAACTTGGCGGCATGAACATTTTCTTCGTGTTCGAGGACGGCTCGCTGCTGACACCGCCACTCGGCACGATCCTGCCGGGCATCACGCGCGATTCGATCATCGCGCTGGCGAAGGACAAGGGCACGCAGGTGCGCGAAGAACCCTATACGCTCGACCAATGGCGTGCCGACGCTGCCAGCGGCAAGCTGAAGGAGGCTTTTGCCTGCGGCACGGCGGCGGTCATCTCGCCGATCGGCCAGGTGCGCTCTGCGAGCGGTGATTTTACCATCAATGGCGGCGCCGCAGGCCCCGTTGCGATGGGACTGCGCAAACAGTTGGTCGACATTCAGTACGGCCGCGCGCCAGACCAGCACAACTGGATCCGCAAGGTTCTGTAAGCGCAGGCGCTTCAAGGCGACAAATGCCGCAGCCTTTCGAGGCTGCGGCATTTTTATTTGGCTCAAGTCGCCGGCACGAGCCCGAGTTGCTCGCGCCGGGTCCAACGCCAGAGCATGACCGGTGCAACGACCGCGAGACCCGCTGCCAGCCCAATCCAGATGCCGACGCCGCCGAAACCCAGCTTGAATGCGAACAGCAGGCTGAGGCCCATGCCGAAGCCCCAATAGCCTAATGCGGCAAAGATCATCGGCACCCGCGTATCCTGCAATCCGCGCAGCATCCCTGCTGCAACCGACTGCGCGCCGTCCGCAATCTGGAACACCGCCGCACAAAACAGAAACGACATTGCCGTATCGATGACGACGGCATTGGCGGGATTGCTGAGATCGATGAAGGCGCCAATCAGGAGACGCGGCGCAGCCAGCAACAACATGCTCATCGACGCCATGAATGCCACCGCAAGGCCGAATGCAGTCCATCCTGCTCGCGTGATGCCATCGCGATCCACGGCGCCTTTGGCCAATCCAACGCGGACAGTTGCCGCCTGGCTCAGTCCCATTGGCACCATGAAGGAGATCGATGCGATCTGGATTGCAATCGCATGCGCCGCGATGGCGGCCGTTCCGAACTGCCCCATCAGGAACACCGCCACATTGAAGACGGTAATTTCGAATGCGAGCGTCGCGCCGATCGGCAGACCGATGCGCCATAGCTTTGCGAGGCGTGGCCAATCGGCGCGCCACCAGTTGCCGAATAGACGATAGCGCCGAAACTTCGGATGCCATGCGACGACGAATGCAAAGACAGTGAACAAAAAGACGTTCGACAGCGTGGTCGCAAGACCGGAGCCGCGCAAACCCATCTCCGGAAACCCGAGATGACCGAACACCAGAACACAGTTTGCAGCAGCATTGAACAGAATGGTGACGCCCGTCACCACCAGTGCCCAGAGTGGGCGTTGCACGGCGGCAACGAATGAGCGCAGCACGATGAAGCCTAGCGCGGGCAGGAAGCCCCATTGCAGCATATGCACGAAGCTCTGGGCGTCGGCAGCCGCCTGTGCCTCCTGACCGAACAGCAACAGGATCGCTTCGGTATGCCAGAGGAAGATCCATGCCGGCACTGAGACGATCAGCGCTGTCCACAAACCCTGCCGGAATGTTCGCCGGACATCGCGCGCGGCATGCAGTTTGCGACCAATCGCTTCCGCCATCATCGGCGATGTCGCCGTAACGAGGCCGATGGCGAAAATCAGAAACGCGAAATAGAGATTCACGCCGAGCGCCGACGCAGCCAATGCCTCCGCGCTCACGCGGCCGAGAATGATTACGTCGGTCGTCGTCAGTGCGATCTGTGCCAGATTGGTCAGGATCAGCGGCCAGCCGAGCGCCAGCGTCGCTCGCAATTCGGCGAGCCATTGGTTGCGCGTGAGACTGCGACGTGATTCATTTGCGGACATTACGAGCTTGTAAGACGGGATGAACGGCTGTGAAACCCGTCAAACGTCAAAATGCGCGTAACACAGCTGAATCCATCCATATCTTCGCAAAGCATGCATCATTCAGCATCGTAGCGCCATCAGAGCAGGGCTCGGCAGACTGCACTGCGATCTCAGCGCAGCCTGCTGCGCCTCGCTCATGTCTTGAATCCTGCGGACTTGTCTTGGACCACCTTCACCCAAATCAATCGCTGGCCGGTAATGCCGCCCCTTTGCATTCCCCATTCGACGACCTTGGATATCGCAAAATCAAATCCCGTCCTTCCCGGAATTTGATCGTGGGCCGCAGACAATGCCTCGTCGAGCGTCGTACCGAGGCCTTCGAAGATGACTTCCGTGGGTCGTGGCTTGGCGTTCGACATCGTCGTCTCCGTCTTACCTATCGGCACGTGCCATCACGCACCCATCGTGCATTCGCAGTCTCGGCGGCGCACAAGGATGGATAGGTGCGCGGATAGCCTTTGACGGGATCGATTGCACAGACGGGATTCAAGTTGAAAATACATATGGGTCCAAGGCACATGCCTGGATGCAGAACGCGGGCATGGTCGAGCTTCGCCCAGCAAGCGTTCGAATAGGTCTGCCGTGATCCGTCCTTCTTCACAGCACAAACTGGTATGACATCGGTCGTACAAATCGATGCTTGTGCCCGCGCAGAGTCGGTAGCTGAAGCCGCGACGGTGAGACCAAAAAGAAAAATCCAGAATACGCGCATCTGCAAATCCTTCTGCCTAAAATCAATGGCTGAAGGATTGCACAACTATAGATTGAAAACAAGAATTTTGAGGCTGCCCTGCTTGCTGCGGCTCAACTAGCCGGCGCCGCGACCTTGCAGCGCAGCAGCGGACACCCAGAACACCTCGCCTTCGGAGTCTTCGGTGTCCAGCCAGATCAGCGGCAGATCGGGAAAGGCTTCATCGACATTGGCGCGGCCGCGACCGATTTCACACAACAAACCGCCATGCGGGTTCAGGTGATCGCCAGCCTGTTCAATGATCTTCCTGACGATGTCGAGCCCGTCATCGCCGCCATCGAAAGCCATAGCCGGTTCGGCCAGGCATTCATCCGGCAAATCCGCCATGCCCTGCGCATCGACGTAAGGCGGATTGGTGATGATGAGATCGTAACGGGTATCCCCGAGCGGTTCGAACAGATCGCCCTTGTAAAGCGTCAGTCGCTCGTCGAGACCGTAGTCAATGACGTTGCGCATGGCGACGGCGAGTGCCGCGGGCGACAGATCGACGGCATCGACCTGCGCGTTGGGGAACGACTGGCTGGCCAGGATCGCGATGCAGCCGGAGCCGGTGCAGAGGTCCAGCACGCTTTCAACGTCCATGGGATCGTCGATCAGCGAGCCGCCTTCACCGTCATCGCCGCTGAAATGAGAATCCAGCAATTCGCCGATGAAAGACCGCGGCACGATGGTGCGCTCGTCCACATAGAACGGTAGGCCGCGCATATAGATCTTGTTGAGCAGATAGGCCGCCGGTTTGCGCGTCGTCACGCGGCGATGAATGATGTCGAGGATCTGCTTGCCTTCGGCCGCAGTTACCCGCGCCATGGCGAAATTCTCGAACTGGTCGGGATGCAGATGCAGGACTTCGCAAACGATGAAGGCGGCTTCGGCCACGGGATCGGTGGTGCCGTGCGCAAAAGAGAGCCGGGCCTCGATGAAACGGCTGGTAGCGTAGCGCACATAATCGAGCAATGTCGCTAGCTCGCCCGGCGCCACCTTCGGCAGGGTCGCAGTCGCGATCTTCTTCACGGAAGTCTTTGCCTTTGCAGGAGCCTTGCTCGCAGATTTCCTGACCACCTTCTTCGCGGTTGTCTTCACAGTCTTCTTTGCCATCAGTTTTTATCCCAGCGCGCCGCGGCGTCGTCATCGTCGGTCTTCGCAGCAATCCAGCTGCTGCCACCGGCGGTTTCCTCGCGCTTCCAGAACGGAGCATGCGCCTTGAGGTAATCCATCAGAAACTCGGCGGCCTGAAACGCGGCCTGGCGATGTGCCGACGCGGTTAGCACCACCATGATATTCTCGCCGGGCAGGATGCGGCCGACGCGATGAACGATTGTCACGCCTGTCAACGGCCAGCGTGTCATCGCTTCCTCGGCGTGGCGCGCAATCTCGGCTTCGGCCATGCCCGGATAGTGCTCCAGCGTCAGCGCCGTGGTCGCGTCGCCACTGCCACTTAAGTTTTCTTGGCCGCCACGGCAGATACCACTGAACGTAACGACCGCGCCGATGTCCGTACGGCTTGCCGTCAGCGCCGCGATTTCGCTGGAAACGTCGAAATCGGCATCCTGGATGCGGATGGTCACGTTGGAGGTCATGAGATCAACGCAGTCGTTGCTAGAATCAGCCGCCGGTCATCGGCGGGAAGAATGCAATCTCGCGGGCGCCAGCAATCACGGTGTCGGGCCGCACATGCGTGTGGTCGATGGCGGCGCGGATCACTTTCGGCGTTTCGAACGCATAGGCATATTCGTCGCCGCGCGTGCTCAGCCATCCGATCAGATCGCCGACGGTGCGCACGGCTGCTGGCGGCTCGACCGTCTCTTCGGCCTTGCCGATGCGCTCGCGCACCCAGGCGAAGTAGACGACCTTCATGCATCCTCCGCAATGAGGTGGTGAATGCCAGCCCTGAAATAGTCGTAGCCCGTATAAATGGTGACGAGCGCGGAAATCCACAGCAGCAACAGACCGAGCTGCGTGGTGATCGGGATCACCTGATCGCCGGCCTCGCCGGCCAGCAGGAAGCCGATGGCGATCAACTGGGCCGTCGTCTTCCACTTCGCCACTCTGGAGACCGGGACGCTGACACGGAGTGCGGCGAGATATTCACGCAGGCCCGAGACCAGAATTTCGCGGCACAGGATCACGATGGCGGCCCACAGGGTCCAGCCATGGATGATGCCATCGGCCGCCAGCATCAGCAGGCAAGAGGCCACCAGCAGCTTGTCGGCGATCGGATCAAGCATCCGGCCAAAGGCCGACTGCTGATTCCAAATCCGGGCGTAATAGCCATCGAGAAAATCCGTGACCGCGGCGCCGATAAACACGGCCAGCGCGACCCAGCGCAGCCATAGCGGGCCATCCATGATCGACTGCGAATAGATGCAGCCGACCACCACCGGAATGGCGGCAATGCGGGCCATGGTCAGGATATTTGGCAGGGACATCGCGGAATTCGCGGCCCGTCTCGTGGTCACTGTCATCCGTCTTACCAATACTGCCAGAGAGCAGAGGTCAACCGCCAGCGAAGCGGCGCGGCTTAGTTTACCGCAAAACTGCCCCAAGGCATGCGACAGCCAGATTACGTCTCGTCCATCTTTGCGGTCATCTGGCCACCGGCTGGGGGTGAAAAAAGTCGAAAATCTTGCGGGCGCTCTCGGCCGAGATGCCGGGAACCTTGCCGAGGTCGCCTACGGAGGCCCGCTCGATCTCTTTCAGCGTTCCGAAATGGTGCAGGAGTGCCCGCTTGCGGGTTGGGCCGATCCCCGGGATTTCCTGCAGTCCGGCCTCGCGGATGTCCTTCTTGCGCAGTGTGCGGTGCGATCCGATGACGAACCGATGCGCCTCGTCGCGCAGCCGCTGGATAAAATACAGAACGGGATCCCGCGGCTCGAGCTTGATAGCCTCGCGGCCGGGAATGAACATGGTCTCGCGGCCGGCGTCGCGATCCGGCCCCTTGGCCACCGCCATCAGGGTCACATCGGTCAGTTTCAGCTCGTCGAAGATCTCCTTGACTGCATTAAGCTGGCCGCGGCCGCCATCGATGATGACCAGATCCGGCCAGAGCGGCACGTCATCGTCCTTCGGCTTGACCACCTCGCCCTCAACCGGCGGCGCCAGCAGACGCTTGAAACGGCGCTGCAGCACCTCCTTCATCATCCCGTAGTCGTCACCGGGCGTGAGCCCTTCGGACTTGATGTTGAACTTGCGGTACTGGTTCTTGATGAAGCCATCCGGCCCCGCCACGATCATGGCACCGACCGCGTTGGTGCCCTGGATATGGCTGTTGTCATAGACTTCGATGCGCTTCGGCACGGTGGACATGCCCGCCATCTTTGACATGCCTTCCAGCAGACGCGTCTGCGTCGCCGTGTCGGCGAGCTTCCGGCCGAGCGCCTCCCGGGCGTTGGTCAGCGCGTGGACGACCAGCTCTTTCTTTTCGCCGCGCTGCGGTGTCAGCACCTCGACCTTGAAACCTGCCTTGACGCTGAGCGCGCTGGCCAGCAGCTCGCTTTCCTCGATAGCGTGCGACAGCAGTACCATCTTCGGCGGCGGCTTGTCCTCGTAGAACTGCGCCAGGAACGAGCCGAGCACTTCCTCCGGCGTGTATGATTTCTCGGCTTTGGGGAAGTAGGCGCGGTTGCCCCAGTTCTGGCCGGTGCGGAAGAAGAACACCTCGACGCAGGAATAACCGCCTTCCTGATGGATGGCGAAGACATCGGCCTCTTCCACGGTGCGGGGATTGATGCCCTGCTGCGACTGGATGGCAGACAGGGCTGCAAGGCGGTCGCGATACAGCGCCGCGCGCTCGAAGGCGAGCTCATCCGACGCCTTCTCCATTTCACCAGCCAATAGCTGCTTCACGGCGCGGCTGCGACCGGACAGGAAGTCCTTCGCTTCACGCACCAGTTCGGTATAGCCGGGAAAATCGATCTCGCCGGTGCAGGGGCCAGAGCAGCGGCGGATTTGATACAGCAGACACGGGCGCGTGCGGCTCTCGAAAAAGGAATCCGTGCACGACCGCACCAGAAACGCGCGCTGCAGTGCCGTGATGGTGCGGTTGACCGCGCCCACCGACGCGAATGGACCGAAATAGCGACCGGGCCGCGATTGCGCGCCACGATGCTTCAGAATCTGGGGCGCCCAGTGATCGCCTGAGATCAGAATATACGGAAAGGACTTGTCGTCGCGCAGTTGCACGTTGAATCGTGGGCGCAGCTGCTTGATGAGATTGGCCTCAAGCAACAATGCTTCGGTCTCGGTCGCAGTCGAGATGATTTCGACCACCACGGTGGCCGCGATCATGCGTGCGATGCGCATCACCTGCCCGGTCGGCCTTGCATAGGACGACAGCCGCTTTTTCACATTCTTGGCCTTGCCGACATACAGCACGTCGTTGGCCGCGTTCAGCATCCGGTAGACGCCGGGCGAAGTCGGGGCGTGGCGTACCGCATGTTCGATCGCCGCGCGGCCGAGCGCCAGTGGGCCCTCGGCAACCACGTCGCCGACATCGTCATCGCCAGCATCCGGGAGCGCGCCGTCTTCCTCGTCGTCGGCCGCCGCGGGTTCCGGTTCGATGTCGGGTGGTGCCTGCAAGGTGGCCTGGGTGTCCTGCCCGGAACTAGGGCTGTCGGAACCTGGCTCTGCTGCGGGCTCGGATGATGTCTCGTGCAGCGGCTCGGTGGGGTCTTGAATCATGAGGTCAATTTAAGCGCTGCAGCGGGTCATCGCCAGCATTCGTGCGACCGGAAATGCCCTCGCAACGGCCGGTTTTCCGGCTGCTCGCGGCAGGCCACAGGATTTTGGCCGCCCGCCCGGGAAACTCGCGGATTGCCAAAAGTAAGACTCTTTTAACGTCAATACGGCGCCGCAGCGGCCCGTTAAGGACCGCTTAATCTAAAACTCTCGATAAATCGTCTCGATAAAAGATGGAATTCCGTAACCCTAAGGCTTCGTTCGGCAGATCCCGGGCGCGCTCCCATGGGCCGGCAGTAACGCGTATTTTGGAGAGTTGAGATGAGTAAGTTTGCGTTCGCAGCAGTCGCCCTCGTGGCTGCAGGTGCGACAACAGCACATGCGGCGGACATGCCTTACCGGTCGCGCGCGCCCTATACCGTCGCGCAGCCGCTCAACGCCTATAGCTGGGCCGGCCCGTATCTCGGCGCCACTCTCGGTTACGAATGGGGCAGCGTCTCCAACACCGGTGCGAAGCCCTCGGGCATCGCCGGCGGCGTGACGGGCGGCTACAACTGGCAGAGCGGCAACATCGTGTTCGGTCTCGAAGGCGATCTGCAGGGCACTGGCGCAGATGACCGCTTCGCCACCTACAAGTTCTCGAACCCCTGGTTCGGCACCGCGCGCGGCCGCATCGGCTACGCCTTCAATAACGTATTGCTCTACGGCACCGCCGGCCTCTCCTTCGGCAGCCTCGAAGCCGAGCTCAACGGCCTGCAGCAGTCGCAGACTTCGGTCGGCTGGACCGCGGGTGTCGGCGCCGAAGTCGGCATCTACCAGAACTGGACCGCCAAGATCGAATATCTCTATGTCGATCTGTCCAAGAACACCTACACGCTCACCGGCACCGACAGCGCGCTCAGCTTCGGCACCGTGCGCATCGGCGTGAACTATCACTTCTAAGTCCGGCTCCGGACGCCTCGCGTCCGGACTTCGTCTTCAAGTACTTCATCTCCAAGTACTTCATCTCCAAGTACAAGAAACCATCGCCATCCACTCCCGGCCGCGCTGCGGCCGGGATTTTTTTATGGCCCACTCCCAAGCTGGATCCGCCGCTATCCTGTGATGACCAGATTGACCGCTTTGGGGCCCTTGCCCTTCTTGTCGGGCTCGACCTCGAAGGTGATCCGCTGTCCTTCGATCAGGTCCTTCAGGCCAGCGCGCTCGACTGCGGTAATGTGCACAAACACGTCCCGTCCGCCATCGTCCGGCTTGATGAAGCCGTAGCCACGCTCGCCATTGAAAAACTTGACCGTACCGCTCATGCCCATCGGGTCCCTCCCCGCAATGCTCCGCCGCGGCGCTTTCGCGCTGCGACCGACCGGACATTCACTCCACGGAAGCTAGGCCTTGTTTCAATATCGATTTGGGCCACGTCACTCCGCCGCAACCATTCGCGGAAGCGGAACGTAAAGCCAGTCATAATGCCAGCAGCTTAATACGGTTCCGCCGGGATTGACTACCGTTTTTGGCGGCGCCGTTTGATAGTTGGAGTTTGCGTAGTTCAGCGCAGGCCGTGCGACGTCAGGGTTTGGCCGTCTCAAGCCGGAAGCGTCCGGCACCGCCAAGGCCAAGCGGCTTCTCAAGTTGCGGCAGGATTTCCTTGAGCTCCGTAGCGAGCTTCCACGGCGGATTGACGATCAAAAGTCCCGTCGAGGTCAGCGGACCATCCGCCGTTTGCGGTGCAACGCTGAATTCGAGGCGCAGACATTTACCGGGCGTGGCGGATGCAGCAGCCGTCGCGGCGACGTGCTGCGCCAGCTCATCGGTGGCGCGGCGGCTCTTGGCGGGATACCACAGCATGTAAATGCCGGTCGCCCATTTGGCATAGACCTGCTCGAACACCGCCGCCATCCGCGCGAACTCGTTCTTGTCTTCATAGGGCGGATCGATCAGCACCACGCCGCGTCGTTCCTTCGGCGGCACATAGGCCGGCAGACCGATCCAGCCATCGATATCGACGACGCGCGCCTGCTCGTCCCTGCGCAGCGCGGAGATCAGCTTCTTGCGCGCCTGCGGCTCGACCTCGCAGCACACCATGCTGTCCTGCGGCCGCATCAAGGCGCGCGCGATCAGCGGCGAGCCGGGATAGGCTTTGAGTTCGCGCGGCGCATTGAATGACCGGACAATGTCGAGATAGGGCGCGACCAGCGGCACACTGGCTTCGCTGAACCGCGCCTGCAGGGCGCGCGCGATGCCGGTGGTCCATTCGCCGGAGCGCGTGGCTTCATCGCCGGTCAGGTCATAGAGCCCGGCGCCGGCATGACTGTCGATGACGCGGAACGGCGCCGGCTTCTCCTGCAGATGGGTCAGGATGCGGACCAGCACGATATGCTTGATGACATCGGCAAAGTTGCCGGCGTGAAAGGCGTGTCGATAATTCATGCGCCAGCAGTACGCTAGGAATGCCGGTTGAGCTAGCCGCCTCGCATCGGCGGCATCACCACCTGATCGCGGCGGCAGGCGCGGCGATCGATCTCCTCGCAAGCGCGGAACTGGAGATCCTTGCTCATGCAGACCCGGACCTCGGTCAGGCGGTTACGATCGCAGGTCACGGCGATGGCCGAATTACTGAGACCCGGATTGACCTTGATGAAGGCTTCCTCGATTGCGTCCGGCGCAATCGTCTTGGCCTGCTGCAGATCGAGAAATTCGTCGGGAATTTTGACGCCGGCGCGCGCCTTGCGGATGGCTTCGAAATAGGCGCGCTGGCCGAGGCCGGAGCAGGTGCCGTGCTTGTCCCATTCATTGAAGATCAGGCCGGGCGCCGGCATCAGGTCGAGCATCGACTGCATGATATTGCGTGCCAGCCGCGGGGCCGGACGCTCGCAGTAATTCGGGAAGCCGCGGTCATATTGCGGCCACAGGCCATGAACCACGAAAGAGTAAGGCCGGCCGCCGCATTGCATCTGGGCCGAGCGGTTGTTGCCACCGCGCTCCTGGGCCGCCTCGCAGAAACTCGGCGACCATGACAGCGACAGCACGTAAAAATCGAATTCGCCCGGCGCATTCTGCCGGCGGTCCTGTGCTGAGGCCGGATCGACGCTCAGCGCCGCGAGCACCAAAAACCCAAGCGAAATGACAAGTCGAAATGCCTGAAACATGACGCGCCCCACCCCTGAGAAGGGCAAACCTAATCAGGCATCAAGAACAATTCAAGAACAAAATGGGTTGGATCCGCAAACGGAGCTTAGTGCTTCGCCGCCCGGCAACGCGGGTTATAGGCCCAGTCGCGGTCAAGACCGACGACGCACCATTCCACGCCCTGGCCGTAACCGGCAAAGCCGCCATCCTCGATGATCGAGTAGTGCACCTGGCGCGTCTTGCCATCGGTCAGCATCGCGTCGGCGGTGCAGTAGCGGCGCGGAATGTTGTCGGAGGTCCAAGGACGGAAGGCCGTCTCATGAACGCGGCTGAAACCGGTGATCTGCAGCGCAGAATTCCAGAAGGTGCTTTCCTTGTCCTGGAACTGCGACGAAATCGTCGAAAGACCAGCCTCGCACTCCGCCAGGCGGCCCTCGTAATTCGGCCCGGACAGCCAGAAGTTCAGCTCGAGCAGGTTCGCAGCCTGTGCGCCAGGAGCCAGGGTCATAAGCCCGAGAACGGCGCCGGTGACGGCAGCCAGGACGGCTTTCTTCCAGGATGAAATGAGGTCGCGCATGGGGAATCCGCCGTCTGATGATTGTTCCCGGAACGTGCCGCGAAGCCCGTGCAGGGTCAAGTGCATCGCGGCCACACCCAGCGCACAACTCTGTCAGAACCTGGACGGCGTTCTTTTCAGCGTCGCCGATGCCCTCTAAGGTGCCCATAACGACGATGGAGACGGTGATGCGAATGATTCGGTTGGCGATTTTGGCTGCAGGTCTGAGCGGTGCGATCATGAGCAGCGCGGCCAAGGCCGACTGGGTGCCGCCATTCAAGGGCAACGACACCGGCGGCATCATCTCCACATCCCTGATCAGCCAGACCGACATTCGCGCCCTGGCGATTGATCATTGCGCGCGTTACGGCAAGGTCGTGAAGTTCCTGAGCGCCCCGCAGGAATATGGCGCCTACGTCTCGTTCGCCTGCCGCTGGGTGCCCTATGGCGCCTCGGATCGGCCGCTCCGCGTTCGCTACTGAACCTCTTTACGCGACACAGCGTCTCATCGGCTTGGGGAGAACCAGGCATGATGCGACGCTATGTTTCACTGTTGAATGTTTCCGTTTTGAGCGCGACTGCGATGTTGTGGGCAATCCCCGCCATCGCCGATCCCATCGAGTTGCCGGCACGCAAGGCTGGGCTTTGGGAAATGAAGATGCAGGGCAGCGCCGGGATGCCCGGCATGACGATGCAGCACTGCACGGACGAGACCACCGACAAGTTCATGAACACGACCTTCTCGCCGATGGCGAAGGACATGTGTTCGAAGAACGAGATGAAGAAGACCGCGACGGGCTATGTCACGGATTCGGTCTGCAATATCGGCGGCACCACCAGCACGTCGCATGCCGAGATCACAGGCGATTTCAATTCTGCCTATACGATGAAGATCACGTCGCAGAGCTCGGGCGCCGCCAAGGCCAATGCGGGCGACAACACCACGCAGCTGGAAGCAAAATGGCTCGGCGCCTGCAAGCCGGACCAGAAGCCCGGTGACATCATGATGCCCGGCGGCATGAAGATGAATGTCAAAGACATGGAGAAGATGAAGGGCATGCACCGGCCGCAATAGAGCCGCGCGCCCGCTGACTGGATGTTTCCCGCCGCAGCGTTCCCCGCTATAGATGATGGTAATCATCCCAATGGCGTGCGCAACGCAGCGACAGGAAACTCCGAAGGGCAGCTCCATGACCGAATTCACCGCATTGATGTCGTCCATGACGCGCTCCGGCGACGGCTGGGCCGCCCATGTCAGCGACGATTGGCTACAGGGCCGTACCGTCTATGGCGGTCTGGCCGCGGCACTGTGCATGCAGGCTGCGCTCAATGAATTCGGCGCCGTGCCGCCGCTTCGCTCGGCGCAGATCGCCTTCGTCGGCCCGGCCCCCGGTCCATTGCAGTTGCGCGCCAGCGTTCTGCGCAAGGGCAAATCGACCTTGTTCGCCAGCGTCGATCTTGTCGGCGAAGCAGGCCTCGCGACCCGCGCCATGTTCTGCTTCGGCGCCGCGCGTGAATCGGCTTTTGCCCATGTGGTGACCGGAACGCCGGAACTGAAAGCACCGGAGGACTGCCCGGACTTCTTTCACCGTGCGCCGCCGACGCTGCGTTTCCTGGAGCATATCGAAGGCCGGCATATGGGGGGCTCGACGCCGTTCAGCGGCAGCGAAGATCCGCAGATGATGCTGTGGCTGCGCCACCGCGAGCCCGGCATCCAGCCGTCGCTGGTGGCGTTGCTGGCCTTGGCCGACGCGCCGCCGCCGGCAGCTTCCGTCCGATCCACAAAGCCCTCGCCGATCAGCACGATGACCTGGTCGATCGACATGCTCACCGACGAGATCACCACCGATGACGGCTGGTGGCTGATCCGCAATGTCGCCGAGCAGATCGCCGGCGGTTATTCCAGCCAGGCGATGACGCTGTGGAATCAAAACGGCCGGCCCATCATGGCCAGCCGTCAGAATATTGCAGTGTTTGGATAGAGGCTTACTTCTTCGCCGCGGCGGCTGCGCGCTCGACGAAGGTCTGGCCACCCTTCATCTTATTGTTGAGCGGCGCTTCGTTGATCTGGATGACGACGGCATCGGCGGTGACGCCGAGATTCTTCACCAGCGCCTGGGTAATGTCGAGCATCATGCCCTTCTTCTGCTCGTCGGTGCGGCCGGCCGCCAGGTTGATCGTGATCTCAGGCATTGATGTCTCCTTTTATGATTTCACTCTCGTCATGGCCGGGCTTGTCCCGGCCATCCACGACTTCGTATCGACCGCATCAAACAAGACGTGGATGCCCGGGACAAGCCCGGGCATGACGATCAACTGATGGTTATGAGCTCCACTTCACGCCGTGCTTGTCGAGAATCTTGCGGACCTCGCTCACGAGATCGTTTTCCGCGATTTTGGTCTGCGCCTCTGCCTGCTTCTGCAGATAGGCGTCGCGATCGCCTTCCAGATCCGACAATCCGGCACCGAGGATCAGATCCTTCAGCATCACTTCGCCGGTCGCCTTTTCGTCGGAGCCTTGAATGATCACACAGGGTGAATTGCGCCGGTCGGCATATTTCAGCTGGTTGCCCATGCTCTTGGGGTTGCCAAGATAAAGCTCAGCGCGGATGCCGGCATTGCGCAGGCTCGCAACCATCTTCTGATAATCGGCGACACGGTCGCGATCAAACACGGTGACGACGACCGGGCCGAAATCCGGCGTGGTGTCGATCTTGCCGAGCAGCGTCAGCGCCGCCTGCAGGCGCGAGACGCCGATCGAGAAGCCGGTTGCGGGCACCGGCTCGCCGCGGAAGCGCGAGACGAGACCATCGTAACGACCACCGCCACCGACGGAGCCGAAGCGAACGGGACGGCCCTTTTCGTCTTTGGTTTCGAGCGTGAGTTCAACTTCGTAAACGGGGCCGGTATAGTATTCGAGGCCGCGCACGACAGACGGATCGATCTTGATGCGATCGGTTTGATAGCCCGCCGCAGTGATTAGCTTTTCGATCTCGGCAAGCTCGGCGCGTCCCTGCTTGTATGCATCGGAGCTATCGAGCTTCGCAGTCGGCTCGCTCGCTGCGTCGAGACTGCGCAGTACTGTCTCAGAATCGTCCGGCGAGAGTCCCGCACCCTTAGTGAAATCGCCCTTGCCTTCCTCGCCGCCATCCCAGCGGCCGGGGCCGAGCAGCTTCTTGATCTCGTCGACCGGAAACTTGTCCATCTTGTCGATGGCGCGCAGCACCGTGAGGCGACGTCCGACGTTCTCGTCGCCGCCGAGGCCGATGCTCTCCATCACCCCATCGAGCACCTTGCGGTTGTTGACGCGCACCACATAGCTGCCACGCGGAATGCCGAGCGCTTCCATCGCATCGGCCGCCATCATGCACATTTCGGCATCCGCCGCCGGCGAGCCGGAGCCGACGGTGTCGGCGTCGAACTGCATGAACTGGCGGAAGCGACCGGGGCCCGGCTTCTCGTTGCGATAGACGTAACCTGCACGGTAGCTGCGATATGGCTTCGGCAGCGCGTCCCAGTGTTCGGCGACATAGCGCGCCAGCGGCGCCGTCAGGTCGTAGCGCAGCGAGATCCACTGCTCGTCATCGTCCTGGAACGAGAACACGCCCTCGTTCGGCCGGTCCTGATCGGGCAGGAATTTGCCGAGCGCATCGGTGAATTCCATGGTCGGGGTCTCGACCGGCTCGAAGCCGTAGCGCTCATAGACCTCGCGGATGGTGTCGGTCATACGCCGGGTCGCGGCGATATCGGCCGGTCCGCGGTCGCCAAGGCCGCGCGGCAAGCGCGCGCGCAGTTTCTGGGGTTTTTTGGGCTTTTCAGACTTTTCGCTCATAGCGGCGTGGTACCAGCGCAGGCAGGAACCGGCAAGCGTTCGGCCCCGCGATCACTTGAGGTTGGCCACGCGCGACGCCACAAGGTTCGCCACGGCGGAACCTTCGTCATGCCTCCCCGTTCAATTTCAAATGCCGGCCGCGATACCATTTCAGACATCTGCCGGCGCAGAACGAGGCTTTCCATATGCCACCGCTCGCAAGCGCCCTGGTGCGAACAGGGCTCGCGCTCAAGCTCAATCAGGTCAAGCGCGCCACATCGTCCTATATCCGTGACCGCAGTGAGCAGACCCAGGGCATCGCGGTCTCTTATGCGGTCGCTGCCGGACTTTATGCTGCCGCAGGCGTCTTTCTGATCGCCACCCTGCTCGTCGGCGCTGCCGCGCTGTTTCGCTGGGTCGAACTGCGCTACGGGCTGTTTCAGGCCTTTGGCGCAACCGGCGGATTGCTGCTGGTGCTCGCTGCCCTGTTCGCTGTCCTTGCGGCAAGCCGGCTGAAACGTCCCTCGAAACAGTTTCCCAGTCTCGGCAGCCGTTTGCGCGTCGCGATCAATGCGAGCCCCGGCAAGCATGAGCAGGTCACGTCGGCCGCACCGCATCGCGCGCCCGCGCCGAACGAATTCAGGCCGAGCACACGCTCCGCACAGCCCCCGCAGAGCAGCGGCCCGGTGAAAGCCGGACTGGTGCTCGCCGCGACGCTTGCCGGCTGGGCTTTCGCCCGGCGCCGCAGCCTTGCGCAGCCGGCCCCTGCCCGCAGACCCGCGAGCAAAGCGAACGCCTGATGGTCGTCCGCCGATCCGACACGGACAGTCTGCTGCTGGTGGCAGCGACGACCTTTGCCGTACTCGCGTTGCAGAGCTTTTTCTCGGCACGCAACACCGAGAGGTCCGTTGTCGATGAGCCGCAACCGATCGGCGACACCGACGTCCCGCCACCAGCGACATTCACCCGCGAACTCGCTCAGTCCGGACGCGGCCGCCATTCGTCCAGCCCGCTGCAGATTCCATGGACGGGCTGGAAGGACGTGCTGTGGCGCACCTACGAGCAGATCAACGAGGATCGGCTGCTGGCGATAGCGGCCGGGGTCGTGTTCTTCGGCCTACTCGCCGTGTTTCCGGCAATCACCGCACTGGTCTCCTGCTATGGCCTGTTTGCCGATGCTTCCACGATTTCGGACAATCTGCAGACGCTGGCGCTGATGCTGCCGGATGGCTCGTTCCAGATCGTGCAGGACCAGATCGCGCGCGTACTCGCCAATGGCCAGGCCAAACTCGGCCTCACCTTCCTGTTCGGCCTTGCGCTGGCGCTGTGGAGCGCCAATGCCGGCGTGAAGGCCGTGATCGATGCGCTCAATGTCGTTTATGGCGAACGCGAGAAACGCAGCTTCATCAGGCTCAATATGCTCTCGCTCACTTTCACCGCCGGTGCCATTGCCGCCCTGCTGCTGATGGTCAGCGCGGTGGTCGCTTTGCCGCTGACGCTGGACCGGATCGGTCTCGCAACCGACAGCAAGACGATCATCAGCCTCGCCCGCTGGCCGCTCTTGCTGCTTGTGGTCGTGCTGGCGCTCGGCATTCTCTACCGCTTTGGTCCGAGCCGCCCCGGCGCGCGCTGGGAATGGCTCAGCATCGGCACCCTCGCTGCGGCACTGCTCTGGCTTGCCGGCTCGGCGCTGCTGTCTTGGTACCTGTCAAATTTCGGCAATTACAGCGTCACTTACGGCTCGCTCGGCGCCGCCATCGGCCTGATGATGTGGATGTGGATGTCCGCGATCATCGTTCTGTGCGGGGCCGAGCTGAATTCCGAGATCGAACACCAGACCGCCGTGGATACCACCGTCGGACCTGGACGGCCGATGGGCGCACGTGGCGCCGCCATGGCCGATACGCTCGGCCGCGCCAGCGCCTGAGGTGCAAAAGCACCGGTGGGCAAGTTCTCCCAGCCCTGCTTTCCGAATCAACAATAATGCTAAGGTTGGCCGGGTACTTAGCGCCGGGAGCGCTCGCGGCCGGACCTTTGTCGTGCCGTGCAGGAGTTTGGATTTGAGGATGTTGCGCGCGTTATGATCCGCATCTCCACGATTTTTGTCGGCATTTGCATGGTGCTGGTCTCAGCCTCGCTTGGCCTGGTGCTGTATGCGATCGCCGGCATCAGCGGCTACGAATCGGCCATCGTCGCACTGACTGCGCTGACCGTGATGATCCTCTACAACGCGGTGTCGATGCGCATCAAAGACCGCGCCGAATCCACTGGCCAGATCACCGATCTGTCGCGTGGCACCGCCGACCTCGCCCGGCAGGTCGCCGAGTTCGGCCGCCGGCTCGCCGTGGTCGAAAACAAGATCGCATCCGCCGGCACAGCCAATCAGGACCGTATCCAGACCGTCGCCGGGGAGATCGGCGAATTGGGTGCGCTGGTGAAGCAACTCGCCACATCGGTCGCCACCCACGAAGACATGCTGACAGCGATGCCTGCGCCGGCGACTGCTTCGGCGGCGATCGCGCCGCCATCGCCACCGGTCAAACCCGTGACCGCTGCCGATGTGCCGCTCGCTGTCGAGGTCGCTGAAGACACCGTGACGCCGACGGCGCCTGCGATCATCGTCAAGCCGGAGGCAGCGCCAGCGCGCGATAATGCGCAGTTCACCGCCATGGTGAAGAGTGCCATCGCCGACAACCGTATCGACATCTATCTGCAGCCGATGGTTACGCTGCCGCAGCGCAAGGTGCGCTTCTACGAGGCGATGACGCGGCTGCGCGACGACAAGGATCAGGTGATCACCGCCGACGAGTTCATCGGCCCCGCAGAAGCCGCCGGCCTGATGGGCCAGATCGATCACATCGTGCTGCTGCGCTGCATGCAGGTGCTGCGCCGCCTGATGGTGCGCAACAAGGATGTCGGCGTGTTCTGCAACATGGCTGGCGCGACCCTGTCGAATGCCGAGACCTTCGCGCAATGCATCGATTTCCTCGAAGCCAACCGCGCGCTGGCGCCGTCCTTCGTGCTGGAATTCAAGCAGAACGTGTTCCGCAATCTCGGCCCGATCGAGAGCGAGCATCTCGCCGCCCTCGCCCAGCGCGGCTACCGCTTCTCCATCGATCACGTCACGGATTTGCGGATCGAGCCGCGCGACCTCGCCGATCGCGGCGTGCGCTTTATCAAGGTACCGGCAGCACTCCTGCTCGACCCCAAGCAGACGTCGAATTCCGACATTCATCCCGCCGATCTCTCCGACCTGCTCGGCCGGTTCGGAATCGATCTGATCGCCGAGCGAATCGAGGGCGAACGGGCCGTGGTCGACCTGCTCGACTTCGACGTCCGGTTCGGGCAAGGCTTCCTGTTCGCGGCGCCCCGCCCGCTCAGGCCGGAAACGCCGGCCAATGGCGGTGCGCCAAATCCCTCCGCCAAGGACCCCGCAAAGGCAACCACGGACCCCAATGGCCTAGCGAGATCCGCCCCAACCACGCCTGCGCGGCCTGAGCCGCCGCGCACCACCGGCAATGCCGCGCTGGCGCGCCGCGCCACCGGCCCGAACTGATCGGCACTCAATTCATGACCACACTGCGTTTCGTCGAGCGCTTGCGCGACCTCACCGAACATGTCGACGTCGTCCTCAGCGACATCTGGGGCGTCGTCCATAACGGCCTCGAATCTTTCCCCGAAGCCTGCGAGGCGTTGCATACGTTTCGTGCCAAGGGCGGCACGGTGATCATGATCACCAATGCGCCGCGCCCCGCCGACTCCGTGCAGCGCCAGTTGCGCAAGCTCGGCGTCGCTGACGACACCTATGACGCCATCGTCTCGTCCGGCGACCTCACACGCAATTTCGTCGCCGGCCGACCGGGTCAGGCGATGTATCTGATCGGGCCGGACCGCGACAGTTCGATCCATCGCGGCCTCGATGTGAAGCTCACCCAGCTCGAACAGGCCGACTACATCGTCTGCAGCGGATTGTTCGACGACGAGACCGAATCCGCCGACGACTATCGCGACATGATGAGCCAGGCGCTGGCGCGCAAACTGACGCTCGTATGCGCCAATCCGGACATCATCGTCGAGCGCGGCGACCGCTTGATCTACTGCGCCGGCGCGGTCGCTGAACTCTATCGCGAGATGGGCGGCGAGGTGATCTTCTACGGCAAGCCGCATCGGCCGATCTACGATCAGGCCATGGCGCTGGCCAAGGCGAAGCGCGGCAAGGACACGGCGCTGGATCGCGTGCTGGCGATCGGCGATTCCGTGCGCACCGATCTCGCCGGCGCGCATGCCTATGGCATCGACCTGCTGTTCGTCACCCGCGGCATCCATGCCGGCGATTTCGAAGGCATCGAACAGATGGGCGCCTCGGAAGTGAAGGAACTGTTCGGCCATCCACCGAAGGCGCTGATGCGTGAATTGAAGTGGTGAGCTGACGTAAGGTGCGATCGTAGGATGGGTAGAGCGCAGCGAAACCCATCGCTTTCTTCGTCTGCAATTGATGGGTTTCGCTCCGGCGCAAGCGCGCCTGCGCTCTACCCATCCTACGATACTCATCACTCTCCACCGTCATGGCCGGACTTGTTCCGGCCATCCACGCCTTGCTGTGGACGTCGCCAAGGCGTGGATACCCGGCATGCGCCGGGCATGACGGCAGTGTTTGGGACGTCCACGTCGCGCCATCGCAGATTCAACTGTCAAACAGCCACGGCTCTTCAGACATGCGTCATCGCCCCCATTATTTGCGGCGCGGGGGCGCCGTCGTCTGTCGCATTCCCGCCCCCTGTGAGAGGGCGTGCGGAACGCCGGGTGCCCGTTGCACCCTTGGGCCTGATGCGAATGCGGTCTTCCGCAATTGAGAGTGCATCAGGACTTTCGGAGGCGCCGAGCAAGTGCCCGACGTTCCGCCTGCGGTGTTTTTTCGGTTGCTTGCACTTTGCCTCGACGAACGCTCCGATCGCGAATTAAAGTCCCAAGGCGATGGGAAGGGAGCCTCAAGCGACTAGGCCGAACGCGTTTTGACTTGGTCGTCCGTCACACTGTCCAGGGGTTTGTCCATCCGAAGGTCGGCCGTCTCCTTGCCAGTGGCAGTGCTGACGCAGATCCGTCCTGCCCGAAGACAGACGTTCCCCCATGAACCGCGTGACGCCGCATCTCCGGCGTCCACCGCATCCAGCCCCGCGAACGTGACGATCGCGATCGCCCCTCTCGGTGGGGCAGGACGTGGGGGGAATATAAACCTGATGGGGATGGTGTCAACGAGATATAGGAAAAAATGTTTGGGCGCTGTCTTGCCGCCCCAAGCTCGTCATTCCGGGGCGGGACCGACGCCGGAGGCGACGGGACCGAATCCGGAATCCCGACCTGTTTTGCGCTGAACATGTCGGGATTCCGGGCTCAGTCCAGCCCGCTCCGCGGCCCGTCCTGCCCCGGAATGACAGGGGGAGCCGAAACGCAAAATGCCCGGCACGAGGCCGGGCATTGCGAAATTCGAAAGCTCTGAGCGAAGCTGCGCGGCTTACGCCGGCACGGTGTCCGGGAACACGGCTTCGATCTTGGTCTTCAGCGTCGCCGCGTTGAATGGCTTGACGATGTAATTGTTCACGCCGGCCTTCTTGGCGGCAATCACGTTCTCGGTCTTGGATTCTGCCGTGATCATGATGAAAGGGGTCTGCGACAGGTTGGGGTCGGCGCGGACTTCCTTGAGCAGGTCGTAGCCCGTCATCGGCTCCATGTTCCAGTCGGAAATCACCAGCCCATACTTCTTGGTGCGCATCTTTTCCAGCGCCATCGAACCATCGCTGGCATCGTCGATGTGTTCGAAACCAAGCTGCTTCAGAAGATTGCGAATGATGCGGATCATGGTGTTGTAATCGTCCACCACCAGCACCGTCATCGACAAATCAACCGCCATCTTCATTCCCCCTGAGGCACGATACGCAAATGCAAAAAATGATATTTGCCGTCAGGCAAACCGTTCCAACCGGGATTGGCGAGTATTGCTGTCCGCGGCTTGGGCCAAGAATTAGCAGGGTGGGTTAAATTTCCAGTTAACCGCCCCATGGCGCGAAATTCGTCAAATTCGAGAAGAAAGCCGATTTTACCTTCGCTTGACTTCGACGTGGTGGGCGCGCCACGGTCCCTCACCCGCCAAAACCACCAACGAATCCAATCATGACGACTGCTTTCAGCGTGATCCGCGACACAACGCCTGCCAATGCCATCCCGCGCGGATGCGTCGTGGCAATGGGTAATTTCGACGGTGTCCATCTCGGCCACCGCGCCGTCATCGGTGCTGCGTTACGCATGGCGGAACTGCATAAAACAAGCGCTTTGGCGGTGACCTTCGAGCCGCATCCGCGCAGTTTCTTCAGCCCCAACACGCCGCAGTTCCGGCTCTCCGACGAAGCCGCCAAGCTGCGCCTGCTGGCAGGAACCGGCCTCGCCGGCGCCGTCGTCATGACCTTCGACAAGGGACGCGCCAGCACCACGGCGCAAGACTTCATTCACCACGATCTCATTGAGCGTCTCGGCATCAGCGGCATCGCCGTCGGCTACGACTTTCATTTCGGCAAAGGCCGCGTCGGTTCGCCCAGCCTGCTGGCCAACGAAGCGCCGCGCCTCGGCATCGAGGTCGACATCCAGCCGCATGTCGATATCGATGAGCGCCCGGTGTCTTCGACGGCCATCCGCATGGCCTTGGCTGAGGGCCAGGTGACCGAGGCCACGGAGATGCTGAACGGGCCGTGGTTCATCACCGGCGAAGTGATCCACGGCAAAAAGCTCGGCCGCGACCTTGGCTATCCCACCGCCAATATCCGCCTGAATAACAATTGCGGCCTCAAGCACGGCATCTACGCCGTGCGGGTCGGCCGCGGAAACGAGCGCTTCGACGGCGTTGCATCCTTTGGCCGCCGCCCGACCTTCGATAACGGCGCGCCCTTGCTCGAAGTGTTCCTGTTCGACTTCAAGGGCGACCTATACGGCCAGGCACTGGACGTCGCCTTCATTGCCTTCATCCGCGATGAAATGAAATTCGAGGGCATCGAACCGCTGATCCGCCAAATGGACGACGACAGCGCCAAAGCGCGGGCCGCGCTGGCGGCTGCGCCGGATGCGTTTCCGAAACTGGGAGACATCGACTGACCAGGACCGAAAAGCAGAAAATGCTCGCCGGCGAACTCTATCGCCCCGGCAGCCCCGAACTGGTCGCTGACGAGAAGGCCAACAAGGCCTGGCTCGCGAAATACAACGCGCAGCTGGACCGGCCCGTGGCCGAACGACGGACGTTGCTCGCCGAGCATTTCGGCAAGGTCGGCGCCGACTGCGTGATCCGGCCGCCGTTCTTCTGCGACTACGGCTACAACATCCATCTCGGCGACAACGTTTTCCTGAATTTCAACTGCGTGATCCTGGACATCGTCGCGGTCTCCATCGGCGACCGGACGCAAATCGGCCCGGCCGTGCAGATCTACGCCGCCGACCATCCCCGCGACGCCGAGACCCGCCGCAACGGACTGGAATTCGGCCGGCCGGTCAAAATCGGCGCCGATGTCTGGATCGGCGGCGGGGCCATTATCGTGCCCGGCGTGACCATCGGTGACGGCGCCGTGATCGGCGCCGGCAGTGTCGTGACCCGGGACGTTCCGGACGGCGCCACCGTGGCCGGCAATCCGGCCCGGGTGATTGGCAAACGGGGCTAATCCGACCCTTTGCGATCGTCTCCCCGGCTGCTATTGAGTGCCGGATGTCTGCACGGCGCCCCATCATAAGCATTATCGGCCCGGCTTCCGCCTGAGCTTTGCTCGGCGCAAGACCGGGACCGTCCAGTTTCATCGCGTTTTCACGCGTTTCAGCGCCATTCGAGCAAGCCAGAGCCATTATGTCCGACAAGCCCGCCAAATCTGACACCCACGACTATTCCAAGACCCTCTATTTGCCGCAGACCGAATTTCCGATGCGCGCAGGCCTGCCGACCAGCGAGCCGAAAATGCTGGCGCGGTGGAACGAGATCGACCTCTACGGCAAGCTCCGCGAGACCGCCAAGGGCAAGCCGAAATTCGTGCTGCATGACGGCCCGCCCTATGCCAATGGCAACATCCATATCGGGCATGCGCTCAACAAGATCCTCAAGGACGTGGTGACCAAGAGCCAGCAGATGCTGGGCTTTGACTCGAACTACGTGCCGGGCTGGGACTGTCACGGCCTGCCGATCGAGTGGAAGATCGAGGAAGAGAACTACCGCTCCAAGGGCAAGGTCAAGCCGAACTTCAAGGACGGCGCGGCGATGATCGCGTTCCGCCAGGAATGCCGTGCCTATGCCAACAAGTGGCTCGACATCCAGCGCGAGGAATTCAAGCGACTCGGCATCATCGGCGACTGGGCCGGCCGCTACGCCACCATGGACTATTTCGCCGAGGCGCAGATTGCACGCGAGCTGATGAAGTTCGCGGCCAACGGCACGCTGTATCGCGGATCGAAGCCTGTGATGTGGAGCGTGGTCGAGAAGACCGCGCTGGCCGAAGCGGAAGTCGAATATGAGGACTACACATCGGATGCGGTGTGGGTGAAATTCCCGGTGGCCGCCGAATTCGGCCGGCTCGCCAAGGCCGCAGTGGTGATCTGGACCACCACGCCCTGGACGCTGCCGGCCAATCGCGCCATCTCGTTCTCCAGCAAGATCTCTTACGGCCTCTATGAAGTCACCGAGGCGCCGGCGGATAACTGGCTGAAGACCGGCGATCTCCTGGTCCTCGCCGACGCGCTGGCCGTGAGCGTGTTCAAGCAGGCGCGCGTGGCCTCCTGGAAGAAGAGCAGCGAGCTGTCCTCCGACATCCTCGAGGATCTCGAATGCCGTCATCCGCTCAAGGGTCTCGCCGGCGGTTATGATTTCATCGTGCCGCTGCTCGACGGCGATCACGTCACCGACGATACCGGCACCGGCTTTGTGCATACCGCGCCGAGCCATGGCCGCGACGACTTCGATATCTGGACGTCGAATGGCCGCCAGCTCACCGAGCGCGGCATCGCGACCACGATCCCCTACACGGTTGATGAGAACGGTGCGCTGACCGAACAGGCACCGGGCTTCGCCGGCACCCGCGTAATCAACGACAAGGGCGAGAAGGGCGACGCCAACGAGGCCGTCATCAAGGCGCTGGTCGAGCGCGGCATGCTGGTGGCGCGTGCGCGCCTGAAGCATCAGTACCCGCATTCCTGGCGCTCGAAGAAGCCGGTGATCTATCGCAACACGCCGCAATGGTTCATCGCGATGGACAAGGACATTTTGGAAGTGAACGCTCCCGGCAAGCCGGGAGCTATGGCGGACGACGGCAAGGCGAAGCCCGGCGACACGCTGCGTCACCGTGCCCTCGAAGCCATCAAGGTCACGCAATGGGTGCCGGCCACCGGCCAGAACCGCATCAACGGCATGATCAACACCAAGCCCGACTGGGTGATCTCGCGCCAGCGCGCCTGGGGCGTGCCAATCGCGGTATTCGTGCGCGAGAAGGGCGACGGCTCCGCAGAGATCCTGCAGGACGAGGCCGTCAACAAGCGCATTTCCGACGCGTTCGAGAAGGAAGGCGCCGACGCCTGGTATGCCGAAGGCGCGCGCGAGCATTTCCTCGGCTCGCTTGCCAATGAGGAGTGGAAGAAGGTCGACGACATCTGCGACGTCTGGTTCGACTCAGGCTCCACACATGCCTTCGTGCTCGAAGACCCCGTGCACTTCCCCGGCCTTGCCGGCATCAAGCGCAAGGCCCAGGGCGGTGCGGACACCGTCATGTATCTGGAAGGCTCCGACCAGCACCGCGGCTGGTTCCAGTCGTCACTGCTGGAGAGCAGCGGCACCCGCGGCCGCGCACCGTTCGACATCGTGCTGACCCACGGCTTCACGCTCGACGAGAACGGCCGCAAGATGTCGAAATCGATCGGCAACACCATCGAGCCGCAGAAGATCATCAAGGACTCCGGCGCCGACATCCTGCGCCTGTGGGTCTGCGCCACCGATTACGCCGACGACCAGCGCATCGGCGCGGAGATCATCAAGAATACCATCGAGACCTATCGCAAGCTGCGCAACAGCGTGCGCTGGATGCTCGGCAGCCTCGCGCATTTCCACGACGAGGATCGCATCAAGGCCGACGATATGCCGGAGCTCGAGCGGCTGATGCTGCATCGTCTCGCCGAAGTCGATGCGGTGGTGCGACAGGCCTATATCGATTTCGACTACAAGACGGTGGTGGCCACACTCGCCGCCTTCATGAACACCGAACTGTCGGCCTTCTACTTCGACATCCGCAAGGACACGCTGTATTGCGACGCGCCGTCGTCGGTGACACGCAAGGCGTCGCTGACCGTGATCGATTACCTGTTCCGTTCGATCGTGACCTGGTTCGCACCCATTCTGAGCTTCACCGCCGAAGAAGCATGGCTGTCGCGCTATGGCAGCAGCTCCGTGTCGGTGCATCTCGAAACGTTCCAGAAGACGCTGCCGGCATGGCGTAACGAGGCGCTCGCCGCGAAGTGGGAAACCATCCGCAATGTGCGCCGCGTCGTCACCGGCGCGCTGGAAGTCGAGCGCGCTGCCAAGAACATCGGCTCGTCGCTGGAGGCCTCACCGCTGATCCATGTCACAGACCCCGCGATCTTTGCCATACTGGCCGACGTCGATCTTGCGGAGATCTGCATCACCTCGAATGCGATGCTGACCAATGCCGAAGCACCCGCAGGCGCCTTCGCGCTGAACGACGTGCCCGGCGTTGCCGTGGTCGTGGAAAAGGCCGTCGGCACCAAATGTGCGCGGTCGTGGAAGATCCTGCCGACCGTGGGTGAGGACAAGGAGTATCCCGACGTCACCCCGCGCGACGCGCAAGCACTGCGGGAGTGGAAGGCGCTGGGAGTGGCTGTTTGAAACCAGCCGTCCGCTCCGGGCTGATCGCAGCCATCGTCATCCTGATCCTCGATCAGGCGACGAAGCTGTGGCTGCTCTATGCCTTCGATCTCGGCCATCGCGGCGTGGTCCCGGTCACGCCGTTCTTCGATCTCGTCCTGGCCTGGAATACCGGCATCAGCTACGGCTGGTTCTCCGATTCCGGCCCGACCGGCCAGGTCGTGCTGGTGGCCATCAAGGCGATCGCGGTGGTGGCGCTGGCCGTCTGGATGGCGAAATCGGAGACCAAACTGGCCACGATCGGGCTTGGACTGATCATCGGGGGCGCAATCGGCAATGCCATCGACCGCTTCGCCTATGGCGCCGTGGTCGATTTCGCGCTCCTGCACGTCGAGATCGCCGGCAAGACCTACAACTGGTACGTGTTTAACCTTGCCGATGTCGCCATTGTTGCCGGTGTAGCGGCCCTGTTGTATGACTCTTTCTTCACGGTACCCGCCGCAAAAGCGCCCTGATCCCAGCCGATACGCAAGGCCAAGGGCGATACCAGCGGAACCGCACCAGGATTCTCGGATTCTTGCCGATCCGCCAGATATTTGAACAGGATGAACACGATGCGCGAGACCGAAACCGGTTGGGCTCTGCACACTTCATCGGGCGCCTGGACGCGCGCCCTGCGGCTCACCGCCGTTGCCCTTAGCGTTGGTCTCGTGATGTCGGCAGGCGCTGTACGCGCGGCCGATGACGATGACGATGACTCCACCGTCGAACAGAAAGTGATCAAGCAGATCATGACTGGCCTCGGTGGCACCAACATGGAAAACACCGGCATCGACTACCGCGAGCGCTCGCCGCTGGTGGTCCCGCCGCGGATCGACCTGCCACCGCCGGCCGCCGCCGGTCCCGCACCGGTTGCGAACTGGCCGAAGGATCCCGACGTGCAGCAGCGCCGGGCGGCTGCCGTCGCTGCGCAGCGCGGGCGCCCCGAAGAAGTGCTGGAAGCCGCGCGTCCGTTGACCCCGCGCGAGATGGCGCCGAAGCGCGCACGCGGCGCGTCTGCTGCCGTCGACAATTCCTCGCCGGGCGATCCGAACAAGAACATCGTGTTGAGCCCGAAGCAGCTCGGCTATGAAGGTGGCCTGTTCAAGAACATGTTCGGTGGCAACAAGGGCGAGACCGCCGAGTTCAAGGGCGAGCCGACACGCGATTCGCTGACCCAGCCGCCTGCCGGTTACCAGACCCCCGCCGCCGGCTATGCCTATGGCACCGGGCCGAAGGAAGTCATGAAGAACGATTACAACCTGAACCCGATGACGGGTAAGTTCTGATCGCAGCGCTCCCTTTGCGCTGCCATTCCAAAGACGTCCTTTCACTGCGATCAGCCTGTACGCGCGGATGTGTTCCGCGCGATGGCTTGGTCACGCCTTTCCCCATGCTTTGGAGCTGCTAGCCCCGCCATGACCTCATCATTCCGACTTGCCGCACGATCCGTCGCAGTCGTCGCTCTACTGCTGGCTCCTGCCCTCACAATATCGGGCGCCCGTGCACAGACTGTGACGGCGAAGCCGCCGACCACGTTCAAGCTCGATAACGGCATGCAGGTCGTGGTGATCGAGGATCACCGCACGCCCGTGGTCACGCAGATGATCTGGTACAAGGTCGGCTCGGCCGACGAGACGCCTGGCAAATCGGGCCTCGCGCATTTCCTCGAACATCTGATGTTCAAGGGCACCGCGAAACATCCGGTCGGTGAATTCTCGCAGACCGTGCAGCGCGTCGGCGGTGAGGAGAACGCTTTCACCTCAACCGACTATACCGGCTACTACCAGCGCATCAGCAAGGACCAGCTCGGCAAGATGATGGAATTCGAGGCCGATCGCATGACGGGCCTCGTGCTGAAGGACGAGAACGTGCTGCCCGAACGCGACGTCGTGCTGGAAGAATACAACATGCGCGTCGCCAACAGCCCGGATGCAAGGCTGTCCGAGCAGATCATGGCCGCGCTCTATCTCAATCATCCCTATGGCCGCCCGATCATTGGCTGGCATCAGGAGATCGAGAAGCTCGACCGCGAGGACGCGCTCGCCTTCTACAAGCGCTTCTACGCCCCCAATAATGCGACGCTGATCATTGCCGGCGATGTCGACCCGCAGGAGATCCGCCCGATGGTGGAGCGCACCTATGGCGTGATCCCGGCGCAGCCGGCGATCCCCGAACGCCGCATGCGTCCACAGGAGCCGACGCCCGCCGCGCCGCGCACGGTGACGCTGGCCGATCCGCGCGTCGAACAGACAAGCGTGCGCCGCTATTATCAGGTGCCATCGGCTACCACCGCTGCGGCCGGCGAAAGCCAGGCGCTCGATGTGCTCGGCCAGCTGATCGGCGGCGGCGCGAACTCATATCTCTACCGCGCCCTCGTCATCGACAAACAGCTCGCGATCAATGCCGGTGCCAGCTATCAGGGCACGGCCCTCGACAGCGCACAGTTCATGATCTCGGCCTCGCCGAAGCCCGGCGCCGAATTCGCCGATATCGAAAAGACCATCGACGCCGTGATCGCCGACCTCGCGACCAACCCGGTACCGGCTGCCGACCTCGAACGCGTCAAGACGCAGCTCGTCGCCGAAGCCACCTATGCGCAGGACAGCCAGGCCTCGCTGGCGCGCTGGTACGGCGCCGCACTCACCACGGGCCTCAGCGTCGAGGACATCCGTAGCTGGCCCGACCGCATCAAGGCGGTTACCGCCGAACAGGTGCGCGCAGCCGCACAGACCTGGCTCGACAAGAAGCGCTCGGTCACCGGCTATCTCATCAAGGATACATCTGCGCCGAAGCGCGAGGAGAAGCGGTCGTGAGCATCATCTTCAACGCCGGCCGCCTCGGCATTGCCGTCGCCTTCTCGCTCGTCACCCTGACGGTGACGCCATCCTTCGCCGCAGCCAAGGTGCAGCGGCTCGTGACGCCAGGCGGTATCGAAGCCTGGTTCGTGCAGGATGCGACCGTTCCCCTGATCGCGATGGAATATGCGTTCGGCGGCGGCGCGGCACAGGATCCGAAGGATAAATCCGGTACCGCCAACATGGTGGCCAGCCTGATGGACGAAGGCGCGGGAGATCTCGATTCCTCGGCCTTCCGCGATCGCATGGAACGCCGCGCCATCGAGCTCAACTTCAACGCCCAGCGCGATTACCTGCGTGGCTCGCTGCGCATGCTGAAAGAGCATCGTGACGAGGCGTTCGACCTCGCCCGCCTCGCCCTGACGTCACCACGCTTCGACGCCCCCGATGTGGAGCGCATCCGCGCGCAGATCATGTCCGGCCTGCGCCGCGAAACCTCGAACCCGAATTCGCTGGCGACGCGCAAGTTTCTGCAGGTGGCGTTCGGCGACCATCCCTATAGCCGGCCGTCCAATGGCAACCTGACCGACGTGCCGACCATCAATGTCGACGACATCAAGGCCTACAAGCAACGCATCGTCGCGAAGGACACGCTGAAGATTGCCGTGGTCGGCGACGTCGATCTCGACACGCTCGCGACATTGCTGGACAAGACCTTCGGTGCCCTGCCCGCAAAAGCCACGCTGACGCCAGTCCCTGAAGTCACAGCGGCCAAGCCGCCGCAGAAGGAATCCGTGACGCTGGACGTGCCGCAGACGGTCATCACCTTCGGCAGCCCCGGCGTCAAACGCGACGATCCGAACTTCATGGCCGCCTATATCGTCAATCACATCCTCGGCGGCGGCACGCTGTCGTCGCGGCTGTATCACGAAGTGCGCGAGAAGCGCGGCCTGGTCTATTCCGTCAGTGGCTCGCTGCTGTGGATGCAGCATTCCGGCATCTATATCGGCAGCACCGCGACCCGCGCCGACCGCGCCACCGAGACGGTCGATACCGTGACCAGCGAAGTGAAACGCATGGCCGAGCAGGGTCCGACCCAGCGCGAGCTGGACGAGGCTAAATCCTATCTCAAGGGTTCGCAGATGCTGGCGCTCGACACCTCGTCGAAACTGGCCGGCGCGCTGCTGCAATACCAGCTCGACAAACTGCCGATCGATTACATCGAGAAGCGCAATGCCATCGTCGATGCCGTGACGCTGGACCAGGCCAAGGCTGCAGCGAAGAAGCTGTGGGCGGACGGGCTCCTCACCGTGGTCGTCGGCCGCGCGCCGCAGGCAGCCGCAGCGCCTGTGGCCCCGGCGCCGAAGGCGAACTGAGGCCATACCTCCGGGGGCACGATGCAGATCGCAGTGATCGGGGCCGGCGCAGTCGGCTGCTACTACGGCGCCAAGCTGCTGCGCGCCGGCCATGACGTGACATTGGTCGGACGCCAGATCCATGTCGATGCCATCAATACACGCGGCCTGAGGTTCGAGAGTGCCGAGTTCGACGGTTTCATTCCGGCGAAGGCGGTGACGCAGATCGCCGATCTCGCGCCACCTGACCTCGTTCTGTTCGCCGTGAAGTCCGGCGATACCGACAGCTCGGCAACAGCGCTGAAGCCTGTGCTCAAGCCCAACTCCATCGTGCTGAGCCTGCAGAACGGCGTGGACAATCCGCAGCGCCTGCGCGCCATTCTCAGCCAGCCGGTGATCGCAGCAGCGGTCTATGTCGCCTCCGAAATGCCGGGTGCCGGCCATGTGAAGCACAATGGCCGCGGCGAGCTGATCATCGGCGTATCGCCGCATAGCGGCGCACTGGCGAAGCTGCTGTCCGATGCGGGCGTGCCGACCACCGTCGCCGACGACATCGACGCGGTGCAGTGGTCGAAGCTGATCAACAACTGCGCCTATAATGCATTATCAGCCGTGGCCGGCATCGCCTATGGCGAGATGTTCAAGGTCGAGGGCGTGCCTGATATCGTCACCAATGCCGTCATGGAATGCATGGCAGTGGCAGGGGCCTGCGGCGTATTACTGCCGGCCGACCTCCTGGCCAAGACGCTCGCCCTCGCCGCCAGCATGCCGCTTCAGCAATCCTCGACATCGCAGGATCTCGCCCGTGGCAAGCCATCGGAGATCGACTTCCTCAACGGCTTCATTGTCCGCAAGGGCGCAGAACACGGCATCCCGACGCCAACCAACCATGCCTTGCAGGTGATGGTGAAGCTGGTGGAGCGCAGCGGATCGCGCCGCGCCTAGCGGCGTTTCACGGGCTTCGGTGGATCCCAGAGCCGGAAGCCGCCTTTGAACGCATTCGCGTTGTCGCCGCGCCGGGTCTTGCGCGGGAGTTTGTCGAGCATCTCCACATTGCCACCGCCGAGCACCGTATAATCGGGCTCAAGCGCTGCCGTGAGATCGGCAATGACCTCGGCCACGCAATGGCGCCACTTCTTCTTGCCCAATCGCTTGAGGCCGGCCGCGCCGACATAATCCTCGAATGTCTTGTGGCGATACGGCAGATGGCCCAGCTCCATCGGCTCCAACACGCCATCGATGATCATGGCCCCACCGAGCCCGGTGCCGAGGCCGAGAAACAGCATGCGCCCGCCATCGTAACTGCCGACGGCCTGCATCATGGCGTCGTTTACGAGTTTGACGGGCTTACGGAATGCCCGCTCGAAATCGAACCCTTTCCAGCCCGCACCGAGATTATGTGGCTCCTTGAGCGGACGATTGCCGGCCACCGGACCGGGATAGCCGGCGGAGACGACGTCATAGCGCCAGTCTTTGGTCAGTGCCTTGACCTTGCGCACCATTTCCTTCGCGGACAGGTCCGGGCCGGATTCGAATTCGCGTTTGATCCCTTCACGGCTGGTCATCACCTTCACATGGGTACCGCCGATATCGATGGTGAGAATATTGCGGGGGGTCTTGGTCATGAGACGTCCGGATTGACTGATGGTGCAACGATAAGCGTCGGCAGGGCGCCAGTTCCAGCATTGCCGCTATGTCCCGGGCATATCTTTGCGATCTGCGGTCAAGCGCACGGGGGCACCAAGCAAAACGCGGTATCCTGTGCTACGGAGACAGAATGCTGCTCCGGATCACCCGCTCCATCGCCATCGAGGAAGACGATATCGAGATCGTCTATGTGCGCGCGTCCGGTCCCGGCGGTCAGAACGTCAACAAGGTCTCCACCGCCGCGCAATTGCGCTTCGACAGCAAGAGACTGACGATCCCCGAAGACATGGAAATCCGGCTGCGCACCCTCGCCGGCCAGCGCATGACCAAGGACGGCGTGATCGTGATCCACGCCCAGCGCTTCCGCACCCAGGAGCGCAACAAGGCCGACGCCATCGAGCGGCTGGTGGAGCTGATCAAGGAGGCCGCCTATCGCGAGCCCCCGCGGCGGCCGACCAAACCGACGCTGGGCTCGAAGATGCGCCGCCTCGACGGCAAGAAGCGCCGCAGCGAGGTCAAAGCCGGCCGCGGCGGTCGCTTCGACCACTGAGCCGCGCCCTGCACAACAAGCCAGACCACTTCTTCAAGGAATTTCCCGATGGCCAAACCCGTTCACTCCATGATCCGCGTGCTGGACGAGGCGCGCTCACTGGACTTCTACAGGCGCGCCTTCGGCCTCGAGATCGCTGAGCGCTTTGCATTTCCTGATTTTGCGCTGATCTATCTGCGCCACCCCTCCTCGCCCTTCGAGCTCGAACTGACGGTGAATTTCGACCGCACCGAGCCCTATGTGCTGGGTGACGGTTACGGCCATCTCGCTGTCGTGGTGGACGACGTCGCTGCCGAACATGCCCGCTTCGAGGGCGAGAATCTGGCGCCCGGGCCGCTGCGCGATTTCAAGCATGAGGGCCGCACGCTGGCGCAGTTCTTCTTCGCCACCGACCCCGATGGCTACAAGATCGAGGTGATCCAGAAGGGCGGCCGATTCGCTTAAAAGCGTTTTCGAGCAAAGTGGATACCGGTTCGCGTCAGGAAAACGCGTCAAAACGAAAAGCCAGAACCGGGGAAAAGCGGGTTGCGGCGGGGACATCAGGCGCCCGGGGCCATAGAATGGCGCTTCCGGTTCCCTACATAATCCCGACCCGTCACCGCGCCCCGAGATCCATGCCCGTTCGCCAGCTCCCAGAAACCATCGTCAACCGCATCGCCGCCGGCGAAGTGGTGGAGCGGCCGGCCAGCGTGGTGAAGGAGCTGGTGGAGAACGCCATCGATGCCGGCGCCTCCAGGGTCGAGATCTTCACCGATGGCGGCGGACGGCGAAAGATCGCCATCACCGACGACGGCGGCGGCATGACCCATGCCGACCTGCAACTGGCGGTGGATCGCCACGCCACCTCGAAGCTCGATGACGAAGACCTGCTGCAGATCCGCACCCTCGGTTTTCGCGGCGAGGCGCTGCCCTCGATCGGCTCGGTCGCGCGGCTGAGCATCACCACGCGCCACGCCTCCGAGCCGCATGCCTGGTCGCGCACGGTCGATGGCGGCGAGAAGTCGCCGATCGCGCCCGCTGCGCTGTCGCAGGGCACCCGCGTCGAGGTCAGCGATCTCTTTTACGCGACCCCTGCCCGGCTCAAATTTCTCAAGACCGACCGCACCGAAGCCGAAGCGATCCGCGAAGTCGTCCGCCGCCTCGCCATGGCGCGGCCGGACATCGCCTTCACCATGGCCGGCGAGGAGCGCGCGCCGGTGACATGGGCGGCGGCCCTGCCCGGTCCGGCCGGACAGTTGACGCGGCTCGGCGACATTCTCGGGCCAGAGTTTCGTCTCAGCGCCATCGAAGTGCGCAGCGAGCGCGAAGGTGTGGTGGTCGAAGGTTTTGCCGCCGCGCCATCGCTGACCCGCGCCAATGCGCTCGGGCAGTATCTGTTCGTCAATGGCCGCCCGGTCCGCGACAAGCTGATCATCGGCGCCGTGCGCGCGGCCTATTCCGACTATCTGCCGCGCGACCGCCATCCGATCGTCGCGCTGTTCGTCACGCTCGATCCGCAGGAGGTCGATGCCAATGTGCATCCGGCCAAGACCGAGGTGCGTTTCCGCAATGCCGGGCTGGTGCGCGGGCTGATCGTGCATGCTTTGAAAGAAGGCCTGGCCCGCGAAGGACGCCGCACCGCGGCCAATAGCGACGGCGCCGTGCTGGACTCGTTCCGCCCCAACTTCGCACCCAATTTCGCGCCGCGCACGAATGCGAACTGGGATTGGCAGCGCTCGCCGGCCTATCCCGTCAATCCAATGCCGGGCTTCGATGGTTCGGCGGCGTTTGCCGAACGCAGCCAGGCGGCTTTCGATGTCGGCACGCCCACGGCCGATGTGCGTTTTGAAGAGACGCCGCAGACCGATCTGGTCGACCGGCCGCTCGGTGCCGCGCGCGCACAGGTGCATGAGAACTACATCATCGCGCAGACCCGCGACGGCATGATCGTGGTCGATCAGCATGCCGCGCATGAGCGCATCGTCTATGAACGGCTGAAGGCATCGCTGGCCGCCAATGGCGTACAGCGCCAGATCCTGCTGATCCCCGAGATCGTCGAAATGGACGAAGCCATCGTCGAGAAACTGTTCGACCGCGCCGAAGAACTCGCAAGCTATGGCCTCGCCATCGACAGTTTCGGCCCCGGCGCCGTCGCCGTGCGCGAGACGCCGTCGCTGCTGGGCAAGACCAATGCGGCATCGCTGCTGCGCGATCTCGCCGAACACATGGCGGAATGGGACGAAGCGCTGCCGCTGGAACGCCGGCTGCTGCATGTGGCCGCGACCATGGCCTGCCACGGCTCGGTGCGCTCAGGCCGACGGCTGCGGCCCGAGGAAATGAACGCCCTGCTGCGCGAGATGGAAGACACGCCGAATTCCGGCCAGTGCAATCACGGCCGGCCGACTTATGTCGAGCTGAAGCTCAGCGATATCGAGAAGCTGTTCGGGCGACGATAGACCCTCAGCCGTCATTGCGAGCGCAGCGAAGCAATCCAGAGCCGCAAGCGAAGACTGGATTGCCGCGTCGCTTCGCTCCTCGCAATGACGTGGACGGGCTGGTGCTCGACTCACGTATATTTCGGATCGCGTTCCAAAAGCTCGATCGACACGCCCTGCGGCGCGCGGATGAAGCAGATGCGCAGGCCGGGCTTGAGCGTATGGGGCTCCTTGGTGAATTCGACGCCCTTGGCCTTCAGCGACGCGGCCACCGCATCGATGTCTTTCACCTTCAGGCCGAAATGATCGAGGCCCTGATAGGGCGTGACCGGCGGCGGGTTGACGCCCATCTCCGGCGTCACGGGGGCGAGGAAGATCATGCCGCCGCCAAGCCTGATATCGATGCGGCCAGGGGCACGCAGGATCTCGGCGCCGAGCATATCGGCAAACCACTGCGCGGTCGCTTCGGTGTCCGGCGTGCGGATATGGACGTGATCCCAAGTGTATTCGATTGCAGACATCGGCGGCTCCTTTTGAAGTCTTTTTACACAGATCGCAGAAACGTAAACTCGGTATCGTCATAGGCGCGGCGCTCGAGTTCTTCGAACCCTTCCGGCACCGCAAAGCCAGCATCCTTCGCCTCTTCCACCACCAGCAAAGCGCCCGGCGTCAGCCAGCCACCATCGCGCAGCGAGGCCAGCGCCTTTTCGGCAAGCTTCATGCGATAGGGCGGATCGAGGAACACCAGCGAGAACGGCTCGACCGGATGCGCGGGGCCGAGATCGGCAGCATCGCGGCGATACACTTTGGTCACGCCGCCGAGGCCGAGCGCCTCGACATTGTTGCGGAGCAAGGCGCGCGCCTCGGACCCGTTGTCGACGAACAGCGTGAACTTTGCGCCGCGCGACACCGCCTCGATGCCGAGCGCGCCAGTGCCGGCAAACAGATCGAGCACGCGCGCGTCCTCGATCGGACTTTCGTAAGCGTGGATCAGGATGTTGAACAACGACTCGCGCAGTCGATCCGCCGTGGGACGGATCGCCTGCGTCGTGGGCGACGCGATGTTGCGGCCCTTCAGCCGGCCACCGACGACACGCATGGCTTACGCGTCCCGCGGCTTCAGATCGCGCTTGCCGTGATAGCCGCGCTTCGGCTTCTTCGGCGGGCCACCGAACGTGGCCGCGTCTTCATTGCGGGCACGCGACTCTTCCGAGCCGGCGCGCTGCACCAGAATGCGACGGCCCTTGCGGTCTTCCACCGTGGAGCGCTTCAGAACCGGCTTCTTCACGATCACCGGATCGAGCGAGACGTCACCCTTGCTCGGCAGTTGCCGGCCGAAATCGGCGCCCGAGGCATCCGCTATCTTCTCGCCGAGCTGCTCGCGCAGCACGCGGGTCTTCACCTCGTCGACCTGGCCTTCCTCGATCTCGCCGAGCTGGAACGGACCGTAGGAAATTCGGATCAGGCGGTTCACCTCGAGACCGAGATGCGCCAGCACGTTGCGCACTTCGCGGTTCTTGCCTTCGCGGATCGCGAACACGATCCAGACATTGGCGCTCTTGTCGCGCTCCAGCGTCGCATCGATCGAGCCATATTTGACGCCGTCGACCTCGACGCCGTTCTTGAGCTCGTTGAGCTGCGCCTGCGTGACTTCGCCATGCGCACGCACGCGGTAGCGCCGCAGCCAGCCGGTCTCCGGCAATTCCAGCGTGCGCGCGAGGCCACCGTCATTGGTCAGCAGCAGCAGGCCTTCGGTGTTGAAATCGAGCCGGCCGATGGAGATCAGACGCGGCAGGCCTTCGGGCAGATGATCGAACACCGTCGGCCGTCCCTCGGGATCGGCATGGGTCGTCATCAGGCCGCGCGGCTTGTGATACAGGAACAGGCGCGTGCGCTCCGGCGCCGGCAACGGCTTGCCGTCGACGGTGATCACGTCGTTGGTGCTGACGTCCAGCGCCGGCGAATTGATCACGCGGCCATTGACGGCAACACGGCCCTGCGTGACCCATTCCTCGGCATCGCGGCGCGAGCACAGGCCCGCGCGCGACACGACCTTGGCGATACGCTCGCCGGCCTTCTTGGCCGCGGGAACGCGCGCCGGGCGGCGCGCTTCCGGATCGCGCTCACGATATTCACCGCGACCGCCGAATGCAGGACGCTTGGCGAAAATCCTGCTGTCGTCCTCATTCTCGCGACGCGGACGCTCGTCGCCGTCGCGAGCCTCGCTGCGACCATGCTCCTGCCAGTCGGTGCGGCCACGCGGCTCGCGCGGACGATCGAAGCTTGGACGGTCCTCACGCGGACGCGAGAAACGCGGACGCTCGCTGTCGCTGCGCTCGGGGCGATCATCGCGCGGACGCTCGAATTTGGGCCTGTCGAATTTCGGCCGGTCGAAATTGCGCGCGCCATCGCGCGGCGGACGCGCGCTGCGGCTGCCGCGATCATCCGACCCGCCTTCGCGCTTCTGCCAGGGCTTCTGCTCGCTGCGATCAGGGCCGCGCTCGAAATCACGCCCACCACGATCGGGACGATCGCCAAAGCTCTTGCGCGGGCCGCCGCGATCCGGCGCACCGCGGGAGAATTTCTTGTCGCCGCCAAACTTCTTCTCGGCGCTGAAGGGCCGGTCACCGCGCGGACGATCGCCGTCGCGCGACGGGCGCGGGCTGAACGGACGATCGTTGCGATCGCCATCGCGCGAGGGACGCGGGCTGAATGGGCGATCGCCTTGCGGACGATCACTGCGATCACGCTGTGGGCGATCGTTGCGCGGACGCGGACGGTCACCATCGCCGCCTCGGAAACCTTCGCCGCGCGGCGTATAGGGGCGCTTCTCGCCGCCGCCATCGCGCGACGCGTAGGGCTTCTTGTCGCCAAACTTCTTGTCGGAGAAGCGTCCGGCCGGACGCGCATCGCCGCGGTCGCCACGCGGGGCGCGGTCATCCCTGTTGAAATTCGGACGGTCGCCGCGCGGTGCCTCTCCGCGCGGGCTATAGGGACGCTTGTCGCCGCCACCGGCGCGCGGTGCATAGGGCCGCTTTTCGCGGTCACCGAAATCCTTGCGCGGCCCACGGTCTGGACGATCGCCACCACCGCTGCGCGCGGGACGGTCGTCGCGGTTGAAGCGGGCCGGACGCGCATCGTCACGATCGCGGCGCGGCGCTCGGTCGTCATCGCGCTTGCCCGCGTAAGGCTTGGCGCCAAAAGATTTGCCGCCAGAAGGCTTGCCACCGAAAGATCGCTTCTCGCCGCCACCAGCACCGGGCGGCTTCGGGGCATATGTGCCGTCGCGCTTGGCGAATTTCTTGTCGGGTCCACGTGCGGCGCCGGAGCGGCCCTTGCCGGCTCCGCCTTTGCCACCGGGTGGCCGGCCGCGCGAGGGGCCGTTGTTTTTGTCGTTGTCGCGGGGCATGAAGGGTCTCACTGCAGCGGAAGCTGAATTGGGTTGAGCGGTGCGGACAGGGTTCGCGGGCCGAAAATGCGCGCTCATTGGGGCGCATTCTCACGCAAAACCAGTATCCACTTTTGCTGAATGCAACTCCGTAGCAGAGTTTTGCGCAGGAAACGAGCCGTTGACCGCACCTTCTTTCATGGATCTGGCGCTGAAAGCGGCCGAAAGCGCCGGAAATGCCGGTGAAGTCCCCATCGGCTGCGTCATCGTCGGGAATAACGAGGTGATCGCCACGGCCGGCAACCGGACCCTCCGGGACCGCGACCCGACCGCCCATGCCGAAGTCCTGGCGATCCGGGAGGCCGCCGCCAAGCTCGGCAGCGAGCGGCTGATCGACTGCGACCTGTATGTGACCCTGGAGCCCTGCACCATGTGCGCGGGCGCAATCTCCTTCGCCCGGATCCGGCGGCTGTATTACGGCGCAGCCGATCCCAAGGGCGGCGGGGTCGATTCCGGCGTGCGCTTCTTCGCTTCGCCGACCTGCCACCACGCGCCGGAGGTCTATCCGTCCGTGGGCGAAACCCAGTCCGCCGCGCTGTTACGAGAGTTTTTTAGAGCGCGGCGCTGAGGCTTTGCTGACAGCCAAGTCAACGGGAACGCGGGTCACTTCGTGCCCGTCTTCGTGGATGACGCAAATATGGCGCTCATGCTCCTGATGCGTCGCCGGCCGGGCGCTGACTTCGTCGGCGATCACATAAGCCTGTGCAATCGCTTCGGCGTCACTGCGTAGCTCCCGACCAGCGTGGTCTCGCTGCGTCGTGCCGTTCTTGAGGTCGAAATAATAGTGCGCCATGGGTACCTCACAGCCCCATCAACGCGTTCCACAACCTTCGGTTCCCCAAGAGGATCACCCGAATACCGTTACTTGCCTTTGCGTTCCCGCGCCACCGCCTGCCAGCCGATATCGCGCCGACAAAAACCTTCGGGCCAGTTGATCAGGCCGATGGCCTCATAGGCGCGGCGCTGGGCCTCAGCGACGGTCTTGGCGGAGGCCGTCACGTTGAGGACACGCCCGCCATTGGCGAGAATCCAGTCGCCGGATGCCTTGGTGCCCGCATGGAAAATCTCGATGCCCTCGATCTTCTCGGCGCGGTCCAAGCCGGCAATGCGCGTACCCTTGTCGTAGTCGCCGGGATAGCCCTTCGTGGCCATCACCACCGTAAGCGCCGGATCCGGGAACCAGCGCAGATCGAAATTCTTGAGCTGCCCGTCACAGCAGGCAATCAGCGCCGGCAGCAGATCCGACATCATACGGACCATCAGCACCTGACACTCCGGATCGCCGAACCGGGCATTGTATTCGACGAGTTTCGGCCCCTGCTCGGTCACCATGACGCCGGCATAGATCACGCCCTTATAGGGCGTCCCCATCGCGCTGAGCGCGCGCAGGGTCGGCATGATCATCTCGTCCATCACCTGCGCGCAGAGCGCCTCGGTCATAACAGGCGCCGGCGAATAGGCGCCCATGCCACCTGTGTTCGGGCCCTTGTCGCCGTCGAAGGCGCGCTTGTGGTCCTGCGCCGTTGCCAGCGCCAACGCGTGCTCGCCATCGCACAGCGCGAAGAACGAGGCTTCCTCGCCCTGCATGAACTCCTCGATCACGACTTCCGCACCGGCCTCGCCGAAGCCGCCATCGAACATCATGTCGACCGCGTCCAGCGCCTCGGCTTCAGACATCGCCACCACAACGCCCTTGCCAGCGGCGAGGCCATCGGCCTTGACCACGATCGGTGCGCCCTGGGTCCGGATATAGGCCTTGGCAGACTCTGCATCATGGAAATGGCCGTAGGCCGCAGTCGGGATGTTGTTGGCCCGGCACAGTTCCTTGGTGAAGCTCTTCGAGCTTTCCAGTTGGCCGGCGGCTCTACTGGGTCCGAATGCCTTGATGCCGACGGCAGCAAGATCGTCGACGATGCCTGCCGCTATCGGGGCATCCGGGCCGACCACGACGAAATCGACCTTGTTCACCTTACAGAAATCAATCACGGCCGCATGGTCGGTGATATCCACCGCCACGCATTCGGCCTCCCGGGCGATGCCGGCATTACCTGGCGCGCACCAGAGTTTGGTCAGCAGCGGAGACGCGGCAAGTTTCCACGCCAGCGCGTGTTCGCGACCACCGGAACCGAGGAGGAGAATGTTCATAACGAGCCAGACCAATTGCAATCAAACACGCCCACCGTTTAGCACGGCGCGTCGGGACAGCAATCAGTGGTCTGAGTAATCAACCGGCCAGGCGGCCAACCCGTCAAGCGACGGCGACACGTGTTTCCGCGCGATAGCGGCGGATCAAACCCACCGTCCAGCCAAGGAAATAGCCGGCGCATGCCCCCGACACCAATTGACCGATCAGCGGGACCCCAGCACCCGAACCCAGCTTCATCGCAGTTGCGACCGCCACGGCATATTGCAGGAGGAAGACCGACAGGTTGCGGATCAGGGGCAGCCAACTCCCGGGGCGCAGAATGGTGCCGTCCTGCCGATCGACCGTCATCTCGCCGGGACCGATCCACAGAGCGACGGCCGCCATCACGATTGCCGCTGCCAGCCAGACTCCGATCAGATGCAATTGGCCGCCGGCAAAGATCAGCCGCGACAACCCCATCAGGAGAAACACCATCGGAACGATCAGCAAGCGGCGCAGCTCTGTCTTTCGCGGCCGGAGCGACAGGCTTCCCAGCCAGATCAGCAATGCCAGCAACGCGAACACCCAGATCGGCGTGTTGGTCAGAATGCGCCACGCGATGTCCATGACAATCTCCCAGGCTTTGCTCTACTTGCCTTCCGCAGTTGCGATGATCTCACGCAAGGTGGCGACGTGCCGCGCGAAGGCACCACGCCCGGTCGCGGTGGCCGTCACCGTTGTCTGCGGCTTCTTGCCGACAAAGGCCTTTTCGACGCTGACATAACCGGCTTTCGCCAGTGTCTCGATATGAGCGCCGAGATTGCCATCGGTGGCGCCGGTCAGTTTCTTCAATCGCGGGAAATCCAGCCCCTGTGTCGGATGCAGAGCGTTCAGCGCTGCCATGATCTTGAGCCGCAGAGGCTGATGGATGATGTCGTCGAGTTCAGCCATGTCAGCTGCGCCGCATCCAGAGGCCGCCGAGCAACAGGCCGCCGCCATTGACGACAGCCATCCAGAGCGTGAACCACGGTCCGGCGAAGAAGTAACCGAGCAACGTCAGCGCGATCACGCTCATGCCGATCACGACAAAGACGCGGCCGAACCAGAACCCTGTCATCACGTAAGGCAACATGAAGTAAGTCGTCCAGAACGCGCCGATCTGCCGCGGCGCCATATTCCCGAAAACGATGCTCCACAGACAGCCGAAAGCCACGAACGCGATAAACGCTGCCGTTGCGCGAGCATCGAAGGTGCTGACGCCTTCCCGCTTCTTGTTGAGGGCCCCGATGATGATCGCGCAGATGACACCCGCGACAATGACGACCGACCAGATGACGGGAGCCGCAGCAGGCGCGAAGAACGAGAGCAGATAACCGATAAAAGTCGCAACGCCCCATAGAATGAGCATCGTGCTGGCGTGCCGATAGAACACCGACTGCCGGACCAGCCGACTGAGGCTCTCGATCTCCATCAACGCAGCACTGGCTTCCTGGCTGTTGATCACGGTGTCACCTCGTTGCGAGATCGTCGGCAACGACGGCGACGAAACTTGCCGTGCTGACGACGTCCATATGATTTGCGTTGTCGAGGACACGCACGTCGATATTGGCTTTCGACTGCATCGCCTCGCGATATTTGTCGGCGAACATCAGCTCGTCATTGCGCCCGGCGATGACCGATATGGGCCCGTTCGCCGGATCGAGATCCAGACGGTAGTCGCGATGCGTGCCGAAATTCTGCAGCAGCCGAAACGAATATTCGGACGTCAGAATGCGTGTCGAACCCGGTTGCACGGCAAAGGCAACCACCGGGAGCTGCGAACAGCATGTCACCCCGAACGACTGCAGCACACTGAGCGCGATGATGCGCGGCACACTCGGACTGGCCCATCCGCCTGCATTCTCGCGTGTGGATGGCGACTTCAGGCCGAGATAGGGTGACAGCAGAACGGTGCGCGCGAAAAGCCCCTGATTGATGGATCCCGCCACGCGCAGCGCAAACCCGCCGCCCGACGAATGCCCAGCGAGCGTCAGTGGCGACGCCAGCCCCTGCCCGCGCAAATGGCCGACGAGATCTGCGAGATCATCGTCGAGCTGGCCGAGATAGGCGATATCGCCGCGGGTCCCCGACGCGCCATGGCCGCGCATGTCGGGAGCGATGCTTTCGACGCCCCGCGCGGCAAGCGCTTTCGCCAGGGCGTGCACCGCGATGCTCGATCCCGACGAGCCATGAATGAGCAGTGCGGCACGGTTCACGGACGGTCCGGATGGCGTGTAGCGCCGGTAGGCCAGATTCGAGCCGTCTCTCGCCTGGAAATACTGCAGTGGCGGAACGTCCCCGCGATACGCACTGCGCGCCGTGTCCGCAATGGAGGCCAGTGCCTTGGGCCGGGAAACCGGCACCGCAATCATGCCGGCCAGCACCAGGGCCGCCAGACCCACCGCAGCAAGGAGCCAAACGATGCCACGGACCGCGAAGGTCAATATCGACGCCATAATACCCGCCATTCTCTGAATACAGACTACTCTGTATAACAGAGTTATCTGTAAATCAATATCTGATTGGCGTTTTGCGACCGACATCCCTACTTTGCGACGATCCTGAAAGCCGAGATTCGATGCCCAAAGCCGCTGCCCCCCTTACCAATTCCCCCGAATTCACCGTCTCCGAGCTGTCCTCAGCCCTGAAACGGACGGTGGAAGACACATACGGGAACGTGCGGGTGCGCGGCGAAATCTCGGGTTTTCGCGGGCCGCATTCGTCCGGCCACTGCTATTTCTCGCTCAAGGACGAGAGCGCCAAGATCGAGGCGGTGATCTGGAAGGGCGTCCATGGCCGGATGCGGTTCAAGCCGCAGGAAGGCCTCGAAGTCATCGCCACCGGCAAGCTGACCACCTATCCAGGCTCGTCGAAATACCAGATCGTCATCGAGGCCATCGAACCCGCCGGCGTCGGCGCGCTGATGGCGCTGATGGAAGAGCGCAAGCGCAAGCTTGGCGCCGAAGGCCTGTTCGACGAAGCGCGCAAGCAGCTGCTGCCATGGCTGCCGGAAGTCATCGGCGTAGTGACATCGCCCACCGGCGCTGTCATCCGCGACATCCTGCATCGCCTTGAAGACCGCTTCCCGCGCCGCGTGCTGGTCTGGCCCGTCAAGGTTCAGGGCGAAGGTTCGGCGGAGCAGGTCGCGGCCGCGATCCATGGCTTCAATGCGCTGCCGGTGGGCGGCGCAATTCCGCGGCCGGATCTGCTGATTGTGGCGCGCGGCGGCGGCTCGCTGGAAGACCTGTGGTCGTTCAACGAAGAGATCGTGGTGCGCGCCGCGGCCGAGAGCATGATCCCGCTGATCTCGGCCGTGGGCCACGAGACCGACATCACCCTGATCGATTTCGCCGCCGACAAGCGCGCGCCGACGCCGACGGCGGCCGCCGAAATGGCGGTGCCCGTGCGCGCCGAACTGATGGTGGAGATATCCGGCTTCGAGCGCCGCATGATGCTCTGCTGGCAGCGCGGGCAGGAATCCCGCCGCAACGAACTACGCGCCGCGGCGCGTGCCTTGCCGGATCTCAGCGAATTGCTCGCCATTCCGCGCCAGCGTCTCGATGGCGCAACCGCATCGCTGCCGCGTGCGTTGAAGGCCAATACGCATGCGCATCATCGGCGCTTCGCTCAGGCAAGCTCGGGTCTCACGCTGCGCGTGCTGCGCGCGCAGATCGCCCATGCGACGCAGCGGCTGACGGTATCGGGCGAACGCCTGAGCCTCTCCGCGCGCGCCCTGCTTCGGCAGCGCCGCGATCGCTTCACTGGCCTTGAAGCACGATTGAAGGCCTCCAAGCTCGCCAATGCGCAGGCACAGCGCAATGCCATCACGCGCGATCGGGAGCGCGCTCTGCGCCTCACTGAGCGCGCGCGCCGTGCATTGACGACACTGGTGCAGCGCCAGCAGGCGCGCGTACAGGCGTCGAGCCAGTTGCTCGGTGCCCTCTCCTATCGCAGCGTGCTGGCCCGCGGCTTTGCGCTGGTGCGCGACGAGCAAGGCGCCGCGCTGCATGCCGCCGCCAACATCGGAGCGGGCGCGCGCCTGAGCATCGAATTCGCCGATGGCCGCGTCGGCGTGACTGCCGATGGCGACCGCCCGGCACCTGCCCCGCGCGAGGCCAAGCCTGCGTCGCCGGCCGCGCCGAAAAAGGCGACGAAAATCGATCAGGGCAGCCTGTTCTAGAGGTTGCGCGGCCGCCTTTATTGGGCGACGCCGCGGCCCTATTTATGCTACGAGATGACGACATTCAGGGCCGGTGACCGATCCGGCAAGACGACTTAGTGACGATCCAGGAGACCAGCCGTGCTGAACAAATTTGGCCCCTCGGGCCACGGCGAAGCCCAGTTGCAATATCTCGACGGCGATTTCCGCGTGGTGTCGCCCGGCACCTATGTGACTTGCGCCATCACAGGCGAACGCATTCCGCTGGATGAGTTGAAATACTGGAGCGTCGATCGGCAGGAAGCCTATGCGGTGCCGAATGCGGTGCTGGCGCGGCATTATCCGGACGCCGTGAAGGGTCAGAAATAAGCTCGTATCGGTCGTTCCGTAGGTGAGCACGCTTCGCTTTGCCCACCTTACATTCTGAGCGTCTTCACTCTTGCCCGATTGAGCTTCTCGACCACGAAAGCCTGCAGCGCCGCCTTGTCCTCGAAGGCCAGCGTGACGGCGAATGGCACGATCTCCACTGCCGCCGGCATGTTGCCGATCTTGACGAAATCCTTCTCCGTCGTCGCCAGCGTCAGGCCATCACGCTTCGCTCGCAGCGCCAGCGCATCGATCTCATTGGACGTATACGGATGATGGTCGGCGAAGGCCTTCTCCACAGCCACGTCCACACCTGCATGACGCAACGTCCGGAAGAAGCGTTGGGGATCACCGATTCCCGCAAAGGCCAGCACGCGCTTGCCGCGCAAGGCTGCCACTGACGCCTCATCCGGCACAAGGCGCGCCGTCAACACCGGACCGCCCCGGCCCGCGACCAGCGCCGCCACGCCCGTCGCTGCAACACCATCGCCAATCACGACGAGCGCATCGGTGCGTGCGATCTGCAGATCGAGCGGCGCGCGCAAAGGTCCCGCGGGCAGCACACGGCCGTTGCCGAGACCGCGATTGCTGTCGATCACAATGAACGACGCGTCTTTGGCGATGGCCGGATTCTGGAAACCGTCGTCCATCACGATGACGCTGGCGCCGGTCGAGCGCGCCAGCGCGGCGCCCGCCACACGATCCCCGGAGATCACGACCGGCACCTGCCGTGCCATCATCAGCGGTTCGTCGCCAACATCTGCCGCCACATGCCGCGACGGATCGACTTTCACCGGGCCGCGCAATCTGCCGCCATAGCCGCGGCTGAGCACCACCGGCGTCTCGCCGAGATCGCGCAGCACTTGCACCAGCGCTAACGTGGTCGGTGTCTTGCCGGCACCGCCGACGTGATAATTGCCGACGCAGAGAACGGGAATGCCGACATCGACGCCCTTGCGCGCCATGCGGCTGCCTGCGACTTCGCCATAGATGGCGCCAAGCGGCATCAGCAAACGCGACAACCATGTCGATGGCGGCCGCCAGAACGCCGGCTCACGCATCCTGCGCTCCCGCTTCGAGCCGGAGCTGCATCAGATAAGGCTCCAGCGCATGCAGGGTGCGATCGAGCGCACCGCCAAGCCGTTCAACCACGCGACGCCCAGACTCGATCGCAGCATCGCGCGCTGCCTCGTTGCCGAGCATCTGGCCGAGCTGTTTCACCAATTGCTCGGAGGAGTCGGCAAGCTTTGCACCGCCGGCGCCATCCAGCGCCTCGTAAACGTCGGTGAAATTGAAGACATGCGGACCATGCACCACGGACGCACCGAGCTTCACGGCTTCAATCGGATTCTGCCCACCATGCGGCACCAGCGAACCGCCCATGAACACCACCGGTGACAGGCGATAGAACAGGCCGAGCTCGCCCATGGTGTCGGCGACATAGACGTCAGTGCCTGCATGCGGCAATTCCTCGCGCGAGCGCAAGGCAACCTGCGCACCTGCCACTGTGATCATCTGCGCAATATCGGCGCCGCGATGGGCGTGGCGCGGCACGATGACCGTCAGCAATTTCGGGAAGAAACTTGTCAGCGTCTTGTGGGTCTCGAGGATGATTTCTTCTTCGCCGGGATGCGTCGAGGATGCGACAATGATGGGGCGACCGCGCGTCACCGCAATGAGCTTGTCCAGCTTCACGGCGTCACCGGGCGGCGCCTGCACGTCGAGCTTCAGATTGCCCGTAACGACGACGCTGCGCGATCCCAATGCGCTGAAGCGCTCGGCGTCGGTTTCGGACTGCGCCAGGCAGATCTCGAAACGGCCGAGCAAGGCGCCGATGGTTGCCGAGAATTTCTGCCAGCGCGGGAACGAACGCTGCGACATGCGCGCATTGATCAGCACCATCGGCAGCCGACGCTTGGCGGCGGAGATGATCAGGTTCGGCCAGAGATCGCTTTCGATGAACAGTGCCAGGCTCGGCTTCCAGTGATCGAGGAAGCGCGCCACGAAGCGCGGTGAATCATAGGGTATGTATTGATGGATGATATCGGTCGGGAATCGCTTGGCGATGATCTCTGCGGAAGTGACCGTGCCCGACGTCAGCAGGATGCGCATGCCCAGCGCGCGCAGCCGCTCGATCAGCGCTGCCGCCGCCAGCACTTCGCCGACGCTGGCGCCGTGAATCCAGACCAGCGGCCCGGCGGGGCGCTCGATCTGCGAGATGCCACGGCGCTCGTCGAGGCGCGTGGGATCTTCCTTGTTCTTCTTCAGCCGTTGCCTGATCAGGACCGGCGCAAGCGGCGTCAGCGCCGCCGACAATCTGCGATAGGCGCGCAGCGTGATCGGCAGCGCGTTAGGCACGACGCGCACCTTCCGGCCGACCTACCGCGTCATAGGCACGCTGCGTGGCCTCGTTCAGCGTGGCTTCGAGCTGCAGGCGCAGCGCCTCCATCGTGGCAGCGTCGGCATCGGCAGGAACGCTCAGGGGTTCACCGCCGACCAGCACGCCGCGACCGAAAGGCAGATTGATCGTGGTGCGGTCCCAGTTGTTGAGCTGCACGTAGCGGCTGGTGGCCATGGCAAACGGCATGATCGGCCGGCCGCTTTCGCGCGCCAGCATGATGATGCCCATGCCGGCGACACGCGAGCGCTTCGGCACGTCGGCGGTCAGCGCCATATTGATACCGCGCTCCAGCACCCGCACCATCTCCTTGAACGCACCGACGCCGCCCTTGCGGTGAAACGCGCCGCCATGATCGCCGGAGCCGCGAACGGTGGCGATGCCAAGGCGCTCGGCGGCCAGCGCATTGAACTCGCCGTCGCGATGCTTCGAGATCAGCACCGCGCCGCGATAGTCCTTCTGCCGGATGAACGGCGTCATGAAGTGCTGGCCATGCCAGAACGCCAAGATGACCGGCATCTGCGGTTCGACAATGTCATAGACATCGACGGGATCGAAGGTGAAGGTGTTGGTCTTCCAGACCAGACGCAAAAATTCGGCCGCGAGAAACCCCGCGGCGCGCTGAACCCAGCTGCTGCGCAGCGTGTTTCGGAGCAGTCGTTTCAAGCGGTCGGCTTCGCGTCTTGACCCGGATCGAGCAGCCGATGGAGATGGACGATGAAATAGCGCATGTGGGCGTTGTCGACGGTCTGCTGCGCCTTGGCCTTCCAGGCGACAAATGCCGTCGCGTAATTCGGATAGACGCCGACGACTTCAACCTGGCTGAGATCCTTGAACGTCGTCTCTTTCAGGTTGGTCAGCTCGCCCCCGATGACCAGATGAAGCAGTTGCTGTGGTGTGTCCGACATGAATCCTGTTCCTGCAGCGACCGGCTGCGATCCGATAAGTCAAAGATAGTGGTGCAGCCGGTTAAACCCGGCGGTTCTGGAATTGCTCGACGATGTAAGCATGGCGATCGGCCCCCGCTGCCACCAGCAACCCGTGCGTGACTTCCCGGCGATTATAGAGGATGGGATCGCCCGAAAGCTCGGTCATCCTACCATTCGCTTCGTGCACGATCAAATCTGCGGCGGCCAGATCCCAGTCCCGGCTCTGCCCCCCGGCAAAGGCCGCATCCAGCCGGCCATTGGCGATCCAGCACAGCCGCAGCGCCAGCGAGCCGATTCGCGGATAGAGGGTAATGTCCTGCCCGGGATGGACCATCCGCTCGACCAGAGGCTTCGGGCCCGCCACGCGCGAAAAGTCCATCGCGGAACCGGTCGTGGCCCGAACCGGGACGCCGTTGCAGGTGGTGCCCTGCCCGCGGATCGCCAGAAAAAATTCATCTGTGGATGGCGCGAATACCGCGGCCATCACCGGCCGGGCGTCCTCGACCAGCGCGACACAGACACACCAATCCTCGCGACCGGCGAGATAGCTGCGGGTGCCGTCAATCGGGTCGATGATCCAGGTCAGGCGCTTGCCGAGACGGGATTCATCATCGGCGCTCTCCTCCGAGAGCCAGCCGTAATCGGGCGTCGCGGCGCGAAGCCGCTTCTCGATCAGATCGTTGACGGCGATATCCGCTTCGGAGACGGGCGAGGATTCGCCCTTGGTCCATTTCTTGAGTTCTGTACCGAACATTGCGAGGCCGAGCTCGCCGGCCGCCCGCACCGTGTCCGCCATCAGGGCAACATCGTGCGCGAGCCGTTTGTCGATGTCGAGATCAGCGTCCGGCAATCGTCAGTCCCTCGACGCGCACGGTCGGCGCGTTGACGCCGTATTTGAACGTAAGGTCGTTGGCCGGGATCATCGACTTGAAAATCTCGAACAGATGACCGGCGATGGTGATCTCGCTGACGGCATAAGTGAGCTTGCCGTTCTCGATCCAGAATCCGCCGGCGCCGCGGCTGTAGTCGCCGGTCACGCCATTAACGCCCGAGCCGATCAGATCGGTGACGTAAAAACCTTCCTTGATATCGGCGATCAGGTCTTCGGGGCTCACGTCGCTCGCTTCCATATGCAGGTTATACGCGCCGGGCGATGGTGACGACGACACCCCGCGATGCGCGTGGCCTGTCGTGGTCATGCCGAGTTCGCGCGCGGTCGCGCAATCCAACAGCCAGGTGGTGAGCACGCCGCCGTCGATGATGGCCTGCTGCTTCGTCGCGACACCTTCGGCATCGAAGGACTGCGAACGCAGGCCGCGCACGCGCAGGGGATCATCGATGATGCGGATATTGCTGCTGAACAGCTGCTTGCCGAGACTGTCCTTGAGGAAGGTCGTCTTGCGCGCGACGGACGCGCCATTGGCGGCACCGATGACATGACCGACCAGCGAGTTCGAGACGCGCGGGTCGTACACCACCGGCACCTTGCAGGTCGGCACCTTGCGCGGATTGGCCCGCGCCACCGTGCGCTCGCCCGCGAGCTTGCCGACGCTGGCCGGCGAGTCCAGATCGGATGCATGCAGCGCCGAGGTGAAGGCGTAGTCGCGCTCCATCTTGGTGCCGTCGCCGACGATCGCGGTCATGGACACGCCCTGGCTCGATCGCAGATAGGAGCCGTGGAAACCGGTCGAGGTGACGAGCACCATGCCGCCGATGCCGGTCGAGGCCGATGCGCCGCCGGACTTGGTCACGCCCTTCACCGCGAGCGCCGCCGCTTCGGCTTCCACTGCGCGGCGTTCGAGCTCTGTGACCGATGGCACGACGGGATCGAGCAGATCGAGATTGGCAAAGTCGCGCGCAAGCAGCACTGGGTCCGCAAGGCCGACATATTGATCATCGGGTGCGACGCGCGCCATCGCGACTGCTCGTTCGGCCAGTTGCGCGACATTGTCGCCGGACATGTCATTGGTGGAGATCACCGCCTGACGGCGACCGACGAACACGCGCAATCCCATATCGTCGCCTTCCGAACGCTCGGAGGCTTCGACCTTGCCGTCACGCACTTCGACGCCATGCGACACGCCGCGCACCGCGACCGCATCCGCGGCATCCGCACCGGCCTTCCTGGCAGCCTCGACGAGACGCTGCGCCAGCGTGGAGAGTACGGACTGATCGAGCAGATCGGAATTGTCGGATTTCGTGGAGACAGACGACGATGCGTTTGGTGAAGAGTTCACGAACAAAATCCCAACATTGAGAGACGATTTCAACAGGTCCGAAGCGGCGATGGCCGCTGTTAGAGATGTGCTTATTTCGCAGGGACTTCAAGCATTTGCCGCGCCGAAAAGGAAAGAATTTCAGGGCTCTCGCAACGGTTCGTCAATCATGCCTGCCAAGCTTCTGTCAATCATGAAGGGCAGTCGGATTCGATTAACCAGCCTTTTTAAGCCGATTCCGAACCGGCTCTGGCAAGGTCTCCCCATCGACCGGGAACATAATTCCGGCGGGGAGATAAAAGGCCGTGAGGCATCAAACAGCGACAGGTGGGGCCCATGCCCCGGGATCGGGCAGCGCATTGCGGCTCGATCCCCATTCACTTCCGGTTCGTTTCGAGGCGCATGACACCCGCGCCGACGGAGCGATCCGCCATATCGAACTGCATCGCACCCGCGTCGTCCTGCATCGTGCCGTCGGCGGCATGCGTATGGCGATCAATGTGCGCGTCAGCGATTTTCTCGGCGTCACCTTGCGCGGTCTCGACGACGGCAAGATGCTGATGCTCGCGCATCGCGATCCTTCACTGTCGATTCCATTGCTGGTCAGTTCGGATCGCGAGGAAATCGACATGGCCTGGCAGATGTGGAGCGAGATCTTCGCGCTTCCGCAATTGCCGGAAGAGAAGACTTACGAACCGTCTCAGCGCCGCCGTCGCCGCAATGCGATTCGCGAACGTCGCCCGAAATTTCTGGTACGTCGTCGTCCGGGCGCTTTGCTCGGCGAAGCCGGCAGCTACAAGGGTGAACGCGAGATCATCGCGCGACACTAAGAAGACAGGCAGGAGCCTCCTGCCGTCTTACTCTCCCGGCAACCGCAACACCTTGACCGGATTCATCATCCGGTCGGGATCGAGTGCGAGTTTCACGCGCCGCATCAGATCGAGCTCGACTTCCGACGTGTAGAGCGGAAGCCGGTCGATATGCATGCGGCCGATGCCGTGCTCGGCGCTGATACTGCCGCCACAGGCGACGCTTTCCTGATGCACAATGGTGTTGGCCTCGTGCGCCGCAGCCTCGCGGACCTGCGCATCGCCGATGTCGTAGGGAAACACGACGATCACATGCACATTGCCATCGCCGACATGCCCGCAATGCGCGACCTGCGCATTGGGCAGTTCGCGCTGCAGCCGACGCGTGACGCGGTCGATGAATTCCGGCAGCGCCGAGATCGGCACCGACGTATCGTTCGACACCGTAAAACCCTCGCGCTTGTTGGATTCAGAAATCGTGTGACGCAGGTTCCAGATCCGCTCGGCCTTGGCCTGATCGGTCGCAATCACCGCATCGCCGATGAGCCCTTCCTCCATCGCTGCGGCCAGTGCGGTCTCGAGGCTTTCCACGGCATTCCAGTCCGCGGCGCTGTCGGCCAGTTCGAGCAGCACATACCATGGCGCTTCGCCCGCCATCGGGCTGCCGCTCGCCGCGCCATGGCGCAAAACGATCTGCAATTGGCTCTGCGACATCAGTTCAAAGGTTTCGACACGACCGCCGGTGGTGCGCTGGAGATATTGCAATAGCTCAACCGCCTGGCCGACCTCGTCCATCGACACCATCGCCGTCGCTGACACCATGAGCTTTGGATACAGTTTCAGCACAGCGGCGGTGACGATGCCGAGCGTGCCTTCCGCGCCGACGAAGAGCTGCTTGAGATCGTAGCCGGTATTGTCCTTGCGCAGCGCCCTGAGGCCATTCCAGATGCGACCGTCTGCCAGCACCACTTCCAGCCCGAGCACCTGCTCGCGCATATTGCCATAACGCAGCACACCGGTGCCGCCGGCATTGGTGGATATCAGCCCGCCGACCTCGCAACTGCCGACGCTGCCGAGCAACACCGGAAATTGCCGGTCGTGCTGGTCTGCCAGTCCGCGCACATCCGCCAGAATGCAGCCGGCTTCCAGCGTCACCGCATTGTTGAGCGGATCGACATTGCGCACGCGGTTGAGCCGCGAGACATTGACGATCAGACAATCCAATTCATCCGGTGCGATCGCTCCGCCGGTGAGCCCGGTATTGCCGGCTTGCGGCACGACGGCCACACCGAAGCTGCGGCAGACGCCCATCAGTGCCGCAACTTCCTGCGTACTTCCCGGCAGGGCTACAGCGACAGCAGCCCCGCGATAACGGGCGCGCCAGTCTTGCTGATAGGAATCGGCATCCGCACCAGTACGCACATATTTGCCGCCAATAACTGCGGCCACGGCAGCAAGAAATGCAGCAGGATCGGCTTTCAGAGACCTCAACTCGCTATCCTTCCGCAGAGCTACTCAGCCTTCAGACCGGCGGCCTGGATGATCGGGCCCCACTTCACGCCCTCGGCCTTGACCTGTGCCTCGAGCTCGGCGCCGGTCGAGCCCACCGGATCGCCGCTCAGCTCGCGCAACTGCTTCGCCACCTCCGGATCGGCGACGGCCTTGCGGAACTCTGAACTCAACCGCTCGGCCAGCGCCGGCGCCATGCCGGGCGGGCCGAACACGGCGTTCCAAGTATAGGTTTCGTAGTCAGGCAGGCCGGACTCTGCAACGGTCGGGATATCAGGGAAGGACGGCGACCGCTTCTTGGTCGTGACGGCCAGCGTGCGGATCGAGCCCGCCTTGATGAACGGCGCCGCACCACTCAGCACGTCGAATAGAACCGGGATCTGTCCGCCCATCAGGTCGTTCATGGCCGGCGCGCCGCCGCGATAGGGCACGTGCTCCATCTTCACGCCGGCCTGCACCTTGAACAACTCGCCGGACAGATTTGGTGGCGTTCCCACGCCGGACGACCCGTAACTATATTTGCTCGGGTCGGCCTTGAGCAGCGCGATGAGTTCCTTCACGGTGGTCGCTTGCACCTGCTTGGACACCATCAGCACATTGGGCACCGTGACCAGCATCGAGATCGCCGTGAAATCCTTGACGGGATCGTAAGGCGGCACCTTCGCCATTAGAGGATTGATGGTGTGGGTGGAGATCGTGCCCATCAGCAGCGTCAGCCCGTCGGGCTTCGCGCGCGCGACCCGCGTGGCACCGACCACACCGCCAGCGCCGCCGACATTTTCAATGAGGATCGTTTGCCCTATCTGATCGGAGACCTTCTTGGCGACATGCCGACTGACGATGTCGGTGGCCCCGCCAGCCGCGAAAGGCACGACCAGCGTAATCGGGCTTTTCGGCAGGTCCGCCTGGGCCCAGACACTGGTACCTGGAATCATCATGCTGGACGCCGCGACGGCTGCCGAGCGGCAGAACGTGCGGCGCGTGATCTTGCTCGCCATTGTTTCCCTACCCTTGATGATGTTTTTGTTTCCCACACTGGTTTTCCAGCATTGGGTCTCCAGACGATCGTCAGAAGGGCGCCGCATCCACATGGATGAGCGCCCTTCCGTTTGTTCAGAGCGGCGCGTGTCCCAGCGCTGCACGGAATCGGTTCTTCACATAGACACCATCACGCGGCGGCAGCACGCGGGGCGGGTTTTCCGCTTTCACTTTGATCGTCGCGAGCTTGACGCCATCGCGCGACGACAGGCGAGTGCGCAGATCGTCCACGCCCGCCATATCGCGAATCTCGCGCGTCCAACCAAAACCGCAGGCTTGCGCCACGCGATCGAGATTGACGCCGAGCCCAGCGTGGCTGACCTGCATGCCGGTTTCGCCGAAATGCCCGTTGTCGAGAATGGCGATGGTGAGATTGGCAGGTTTGCGGGTAGCGATGGTCGCGAGTCCACCCATACCCATCAGCATCTCGCCGTCGCCGGTGATGACCAGCACCGAATGATCGGGCTTCGCCGTGGCCAGCCCGAGGCCGACCATGGCCGCGCTGCCCATCGCCGCCCAAAGATAGTAGTTATTGTCGTGATCACCGGCAGCCATCACATCATAGGACGGTGAGCCAAGGCCAGTGACCACGAGCAGATCCTTGCGGCCGGCCAGCAGCTTCTGCACGACCTCACGACGATCGAGCGCGCCGCTTGCGTTTACTTGACCCACTGCTTCTCTCCGATCAAACGCTGCCCCAGGAGCAATGCACAGGCTGCATCGCCATTGAATGCCATCGATGCCGCACCATGCAACAGCGGTGCGACATCCTGCGGCTCATCGGCGCGCCAGGTCAGCACGCCCATCAGGTTGAGTGCCTTCTCGGTCGCCTGCCCCATCGGGTTCTGCCACGCATTGAACTCCGCCCAGTCGCCGCGCATGGTCACGACCATCAGAAGCGGGAAGCGCGTGCAGGCCTGCAGCGCCAGCGTGTTGATACAGTTGCCGACGCCGCTCGACTGCATCAGCAGCGCGCCGCGCTCGCCGCCGAGCCAGGCGCCTGCGAGATAGCCGATACCTTCTTCCTCGGTCGTCAGCACAACGGAATTGATCGCATTGTCCTCGTCGGCGAGACGGATCGCCGTGGAGTGTCCGGCATCGGGCACATAGACGATGTGCTTGACGTCGGCCTCCTTCAGGATGCGGAACACATCGTGCCGCCAATCCACCTGTGAACCGGGCGTGGGCCCTGCATCTGACATTCCAGTCTCCGTTGCTTGCAGCATAGCGCTGACTCACGCTTAGCCCAAAGCAGACGGCCCGACGCATACCGATTTGCTCGAAGAGATATGCCGAGATTTGATCTCTGGCGTTGCAACATCAGCAGCGCGCGAATGGTGCGACGCAGCTACGTTTTTCTGGGATCGATCATGTGTCCAACCCAGATATTCCGGGCGACGAGATCGGCGGCGATCTCCGTGAATGTATCGCCGACGAAGCGCGCCGCCGCGCTGACCGAACGGTCTGCCGGATAGGCCAGCACCAGCTTGCGCGCCGGTGTGGGATCGATTAGCGGCGCCGCACAGAGCACGCCGCTCTCGACCAGCGCGTGGATCGGCGCGAGCGGCAAAGCAGTGGAGCCAACACCGTTGCGCACCAGATCGATCATCGCACCGAAGGAGTCCGCTTCGACACTGCCACGTAACTGGATGCCGGCTTGTCGCGCGCATTCCTCCATGATTCCGCGCAAGCCATGGCGGAGGCTCGGCAGAACCAGTTCTTCATGGGCCAGTGCCGCGAACGGAACGGGCCGATCCATGCGCAATCCCTTGCTGCCGGCGCTGACGAACAGCAGGTTCTCCATCATCACCGGCACGATGCGCAGTGAACGTAGCGGCTGCGGATCGTAGGACACGGCGAGTTCAAGCTCGCCGCGCTGCAGCCAGTCGAGCAAATGGCCCGTGAAGGCCGATGACAGCCGGATTGAGAGCTGCGGATGCACTTCCTTGATCTTCTTCACCAGCGGAACGGTGACGATCTCCGCCACGGTCGGCGTCGTGCCAATGGAGACGAGCCCCTTGAACGACGCGCTCTCCTCCGAGGTGACATTGCGGATGGCATCGAGCTCGGTCATCACGCGGGTCGCGTGGTTGAGAACGTCGCGGCCGATCTCAGTGATGACCATGCCGCGCCCGTGCCGTTCAAACAGCACGGCGCCGAGCTCCTTTTCCAAAAGTCTGATCTGCCGGCTCAAGGCCGGCTGCGCGATGCGCAGGCGATCGGCGGCCTTGCTCAGGCTACCCAGTTCGGCCACGTGGATGAGTGTCTTGAGCTGCGCGACGTCCATCTCTGTGGTCCACCAGTGCTTTGGAAGGCGCGATTACGCCGCCCGCATGATGGCATCCACAAGCAATCCTGCAAACAGCAGCAGCCCCGCGTCACGGTTGGACTTAAACAGCCGCAGGCATAATGCGGAGTCGCTGATATCGATGCGGGTGATCTGCCAAGCCAAGTGCGCCGCGAACGCCGCGAGGCCGAGCCATGCCGGCCAGCGCGCGCCAGCCAGTGCTAGCGCCGCGCCGATCAGCAACACGGCAAGCCCGTAAAACAGCGTCAGCGCGGCCTGCGTGCGTTCCCCAAACAGCAGCGCCGTCGACTTCACGCCGATCAGCGCGTCGTCCTCGGTGTCCTGATGAGCGTAGAGCGTGTCATAGGCGATCACCCAGCAGATCGAACCCGCGTACAAAGCCAGCGCTGTTGCATCGATGCGGCCGAACACGACAGCAAAGCCCATCAGCGCGCCCCACGAGAAGGCGAGGCCCAGCACGCTCTGTGGCCAATAGGTGATGCGCTTCATGAAGGGATAGGCGGCAACGATGCCAAGCGAGGCGATACCGGTGGCAATGGCGAAAGTGTTAAACTGAAGCAGCACCACGAGACCGATGAGGGCCTGCAGCACCAGAAATGCAAAAGCCTGTTTCGCCGTGACCTGCCCGGCCGGAATCGGCCGCGAGCGTGTGCGCTCCACCTTGGCGTCGAGGTCGCGATCGGTGATGTCGTTCCAGGTGCAGCCGGCACCGCGCATGACAAAAGCGCCGATGAAGAACAGCGCGATCATCTTGGGCAATTGATGGATATCGTGCGCCATGCCGGAGGCGAGCGCCGCCGACCACCAGCACGGCATCAGCAATAGCCATGAGCCGATCGGACGATCGAAGCGCGACAGCCGCAGATAGGGTCGCGACCACAACGGCGCCGAGCGATCGACCCAGTTGCCGGTCGCATCCGCAACGCGGGCGGCCGCGTCGCTCATTGGACCAGAATGATCTGCCACCCGATCATCGGGTGAGCACGTTGCCGTTCAGCGTATCGAAGGTGGTGCCGCCGCTCTTGCGCGCATTGTTCGCTTCCGGCAGCGATGCCGAGGAGCCCAGCACGTCGCTGAGGCGCGGCGCTGCCACCGGGCCGCCACCACCGCCACCCCGTTGCTGCTGCGCGACGCTGCAGACCTTCTGCCGCATGCCTTCAGTGTTCTTGTGGCCGGTCTTCATCTGTTCGCCGACATTGGGCGGAATGCCGCACTTCTGCGCATTCGCCTCGATGTATTTGATCATCTTGACTTCGGTCTGCGAGAAAGAGGTGATCAGCTTGCAGGCCTCGTCCGGAGGCGCGCGACGCTCGCTCGCAGCCTTGATGGCAGCGCCCTTCTTTTCGGCGTCCTGACGCAGGGGCAGAAAGCCCTTCATGCAATCTTCGCCGCCGGGCGGGCCCGCCTGTTGCTGCGGAGGAGCGCCGAAGCCGCCACCACCGATCGGCGCAGCGCCATTGGAGGGAAACGCGCTGGGCGCAGCCGCCGCACCATTGACCGGCGGAAATGGCGATGCGCTGGCAGGCGCACCGTTCACCGGCGGAAACGGCGACGAACTCGCAGGCGCAGCCGAGCTGTTGCCCGGCAGCGGCGCGGGAAACGCGCCCTGGGCATGAACTTCGATAGCCTGCATGGCGAACACGGCCATGGACAGCGGCACAATCAAACGACGGATGATCACAGATATTCCTCCGGCAGCTCAGTGCCCCGATTGATCGGGGGCGAAGCCCATCCTGATTCAGGACTTTCTACGATTCCTGCCAAGCCTTAACAACCCACCAACAGCACGCGGATTCGGGCGGCAGCGCGGCGCAAACCCGCGTTCTCGCATGATAATTCGTCGCAGTTGGGCTAAAGCTCGCCCTCTGAATGGAACATGAACGATGCCGCAAGCCGATTTCCGCAGTCCCCGCCTGTTTGTCGATGCGCCTTTTGCAGCCGACGCAACCATTTCGCTCGACCGCAACCAGAGCAATTACCTCGGCAATGTGCTGCGGCTGGGCTCCGGCGCCTCGGTGCTGGTGTTCAACGGCAAGGACGGCGAATGGCAGGCCGCCATTTCCGGCGGCAAGCGGGCAGACCGCCTGACCCTGCTGACCCAGGTCCGGCCGCAGGACCGCTTGCCCGACGTGACCTATGTATTCGCACCGCTGAAACACGCCCGGCTGGACTACATGGTCCAGAAGGCCATCGAAATGGGCGCGGCGGCACTGCAGCCGGTGATGACGCGCTTTACCCAGGCCAGCCGGGTGAATACCGAGCGGATGCGCGCCAACGTGGTCGAGGCGGCCGAACAATGCGGAATTCTGAGCGTGGCCAGCGTCGCCGAGCCGCTGAACCTGCCCAAATATCTCGACCAGCGGGATGCCAAACGGCTGCTGATCTTCTGCGACGAAGCCGCCGAGGTGGCCGATCCCGTGGCCGCGTTGACCGGTGCCCGCACGGCCGCCTCAGCCGGAATCGATGTGCTGATCGGCCCGGAAGGCGGCTTTGCCGAGGAAGAACGGGCTTTGCTGCTGAAACAGGCCAATATTCTCCGGCTGGCGCTGGGTCCGCGGATCATGCGCGCCGATACGGCGGCGGTGGCTGCGCTGGCACTGGTGCAGACGGCCCTTGGTGACTGGAATGGTAACCAAGTAGGCAAATAGCCCGCTGCCATGACCCGACATTAAGGCCACCGGGTGATGGTGGTCGAAACGTCGCAACCGCCATGCTATGGGCTGCGCCAACGACCACTCTGTTGAGATTGCTGGACTTCGAGATGACCAAACCCGCCGCCCCTCGCGCGACCGGATCCGCCGCCTGGGCGGATGCGCTGCTGTTGTCGTTTGCCGAGGCCGGCTACGCCCATGCCGAGCCGGCGATCCTGCAACCCGCCGATCCGTTCCTCGATATGTCCGGCGAAGACATCCGCAAGAGCCTGTATCTGACGACCGACGCGTCGGGCGAAGAGCTGTGCCTGCGGCCGGATCTCACGATCCCCGTGGCGCGCGATTATCTCGCCTCACCGCAGGCTGGCCAGCCTGCGGGCTTCAGCTATCTCGGCCCGGTGTTCCGCTATCGGCAGGGCACGCCCAGCGAATTCCAGCAAGCCGGCATCGAATCCTTCGGCCGTCAGGATCGCGCAGCCGCCGATGCCGAAATGCTGGCGCTCGGCCTCGAGGCGACGGCTGCCTTTGGCCTCAGCGATATCGAAATCCGCACCGGCGACGTCGCCCTGTTCGCGGCGCTGATCGAGGCGCTCGACCTCTATCCGGTGTGGAAGCGCCGGCTGATGAAGGACTTCAACCGCAAGATCAGCCTGACCCACGATCTCGACCGGCTCACCCTCGCGGAGTCGCCGGTCCGCAACGAATATGAAGGCGTGCTCGCCGCGCTCGCGGGCTCCGACCGCAAGGCAGCGCTGGCACTGGTCACCGACCTGATGTCGATCGCCGGTGCCACCAATGTCGGCGGCCGTTCGGTGGCGGAAATCGCCGATCGCTTCCTCGAACAGTCGACGCTGAAAGGCGGCGCACTGCCGCGCGATGCGCTGGTGCTGATCAAGCGCTTCCTCGCGATCTCAGGCGATCCCGACGATGCCCTGCAGCAACTGCGCAAGCTCGCCTCCGATGCCAAACTCACCATCACGGCCGCCATCGACGAATTTGAAAGCCGCATCGGCTTCATGGCGGCGCGCGGTATCGATACCACCAGGACGCGTTTCTCGACCTCATTCGGCCGCGGCGTCGACTACTACACCGGCTTCGAATTCGAACTGCACCGCAAGGGCAATGGCACCGAGCCGCTGGTCGCCGGTGGCCGGTATGACGGACTGCTGACGCAGCTCGGCTCCGCTACGCCGATCCCTGCGGTCGGCTTCTCGATCTGGATCGAAGCCCTCACTCAGAACGCGTCCTCGGCGCTGGTTTCCGGGAGCGCGTCATGACCACACCATTCGTCCTTGCCGTTCCGTCCAAGGGACGCCTGCAGGAAAACGCCGAAGCCTTCTTCACCCGCGCCGGCCTGACGTTGGCGAAGCCGGGCGGCGTGCGCGATTACCGCGGCACCATTGCCGGCTTCGACAATGTCGAAATCGCCTATCTCTCGGCCAGCGAGATCGCCTCGAACCTGGCGCGCGGCGCCGTGCATCTCGGCATCACCGGCGAAGATCTTTTGCGTGAAAGCATCCCCGACGCCGACAAGAAGGTCGCTTTGATCGATGGCCTGGGCTTCGGCAGCGCCAATGTGGTCGTTGCCGTGCCGCAGGCCTGGATCGACGTCCGCACCATGGCCGATCTCGATGACGTCACCACCGGCTTCCGCGCGCAGCACAATCGCCGCATGCGCGTCGCCACGAAGTATATCAACCTGACGCGCAACTTCTTCGCGTCTCACGGCGTGGTCGACTATCGCATCGTCGAAAGCGCCGGCGCCACCGAGGGCGCACCGGCCACCGGCACGGCCGAACTGATCGTCGACATCACCACCACCGGCGCGACCCTCGTCGCCAACGGCCTCAAGGTACTCGATGACGGCGTCATCCTGCGCAGCCAGGCCAATCTCGTCGCCTCGCGCGCCGCCGACTGGTCGGCGCAGTCTCTGGAAACTGCGCGCATCATTCTCGACCACATTGCCGCGCGCGCCCGCGCCAGCAAATACAAGGAAGTGCGCACCCGCTTCGCCGGCTGCAATCAGGCGCTCCTCACCGAGGCCCACAACCGCTTCGGCGTGGTGTCACCGTTTGGCGGCCCGACCTCGTCGGGCATGATCACGCTGCACTGCCCGCCGGCGCAGCTTTACGCGCTGAGCAGCTTCCTGCGTGCCAACGGCGCAGATACCGTCTCGGTCGCCTCGCTCGACTATGTGATGGATCGCGAGAATCCGCTATTCGCCAAACTTGAGGCGTTCTTGCGGCAGTAACGCGCAGCGCGGCGTTTCGCCTTGCTGGCGGACGCACTGGCTGATTACCATATGATTCATGAGCATATTTTGGATATCGGAATCTGATCGATGATGCTGGGCAGCGACGTATCGAGCCTGTCGACCGATGCCGCGACCGCCGCGGCACAAGGCCTGTCGATCGTTGTGCCTGTTTACAACGAGGCGCCCGGCCTTGCTTTGTTTCATGAACGGCTGGCGACGCTTGCGACGACACTGAAAGAACGCCACGGCCTCGCCTGCGAAGTCGTCTATATCGATGACGGCAGCGCCGATGGCACGCTGGCGGTTGCGCGCAGCCTGCAAGCCACGTCGCTCGACGTTCAGGTCGTGTCGCTGTCGCGCAATTTCGGCAAGGAAGCCGCGCTGATGGCGGGGCTCGACCATGTCACCAAGGGCGCGGTGCTGTTCATGGATGGCGACGGCCAGCATCCGCCGTCACTGGTCGAACAGTTGGTGCGTCACTGGATCGTCGAAGGTTATGACGTCGTCTATACCGCCAAGGCCCATCGCGACAACGAGTCCTTCCTGCGCCGCCAGGCTGTGCGCGGCTTCTATGCGCTGATCAACTGGGGCGCGCGGCAGAAGATCCCGGAAGACGCCGGCGACTTCCGTCTGCTGTCACCGCGTGCGGCTGCGGCGTTGCGCCAGTTGCCGGAGCGCAACCGGTTCTTCAAGGGACTGGCGACCTGGATCGGCTTCCGCCAGCTCCGCGTCGACTACGAACCGGCGGCACGCGAGCACGGCGTGACCTCGTTCAATCCGAAGCAGTTGATCGGCCTGTCGATCGAAGGCCTGACCTCGTTCTCGGTGGCTCCGCTGCGTTTCGCCAGCCTGCTCGGTCTTCTGCTCGCCTTCGGCGCGTTCCTGTTCGGCCTGTCGATCCTGTGGGAGACATGGGTCTCCGGCAAATCGGTACCGGGCTATCCATCGCTGGTCGTCGGCCTGATGACCCTCGGCGGCGTGCAGCTGATCATGATCGGCGTGCTCGGCGAATATATCGGCAAGATCCTGTCCGAACTGAAGGCGCGGCCGATCTATTTCGTCGCCGAACACAGCGTGAAGCGCAACACCCCCGATAGTGTGACGCAAACCACCGACCGGACCGCTGCCGAATGACCGGCGCAGCCCTGCGCCGCATCACACTCTGCGCCGACGATTACGGCATCAGCCCCGGCGTCAATCAGGGCATCCGCGAACTCATTGCGCTCGGACGCCTCAACGCCACATCCGTGATGGTGGTCGGTCCTGCAATTTCGCGCGATGATGTGAGCGCGTTGCAGGACGCCGTCGCCAAGAATCCGAATTGCGAGATCGGGCTACACGCGACGCTGACCGCCCCGTTTCATCCGCTGACGATGCATTACCGCCCGCTGCTCGACGAGCTGTTCCTGCCGCTCGGCAAGATGCTGCGCTTCAGCCTGTTGCGAAAACTCGATCGCGAGGCGATCGAAACCGAGCTGACGACGCAGATCGCGAAGTTTGTGGCCCTGTTCGGGCGCGCCCCCGACTATATCGACGGACACCAGCACGTGCAGACCTTCCCGCAGGTGCGCGATGCCCTCCTCGCCGCAGTGAAGAAAAATGCGCCGAAGGCCTGGGTTCGGCAATCCGGCCGCGTGCTGCCGTTAGGCCAACGCCTCGATAATCCGAAGGCGCTGTTGCTCGACACGCTCAGCGCCACGTTCCGCCGACGTGCGACGCGCGCCAGCGTGACGTTCAATCCGGGCTTCGCCGGCGCCTACGATTTCACGAAGCACGCCGACTTCGGCACGCTCATGGCCGGTTTCCTCAACGACCTTCCGGATGGCGGACTCGTGATGTGCCATCCCGGCCATGTCGACGATATTCTGATCGACCTCGATCCGTTCACCGACCAGCGCGAGCGCGAATATCAATATCTGGCAAGCGATGCCTTCGCGCAGTTGCTGGTGGCAAATAACGTCACGCTCGCACGCTAGTCCGCGAACTGTCCGCTCGCCTTGATGATCGGCGCCCAGCGATCGACCTCGCTGTCGAGCTGCTTCTTCAATGCCTGCGGCGTCGCCTGATCCTGTGGCACCGGATCGGTGTTGATGTCGTTGAAGCGCTTGATCAGCTCGGGATCGCGCAACGAATCCTGCAGCACCTTCGCCAGTTTCTGCACGATATCGTCAGGCGTTCCCTTTGGCGCATAGATGCCGTGCCAGGCGCCAGCCTCGAAACCCTTCAATCCAGCTTCGTCCGCAGTGGGCAGATCCGGCATCGACGACAGGCGTGTCTTGGTGGTGATGGCGTAGCTCTTCACCAGCTTGGCTGCGATCGGGCCGGTGGTGTTGGTGGTCTGGTCACAAGTGAGATCGATCTGGCCGGCGATCAGGTCGTTCATGACGGGGCCGTTGCCCTTGTAGGGTACCGACAGGATCTGCTTGTCGATGGCATTCATGAACATCAGGCCGCACAGCTGCGAGGCCGCGCCGAGGCCGGCATTGCCGAAGGTCATCTTGTCGCCGTTGGCCTTGATATAGGTGATCAGCTCGGCGAGCGTGTTCGGCGGCAGGTTCGGCCTGGAGATGATGGTCATCGGCGCATTGGTGACGAGGCCGATCGGCGCGAAGGCGGTCTTGGTGTCGTAAGGCAGTTTGCGATACAGCGTCGCCGCGGTGGAAATCCCGATGTGATGGATCAGGATCGTGTAGCCGTCCGGCTCGGCACGGGCTGCGCGGGCCGCCGCGATGGTGCCGCCGGCGCCCGTGGCGTTTTCGATGATGATGGTCTGGCCGAGGATCTTCGACATTGTCGCAGCGGTGACGCGCGCGACGGTGTCGGTGGCACCGCCGGCCGCGAACGGCACCAGCATGGTGATTGGCCTGTTGGGATAGCCCTGTGCGAAGGCAGCGGAGCTTGCCAGCGTAATCGCAAACGCAAGTGTAGCTGTGACTTTCATGAGATCCTCCCTGAATATTGTTTTGATTTATTGAAAGCGAACGCCCCGGTGAGGCCGGGGCGTTCGGAAATCGCGTCAGACGTTCGAACTATGGATCGCGTCTACCACGGCGTCGGTCACTTCTTTCGTCGTGGCCTTGCCGCCGACATCCGGCGTGATAATGCCGGCTTCGCAGACCTTCTCCACCGCACGCATCAACCGCGCCGAGGCATCGGGTTCGCCAAGGTGATCGAGCATCTGCGCTGCGGTCCAGAAGCTGGCCACGGGATTGGCGATGCCCTTGCCGGTGATGTCGAAAGCCGAGCCGTGGATCGGTTCGAACATCGAAGGGAAGCGGCGCTCCGGGTCGATATTCGCCGTCGGCGCGACACCGAGGCTACCGGCCAGTGCGCCGGCGAGGTCGGAGAGAATGTCGGCGTGAAGATTGGTGGCGACGATGGTGTCGAGGCTCTGCGGCTTCAGCGTCATACGCACGGTCATGGCGTCGACCAACATCTTGTCCCAGGTGACGTCAGGGAAGTCCTTCGACACTTCGTCGGCGATCTCGTCCCACATCACCATGCCGTGGCGCTGCGCGTTCGACTTGGTGACGACGGTGAGCAGCTTGCGCGGACGTGACTGCGCGAGCTTGAACGCGTAGCGCATGATCCTGATCACGCCGACGCGGGTGAACACCGAGACCTCGGTGCCGACTTCCTCCGGCAGCCCGCGATGTACGCGACCGCCGCAACCGGCATATTCGCCTTCGGAATTCTCGCGCACGATCACCCAGTCGAGATCGCCGGTTTCGACACCGCGCAGTGGCGAGGTGATGCCGGGCAGGATCTTGGTCGGGCGTACATTCGCGTATTGATCGAAGCCCTGGCAGATCGGCAGCCGCAGGCCCCACAGCGTAATGTGGTCGGGCACATCAGGCGCCCCGACGGCGCCGAAATAGATCGCGTCGAACTTCTTCAGCTTCGGCAGACCGTCGGCCGGCATCATCACGCCGTGCTTGCGGTAATAGGCTGAGCCCCAGTCGAAGGTCTCGACATTGAAGGTCACGTCGCCGACCCGCTTCTGCAGGGCTTCGAGCACACGGGTGCCGGCGGCGATAACTTCGGGGCCGATCCCGTCGGCCGGAATGGCCGCGATGGAATATTCGCGCATGGTGAGGTCTCTGCTGGGCTGAACTGGCTCTCCCCACCCTGCAGGCGAGCTACGCCCGGCTCAATCGAGGTTGTTTATATAAATAAATGATATAATAACTTCCGAGGCGGCCGAAGGGCGCCATCGGGAGGCTTGATGGATCTGCACCAGTTGCGCTGTTTCGTGACGGCGGCGGACGAATTGCATTTCGGCCGCGCGGCGCAGCGGCTCGAAATGATGCCGTCCGCACTCGGCCGCTACATCCGCCTCCTCGAGGACGATCTCGGCACACGCCTGCTGACGCGCACGACGCGCAGCGTCGCCCTGACCGATGACGGCGTCGAGTTTCTGAAACAGGCACGCGACCTGCTCGCCCGCGCAGATCAGATCGCGTCGTCCTTCCGCGCACGCGTGCGGGCCCGTGCAGCCACGATCCGGGTCGGTGCAATCGACAGCGCCGCCGCTGGGCTTCTGCCGGCGCTGCTTCACGATCTTCGCGAACGCGCCCCTGACCTTGCCATCAAGCTTGATGAGGACAAGACGATCCGGTTGCTGCCGCGCCTGCTGTCGGGCCGGCTTGATCTCGCTTTTGTCCGGCCGCCCGAGAGTGCCGACAAGCGGTTGGAATTCATGTTTCTGTTTCACGAGACAGCCGTCGTGGCCGTCTCCGAGCGCCATCCGCTGGCCTCGCGCGCGCATCTGACGATCGCAGACATCGCCGAGGAGCCTCTGATCGTGCCGGAGCGACGGTCGCGGCCGCACAGTCACGACCTGACGATGAAGCTGTTTGCGGAATCCGGGCTACAGGCGAATGTCGTGCAGATCGCCGACGAGAAGCAGACCATCGTCAATCTCGTCGCCGCCGAAATCGGGCTGGCGATCGTGCCGCGCTGGACGTCTCGCATGCCCGCACGCGGCGTTCGCTATATGCCGCTAGGCATGGCGGCAATGAACAGGCTTCCGCTCGCCGCGGCGTGGGTCAGAGGGACCCGCGATCCGGCACGGGATCAGATTCTTGACATGCTGAAGGCCAATCTGGCGCGCTACGCGCTGGAAGCATGACAAGAGGAAGCACGACAAGGCCTGCCGGTCGTTTTGTCGCATAACTAAATTTAATCCAGGCGGCACTTATTGCGACACAAAGCGTCACTACATCTCCAGCGCGCAAAGCAAGCGCGCTTTGAAGACAGAGGACGCCATGACACCGCAAGAACGCCAACTGGTTGACGATCTCTTTGACCGGCTCAGCAAGGTCGAAGGCGCGCCACGCGATCCAGACGCGCTCGACGCCATTGCGCAGGGCCAGCGCCGCGCCCCCAATGCGCTGTATGCGCTGGTGCAGACCGTATTGCTGCAGGACGAAGCGCTGAAGCGCGCCCATGAGCGCATCCAGCAATTGGAAGGCAACGGCGCCCCCGAACAGGCCGCTCAGGGCGGTTTCCTCGATTCGATGCGGGACGCCCTGTTCGGTCAGGGTCAGAACCCGAACCAGCCGCGCGGCTCCGTGCCGAGCGTTCGCCCGCCCGAGCCGAGCCGTCCTGCCTGGAACACCGGGCAGGTCATCGGCCAGCCACAGCCACAGGGTGGCTATGGTCAGGGCGGATACGGCCAAGGTCAGGCGCCGGGTCAGTTCGGCCAGCAGCAACCTCAGGCTGGTGGCGGCGGTTCGTTTCTGGGCACCGCAGCGGCAGCCGCAGCCGGCGTGGTCGGCGGCTCGCTTCTGCTCGGCAGCATCCGTTCGATGATGGGCGGCAGCCATCAGCAAGGTTTTGGCGACGCCGCCAATGCCAGCGAGAGCAAGAACCCGTGGAGCTCCGGTTCGGATTCGTCCGGCGGCAACCTGGGCAATCAGGCCGGCGTCAATGATATCGGTTCGTCCAGCGGCTCCCGCGCCGGATCCTTCGATCAGGCGCAGGCCGATGCCGACCAAGACCAGGATCAAGACCAGGACGACGGCGATTACGACGCCATGGACATGGATTCCGACGACAGCGATTTGGCATAATTGTCGGGCGACGCAGCCTTAACCTCTCCCCGTTTTTTACGGGGAGAGGTCGGCCGGCGAAGCCGGACGGGTGAGGGGCATCGCGCGATATGAGCCTCGGTCGCTCAACTATCGGATCGGATTTTAGCAGCAAAAGATGGCCGGCCGCGTAACGGTGGGATTCGACAGTCCCTTCGTGATGAGAGCGCATGCCCCGCCCCTCACCCGGCGCTGCGCGCCGACCTCTCCCCGCACAGCGGGGAGAGGTTAAGTAAGATCAGATCACGACGACCCGGGCGCCGACGCCGACGCGGCCATAGAGATCGATGACGTCCTCGTTGCGCATGCGGATGCAGCCTGAGGAAACGTTGGTGCCGATCGTCCATGGCTCGTTGGAGCCGTGAATACGATACAGGGTCGAACCGAGATACATCGCGCGTGCACCGAGCGGATTTTCCGGACCGCCTTCCATGTAACGCGGCAGATCAGGACGGCGCGCCAGCATTTCCTTTGGCGGCGTCCACGACGGCCATTCCTTCTTCGCCGTGATCGTCTTCACACCGGACCAGGTGAAGCCTGGACGGCCGACGCCGATGCCATAGCGCATCGCCTTGCCGCCACCCTGTACCAGGAACAGAAATTTGTTCGGCGTATCGACGACGATGGTGCCCGCACTTTCGCTGCCCTGATACTCGACCATCTGCGGCTGATATTTGGGATCGAGCGCGGGGCGCGCGGCATCTGCCGTCTCCTCCTGCTGATAGACACGCTGTTGCGGATCCATGGGCGGCAGCAGCGAACGTCGCTGCTCGTAAGAGTAATCCGGCTGTTGCTGATAACGCTGACCCTGCTGCGCCGGACCATCGCTGAACAGAAACTCGATGAAGCCGCCGCCCATGCGCGAGCGTTCGGCGTAAGCCGTCCGCTGCATGGGGCGTTGCGGCTGCTGCGCGTACACCACCGGAGGCTCGGCGAATTGCGCCGCGGCTTCCACCGCAAGCGTCTGATGCGATCCAGCGGCGATGAAAGATGCGCTGGCAAGAAGCGTGAGAGAGAACTTTTTGAACATCGACGTACTCTGCACTGTTTCGTCGTGCGCGTTCTCACCTGAGAAGCGCTTTGCACACTCCGACTTAAGGTTAAAATCGCCTCGGTTTGGTAAACACAATCGCCGTTTGGATTCACCACGTCGTCAAACGGCTCAGTTCTATTTGGTAGCGTTTATTTTGAATGAACGCCAAAGCCCCATGGTTAACTAACAGTTCTCTCGCGGAAATTTCGACTATAGGCGCGATGTTCCCGCGTGAACTTCACGTTAAACTCATGGGTATACGAATGGGGGATTGATTGAACGTTGGGGGACCTGATGTCTGTTCGTCGCAAGCGATTTCGCATTGAAGAAGTTTTCGGTACCGCGCCTATGCCCAATGAAGTGGTGGGCAGCAGCGAGCCGATGCCAATGCATCGCGAAATCATGGCTGAGCTCCGCGCGATCCGCGCGCAGATGGGAGCGCCGGCCCGCAACGCCGTGACAGATCAGGTCGGCGCCGCCGCCGATCAGCAGGTTGCGGAAGCACAGGCGCTGCTGGCCACCTACCGCGCTCAGATCGAGCAGTGCGAAAAGCTCAAGATCGAACTCGATCTGATCCACGACGCCATTACGCGCACCAAGATGGAAATCGCAGTTCTTCACGGCAAGAGCTTTGAAGGCGACGAAATGGCGAAGGTCAACGGTGAGCTCGGCGCCGTCGTCGGCGGCACCGAAGAAGCCACGCAGCAGATTCTCGCCGCAGCCGAAGCCATCGATAATGCATCGACAGCGCTCGGCAAGGTGACCTCACCCGATCAGCAGAAGCAGATGCTGGAAGAGATCGGCGATAACGTCGTCGCGATCTTCGAAGCCTGTAACTTCCAGGACCTCACCGGCCAGCGCATCAGCAAGGTCATGACCACGATGAAGTTCATCGAGAACCGCATCACCGCGATGATGGACATCTGGGGTGGCGTCGATGAGATCAAGGCGCATGCGCCGGCCAAGGTCGATGACCGCAGCGAAGACGACAAGCTACTCAACGGCCCGAAGCTGGACGGCGACGTCGGCCATGCTTCGCAGGACGATATCGACGCGCTGTTCGGCTAAGATAATTTTCGACCACAGTTAGAGATCGTTTAACGCCGGGCAGCAATGCCCGGCGTTTTTATCATCACGAAACAGAGCAGCACCGCGAGTGCCAGCACGGTCGCAAGCAGCAGCACCATGCGGTCCGACAGCGTCTCGACCGCGGAAGCCACCACGAACGGCGCAAAGGCCTGCACGAACAAAGCCGGCCGCGCGATACGGCCGATCACACGGCCATACCCCACCGGGCCAAACATCAGAAGCGGCAGCGCACCGCGCGCGATGGTCATGACGCCATTGGCGGCGCCGAATCCGATAGCGAACAAGGCCGCCAGCGGAAACGAAATCCCTGCAAAGGCCAGCATTGCGAAGGCCGATACTACAAGCACCACCGCCCCGCGCGCGATCCACAGCGGATGGGTGCGCCCCGCCAGCATGAAGTCCGCCAGCCGCGATGCCACCTGCGCCGGTCCGAACATCGCACCGATGGTCACCGCCGTTGCAGCACTGAGCCCGCCGCGCTCCAGCAGCGCCAGCAGGTTCGAGGTCACGCCCGACAGAATGAAGCTGTAAAGCGAGAACGCCGCCGCCAGCAGGATGAACGGCCAGCCTTCCGGGCGCTGGGTTGCCTGCTGGGGGACGACAACGGCGTCCACCACGGGCAGAGGCGCGACGGCGACGTGGCGCGGCAATGCAAAAGCATGAAGCGGCGCAACGACAAAGGCGAAGATCGCTGCGAAGGTCAGATAGGTCCCGCGCCAGCCGACAGCCTCAAGCAGAAGATGGGTCGCCGGCCAGCCGACCGTCGAGGCGAAGCCGCCTGCAAAGGTCACGAAGGTGATCTGCCGCCGCGCCGAGGCACCGAAGATACGCGTCAACGTGGCGAAGGCGGGATCGTAGAGCGACGCAGACATTGCAGCGCCGAGCAACAGCCAGCAGGCCAGATAGGTCGCGGGATGATCGGCGACTGAAAACAGAGCGAGACCCAAGGCACCGGCCAATGCGCCCGATGCCATGACGACATTGCCGCCGTGGCGGTCGATCAATCCACCAACCACCGGCGACAGTAGTCCCGATACGATCAACCCCAGCGAAAAGCCCGCCATGCCGAAGGCCAGCGACCAGCCATGCGCCGCCGTGATATGCGGCATGGTCAGCACAGGTGGATAGATCAGGATGCCCCAGGTCAGGATCTGGGTGAATGCCAGCACAAGGACCGCGCGGCCCGGTCCGAAAACAAGGTCGCGCAATCGGTGCATGGGCTCACGTCTTCAAGGGAGTGGCGGGACCCGCGTTACGCCTCAGGTCGGGCCTTGTCAGGTCAGGCCTTGGGTGCGCAACGGACATAGACCATGTTGCCGTAGCGAACCGCAGCGTCCTTGTCGATGAAGCGCGTGACGAGAATCCGGCCGTCGAAGGAGACGATCTCGCGATCCTTCTCGCCACCGGCGGGACCGGGCGGGCCGATATAGTTCTTGCCGCTCGGGCTACCCTTCAGGCGCAGTTCCTGCGGCGTCGCCTCGTCGGCGAGATGCATGATGACCCCTCCGGTGGCGCCCTGGCCGATGATATAGGGCTGCTTGCACTGGCCGCGCGCGGCGTTCTCGGTGCGAACGCGATCGTTGGGATTCATGTAGGACGCCAGACCCCAGCGGCCGACGAGTTCTTCCGAGCGGATCGAGGCTGGCAGTTCCGGCGCCGGCGGGGGCTCCGGCGGCGGTGTCGGCTGCGAGTTCCCAAAGCTGAACCCGCCCAATCCACCAGACGTGCCGCACCCGCCCAATGACAGCGCCAAAGTTGAAACGATCGCCAGATGGGCAACCGTGCGGGCGTAGCGTGACCTGATCATATTATCCCCTAGAGCAAATTCCCCGGCTGCCCGTCCCGGCAGCCAAGCGCAAAACACCTGACGGCGCAATGAGGTCGGCAGAATTACGCCGACTCTCCATTATGGTTTCCAGATCATCCTATATTGGCCTCACCAAGGCCTTAAGGCCTCGCTTGACTCAAAAAGCGTCTGGCCATATTTCCCGGACGCTCAATTAGCACTCCCGGAGCGCGATTGCTAAGGGAATGAGCCGGCCGCCTTGAGCGTTCCGGCTGGATTCCCGCCCGCCTCCGAGATGGCAACCAGATCGCAAACCCTAAAGGGACACTCCCATGGCCAAGACCAAATTCCGCCCGCTGCACGACCGCGTCGTCGTCAAGCGCATCGTCGCCGACGAGAAGACTAAGGGCGGCATCATCATCCCGGACAGCGCCAAGGAAAAGCCGTCTGAAGGCGAAGTCGTCGGCGTGGGCCCCGGCGGCCGCGACGAAGCCGGCAAGCTGATCCCGATCGACATCAAGGTCGGCGACAAGGTTCTGTTCGGCAAGTGGTCGGGCACCGAGATCAAACTCGACGGCGAAGAACTCCTCATCATGAAGGAGTCGGACATCATGGGCGTGATCGCCTAAAGGCGGTCCGCTCTCCAAACACTCGGACGTCATGCCCGGACTTGATCCGGGCATCCATCTGGCTTCTTCGCAGGAAGATGGATGGCCGGGTCAAGCCCGGCCATGACAGCGTTTTAATTTCAAATTCCCATCACTTGGAGCACCATCAACATGGCAGCCAAAGACGTTAAATTCTCCGGAGACGCGCGCGATCGCATGCTGCGCGGCGTCGACATTCTCGCCAACGCCGTCAAGGTCACGCTCGGTCCGAAGGGCCGCAATGTCGTGATCGAGAAGTCGTTCGGCGCTCCGCGCATCACCAAGGACGGCGTCACCGTCGCCAAGGAGATCGAGCTCGAGGACAAGTTCGAGAACATGGGCGCGCAGATGCTGCGCGAAGTTGCCTCGAAGACCAACGACACCGCAGGCGACGGTACCACCACCGCCACCGTGCTGGCCCAGGCCATCGTCCGTGAAGGCGCCAAGTCGGTTGCCGCCGGCATGAACCCGATGGACCTCAAGCGCGGCATCGATATCGCCGTCGCCGCCGTCATCAAGGACATCACCAAGCGCGCCAAGCCGGTTGCGTCTTCGGCTGAAGTCGCCCAGGTCGGCACCATCTCCGCCAACGGCGACGCTGCCATCGGCAAGATGATCGCCCAGGCAATGCAGAAGGTCGGCAACGAAGGCGTCATCACGGTTGAAGAGAACAAGTCGCTCGAGACCGAAGTCGACATCGTCGAGGGCATGAAGTTCGATCGCGGCTACCTGTCGCCCTACTTCGTCACCAATGCCGAGAAGATGACCGCCGAGCTCGAGGACGTGTACGTCCTGCTCGTCGAGAAGAAGATCTCCAGCCTGCAGGCCATGCTGCCGGTGCTCGAAGCCGTGGTGCAGTCGGGCAAGCCGCTGCTGATCATTGCTGAAGACGTCGAAGGCGAAGCGCTCGCCACCCTCGTGGTCAACCGCCTGCGCGGTGGCCTCAAGGTTGCTGCCGTCAAGGCACCAGGCTTCGGCGATCGCCGCAAGGCGATGCTGGAAGACCTTGCGATCCTGACCGGCGGTCAGCTCGTCTCGGAAGATCTCGGCATGAAGCTGGAAAGCGTCACGCTCGCCATGCTCGGCCGCGCCAAGAAGGTCGTGATCGACAAGGAAAACACCACCGTCGTCAACGGCGCTGGCAAGAAGCCGGCGATCGAAGCCCGCGTCAACCAGATCAAGGCGCAGATCGAGGAAACCACCTCGGACTACGACCGTGAGAAGCTGCAGGAGCGTCTGGCCAAGCTGGCTGGCGGCGTTGCCGTCATCCGCGTCGGCGGCGCGACTGAAGTCGAAGTGAAGGAAAAGAAGGATCGCGTGGATGACGCGCTGAACGCCACCCGCGCGGCCGTTCAGGAAGGCATCGTCCCCGGTGGCGGCACTGCGCTGCTGCGTGCCAAGAAGGCCGTCGGCCGTCTCACCAACGAGAACGCCGATGTGCAGGCCGGTATCAACATCGTGCTGAAGGCGCTGGAAGCTCCGATCCGCCAGATCGCCGAAAACGCCGGCGTTGAAGGTTCGATCGTGGTCGGCAAGATCCTGGACGAGAAGTCCGAGACCTTCGGCTTCGACGCGCAGACCGAAACCTATGTCGACATGGTCGCCAAGGGCATCATCGATCCGGCCAAGGTGGTGCGTACTGCACTGCAGGACGCCGCCTCGGTTGCCGGCCTGCTGGTCACCACCGAAGCCATGGTCGCCGAACTGCCGAAGGAAGCTGCACCGGCGATGCCGGGCGGTGGCGGCGGTATGGGTGGCATGGGCGGAATGGGAGGCATGGGCTTCTAAGCCCTGCTTTCACGCTCAACTGCATTGTGATCGAAGGCCGCCTCCGGGCGGCCTTCTTTTTTGCCCTGATACAATGCACCTGCGACTTATGGCCTTTCGCCTTGGTCGCGGTTCTGATTCAATCCCGTGATTAATCTCGCATGGGCGGAATCAGATAAATCCGCCCGGAGACACGTCGATAACGTCCAGGGACTTTTGAAATGCGCGCGCTTCATCTTTGTCTGCTCGGCCTTACGGTCACCGCCTCGGTTGGGACCGTCCACCACGCCTTCGCGCAGGTGAAAGCCGCGCCGAAGAGCCAGCCCGCAGGCCCCGAGACGCGCTATTTCACCTCGATCGACGGCGTCATGAACGGCAACGCCGACGTCATCCTGCGCGAGACACGGCAGGGCAAGGCCGTCACGGCCGCGACGCTTGATGTCTGCTATCCCGCCGAGAAGGGCAGCGACCGCAAGGATCGCTTCGTCGCCAATCTCACGGTCAGTGGTTCGACGCTGACCGGCGCAACGCAGACCCAGGTCGACAAGCTGCCGGTGACCATCAAGCTGAACCGCCGGCCGACCGGCGACACGTTCGAATTCAAGGGACAGATCTCGGTCGGTCAGACCAACAACAACGTGACGTCTTCGGACAATTCCGATCAGAGCGAGAAGGAATTCCAGGACAATCAGTCCACCGACGACAATATCGCGCCCGCACCGAAGGACTTCACCGAAGTGTCGCCCGAAGCCATCGCGGTCAAGATCAAGCTCGAAGCCGCACTCGATTTCGTCCGCACGCTGCGCGGGCAGAATGTCGAAGTCGCGTTGAACAGTCTGACCGTGTCCTGCGATGCGCTCCGCGCCGGCGAGCAGGTCATCAGCCTCGCCATCGATCCGGAACGCGCCGCGGCGTTCGTCGCTAAAACCAAGACCTATCCCGGCGTCGTCAATGTCGGCTGGACCACGGGCGCTATCGACATGGATCGTACCGTGCGCTTTGCAGCCGCCGATTGGCGCGATGGCGACAAGATCAATCGCGACAAGGTTGCGACGGCGCTGGCGAATGTGCTCGCCAGGACCATGTCGGGCAAACCTGCCGCTGCGTCATGGGACGACGAGACCGGAAAGCTCAAGCTGACCTTCAAGCGCCCGAGTCAGGTTCTGCCCGCGCTCGAATTGACGGAGACGGTCGAGGTCAACGCGATCATCGCTCCCGACAAGCCCGGCACGACGGATAAGCTGATCCTGTGGGTCAGCACGCCGTCAGTAACAACCGCGGATGAGAACTCGGGCGCGAAGCTGGCTCTCGCGGATTCGCCGACCGCCGATGAAGAGAGCGATCCGCGCGATGACAACGGCGCGGTTGCAGCTGTCGCGGCGGAGTTCAAGGCACAGCGTTGGGATGCGGACAATTCGAACTGGAAGTAGCACGTAAGACTACGCTCTTTCTTCCCCTCTCCCCCAGCGCAGCAAAGCTGCGCGCCGCGGGAGAGGGTGCCTGAGCGCAGCGAAGGCGGGAGAGGGCCGGAGTTCGTGGCGCCCCCTCTCCCGTCTCGAACCGCTTTGCGGTTCGATCCACCCTCTCCCGCCTGGCGGAGCTACGCTCCGCGGGGGAGAGGGGAAGTGGAGCGCCTTCGCAGCTTAAGCTATCAATTCGTATTCAGCCGAAACCGCAGCGACTTCGGCCCGACGAACGTCACTGCATCACCGCGCCGCTGCCAGTTGGTGGCCGCGCCGAGATCGGCGATCAACTGATCGTCCATCGCGGCCTGTGCGTCCGAGCAACTGCGGTTCTCCATCGCGCCGGCGACGAAGACGACGGTGTTGCCAGCGACCGAGAACTGACCCTTGCCGCCCTTGCACCACAACTCCACCCGCGCCTCGCCGGCCTCGCCGATTTCCAGATTTGGAATCCGCTTCGAGCCGGGCTGACGCTGTGCATCCAGAGTCATTTCCATGCCGAATGGAAACTCGTCGGCAGCATGCGCAGGGACTACAATCAGAAACGCAGCACTTGCAAAGGCGGCCCGCAGCAAAGTGGTCATGGCAGTCATATGAATTCTCGGCGTGATCGTGGATGGCGACAATGGCCGCGGTTCTACGCGCGGCCGCGACGGTTGACCAGAACCGTCGGGAAACAATATGGCGCGACAACGAAAAATCCCCGCGGCCTTGCAGCCGCGGGGATTCGTCATTGGTTCGTTGCGTGCACCCTACGGCGCCAGGACCATCACCGTGAACGGATAGACATAGGCCTGCAGCATCACGAGCAGGCCGACCATGCAGGCCAGCACGATCGAGTGCCAGAACACGAAGCGCAGGATCGTGCCCTCATGCCCGAACCAGTTGGTTGCGGTGGACGCCACAACGATCGATTGCGCGTCGATCATTTTGCCCATCACGCCACCGGACGAGTTCGCCGCGCTCATCAGGATCGGCGACAGACCGAGCTGTTCGGACGTGATCCTCTGTAGGTTGCCAAACAGCACGTTCGATGCGGTATCCGAACCGGTGAGCGCCACGCCGAGCCAGCCAAGCAGTGTGCCGAAGAACGGGTACAGCACGCCGGTGGCAGCGAAGGCCAGACCGAGCGTCGCGTCGACACCCGACAGACGCGTGAGCGTGCCGATGGCCAACATCGCCGAGATGGTGATCAGCGAGTAGGCGCAGATCTTGATGGTGCGGCCATATTCCACAATCATCTTCGCAGGCGAGAAGCCCATGATGAAGCCGGAGATGATCGCAGCCAGCAACATGCCGCTGCCGGTATAGGAAACGTAAGTGAACGCGAACACCGCGCCTTCCGGCGTCGGCTTGGCGGCCACCGGCGGCACCTTGTTGATCATGTTGTGCAGCTCAGGCACTGGAAAATTCCAGGAGAAGATCGGATTGACGATCCCCTTGAACCAGTTGGTGCCCCAGACCAGCAGGATGACGCAGAGGATGATCCATGGCGTCAGCGCGCTCCAGACCTGAGCCGAGGTCAGCTTCTCCGTGCTCATCGGTTTCACCGGCGGCACGGTGGACGCGGAATCGTCGTGCTGGCGCAGCGCGGCCGAGGTCCAGATCGTCTTGGGCTGCCAGACCTTTAGGAACAGGATCAGCGCGCCCATCGAGATCAGCGAGGCGCCGATGTCGACGATCCACGGATTGATGAAGTTCGAGATTACGAATTGCGGGATCGCGAAGGATAGTGCGGTAACGAGGATGGCAGGCCAGACTTCCTTCATGCCCTTCCAGCCGGCAAAGGCCCAGACCACCCAGAATGGGACGATCATCGAGAAGATCGGCAACTGGCGGCCGACCATCGCGCCCAGGATGAAGGGGTCGAAGCCGGTGACGGTGGCGAGGCCCTGGATCGGCGTGCCGAGTGCGCCATAAGCGACGGGCGCAGTATTGGCGATCAGCGACAGGCCGGATGCTGCCAGCGGCGAGAAGCCGAGGCCGATCAGCACGGCGCCGGTGACGGCCACCGGCGTACCGAAGCCCGACGCGCCCTCGAAGAATGCGCCGAACGAAAACGCGATCAGCAGGATCTGCAGACGGCGGTCATTGGTGACGCCGCCGATGGCGCGCTGCAGCACCTCGAAGCGGCCGCTATCCACCGTGAGGCGATACATGAAGATGACGTTGAGGACGATCCAGCCAATCGGGAAGAAGCCGGTGACGACGCCGAGCGCCGATGCGCGAAGCGACATATTGGCGGGCATCGTGAATGCGTAGATCGCCACAAGATTGGCGAGCACCAGCGCAATGATCGCTGCGATATGCGCCTTGACCTTGTTGGTGGCGATCAGCACCAGCAGGACGACCACCGGTATCGCGGCCACAAGCGTCGAGATCGTCGAGCTATTGAATGGATTGTAGACCTGATTCCACATGGCCGTTTTCCCCCTTTATATTATTGCAGCGGCTCGATCGTTATCGATCGGCAAATTGCTGATTGTTCACTTGCGAGGGCATCCACGATCGGTCAAAGCCGATAGCGCCCATAGGCTACGCGAATGCGAGGCCCCCATGCCTCGCTTTTCGTCATGCTAGGGTGAATCACAGTTTCGCGACAAGCTGCCGCAGGCCATCAAACCAGCTACTTTAGTCTAAACGCTGGAATTCATTTTTGATCTTAAGGGCTTAGGGCCCTCCTCCCGGAGACGACCTGTGAATAACATCCGCTCCACGCTCGCGACCGTCTGGCGGATCGCGGTTCCTTATTTTCGTTCCGAGGACAAATGGGCGGGACTCGGACTCCTCACGGCGGTGATCGCCATCGAGCTGGCGGTGGTCGGTCTCAGCGTTTTGTTCAATCGCTGGAACAATACCTTCTACAACGCACTGCAGGACAGAAACCTCGACGTCTTCACCTATCAGCTCGCTTACTTCAGCGTGCTTGCGGCGATCAACATCGCACTCAAGGTCTATCAGCTCTACCTCAACCAGTGGCTCCAGATCCGCTGGCGGCGCTGGATGACCGAGCGCTATCTCGGCAACTGGCTCGCCGACGCCAACCACTATCGCATGCAGCTGCAGGGCGACGCTGCCGACAACCCGGATCAGCGCATCGCCGAAGACGTGAAGCTGTTCGTGGAGAAGACGCTCGACATCGGCATCGGCCTGTTGAGTTCGGTCGTCACACTGTTCTCTTTCGTGATCATCCTGTGGGGCCTGTCCGACGCGGCGCCGCTGCATGTGTTCGGCCGGGATATCCCGATCCCCGGCTATCTCGTCTGGGGCGCGCTCGTCTATGCCGTGATCGGCACCGCGCTGACGCACTATATCGGCGCTCCATTGATGGCACTGAATTTCCAGCAGCAGCGCTATGAAGCGGACTTCCGCTTCAATCTGGTGCGTGCGCGCGAAAATGCCGAGCAGATTGCTCTGCTGCGCGGCGAACCGGTCGAGCGCCAGCGACTCTCGACCCGCTTCCAGCTGGTCGTCGGCAACTGGATCGACATCATGCGCCGCACCAAGAAGCTGACATCCTTCACGGTCAGCTATCAGCAGATCGCGATCATCCTGCCCTATGTTCTGGTCGCGCCAGCCTATTTTGCGGAGAAGGTCCAGCTTGGCGCCGTGATGCAGACCGCGGATGCGTTCGGCACCGTGCAGGGTGCGCTTTCATTCTTCGTCACGGCCTATCGGACACTGGCGGAATGGCAGTCCGGCGTGATGCGCCTTGATGGCTTCGAGACAGCCATTGCCAACGTACAGGCGCTGACGACCAAGCCCGATATCGTTCACGCCACCGAGACCGGCACCAGTGACATCGCGCTGAGCGATCTGACACTCAGCCTGCCCAATGGCGCTCCCATGGTGCAGACGCCGGGCTTCAGCTTCCGCCGCGGGGAACGCACGCTGTTTACGGGCCCATCGGGCTCCGGAAAATCTACGCTGTTCCGCGCCATCGCCGGCATCTGGCCATTCGGCAAGGGCAAGATCTCGATCCCCGCGGATGCGGCGATCATGATGCTGCCGCAGCGGCCGTACTTCCCGGTCGGTACATTGCTGGATGCGGTGGCTTATCCTGCCGGGACCGACGCGTTCAGCCCACAGGAGGTCGCCGATGCCGTCAGGGCCGTGGGTCTGCCTGCGCTGGCGACCCGACTTGACGAAGATGGCCACTGGAATCGCATGCTGTCGCTCGGTGAACAGCAGCGCCTCGGCGTCGCCCGCGCACTGCTGCAAAAGCCGCAATACCTCTTCCTTGACGAGGCTACCGCATCGCTCGACGAACCATCGGAAGCGGCTTTGTACCGGCTGCTGGAAGACAAGCTGCCTGGCACGACCATCGTTTCGATCGGCCACCGCAACACGCTCGATGACTTGCATCAGCGCAAGGTGTCGCTAACGCGGTCCGGCGATCACTTCGCGCTGGGAGATGCAAAGGCCAGGACGGAAACTGCCTGAGGCGTGACACGCCCCCCGCTAAAGCCAGTGCCGCGGCCAGTCGCGGCCTGCCGCATAGCGATGCCAGACAAACGTGAAACTCGCGAGCAGCAGCGCGCCGACCAGCACCGGCGCGAGCAGGAACGTCCACGGTAGGGCGTGAGACACGACCAGCAGCGGGTTGATCCCGGCGGGCGGGTGGAATGTGCCGGTGACATACATCGCCAGCACAGCGAGGCCGACTGCCATGGCGGCGGCCCAGGCATGGGGGCCGGTCAGCTTGAGCACCGCGAGCCCTACCAGCGTCGCGACGATGTGTCCGCCGACCAACGCGCGCGGCTGCGCCGGCTCGGCTTCGGGTGAGCCGATCACGAGGACGATCGAGGTCGCAAAGGGGATGATGACCAGCGGATAATGCGCAACGGCCGAGAAGAACTCCATCACACCGATGGCAATCCCCGCCCCCAGCCCGGCAACGGCACCAGCCAGCGCATTGCGATGATTGTTGCGACGGATCGTCTTCGCTGCCCGTCGCAACCAGTCCCGATTCATGGAAGCTCTATCCCAAAAGAAAAGGGGCGGCAGATCGCTCTGCCGCCCCTTCGATCTCAGTCGAAGTTCTTACTTCAGGTTGGTCATCGCGGTCAGGTCAGCCGACAGCTTGACGATGCCGGTGGCGCCGCACCAGCTCGAGCCAGCGCCCGACGGGTTGATCGCGGTGAAGTTGGTGCCGGCGGCAGGAGCCGTGAAGTCCGAAGTGAAGGCGTTGCAATCACCCTTGGACAGGTTGGTGTCCGAGTAGCGCAGGTCAAGCGTGAAGACCTTGTAGGTGAAGCCGATGCCGATGTTCCAGGTGTTGTAGTCGGCGTACTTGATGCCGTTCGGGAAGGCGACGGTACCGTAGAAGGAATCCGAAGTGCCGAGCCACTGGCGACCGAACTCGCCCGAAACGTAGGAGCCGATGCCGGTCGAACCGAACCAGGTCGACGGCGCGATCACCTTACCGGTGATCGAAGCATAGGTACCTTCGGCGCCGGTGTTCAGGAAGTTCGGTGAGTAGAACGCGTTGCCGCCCAGCGAGAAGTAGTCGTTGAAGGTGTAGTTGAGCTTGGCATAGCCTTCGTAGAAGCTTGCGTTCTTCTTGGCGACGCTGCCGTTGGGCAGCGCGACAGCGGAGAGATCACCACCGCAGAAGGCGGGGGTGTTGAAGCACTGGCCGCCCGGATAGCCGTAATAGAAGAAGCCGAAGTCGAACGCTGCTGCGCCCCAGGTCGGGCGGATACCGAAGTAGCCATCGAGTTCCATCGACGCGCGGTTCGGGAAGGCGATGCTCTCACCGGAGACACCAGCGTAGATCTGGACGTCCTTGGTGATGTTGTAGCGCGGCTCGAAATAAGCTGCGACCGAACCCTTGTTGCCGTTCGACTGGGTGATACCGCGGAACACGTAGTTGCTCATGACGGCAGCGCCGAAAGCGATGTCCCAAGGATCGTAGGCAGCCACGATCGGCGGCGCCTTCTTGTACATCTTCGCGCCCAGATCGGCTGCGGAAGCCGAGCTCATCCCCATGGCGAGCACCGCAGCAGAGGCGACAACAATCTTCTTCATGACATTCCCCATCACTTTTGAAACCAGAGGCAGTTCCGTGTCCGAAAGACGGCGAGACCGCGAAATTCATCGACTGAACGCAACTTTGAGGCGCAAAGCCGGAGTGGTGAAGGAAAAAAAACGAGCAACTGCCGCCTAAATAGGCGTTCTGACGTTTCCGTGAGAGGTTGTGGCGCGGTGTTGCAAAAGCACAACGTTTTTGGAGGGATTCCAGCCCGAAAATACCACCACGGGGAATTACCACTGACTGGGAATTGTGGATTGCCGTCCGTGGAGCGGTTAACAGCTGCCCGTCAGCGCCTCCGGGCCGACGATCACTCGAATCGCCTGCAAATTCAGGACACCCGGGCATCGGTGGAAATACGCATGCGCGACAGAGCCTGACCAAGCAAAAACCGCAGCGGCGAGCGCTGCGGTTTTCCGGAGTTTATTGGCGTGTCAGGAACGCGGACTTGATCCGGTTCGACTATCTGGTTTCGTCGTGATCGGGCGACGTATCGCCAGGAGATTCGATTGCCGTCGTCTCGCCTGAAGAATGCCCTTCGACCGGTGACGGATCAGGCTCCGGCGTCGCCCAGCTCGGTGTCTCAGCGATTGCCGGTGCGACCGGCTTGGGCTTGGGAGCACGCGGCTTGCGCGGCGGCTTCGGCGGCAGCGCAACCGGCGCTGGAGCTTCTGTTACAGCGGGCGCGGGCGCCGTGCTCGACAACAGCGTAGAAGGAACCTTCACGGACTTCTTGGCAGCTTTCTTCGGTGTTGCTTTCTTGGCGGCCTTTTTCGGCGCCGCCTTCTTCACTGCCTTCTTGGCGGGAGCTTTCTTCGGCGCCTTCTTGGCAGACTTCTTCGCGGCTTTCTTGACAGTCTTCTTGGCCGCCTTCTTCACCGTCTTCTTGGCTGATTTCTTCGCAGCCTTCTTGGCCGCTTTCTTCACAGACTTCTTCGCGGATTTCTTGACTGACTTCTTGGAGGACTTCTTCGCGGGTTTCGCCGCCGTCAAAAGCTTCTTCTGCTTTTTCTTGTCCTTCTTCGACTTCTTGCCTTTAGCCATCGTGGTCCTCCTGTTGGCGCCGATCCAAAAGGGACCGGCGTTTCAAGTCTTCCGCGCCAGCGCGGGGCCAGTTTAACGCGGGGCCGTTGTCACAATTAGATCAGTTCAATCCTGGCCTGGGACCGCCTGTCGCCCAATCGAGTAGCTCAATCGTATGTACGACCGGGACTGACGTCCCTCCGGCGATCTGAACCATGCAGCCGATGTTGCCGGCAGCGATGATATCCGGCTTGACCATCGCGATGTTGGCGACCTTTCGATCGCGCAACCGGCTCGCAATATCAGGCTGGAGAATGTTGTACGTCCCCGCCGAACCGCAACACAAATGGCTCTCTGGGATATCTTTCACCACGAATCCATTCTTGGAAAGCAATTCTTTGGGAGCCTGTGTGATTTTCTGCCCATGCTGCAGCGAACACGCCGAGTGATAGGCAACGACAAGGTCGCTTTGTTTGTCAGGCTTCGGCAGATCCATGGCGCTGACATACTCGCTGATATCCTTCGCCAGCGCAGAGACCTTGGCGGCCGGCGCGGCGAACTCCGGGTCCTCGCGCAGCATGTAGCCATAGTCCTTGATGACGGTTCCACAGCCGGACGCCGTGACCAGGATGGCGTCGAGACCGCCCCGGTCCGCCTCCCCGAGCCAGACGCCGATATTGGCCCTGGCCCGCGCCAGCGCATCCCCGTCGCGGCCGAGATGATGGGTCAGCGCACCGCAGCACTGTTCGTCCCGGACCAGCACGACCTCGACGCCATGGCGGGTCAAAAGGCTGATGGCGGCCTGGTTGATCCGCGGCGCCAGCACCTGCTGGGCACAGCCCTGCAGCAGTGCGACCCGGCCCCGGCGAGCGCCAACGGCGGGAAAGACGCTGCCACCTGATGGACCGGCGGCGGGTAACTGCTTCGGCGCCATCGTCAGCATCGCCTTCACGCGGCTAAGCAGGTTCGGGGTGGATTGCTTGCTGGTCGAGGGCAGCAGCGCCGCCAGCGGCCGCGCCAGCCGGGCCATGGTCATGCTCAGGCGAAACAGACCGGGGCGTGGCAGTACCCAGGCCAGCACGTCACGCAGCAATCGCTCGGAGAGCGGCCGGGTGTAGTCCTTCTCGATCTTGACCCGCGCCTGATCGACCAGATGCATGTAGTTCACGCCGGACGGGCAGGTCGTCATGCAGGCGAGGCAAGAGAGGCAACGATCGACATGCTTGACCACCTCCTGAGTCGGCTTCTGATCCTTCTCCAGCATATCCTTGATCAGGTAGATGCGGCCGCGCGGACTATCGAGTTCGTCGCCGAGCAGCACATAGGTCGGACAGGTCGCCGTGCAGAATCCGCAATGCACGCATTTGCGCAGGATCTTGTCGGCCTCGGCAATATCCGGATCGGCCAGTTGGGTCGGAGTGAATTCGGTTTTCATGTCGCAAGTCTTTCAAGTACCAAGGCCACGCGACATCCGGCCGCGATTGAGAATGGTCTTCGGATCGAAACTGTGACGCACACGCTCGCCGAGCGCCGCGATGCCTTTGGGCTGCGGATGAAACACATCAACGGCACGGCGCACATCTTCCGGCGCGCGGATCAGCGTCGCATGGCCACCGGCTGCATTGACCAGCTTGCGGAGTTGCGCTGCCTGCGCATCGGCCGATGGCGGTAGTGCCGCCCAGATCAACCCGCCGCCCCAGTCATAGATGACCTCGCCTTGCGAGCCCTGGGCGATAGCTTGGCCAAGCGCACCGCCGGATGCCGGCGGCGTCACGATGCGCCATACCGGCCACATCGCGCGCGGACCGCTGGCTGCGAATGGCGTTACATCACGGACAGCCGCCCACAATACCGCGGACGCAGCGTCTTCAAGTATCTCGGCCACGCCGAATGACTTCAGCGTCGCGCTCAGTGACACCGCGCGCTGCGAAGCGGACGCGGTGATACCTTCAAGGCGGATCAGCGTGACCGACTGGTCGGGCGATGCTATTTCGCCAAGCGCGCCCTGCGTAGTGCGCAACGCCGAGCCCGGCAAATGCGCGGCACCTGAGACATCGAAGGGCGAGCCAAGTGCCGCCGTCATCGCCTTGTTGGCTGCGATATCATCGAGCCCGCGCAGCACCAGCGTGCGCTCGCTCTCCGCCCGCGGCATGACCTTGAGGGTCACCTCCGTCATCACGGACAGCGTGCCCCACGCACCGGCGAGCAGCTTGCAGACATCGTAACCGGTGACGTTCTTCACCACCCGGCCGCCGGCCTTGTAGCTGTCGCCGAAGCCGGACACCGCATGCACGCCGAGCAAATGATCGCGCGCGCCGCCGGCCTGAATGCGCCGTGGTCCGGCGAGCCCGGCGGAAATCATGCCGCCAATGGTGCCGATATCCGGCGTGCCCAGGAGCTGTGACGTGTTCATCGGCTCGAACGAAAACTGTTGATTCTTGGAATCGATCAGCGACAGCACGTCGGCCATGGGAGCGCCGACCTGCACGGTGAGGATCAATTCGTTCGGCTCATAGGACGTCACCGCATTCAGCGCCGACAGATCGAGCACCGCATTGGTCGCAATGGGCTGGCCGACCATGCGCTTGCTGCCATGACCGATGATTTCCAACGGCTGCTCGCTGGCAATTGCCGCGCGCACCGCCTGCTCGACGTCCTGAGCGTCTCTGACTTTCAAAATATCCACGGATGCGTCCAACTAAAATCGCGGCAGATCGGGAAACGCCAGCTTGCCGCCATGCACATGTACGCGGCCAAGTTCGGCGCAGCGATGCAGTGTCGGAAACACCTTGCCCGGATTGAGCAGACCCTGCGAGTCGAAAGCGCATTTGATACGCTGCTGCTGATTGAGATCGACCTCGCTGAACATCTCCGGCATCAGGTCGCGCTTCTCGATGCCGACGCCGTGCTCGCCGGTCAGCACGCCGCCGACCTCGACGCACAGCCTCAGAATATCTGCGCCGAAGTCTTCAGCTAGCTGCAACTCGCCGGGCTTGTTCGCATCGTACAGGATCAACGGATGCAGATTGCCATCGCCGGCGTGAAACACATTGGCGACGCCAAGACCGTATTTGGCTGACATCTCCTTCATGCGGCGCAGCACCAGCGGCAAGGCCGCGCGAGGAATGGTGCCGTCCATGCAGAGATAATCCGGCGAGATACGACCGACGGCAGGGAAGGCCGCCTTGCGGCCGGACCAGAATAGCAGGCGTTCCTGTTCGGAGGTCGATATCTGGCAGGTGGTCGAGCCGCAGCCGAGCGCGATTTTCTCGACGCGCTTGATGAGTTCGTCGACTTCGACGCCTGGGCCGTCGAGTTCGATGATGAGCAGTGCTTCGACATCGAGCGGATAGCCCGCATGGACGAAGGCTTCGGCCGCATGGATCGCCGGCTTGTCCATCATCTCCATGCCGCCGGGAATGATGCCGGCGCTGATGACATCGGCAACGCACTGGCCGGCCTGCTCGACCTCGGCAAAGCCGATCATCAGCGCGCGCGCCGTTTCCGGCTTCTGCAGGATGCGCACGGTGATTTCGGTGATGACGCCGAGCAGACCTTCGGAGCCGGTAATGATCCCCATCAGGTCGTAGCCCGATGTCTCTGCGGTCTTGCCGCCAACGCGAATGACTTCGCCCGACATCAATACAATCTCGCAGCCGAGCAGATTGTTGGTGGTCATGCCGTATTTGAGGCTGTGCACGCCGCCGGAATTTTCCGCGACATTGCCGCCGATCGAACAGGCGATCTGGGACGACGGATCCGGCGCGTAATAGAAGCCGGCATGCGCGACCGCCTGGCTGATGGCGAGATTGGTGACGCCGGGCTCGACAACAACGGCGCGGTTGTCGAAATCGATCTCGCGCACGCGCTTGAACTTGCCGAGACCAAGCAGTACCGCGTCGGCCAGCGGCAGCGCGCCGCCGGACAGCGACGTGCCCGAACCGCGCGGCACCACCTTGACGCCGTTCTCGTGACAATATTTCAGAACTTTGGAGACTTGCTCAGTCGTATCGGGCAACACGACGACCATCGGCGGTTGGCGATAGGCCATCAGCCCATCGGACTCATAGGGCAGCATTTCCGCAGCACTGGAAATCACGCCCTCGCCCGGCACCAGCTTGTGCAGCGCAGCGACAATGGCCTCGCGCCTTGCGAGGACAGCCTGATCCGGCGCGGGCATCATGATGGTCATTGAACGCGCACTCCCGAAGATCGCAGCGATTACTCGGCTGCTTTGCCATGAATCAACCACGTCCGTGTGGCTTTGGGTAGCTTACCAAAGCATGACGCGTCGCCTGGTGCCGGGACGCGCGGCAGCCGCCATCGCACTTGTGGACTACTCGGAGCGTGTGCAACAAACTAAGCTGGAAAGCCAACCAACAAAAAGAGCCATCCATGAAGTCTGTCACTTTCGGCGCCCTAATCGTCCTTGCCGCCTCGACCGCCTCCTCCTTCGCACTTGCACAGGACGTCGCCGCCGGGAAATCCTCCTTCAACAAATGCCTCGCCTGCCACGCCGTCGGCGAAAACGCCAAGAACAAGGTCGGTCCGGAACTCAACGGGTTGAACGGCCGCAAATCTGGAACCGCCGAGGGCTATTCCTATTCGGACGCCAACAAGAATTCCGGCATCACCTGGGATGAAGCGACGTTCAAGGAATACATCAAGGACCCGAAGGCCAAGATCCCGGGCACCAAGATGGCCTTTGCCGGCATCAAGAAGGAATCCGAGGTCAACGACCTCTGGGCCTTCCTCGCGCAGTTCGACAAGGACGGCAAAATCAAGCCGTAAGCGCTGAAGCCTTTTGGTTTGGCGCGTTTTCTTGATGCGAACCGGTGCCCACTGCGCTTGAAAACGCGCTAGGCGCCGGCCGCCATCTTGGTCGGCAGCACGGCCTGCACCACAAGCCCGCGTGCGCGGGCATCCATCACGCCGACGGCGCGCAGCGCCAGCAGCGTGACGGTCTGCACCGCGTCGCGCAGCTTGGCCTGATCTTCAAGATTGTCAGGCGCCATCGGCCCGACCAGCGCTTCATGCAACGCGCCGAGCAGTGCGGCGGCTGCGAGCGCCGTATCCTGCGCCGGCAAATGACCGGCGCGAATGGCTGCCGCGATGCGGGATTCGATCTCTCCAGCGATCTCGCGGCGACTGGCCAGCCGCGATTCCGTCACATCGACCTCGACCGGCTCGGCCAGGATGCCCCACGACAATTTGCGGTGTGACACGACATGCACGGCGACCGTGGTCACCGCAGCGGCGAGCGCCGATGACGGACCCGGCGCGGCATCCGCAGCCCGGCGGATCGCGGCGAGTTCGTCGCGCGAGACGTCAGCGATGAGTTCGGAAATCAGGTCGGCCTTGGACGGGAAATACCGATAAACCGTGCCCGCCGCGACATTGGCGCGAACCGCAACCGGCGCAATCTGAACCGCCGCCATGCCACCTTCGGCACAGGTTTCGCGTGCCGCCGCCAGAATGGCGCTGCGCCGCGCCGCAAGCCGCTTCACGACTTGATGGGTCCGTCGGTAAACCATGAGCGTCTCATCCCCGGCACCCCTTGGCCAACCTGACGGCTGTCACAAATAAGGCGCGTAACTTCAAGGTTTTGAGCGAGCTTGAGGGTGCCCGCGATAAGAACTGAACACTAGTTCAGACTCGTTGACAAGGTGTTTTGCGCATGGCGGGATTCAACTTTTCGGGTAGATCTAGCCGCCAAAACCGAGCGCGCGGGCGGCCGCGGCTACCGCCATGCCGGTGATGACGGCAATGAAGTCGTTGCGGCGGATGATGGTCACCGCCATCGCGGCGAGGATCGCAAAAACCACCACCGGCCCGCCATTGACGGCCACGGGCAGCGCGGCGGCGACGATGATCGAGCCCGGCAATGCATCGAGCATCCGGCGAACCCGCGGCGTGACGTTGACATAGCCCATCAACCAGTAGCCACCGAGGCGCGAGGCCACTGTGACCGCGGTCATGACCGCGAAGGCGATCATCACGTCGCTGCGCAAAAATTCCGTCATGCGGACACGCCCGCCGGATGCTGCGGTTCGGGTTCGTCCATGAGCCCGGCACTGATCGCTCCCGATAGCGCGCCGGCGATGATGAACCACCAGCCCGGCACCAACCAATGCACCGCGAGAGCAACGATGCCCGACACAATCCAAGGAATGGCACGGCGGGGGCCCTTCCATGCGGGCACCAGCATCGCGGCATAGAAGGCCGGCATCACCAGATCGACGCCATACTTTCTCGGGTCAGTGAGTTGTTCGGCCAGCAGGAAACCGGGGATGGCCGAGAACAGCCAGGTAAAATACAGCACGATACCGCCGCCGAGATAGAACGACGCATCGGCCCCGCCATGATCGCGATAGCGCATCGCGGCGAGCCAGCCGCCATCGGTGACCAGCAGCATCGACGGATAGGCCTGCCATGCGGGCAACGTGCCGAACCACGGGCGCAGTGTCGCGCTCATCAGGAAAAAACGGATGTTCACGGTGAGCGTCAACAGCGCCAGCGTCGCGATCGCACCCGGCGTCAAAACATCAGGCCATGATTGCACCGCAACAAATTGCGATAGCCCGCCATAGACCGTCGCCATCATCACTTCGACTTCGGCAAGCGTGAGGTTCTTCTGCGCACACAGCGCACCGAATGCCATGCCGAAAGCGAGCGTGCCGGGCAGCATCGGACCGATGGCAATGATGCCAGGCACGATGGCGGCCTTCGACCAATAGGCTGGTGCTTTCGGGATGTGGCTGGAATGCATCGACTGATCCGCGTGACGCCCGCAGGCCAATCATGCCTGCGGGTCTCACGCGATCAGGTCAAGCGATGCGGATTCATATGCGCCATGCAGCGGCGGATATGAGACCAAAGACTACTCCCAATTCAGCGCGCCGCCATTCTGGTACTCGATCACCCGGGTCTCGAAGAAGTTCTTCTCCTTCTTCAGATCCATGGCTTCTGACATCCACGGGAACGGATTTTCCGTCTCGTTGAACACCGGCGCGAGACCTATCTGCGCGCAGCGGCGGTTGGCGATGAAGTGCATATAGGTTTCGCACAGCGCCGCATTCAGCCCGAGGAAACCGCGCGGCATGGTGTCCCGCCCATAGGCGGCTTCAAGCTCGGCCGCAGTGCGGATCATGTCGCGGATTTCCTCCTGGAACGCTTTGGTCCAGAGATGCGGATTCTCGATCTTGATCTGGTTGATGACATCGATGCCGAAGTTCAGATGAATCGATTCATCGCGCAGGATGTACTGATACTGTTCGGCGATCCCGACCATCTTGTTGCGGCGGCCGAGCGACAGGATCTGCGCAAAGCCCGTATAAAACCACATGCCTTCGAAGATCACATAGAACGCCACGAGATCGCGCATGAAGGCCTGATCGGTCTCCGGCGTGCCGGTCTTGAAGTCGGGATCGTCGAGATGCTGGGTGTGCTTGAGCGCCCAGGCGGCCTTCTCGGTGATCGACGGCACCTCGCGATACATGTTGAACAGCTCGCCCTCATCGAGGCCGAGACTCTCGACGATGTACTGGAAGGTGTGCGTATGCACCGCCTCCTCGAACGACTGCCGCAGCAGATATTGCCGGCATTCCGGATTGGTGAGGTGGCGATAGATCGCCAGCACGATATTGTTGGCGACGAGGCTCTCTGACGCTGCGAAGAAGCCGAGATTGCGTTTGATCGCACGGCGCTCGTCTTCGGTCAGGCCATCGCGCGACTTCCACAGTGCGATATCAGCCTGCATCGAGACTTCGGTCGGCATCCAGTGATTGTTGCAGCCGGCGAGATACTTCTCCCACGCCCATTTGTACTTCAGCGGCAACAGCTGATTGACGTCCGCGCGGCAGTTGATCATGCGCTTCTCGTCCACCGAGACGCGGCCGCCAGAGCGATCGATGGTGCCGAGACCGGTGGCGTCGGTGGGAGATTGCGGGATCGGGATGAAGGCGGGGGTTTTGGGAGCGGATGAGGTATCGGACCAGTCGAGCATGGGTGTTCCTTGCGTATTTGTTCGGCCCTCATGGTGAGGAGCCCGCTTCTTCAGCGGGCGTCTCGAACCATGAGCGTGGGGCCATCCTTCGAGACGCGGCCAAGAAGCCGCTCCTCAGGATGAGGTCAGTGTGTTTGGCGCACCCTTACTGGCACGCCTCGCATTCGGGATTGTCGATCGAACAGGCCATCGCTCCGGACAGATCCGGTGCAGTGACGGCGGAGGACTGAACGAGGATCGGCGCACCCGCCGTCTTCGCCGCAGCGACTGTCGCTGACACGGCATTGAGCTTGCCGTCAGTCCCCTTCAGCGTCGACTTCTCCACATGCGTCGCGCTGCGCGAGCGCAGGTAGTAGGTCGTCTTCAACCCCAGCGTCCAGGCCAGGCGATAGAGCTGATCGAGCTTCTTGCCGGATGGATTGGCGATATAGAGATTGAGCGACTGCGCCTGATCGATCCACTTCTGACGGCGCGAGGCCGCTTCGATCAACCACGCGCTGTCGATCTCGAACGAGGTCGCGTAGAGCGCCTTGAGATCGTAGGGCACGCGATCGATCGATCCGACGCTGCCGTCGAAATATTTGAGGTCGGAGACCATCACCTCGTCCCACAGGCCCCTCTTTTTCAGATCGCGCACGAGGAAGGCGTTCACCACCGTGAAATCGCCCGACATGTTCGATTTCACATAGAGGTTCTGATAGGCCGGCTCGATCGACTGCGCGACGCCGCAGATATTGGAGATCGTCGCCGTCGGCGCAATCGCCATCACGTTGGAATTGCGCATGCCGGTGGACTTCACGCGGTCACGCAGGCCGTTCCAGTCGAGCGTGGTCGAGCGATCCATCTGCACGCCACCGCGTGCCTCCGCTAGTATCTCGATGGAGTCGATCGGCAGGATGCCGCGGCTCCACAGGGATCCCTCGAAGGACGGATAGCGGCCGCGCTCGGCGGCGAGATCCACCGATGCCGAGATGGAATGGAAGGCAATCGCTTCCATGCTGGTGTCGGCAAACGCCACGGCCGCATCCGACGCCATCGCGATGCCCTGCGCCTGCAGTGCATCCTGAAAGCCCATCAGACCCAGACCCACCGGACGGTGCTTGAGGTTCGAGCGGCGCGCTTCCGGGATGGTGTAGAAATTGATGTCGATGACATTGTCGAGCATCCGCATCGCCGTGGTCACGGTGCGCTTCAGCTGTGCGTGGTCGATGCCATCCTTGCCGATATGATTGAGCAGGTTGACCGAGCCGAGATTGCAGACCGCGACTTCGTCGTCCGACGTATTCAGCGTGATTTCCGTGCAGAGATTCGACGAGTGGATGACGCCGGCATGCTGCTGCGGCGAACGCAGGTTGCAGGGATCCTTGAAGGTGATCCAGGGATGGCCGGTCTCGAACACCATGGTCAGCATGCGACGCCACAGATCGGTGGCCCGCACCTTCTTGAACACGCGGATCTCGCCGCGCGCGGCCTTTTCCTCATAGACCGCGTATCGTTCGGCAAACGGCTTGCCATAGAGATCGTGCAGCTCAGGCGTCTCGTCCGGCGAGAACAGCGTCCATTCGCCATCGGCCTCGACGCGCTGCATGAACAGATCCGGCACCCAGTTGGCGGTGTTCATATCGTGCGTGCGGCGGCGATCGTCGCCGGTGTTCTTGCGGAGATCGAGAAACTCCTCGATGTCGATGTGCCAGGTTTCCAAGTAAGCGCAGACCGCGCCCTTGCGCTTGCCGCCCTGATTGACGGCGATGGCCGTATCGTTGGCAACCTTCAGGAACGGCACAACGCCCTGGCTCTCGCCATTGGTGCCCTTGATATGCGCGCCGAGACCGCGCACGCGAGTCCAGTCATTGCCGAGACCACCGGAATATTTCGCCAGCAGTGCATTGTCCTTCACCGACTTGAAGATGCCGTCGAGATCGTCGGCCACCGTGGTGAGGAAGCACGACGACAGCTGCGGCCGCTGCGTACCCGAATTGAACAACGTCGGCGTCGAGGCCATGAAGTCGAACGACGACAACAGATTGTAGAATTCGATGGCGCGGGCTTCGCGGTCGATCTCGCGCAGCGCGAGGCCCATGGCAACGCGCATGAAGAAGGCCTGCGGCAGTTCGATGCGATTGCCCTGCACATGCAGGAAGTAGCGGTCATAGAGCGTCTGCAATCCCAGGAACTGGAACTGAAGGTCCCCTTCCGGCTTCAGCGCGGCAGCGATTCGCTTGAGATCGAAGCGCGCGAGTTCGGGATCGAGCAGCTCGGCCGCAATGCCGGTCTTGATATAGGCGCCGAAATATTCGGCGTAACGCGTGGTCATGTCGGCCTGCGACGCGTGGGTCGGCGTGCCCCCGACAAAGGACAGGACTTCGGTACGCAGTTTGTCGAGGAGCAGGCGGGCGCTGACAAAGGTGTAGTTCGGCTCCTGCTCCACCAACGTGCGCGCGGCCATGATGCCGGCCAGTGCCAGCTCATCCAGCGTGATGCCGTCATAGAGATTGCGTCGGGTTTCCTCGAGCACCGGGGCGGCATCGACGCCATCAAGGCCGGCGCAGGCCTCGTTGACGATCAGCGCGAGACGCGCCGAATCGAGCGGGGCGCGGGTGCCGTTGGCGAGCGTGACATGCAGCACCGGTGCCGTGGAGACGAGCGCCGGCTTGGCTGCCAGTTCCTCGGCGCGGGTGCGAGCGCGCTCCTCGCGGTACAGCACATAGGCGCGGGCGACCTTGTGGTGCTCGCTGCGCATCAGCGCCAGCTCGACCTGATCCTGGACGTCCTCGATATGGAAGGTGCGGCCTTCACCGACGCGGCGCGTCAGCGCCGCCGCGACTTCGCCGGTCAGCTGTTCTACCGCCTCATGCACGCGGCGCGACGCCGCTGCCGTGTGGCCCTCGACCGCGAGGAAAGCCTTGGTCATGGCCACGGAAATCTTGCCCGCATCGAACGGCGACACCGTGCCGTTGCGTCGGATGATCTGCATCGAGGGTTCGCGCGCAGGCGCAGCGAGCGTTTCCGGCGACAGTTGAATCAGCGGCGCATGAGCCGCATCGCGTCCGTTGGACAAAACAGAAGATGAAGTAGGCATCGGCAAGACCCCGTGTGATGCATCAAGCAATGGGGGCTGGGGCCGAAAGGACGCTGCAAAATACACGGCGGAGATCCGCCGGCATTGCCTGCAAGCGACCGCTGGGACACCCCGCCCATGGACGTTCTGGTGTCGCGGCAGGTCTCCTGGCTCGCAGGTCAATGTCTGTTTCAGCCTTCCCGATGCTTGCGCATCAGTGACTTCAATCGAAACAGACTCACTGCTTACAGTTGCGGGGGCAGCGCCGGAATATGACGAAAAACAACGTCTTTACCGGCTTCCCTCTTAGCCACCAAGTCTTGCGACAGGGCGGACCGTGACATCTACATTTGGTGTGACCCGCGGTGTAGTGTCAAGCGGGCATTGGAGCCGAACGCAACAAATTCGGTAGGGCTGTTGGTTCAGTGGACAACCGCTTGCGTGGCGGAAACCGCGGGGTCGTTGACGGTTTCTGCACGATGCGATTCGTTGCCGCCGAGCACCGCGAAGCGCAGAACATCGTGATCAACCGATGGAGGATGCGATGCGCGACCTGATGACGACCACTGAAAGGATCAACTTCAACGCTTTCGTGGGGCACGCAGGCGCGGTCACGGCGTTCGAGACGACGGATCAGATCGCCCGGCGCCGCCTCGACGAGATGCTGAACGAAGCGCTGATGGACAGCTTTCCTGCGAGTGATCCGATTTCTTCGCTGCAGCTCGCCTGAGCAGAATCAGACCGCGCGAAAGCTGGCCCGATAGTGGCTGGGCGTCAGGCCCAGGCGTCGCACGAAGACCTGACGCATATGTTCGGCGGTGGTGAAACCGGATTCATAAGCCACCACCTTGAGCGGCAGATCGCTGCCTTCGAGACGGTTACGCGCCGTGTCGATCCGGGCGCCCTCGACAAAATCTGCCGGCGTCATCTTTGTTTCCTGCTTGAATGTCCGCGCGAAGGTGCGCGCGCTCATGCCCGCCACATCGGCCAGTTCATCCACGCTGTGTGCGTCACGCAGATGCGCCATCACATGGGCATGGACTCGCGCGATCGGCGAGTCCGGCTCGGCCGGCGGTACCAGATACGGACTGAATTGCGACTGGCCACCCTGGCGCTGCGCCACCACGACCAGACGCTTGGCCACAGCCAACGCAACGTCCGCGCCATGATCTTCCTGGACCAGCGCGAGACCCAGATCGATGCCTGCGGTGACGCCGGCTGACGTCACCAGCGCACCGTCACGACTGTAGATGCGATCGAACTCCACATGCGCTTTGGGAAAACGCAGCGCCAATAGCGGCGCGTTCTGCCAGTGCGTCGTCACCGTCTTGTCGTCAAGCAAGCCTGCATGGCCGAGCGCGAATGCCCCGGTGCAGACCGAGCCATAACGCTCCGCATGGAGCGCCGCATTGGCCAGCCACTCTGTAAGCTGCGGATCCGCCTCTGCCGTCGGCAGCCCAGGCCCGCCGGCCACCAGAACCAGATCCCAGGGTTTGTTCGCATCACTGAACGCCAGATCGGCAGATATCCGCAGGCCGTTCGATGCACGCAGCGGCGCGCAGTCTGCAGCGACAAGTGTAATGTCGTAGCCGTCGCCCGGTGCAACGAAGCCATTGGCCTCCATGAACACATCAAGCGGACCGGCTACGTCCAGCGACTGGACGCCCGGAAAGATCGCAAGAGCAACGGTCTTCATGGTGATGCTTCATTCCGACGGCGAGGACAGGCCCAAGTCATTCTGAATAGATAGTCGTCTTGCGGCAGGAAATCACGGGCGAATGGCAGCTTTGCAGGGCGCGGCGCGATTGCGAGGACACCGCCCGCCGGCGACAACGGATGCATCACAACACCCCCGCAAGGAGCATCTCATGAGCAAGACCATTGCCGGCATCAAAGTCCCTGACAGCGCCCTCGCCCGCCAGGTCGATCAGCTGGTGCGCGATACCGAAAGCGATCTTCTGTATCATCACTCCAATCGCGTTTTCCTGTTCGGCGCGCTCGCCGGGCAGCGCAAGGGTCTCAAGGTCGATTCCGAGTTACTTTATGTCGGCGCGATGTTTCACGACCTGGGCCTGCAGGCGCCCTATGCGAGCAAGGATGAACGTTTCGAAGTCGATGGCGCGAATGCTGCCGCGGACTTTCTGCGCAGCCACAGTATCGATGAGCGCGACATCGACGATGTCTGGGACGCCATCGCGCTTCACACGACACCGGGCATTCCCAAGCACAAACGGCCTGTCGTCGCGCTGGTGACCGCAGGCGTCGAGATGGACGTCTTGGGTCTGGAGTATGAGGCCTTCACCGAACACCAGCGCCACGAAGTGTGCACGTGCTATCCGCGTGGCCATGACTTCAAGAACGGGATCATCGATGCGTTCGCTGCGGGGACGATCCACAAGCCGGACACGACCTTTGGCAACGTGAAGGCTGACGTGCTCGACCTCCGCGACCCCACCTACAAACGCGGGAATTTCTGCAGCATCATCCTGAACTCGGCGTGGAGCGAATAGACTCCCGGACGCGCATGGCGATCAACGCTGCCACCAGCAGCGTTGCGCCAAAGCCCGTGGGAGCGCCGAAGAATGGATAGGAAATCAGGAGCACAGCTGCGAGGCCGAGCACCGGCAGTTCGTGACGGCGAAAGCCTTCGGCGAGACCGATACGGGCGATGAAGCCGATGGCAATCGCAAGCACCATCACGTCGTACAGGAAAAGGTAGGGCGTCGTGAGCAAGGCGCCGACCGCCAGTGCAGCGGCTTTCAATTCATAGCGCACGCTGCTGCGCCAAAACGGCACCAGCACCGCTACGACGGCACCAATCATGATCCACTGAAACGTCCAGGCCAGCGGCTCGCTGCCGTCAAAATAGCGCACCAGTGCGAAGATGCTCTGCATCTTGCCCCATGGCGCGCGGCCTTCGGTGAGGAAGGCCTGCGAGAACATCGGCATCCAATGAATAAAGGCCTGCCAACTCTCGGTGCCGAAAGCGAGCCACGACACCGCGGCCAGCAGCACGGTGGTGATGCCTGCGCTGACAAACGCCTTCCATTGCGACGCTGCGATCAGCATCAGCGGAAACAGGAAACCATATTGCGGCTTGTAGCTGAGCAGACCCAGACAGATTCCCGACAGGATCGGCCGCGTCGGCAGCAGCACCAGCATGCCGCCGATCAGCGCCGCGGTCAGAAATCCATTCTGCCCGACAAGGCCGTTGGTCATCACCACCGGAAAAGCCGCAGCCAATAAAAGGCCGAAGGGACGACCGACGATCGCACGCATCGCCGCCAGATACGGCACGAAGCTGACCGCAGCCCAGCCGGCAAAAGCTACAGCATAAGGCAGCTTTGCGAGCAGTGCCGCGATGAACAGGAACGGCGGCGGATAATGCCAGGCGAAATTGCCGGGATAGCTCTGACCGAGAACCGCAATCTGGACCTTTTTCTGGATGTCCCAGTCATAAGCCCACGCCGGATGACCATCGAGCACCAATCGCCCGGCAGACCACACATTGACGAAATCGGTGGGCGAGCCGAGGCCGTCTTCATAGATCCAGCCGCGACCGTAGAAGGTCGGGAAGAAGGCGAGATGCAACATCGCCAGGATGATGCAGACAATCAGCAGCGCCGGCGGAATTGGGCCACGCTCGGGTGTCGAAGTCATGGTGAGCGGCGCTGGCATAGGGTCCCCAATGCGCATCAAGGGCGCCGGGCGACAGTGCCGAGGGAAGTTTGAGGAAGGTTTAAGTGGGACGTGGTCCCCAGATCGAGCCTCGCTCCATTTGAGCTACAGATAACAAAAAACGCGGCCTTTCGGCCGCGTTTTGCATATTTGCGTGTGAACGACTTTACGCCTGCGGCTGCGGCTCCAGGCCACCGTCCGGACGCGGGCGCGGCTTGCCAGCGGGCGGCACAGCCGAAGTGCGCGGACCCGACGGCTCCAGCACCGACTCGCGGTTCGGCTTCTTGCCGTTCAGCAAATCCGTGATCTCGTCGCCCGAGAGGGTTTCGAATTCGAGCAAGCCCTTGGCCAGCGTTTCGAGGTCATCGCGCTTCTCGGTGAGGATCTTGGTCGCTTCGTCATAGCCTTCGGCGACCAGACGCTTCACTTCGGAGTCGATCTTCTGCGCCGTGGATTCCGAGACCGCCTGGGTGCGGTTCATCTGCATGCCGAGGAAGACTTCGTCGTTGTTCTCGCCATACGACACCGTACCGAGTTCTTCCGACAGGCCCCAGCGCGTCACCATCATGCGAGCCAGCCGCGTGGCCTGCTCGATATCGGAGGACGCACCCGAGGTGACCTTGTTGCGGCCGAAGATCAATTCTTCAGCAACGCGGCCACCCATCATGATGGCGAGGCGCGAGGTCATCTGCTCCAGGGACATCGACATCTTGTCGCGTTCCGGCAGCTGCATGACCATGCCGAGCGCACGGCCGCGCGGAATGATAGTCGCCTTGTGGATCGGGTCGGTGGCGACGACGTTGAGGCCGACGATGGCGTGGCCGCCCTCGTGATAGGCCGTCAGCATCTTCTCTTCCTCGGACATCACCAGCGACTTGCGCTCGGCGCCCATCATCACCTTATCCTTGGCCTCTTCGAACTCGCTCTGCGTCACCATGCGCTTGTTACGGCGCGCGGCGGTCAGGGCGGCCTCGTTGACGAGGTTCATCAGGTCCGCGCCGGAGAAACCGGGCGTGCCGCGGGCAATGGTCTTGAGGTTGATATCCGGCGCCAGCGGCACCTTGCGGACATGGACCTTGAGGATCTGCTCGCGACCGACGACGTCCGGATTCGGTACCACGACCTGACGGTCGAAACGGCCCGGACGCAGCAGCGCGGGATCCAGCACGTCAGGACGGTTGGTGGCGGCGATCAGGATCACGCCTTCATTGGCTTCGAAGCCGTCCATCTCGACCAGCAACTGGTTGAGGGTCTGTTCGCGCTCGTCATTGCCGCCGCCGAGACCGGCGCCACGATGACGACCGACGGCGTCGATTTCGTCGATGAAGATGATGCAAGGCGCATTCTTCTTGGCCTGCTCGAACATGTCGCGGACGCGGCTGGCACCGACGCCGACGAACATTTCGACGAAATCCGAACCCGAAATGGTGAAGAACGGCACATTGGCTTCGCCCGCGACAGCACGCGCGATCAGCGTCTTACCGGTGCCGGGGGGGCCGACCAGCAGCACGCCGCGCGGGATACGTCCGCCGAGGCGCTGATACTTGCCGGGGTCGCGCAGGAATTCGACGATTTCCTGCAGATCCTGCTTGGCTTCGTCGACGCCGGCGACGTCCTCGAAGGTGACGCGGCCGTGGGCCTCCGTCAGCATCTTGGCGCGCGACTTTCCGAAGCCCATCGCCTTGCCGGCGCCGCCCTGCATCTGGCGCGACAGGAAGATCCACACGCCGATCAGCGCGATGAACGGCAGCCATGACACGAGCAGCGACACGAACCACGGCACGTTGTCGCCCGGAGCCTTCGCGGTGATCGAGACCTTGGCGTCATACAGACGCTTGATCAGGGTCGGGTCGCTCGGGGCATAGGTCTGGAAGCTGGAGCCGTTGGTGAAGGTGCCGTGAATCTCGGGACCCTGGATTACGACATCGCGAACGTGATTTTGATCAACTTCGGTGAGGAGCTGCGAGAACGAAATGTCCTGCGAGGCGGTGCGCTGACCAGGATTCTGGAAAAGCGTGAACAGCGCCAGCAGCAACAAAACGATAATGACCCAGAGGGCAAAATTGCGCAGGTTCGCGTTCATCGATCTTCCTTCGTCGCCGCGCGAAATCGCGGCCTTATTCCCTTGTGGGTCGCCACAAGGGTTCACCCTGGGTCGGTCGGATACAATCTAGGTGCGACTGAGGGCGCTGCCAAGGGAACTGGGATGGACTATTTAACGCATCTACGCGCATTTCCGGTTCAAATAATGGCAGTGCTGACAGGGTTTTCCCACGGTGGTTAAGGTACTGTGGGGCCACAGGTAGCTCTTTGCACTCAATCGGCGCGACGACGCCTGGGCGGCGCCGGAACGATTCTCAGGCGGTCCTGCGTCAGCGTGATCATGGCACCGGCGAGCGTCTGCTTCAGCAGAGTACCTTTCCCGCCCGATCGCGTGGCCTGAACCATGGCGAATACAAGCGTTTCGACCTTGCCGAGCTCGGCCGGCCCTTCGTGCCCGACCTGATCGATCATCCGCAGCAACAACCGAACGCGAATTTCCTCCGCCAGCCCCGCAAATGCTCCCGCATCGATGGCTTCGGGCACCCTGCCTGGGCTGTGCAGTGCCAGAAACCGCTCTGCCCCGTCGACCATCAGTTCCAGCGCAGCATCGGCACGCCGGAGCCGCGTCGCCAGCCGGGCGAGGTTGCGCGAATCGAAGCCCTCGGACGCCAGCGCCGGCATCAGCGCCCGCAGCCGCGGGCGGGTGTAGCTTGGGTCGGAATTACTGGGATCGGTCGCGAAGTCGATTTTCGCTTTGGTCAGCGTAGTAACAAGCTGCGCCTTCGCGATGTGCAAAAAGGGACGCGCGAGCTGGATGCCGTCACGCTCGGTCAGCCGCGCCATGCCCGCGAGGCCGGCAATGCCGCTGCCGCGCGCCATCCGCATGAGGAGGGTCTCGGCCTGATCGTCGCGGGTATGGGCAGTCAGTACATGGAATGCTCCGACGCTGCGCGCGGCCTTGGCGAGCAGCAGATAGCGCGCATCGCGGGCCGCGGCAGGCAGTCCGGTTTTCGGCTTGGCGCCAGTCCAGCGGAGAGTGCGGTGAGGAATATCGAGAGATGCCGCGAGCCGCTTCACGTCGCGGGCCTCGCGGGCCGCTTCCGGCCGCAAACCATGGTCGATGGTCACCGCAATAAGGTCGGGGCCGCGTTTGAGCGCACGCCGCCAACGCGCGGCGAGCCACATCAGGGCGACGGAATCAGGACCGCCGGACACGGCCAGGACCAATGCTGGCGCGGACGCCCAGTCAGCGAATAGCTGCTTCGCCATCTGGACCGAAATCGGCGACTGGTCGTCGTCGGACATGCGCGTCAGAACCGGTTGCGACCCAGCTGATTGTCCGGGTCGATTTGCCAGGGCGTGATCTTGTCCGAAAACCGGGCTCCACTTTTCGGGATCATGCCTTAGCACTTAACGCGTTTTTGCTCGCGGTCCACGCCCTGTTTCACGCCGGCCGAGGCACGGGGATATTTCCGTGTCACTTCACCGAAGGCGGCACAGGCCGCTTCCTTTTCCTTCAGCGCGGCCAGCGACTGGCCAAGCCGCAGCAAGGCATCGGGCGCCTTGGCGGAGGTGTCGTATTTCGTGGTCACGCCCAGGAATGTCTCGGCGGCATCGCGATATTTCTGGCGCTGGAAGAAGCTCTCGCCGAGCCAATACTGCGAATCCGCAATCATTGGATCGCCGGGATATTTCTGGGCGAAGTTGCGCATGGTCTCTTCGGCCAGCGCGTAATCACGACGCTGCATATAGCCGATGCCGAGATCGAACTCGTCCTTCGGGGTCGCGCCCGGCGGTAAGGTCGTCAGTGCTGGCGCTGCTCCGCCCGGGGCGGCATTGCCCAGCGGGAGCGGCTCGCCGGCCCCACGACCGCCCTGCGCACCGACCGGTGCGTTTGCGGGCATCGGCTGTTGGCCACCGCCGAGTGCACGCGGCACGCCCGGCGCGTTCGGGTTCGCATTGGGATCGAACGCATCGTTACGACGGCCAGCGCGAGGAGCTGGCGCGGGATCCTGAGCAATTGGTGCAGGTGCCGTGATCTGCGGCTGTTGCTGATTGTAGCCCGGCTGCTGCACGGGAGCCTGCTGCATCGGCGGCTGCTGGACCGGCGCGGCAGCGACATTGGGACGGCCTCCTGCGCCCGCTGGGGCGCCGCCGGCCTGCAACTGCCGGAGCTGATCCTCAAGCTGCCGATTGCGGAACTGCAGTTCTTCATTCTGGCCGGTGAGCTGCCGCAGCTGGTTCTGCAACCGCTCGATCTGCAAGCCCTGATCGGCATCGTCGTCGCCCGACTGCTGGCCGTAGCCCTGCTGACGGGGAGCCGGTTGACCGAACAACTGCGCCCAAACCGGCGAAGCCGTGACGAGCAGCATGGAGACGAGTGCAGCGCCGGCGAGCGAATGAGATCTGGATGACATTTGAGCCTGAAAATGACCGGTTTCGCACCCCATTGGCGCGCATCACGATGAGGATTTCACTACGCCAAAAATGTGACTTTCGACAGCGACAAAGGCGCCCGTTGAAAACAAAAACGGCGCCTGCCCCGGGGCAGACGCCGTTTTGTTTGATATCAGACGTCGCTTACGCGCCGGCGTTCAGCACGGTGACCGCACGGCGGTTCTGCGACCAGCACGAGATGTCGTTACACACTGCGACCGGACGTTCCTTGCCGTAGGAGATGGTGCGCATCCGGCTGGCATCGATCCCGCGCGAGGCCAGGAAGGTGCGAACCGACTGGGCACGGCGAGCGCCGAGCGCAATGTTGTATTCGCGGGTGCCGCGCTCGTCCGCATGACCTTCGATGGTGAAGGAATAGCGGCTGTACTGCTGCAGCCACTGCGCCTGCTTGTCCAGGGTCGCGATCGCCTGCGGCGACAGTTCGGTCTGATCGCTCTCGAAGAACACGCGATCGCCGACATTGACGACGAAGTCCTGCTGGCTGCCCGGCGTGGCGGCATTGGCCATCGCGCCATCGGCACCCAAACCATTCTTGTTGGCGCAGGCGCCCATCGACAGCGCCACGGCCAGCACTGCAGCCAGTTTTAATCCCTGGAGGATACGCATCTGATGCTTCATTCCCGGAGCCTCCACGCTCACGCTTTACCCAACTGTCATTCGGTCTACAGGGCGTTGGTTAAGCGAACGTTCCGTCAACCTTGATGAGGTGTTGCCAAAACCGATCAAAAGCCACAGGCCGCGAAAAAGCAACGACGTGGTTAATGGTTGGCAAATGTGGCGCGACGGTGAAGGTTCTGAGAAAGCAGCTGGTTTTAGGCAGAATCCCGCTGCAGGGACTGCGGAGAAGTCAGCAATGACCGACGACGGGACTGTCGCCCCCTTCCCCCTCAGGTGCGGGGCAACACCGCGGCCTGGGCGATATGGAACTCGGATGAATGGAGATCCGGCGCCAGAGGCTCGCTCTTGCGCTCGAACAGAGCCCGCTGCTCGAAGAGACTGGAGCGGAAATGTGGGTAGCGCATGAAAATGCGTTCGCGCACCGCGGCGTAGTCGGCCGCCATCAGGCATAGCGGCTTGGTCAGCGTCGGATAGGGCCGCGGCTCGCACATCGGCGTCTGCAGGAAAACCTTGCGATAGAACGCGCGATGCTCGGCGCGCACGGTCGCCGTCCCGATATCGGCTTTGAAATAGCCGCAGGCGACATAGCCCAGCCGAACCGTCATATAGGGCAGTTCAGGAAACTTGGTGCGGTTGTTCGGGTCGGCCACGAAGCGGTTCGGGTCGACGATGATCTTCCCCTTGTCCAGCTCGGGACGCAGCAAGTCTCCGAATGCATCGACGGCAGGCGTTTCCGGATTGTCCGGCGTCGCTACGCTAACGCGCAGCGAACTGGCGAGCTCGCCATCAACGAATATCCCGAAAGTCCATGAATTCGGCAAATCGTCGAAACGGTCGGCGAGACGGCGATCCGCGCGAGGCTCGATGGCTCCCTCATGGAGATAGGCTCTATAGCGCAGGCTATAGATCGCCTCTTTCTCAGCTTCGGTTTCGGCAAGACGGTAGTCAACCCGGTCGAGAATATCGCTGCGCTTCGAAGCTTCAGTCGCTTGATCGGCCGAAGCCATCATTCCGTCTCCTACGCACCAACGCCATGACTACGCGAGTAAGGAAAGGTTAAAGCTTTCTTAAAAGTTGTCAAAGGTTCTGCCACAATGTGGTTAACCCTTTTGGCCTATTCGGCGTGCGAAACGAATGGAAATGGAAATTCGAGAGTGTGGCCCGCGGCTGGTCAGGCCGGCGCGCGCGTGGCCTCGACATTGGCGCCGGGCTCGATCACGCGACGTCCGTGGGATGCGTCCAGGAGCTGCCTGATCCGGGTCGCAGGCACCGGGCGGCTGAACAGATAGCCCTGCGCCTCGCTGATCGTGCCGTCGGCACTGATCAGCTCGAGTTGCTCGTTGGTCTCGATGCCTTCGACGACAACCGTCATTCCCAGATCGGCACTGAGGCGCGCGACGCCGCGCAGCAGCGTCAACGGACGGTCCGTATCGATCCCTTCGAGGAATGAGCGATCGATCTTCACCTTCTGCAGCGGGAAATTGTGCAGATAGCTCAGGCTCGAATAGCCGGTACCGAAATCGTCGAGCGAAATCCGGCAACCTGCTGCGTGAAGCTGCGCGAGGGCATCGTGGGTCCACTGCGTATTACGCAGCAGCGACGATTCGGTGATCTCGATCTCGAGACGACGCGCCGGCAGCCCGGACACATCGAGGGCGTAGCGCACCTCGCTCAACACATCGCGCTGATGAAACTGCTGCGACGAGAAGTTGACGGCGACGCTGACCGCGTCCGGCCACTTCATGCATTCGATACAGGCCTTGCGCAAAATCCAGCGGCCAAGATCGACGATCAGGCCCATGTCTTCTGCGACGGGAATGATATCGACCGGCGAAACAGTGCCGCGGACAGGATGATTCCAGCGCAGCAGCGCTTCGCAGGTCGAGATGCGTCCCGACTTCAGGTTGACCAGCGGCTGGTAGTAAATCTCGAATTCTTCATTGGCGAGCGCCTGGCGCAGATCCAGTTCGAGCACGCGGCGCGCCTCGACCGTCTGGGCCATCTCGTCGCGGAAGAAGCAGAAGGTGCCACGGCCGGAGGCCTTCGCACGATACAACGCCATATCGGCGTTCTTCAAAAGGTTGTCAGCGCTGACGTCGGGTTCCGTCAACGCGATGCCGACGCTGGCGCCGATCTCGACCTGATGATTGTCGACCTCGTAGCGCTCACTAAGCCGTTCGACGATGCGACGCGCCAGATCGGCTGCATCATGATTTGTCTTGATGGCACGTTGGAACACGACAAATTCGTCACCGCCAAAACGGGCCACGAAGTCGTCCGCGCGCAACATTTCGCGCAGCCGATCGGCGACCATGCACAACAGCTGATCGCCGCATGGATGACCAAGCGTATCGTTGACCTGCTTGAACTGATCGAGATCAACGAACAGCAGGGCCGACAGCGTGGATTGGTCCGAGCTCTTCAGCATGCGGCCGATTTCGTTCCGGAAACTGACCCGGTTCGGCAGCCCCGTCAATTCGTCGAAACGCGCCATGTGGCTGATACGCGCTTCGGAATTGCGGCGCTCGGTAATATCTTCAAGCAGAACGACCGTGCCGCCGCCGACCATCGGCTGAAACTTCCACGACAATGCACGTTCACTCTCGTGGGCATGATCAAGGGTCGTGATTTCGGCTGCCTTCGAGCTTTCAATCTCGGTGATGATGGTCATCGCGCTGGCCGATGACACTGTCCCTGCATTGACGCAGAGCGAGACGACTTCGCGAGCAGTCACGCCGCGCTGCACGAGATCCTCTGAAATCTCCATCATCGCGGTAAAGCGATTGTTGAGCACCGCCAACCGACCATCGGCGCCGAACATGCACAGGCCGTTGGGCATATTGTTCAGCGCCGTATCGAACTGGCCGGCGATGGAGCCGACCCGCTCGGTGGCCAGCAGCGCTTTGACGTAGACGTCATGCAGACGAAGCGTGATCCGGCGCAGGCCGACAAAGAACAGGACGTTCAGAAACGCAAAGCCGATATAGTAGAAGTCACCGTGGATAATCAGCGCCAGCGCCATCGGACCGCACGCCAGCAGCACCTGCAACTGCGCGATCTTCGGACGGCCATAGGTTCGGCCGGCACCGGCCGCGATATAGGCGACGGTGACTGCCGTACCCAGCATATGCGCGACCGGATCATCGCTGCCGAGCAGAACGACCCAGCACCACAGGCCCAACGCGGCTGCATAGAGCGAGCCGCCAACCATGTAATTGAATTCCCAGCGGATCGCCTCGTCAGGCGTCAGCGCGGTCTCGCGCTTTTCATAGCGGCTAAGCTGAAGGGCCCGCAAAGCGCCAATGACGATGATCAGGGCGGCGCATGGCCACAGCAAAGGGTTGCCGGTCTTCACCGCAGTCATGACTGCGCCGGTCCCGGCGCAGACCGCACCGGCCAGCATCGGAATCGGGTTTTCGAACAAGGAATCGACGAGCGCCGTGTAGATCGACGGCGACATCGATTTGCTGTTCGTCCGGTTGTGGTCGGCGAGCTGCATCGGGCGTAAATGCGTCCTGTTCAGGCGCACATTGGTACCGGGTCCTGATGAAGTCTTTCTGAGGGAACATCGTTAGCGAACTGTTTACGCATTCGCATAAACAGCAAATCTGCTCGTGATTTCAGCGCGGTGGGCAAAGTTTGCCGGGAATAGCCGGTAATCCGCCGGTCGCCGCCAATCGTTTGTTTACGATAGCAACGGCGACCAGGCCGGGTCGGACGCGAAGCCGGGCGTCGGGACCTTGAGTTCGTTACGACCCGAAACGTCGACCGTAAACAGGGACGGGCCCCCGCCCGTATCGCGGAAGAACATGATCACGCGGCCATTGGGCGCGAAGGTGGGACCCTCATTATGATAGCCGGACGTCAGCAGCCGTTCGCCGGAGCCATCGGGCTTCATGATGCCGATCGAGAACTGACCACCACCCTGCTTGGTAAAGGCGATATAGTCGCCGCGCGGCGACCAGACCGGGGTCGAATAGCTGCCTTCGCCGAACGAGATGCGCTGGGCACCGCCGCCGGTTGCCGCCATCGTATAGATCTGCGGTTTGCCGCCGCGATCGGATTCGAAACAGATCCGTGCCCCGTCCGGCGAATAGGACGGCGAGGTATCGATCGCCGGCGTATCGGTGAGCCGCGTCGTGGACTTCGACCGCAGGTCCATGACGAAGAGGTTGGAATTGCCGCCCTGCTGCAGGCTCATGATGACGCGCTGGCCATCCGGCGAGAAACGCGGCGAGAACGACATGCCCGGGAAGTTGCCGACAACCTCGCGCTGGCCTGTCTCGATATTGAAGAGATAGACCTTGGGATCACCCTGACCGAATTCCATATAGGTGATCTCTTGCGTGGACGGCGAGAACCGCGGCGTCAGCACCAGATCCGCCCCGCGCGTCAGGTAACGCACATTGGCGCCGTCCTGATCCATCAGGGCCAGTCGCTTGACGCGGCGCTCCTTGGAGCCCGTCTCGTCGACAAAGACCACGCGGCTATCGAAATAGCCCTTCTCGCCGGTCAGGCGCTCATAGATTTGGTCGGAAATGATGTGGGCGATACGACGCCAGTATTCCGGCGAGGTGAAATATTGCTGGCCAGCCAATTGCTGACCGGTGGCGACGTCCCACAGCCGGAATTCGGCCTTCAGGCGACCATCGCCCTGTCGGGTCATGCGGCCAGTGACCAGCGCCTGCGCATTGACGGTCTTCCAGTTCACGAAGTTCGGCGGCGCGTCGATATTGATCGCCTTCTCGACGAAGGCGGCCGGATCGATCGGCGCGAACAGACCGCTGCGCTTGAGATTGTTGGTGATGACCTGCGAGACGCCGACGCTCACCTCATTGTCCGCGCCAGTGCCGGCGGAGAAATTGGGGATTGCGATGGGCAGCGGCGCGACATTGCCTTCCGTGATCTGCACGCGCGCCTGCCCGAAGGCGGTTCGCGCGCTGGTGCCCATCAGCAGACCGGTCGCCGCCATTCCTGTGATGATCTGTCGGCGGCTTGGGCGAAACAACATCGGGGGCAATCCATTCTTGTCGGTCATTATTGCGGGCTTTGCTCGGTATTCGTGATCGTCAACAGGAGTGACGTGCTCATGACCGTCGTTCGGTGAAAACGGGTTCGAAAAACTTCCACTCGTCAAAAAACGCCGTGGGCAGCTTATACGGCGCACATTCGATGATCGCACGCAGTGCGCTCTCCTGATAGACGCGGAAATACGGCGTCGATGGATTGCTGATGGCAACCGGCGTCGTTTCCAACGACCCATCACGCCTCAGCTTGACGCTGAAAATCGACTCGGTCATCTGCGCTTCGATGCCGCCATAGGGCTTCTTCCAGCAGCGCTCGACCTGCGACTTGAACATTGCGCCCCAAGTGGCAACGTTGTTGCTCGCATTGCCTTTCGCCAAACCCAGAGCCTCGTTCGGATTGAGGTCGGACCCCGTCACCGAATTCCGGGTCGGATCGCGCTTGTCGATCAGCGCCGCGATCTTTGACTGATCGAACACGCGCTCGGCCTTCTTGGCCTCTGCTGCCTTGGCCTGTGCTTCGGCCTTGGCTTTCGCTTCGGCGTCAGCCTTGGCTTTGGCCTCAGCCTTCGCTTTGGCTTCTGCTTTAGCCTTGGCTTGCGCTTCGGCCTTCGCCTTGGCTTCTGCCTGCGCCTTGGCGTCAGCCTCGGCCTTCGCTTCAGCCTCTGCCTTGACGTCGGCAACCGCCGCCGCTTTGGCTTCTGCCTTTGCCTTGGCATCGGCCGCGGCTTTCGCTGCAGCCTCGGCTTTTGCCGCAGCCTCCGCCTTCGCTGCTTCGGCCGCCGCTTTCTCGTCAGTCTTCGGCTGTTCCTTCGGCGCCGTCTCGGTGATCACCGGCGGCTTCTTGTCGTCGATCTTGCCGACGGTATCCTCGACCGGCGGCTTGGCCTCGGCGACCTTCTCCACCTTCGGCTTCGGATTTTCCTTCTTGCCGGTCTTTTGACCGACCATGGACTGGCTTTCGACGCTGATGTCGACCCCGACGGAATCCTCGGGCATCACTTCCAATGCCTTGGAAGAGAACGTGAGAAGTCCCCACCCGATCACGATGACGTGCAGGGCTACCGATGCGATGAGTGTCTTGTCGACCTTCACGATCAGATTTCCAATCCTGCTCCTGCCCAGATCAACCGGCTGTTCCACGAGCTTACGTCCCCTGCTCCGGCAGGATCACGATATTGGCCTTGAATCCGGCAGAGCGAACGGTGCCGAGCAATTTCATCATGTCCGTGTAACAGACGTCCTTGTCACCACGGAGAAACACGGTGTTGTCTGTCTCCGAACGCGTCGCCCGGATCGCCTTGATCTTGGCGTCGAGCTCACTCACCGGCACCAGGGCGTCGCCGACATACATTTCGACCGCCGAATTACAGCCACCGCCGGTGCGCTTCACCGACACGGTGAGTGGCGGAGCATTCTGCGATATCGACTTGCCGCCGCTCGCGATCGGCAGGTCGATATCGATGGTCGAGGTCATCAGCGGCGCCGACACCATGAAGATGATCATCAACACGAGCATGACGTCGACCATCGGGGTGACGTTGATCTCGGCCATGACGGCAGCACGCCGGCGCCCGCGCCGACCTCCGCCACCACCGCCCGAGCCCATATTCATCCCCATGACAGGGTGCTCACTTCAAGGTTCAATTCGTCACCCATCAGACGCGCTCGTCGATCTGGCGCGACAGGATCGCTGAAAACTCGTCGGCAAACCCCTCCAGGCGCTGGGCCTGTTTGTTCACTTCTGACGTGAATTTGTTGTAGAAAATAGTCGCCGGGATGGCGGCGATAAGGCCGATGGCCGTGGCAAACAGCGCTTCCGCGATGCCTGGTGCGACCACCGCCAGCGATGTGTTCTTCGAGGCGGCAATCGCCTGGAAGCTCGACATGATGCCCCAGACGGTGCCGAACAGACCGACGAAGGGGCCGGCCGAACCGACCGTTGCTAGCACCAGAAGCCGGCGCTCGAGCCGCTCAACCTCGCGGGCGATGGAGACGTTCATCACCTTGTCGATGCGCATCTGCAGACCGGTGAAGGAGCGCGCCTGGCTTTCGAACGACCGCTTCCACTCGCGCATCGCCGCGACGAAACACGCCGCCATCGACTGCGTCGGCTTGGCGGACAGCGCGCGGTACAGATCCTCGATGGACTCGCCGGACCAAAAGGCCTGCTCGAACCGGTCCATGGCGCGGCGTGTGCGCGCATACAGGAACATCTTGTCGATCGCGATCGCCCAGACCCACACCGAACAGCCCAGCAGTCCCAGCATGACCGCTTTCACGATCCAGTGGGCCTGCAGGAACAGCGCGATCAGCGAAACGTCGGATGAAGCCAGCGGCAGGGCTGACTGCGCCACATCGGCCGGGTTCATGAACGGTATCCTCTCAACGCAAAAATCCTCAATTTGCCAGCGACTTGCTCATCGCTGGTGTCGCGGCCACGCATCGCGCGCGGCGCGGAACGCCAGTGCAATGTTCTTGTTGTGTCGCATGGAGGGCTTGTCCGAAGCCGGGCCCTAAATTCCCTGCCAACATGTCAAAACAAGGGCTTGCACGCGTTTCTGCGGCTTTTACCAGACGCCAGTCATGGTTAATGCGGAGTTACCAAAGCGTGTTTTGGCCGAGAAATGAAGCGGTATTCGCTTGTTCGTGAAGGGCCCGTGACAAAGCAAAACCGCCCGCCTGAATGATCAGACGGGCGGCGATGTCGGCATCGGGCGAAGGGCGCGCTACCGCCTGACGCCTATCAGTTCCGGGCTGTTAGCCCTGCGGCTGATTGTTATCCGATGGCGGGGTCGGCTTTGGACGGTGTTGCGCCATGAACTGGTCGAACTCTTCCTTGTCCTTGGCGTGACGCAGACGATCGAGGAAGTTCTTGAACTCGTGCTGCTCTTCCTCAAGGCGGCGCAGGGTTTCGACGCGATATTCGTCGAAGGCGCGGTTGCCCGAGGTCGGCGGGCCGAAGCCGAAGCCCGACCCGAAGCCTGAGCGCTCCATGCGGTTGCGCATGCGCTCCATCTTGTACTGCATCCGCTCCATCTTGTTCTCGAAACGGCCGTTACGATCCCAGCAACCCATTTTTCTGCTCCCGAGTGTGAAGAAGAGAAGTGCGAGGCCAACCGGCCACCAGATGATAAAACCGAGCACGATCAATACGATGTGCCATGGTGAGCGCATCTGGTAGGACACCCGATCATCGGCGGGTGGACCCCATCGATTGTAATCTGCAGCGTTGGCCATTTTCCTCTCCATCAGCGGCACCATGCCGCTTGTGAATGTAAATAACATTTACATACCTAGCTCACAGCCGGATTTTGTCAAGACGACCGCAAGGGGAGCGCCGCGAATTATTTTGGGGCGGTTCCCCAAGGACCCGATTTGGGCGATGTAGATGTGTCGGACTTGTGGACGTTTTGGTCGGTTGGAAAGCCCAGTCCGCGCAAATAAATCAGCGCACCGGCCTCCAGCAGGTCGTCCGGCGACATCGGCAATTTGCGCCGCGCGGCATCGCCGCGGCCGAACAGCGAGGCCACGCCATGCGCCAGCGACCAGATATGCAGCGCCATCATCATCGCCGGCGGACGCGTCACACCGGGCGGCGTCAAGGCGGCCAAACGTTCTGCCGCCGCACGGATCACACCGAAGGCACGTTCTCCCGCCGCGGCCAGTTCAGGACTGGAATCTACGGGGATTCCGGATTCGAACATCGCCGAATAGAAGGCCGGTTCAGTGCGGGCGAAAGCGAGATACGCCTTGCCGATCCGCTCGAAGGCCGTGACCGTATTCGGCCGGCCATCGTCCCACGCCGCCGTCAGCACCAGCTCGAACTGCTCGAAGCCACGCTGCGCGATGCTGGCGAGGAGGTCGTCGCGATCGCGGAAATGGCGATAGGGCGCGGCCGCGCTGACGCCGGCCGTGCGCGCGGCATCGGCGAAGGTGAAGCCCGCAGGCCCCTTCTCCGCAATCAGCCCCAGCGCTGCCTGCAGCAGGGCCTCTTTCAGATTTCCGTGGTGATAACCGCGCTCGCCGCGGCTGTCTTTGCGCCAGCTCATGTGAAGGGCTTTAACATGAGCCGGGCCAAAAGGTCACACCAAAACGGTGTGACCGGCGCAAATTCCCTCAACAAATCAACGCCCGCCGCATGCGGAAATCCTGCGGCAGGCATGCGGCCGTGTTGCGACACGACCGTTTCATCCCCGTCGCAGTGATTTTGCCTCAGCCGAGCCGCTTTGCGGTGGTCTGCATCTCCTCAAATCCCGAGGCGACGGCCTGCACGTCCTCCGGATAATCGGCCATTTCCTGCACCTGGCGGATCTCGATCACCTCGTTGGGCGTCGCCGGGCAGCGACTGGCCCAGGCGATGGCCTCATCGCGCGAGGCGACGTCGATCATCCAGTAGCCGCCGAGCACTTCCTTGGATTCCGCAAACGGCCCGTCGGTCACCACCGGCTTGCCGGATGGAAAGGACACCCGCGCGCCCATCGATGGCGGGTGCAGTCCATCGCAGGTGATCAGCACACCGGCATCCATCAGCGCCTTGTTATAGGCCATCATCGCGGCGACGCGCTCGACATCCTCCGGCACGGTGCCCGGCGCCGCAGTCTCATAGCCGCCGGGGATCATCAGCATCATGAATCGCATGGTCACTATCCCTATTGATCTCTTTGCTTATTTCTTCGCGGCTTGCGCGCGCAGACGCTCTTCCTTCTCGCGCAATTCGGGCGTGAGGGCGTCGCCGAAATCCTCGGCCGCAAACACCTGACGGATCTTGATCTCGTCGCCGGCCGCAAACGGCGCGCGCTTCATCCACGCGATCGCCTCGTCCTTCGAGGCGACGTTGATCAGCCAGAAGCCCGCTATCAGATCGCGCGTCACATCGAACGGCCCCTGCTTCACCACTGGCTCACTGCCGGTAAAAGCGATGCGCGCGCCCTTTGAGGTCGGATGCAGCCCCTCGCCGGCCTGCATCACGCCGGCATTGCACATCTCTTCATTGAACTTGCCCATCGCGGTCAGCAGTTCCGTCGTCGGCATCACGCCGGCTTCGGTGTCCTTGTTCGCATGCACAATCACCATGAAACGCATCGGTCTCTCTCCGTTGGAAGGTTCGACTGCAAATATGACGATTGGCTCTTTGCCTGACCGACATGACCGGTGAAATTATTTCAGACGTCATGACCAATGGATTTTTTCCTTCAACCATGGTCAGCGGCAATCCCGCTGCGAAGTTGGGCTATGCCGCTGCCCAATCGGCCTGGTCCAGGCTTCTACAATTACAGGATCAAAACTGGCCGCCCGTGTGGCTCTCCCGGAAACGCAATTATCGCTCAACAGCATTTCGAATGATCGACTAGCGCGACGCCCGATCATCTTTCAGCGCATCTGCGAATTCGGTCACGATTGCCTTTATCAGGCGGCCGCTGAATCTATCCTTTTGCCACAGCGCCGTCATTTCGACAGGAGATGGCTCCCAACCTGTCAGGACGCGGACAAGCGCACCGGATGTCAGTGCGGCTTCAACCAAAAAGAATGGCAGGTTGGCAATCCCGAGGCCCGCAATTGCGGCGTCCACCAATATCGTCTGCCGGTTGGCCGCAAAGCTGATTTTGGGATGGATAGTCGCGGTCACGCCTTTGTCGTTTCGCAGATCCCATTCGACCAGATCGCGACGGATCGCAAGCGCGGGAATTTCCCTGAGGTCCTGCGGCTCGTTCAAACCGGGGTGTGCCGATAAAAAGCCCGGACTCGCGACCAGCACTCTCGGCAAGGTGGCAATTCTCCTGAAGATGAGTTCGGAGTCCGCGACCGGCCCCATCCGAACCACCAGATCATATCCTTCCTCAATCAGCGACACTCTGCGATCGGCAAGCGTTATCTCAATCGTGACATCGGGATGTCTGACTCCGAACCGGATCAACGCAGGCGCAAGCACTGCAGTGGCGATATCGGGCGGCAAGGAAAGACGAATGTTGCCCGACAGGGCTGCGCGCTCGTCCTGAACCTCGGCTACGGCCTCTTCAGCGAGCGAGAAGGCCGCACGGCTTCGTTCGAAAAGTTGCTGCCCCTGCTCTGTGAGCACGACGCCCTTTTTCGTCCGCCGGACGAGTCGGACGTTCAAGGTATTTTCCAGCACCGACAGTCGCCGGGACAGCGTCGCTTTCGGAATGCCCGTCGCACGCTCGGCCGCCGCGAGCCCTCCCGCCTGGACGATGCGGGTGAATAGCGCAAGGCCGTCGAAATCTCCGAAGACTGTCATGTTCCATTTATGAAACATGATGAGGTCATTTTTCAAGTCTGCCGCGGGCTTTGTTTCATTTCTACACTTATGGACGAGCAATGACGCTCTTTGAGCCAAACGAGGTCAGATCATGCCCAATTACTTCACCCCGGAAAATTCCGCGCTTCTGCTTATCGATCATCAGATCGGCACGATGCAGTTGATCAAGAACATCGACGTCGCCCGGGCCAAGCGCATGTCGCTGGCACTGGCGAAAACAGCGAGCATCCTGAACATTCCGACCGTCCTGACGTCGAGCCAGGAAGATCGCCTGCAGGGGCCGCTGTTGCCGGAGCTGCAGGAGATCCTGCCAGACGCCTTCAAAGCGCGCGTCAAGCGCGAAGGCATCGTCAATGCCTGGACCGACGTCAACTTCAAGGCGGCGGTGGAAGCGACGGGACGAAAGAATCTGATCATGGCCGGTGTCACGACCGACGTCTGCCTCGTCTTCCCAGCGATCGATGCGGTGACCGAAGGCTACAGCGTCCAGGCGGTCATGGATGCTTCGGGGTCTCCATTCGAGCTCTCCGAGGATATGTCCCGCCGGCGCATGCAGGATGCTGGCGTTGTTTTAACAGCGACCAACACGATGATCGCCGAGCTCGCTCAGAACTGGGGAACGCCCAATGGGCAAAAACTCATCCAGTTGCTGTTCACCGAAGTGCTTCCGCCGATCAATCCGTAACGCCGTCGCGCCCGCCGAAGCTGGAGCCTCATTGGTTCTGATTGAAGCAGAACCGGGCTCCAGCTTTTTGTTTGACGCGTTTTCTTGACGCGAACCGGCATCCACTTCGCTCGAAAACGCGATAAGGAGAAAAAACATGACCTCAGTACCAACCATCGAAGGGATCGGCGTCGTCTCGCCCGAAAGCCATCAGGTGCGGTCGCAAGGGCCATTCCAGTTGCGTCGAATCCATCCCGGCATCTCTCTGGGACAGCCAAATGACGCAGGCTTCGGCGGGCTTGGCGTTATCGACCACGCCCGGCTGCAACCCGGCCTCGTCGTGAGGATGCACGAGCATCGCAATGACGAGATCATAAGCTACATGCGCGCAGGCCGCATGCAGCACACCGACTCCGCCGGAAAGAGCGAACTTATATCGCCCGACCGGTTGATGGTGATGAACGCAGGCCGCGGCTTTCATCACGAAGAGCGAGTTGTCGGAGACGACCAGATCGAAATGCTGCAGATTTTCGTTCGGCCTGAGGCCGCAGACGAAGAGCCGATCGTTCAATTTGTTGAACTCGATAAAATCAAGCGCAACGATCAATGGCGGTTGCTGACCGGACCGAAAGGATCGGGCGCGCCGACCTTCGTACGTCAGGCCATCTATTTGTACGATACCCATCTATCGGCAGGTCGAAGTATCGACCTCCCGTCCAAACCCGGGTTTGATCGTTGGCTATATGTTTTTCAGGGCAGAATATCTGCGGGACAGCACGACGTCGGAACGCACACCGCGCTGATGCTTGCCGCGGATCAGGCCGAGATGAATGTTACCGCTGTCCAGGAAACAGATCTTGTTGTTTTCCTCGTTGATCGGAGCGCTAAGTTCTCGCGTGGAGGAACTATCAGTGGCTGATCCGAATGGATGGTTCGGATCTTGTCCGCACTCGTATGATTACGCCCTTACGACGCCTGCTTCTGAAACACCCCGTTCTTGTAACTCGCGCCGAAATACACATCGATCGACCGGATGAGATCGCCCTCGAAGCCGAAGACTTCGGTGTTGCGAAAACTCTTGCCGTCCTTCGCCACGCAACGATAGGTCACGAAAGCCGTATCGCCATCGACGGCGATACGCTCAAGATCATGCTGCGCGATCCAGTCGGCGACACGCCAGCAGCGGGCGAAATAGGTAGGCTTGTCGATCCCATCATCGAACGGGCTCGTAAAGGTGAAGTCGTCCGTGAACGCATCTTCGACGGCCCCGCGGTCATTGCGCAGATAGGCTGCAAACAGGTCTCGAATGATCCCCGCCTTGTCGGCACTCATAATGCTCACTCCTCCGGAAACATGTGCGCGTACGGCTCCGCCTCCTTCACCACCCGCGCGAATGATGGACGCGCCAGCAACCGGCCAAGATAGGCCGAGACGTTGCGATGTGCGTCTCCGAACGGATGCACCTTGTTCGCGTAGTACAACGCCGGAGCCGCGGCGCAGTCGGCGAGCGTGAACGCTGCGCCCATCGCCCACGCGTTCGTCGCCATCTGCTTGTCGATCATGCCGTAGGATGTGGTGAGCAACGCACGCGCCATGGCCACACCATGCGGATCCTTCTTGTCGGCCGGCACCAGACGGTCGCCGACGATCTTCTGCGTCGGCGTGTGCACATAGAGATCATAGAAGCGGTCGCGTAACCGCATCTGCAGGCCGGCGTCGCCATCGGGGATGAAACGCGTGCGGCCGGGAAAATGCCGGTCGAGAAACTCGATGACAATGGAGGACTCCGGCACGATCGCGCCGCGCTCATCATCTTCCAGCACGGGGAATTTGCCGATCGGCCACAGTTTCAACAGCGCCGCGCGCTCAGCTTCGTCGCCGAGATTGACCATATGCGGCGTAAACGGCGTGTCGTTCTCGTACAGCGCGACCAGCGTCTTCCAGCAATAAGACGACAGCGGATGGAAATGCAGTGTGAGGGACAAGGGAACCTCCTGTCGGGATGGATGAAATACATCGCCGCTGCATGAGCCTGGCGAATGACGTCGACCAAGGACGAATGAGCTCTACGCGTTCCGACAAGTATCGGCCCATTTTCGCGACAGGGGAGCCAAAATCCTTCCATGCGGGCCTTGGACATATTCAGAGCTCGAAAAGTAGAACGATACTAAGCTGGCAACCTGTGGAAATGGCCATTTGCCGTTCACACCGCTTCACGCGCGCGTTACCGACTTAGCTGAAAATTAGCTAAGGAGCGTAAGCGTGGCCATTTCCCAAACCTCACAGCGACTCTTCGGAGCGTCTATCGCAGTTCTTATGACCTTCGCGATCGAAGCTCCGGCGCAGGCGCAGAGCCAGCTTCCGCCCGTCGTTGTAGAGCAGGCCAAACCGCGTGCCACGCCGGCACGTCCGCAGCGGTCGCAGGCGGCGCGCTCCGCCGCCAGCCGTCGGACTGCCGCCCGGGGACCGGCAGCGCCGGCCGCGACCGCCGCTCCGGCTGCTGCAGCTTTCGAATCCGGCACGGGTCCGGTCCAGGGCTACCTCGCCGGGCAGAGCACCACTGGCATGAAGACGGACACGCCACTGCGCGAGACGCCGCAGTCGATCACGGTGGTCACGACCGATCGCATGGCCGATCAGGGCGCGACGAGTGTTCAGGATGCCCTGCGCTATATCCCGGGCGTCTTCGCCGACGCCTACGGTGTGGACTCACGCGGCGACTATCCGCGCATCCGCGGTCAGGACCCCAATATCTATCTCGACGGTACACGCGCGGCGGACGCCTATCGGTTCAACGAATGGCGGCCCGATCCCTATACGGCCGAGCGCATCGAGGTGATGCGCGGACCGGCGTCCGTACTGTACGGCGACACGTCCACGGCGGGCCTGATCAACCTGATCTCGAAGCGCCCGCAGGCGGAAGCGGCGAGCGAGATCGGCGTTCAATTTGGCAGCTTCAACCGCAAGCAGGTGCAGATCGATACGACCGGCAAGCTGACCAAGGATGGCGAGTGGTTGTATCGCTTCGTCGGCGTCTTCCGCGACAGCAACATGCAGACCGACTTCACCAAGGACGACCGCATCGTGCTGGCACCGTCGCTGACCTGGCGGCCGACCAACAACACCAGCTGGACTGTGCTCGGCACCTATCAGAAGGACACGAGCGGCAGCTCTACGGCGTTCCTGCCGCATGAAGGCACGCTGTTCGCGGGGCCGAACGGCTTCGTTCCGGTGAATCGCTTCGCGAGCTATCCCGGCTACGACAAATACCAGACCGAGACCGGTGCTTTCAGCAGCCTGTTCGAACACAGCTTCAACGATGCCGTGAAAATCACCCAGAACCTGCGCTTCACGCATGTCGAAGGCATCTATCGGACGGCCTACCCGGATTCCTACTCAAATCCCTCGAATCCGTTTCTGGATCCCGAGCACCGAACGGTGGCGCGCTACATTTCCAGCCAGGAAGTGGCCAAGGACAGCCTGACCATGGACAACAATGTCCAGCTCAAGCTGCTGACCGGACCTGTTTCACACAAGATGCTGTTCGGCCTCGATTATCGCGACCTGAACCAGCGCACACGTTCAGGCGGTGGCTTTGATCCAACACCGTTCGATCTCTATGCTCCCGTCTACACCAGTCTTACGGCGCCTGTGTTGTCCGACACCCCCGCGGTGCGGCAAAGCCAGCTCGGCCTGTACGCGCAGGACCAGATGCGGCTCGGCCCCTGGCTCGCCACGGTCGGCGTTCGACAGGACTATGTCAGCAACCGCGTCGCAGGCAGCCCCGACGAAGACACCAAGGCCACAACGGGCCGCGTGGGCCTGATGTATGAAACGCCTGTTGGCTTCAACCCCTACGTCACCTACGCGCAGTCGTTCAATCCGATCTTCGGCGCCAATGTCTGCGCCGAGATCTGCAAGGCGCAGCGCGGCGAGATCTACGAGGTCGGGTTCAAGTACAATCCATTCCCGGGCACCGCGATCAATGGCGCTATTTTCGACACAGTTGAGAAGAACCGGCTGGCCTCGGGATCCGTGCCCGATGCAAATGGTTTCATCGCTTCGATCCAGACCGGACAGGTGCGTATCCGTGGCGTGGAGCTCGAGGTCATCACCCAGGTGACGCCCGACCTCAGACTGATTGGCAGCTACTCCTATCTCGATGCCAAGGTTGAAAGCGGCGACAATGTCGGCAAGCATGTGGAAACCGTGCCGGATCACCAGGCATCGCTGTGGGGCACCTATCGCTTGACGTCGCTGGGTCTGCGCGACGTCACCCTCGGCGGCGGCGTGCGTTATATCGGCCAGTCCTGGGACGGCACGGATACGCTCCGCACGCCGGACTACACGCTGTTCGACGCCATGATCAAATACGAGACAGGCCCTTGGCGTTTCCAGGTCAACGCCAGCAACATCACCGACAAACGGCACCTCGCCACCTGCCTCGCGCGTGGCGACTGCTTCTACGGCATCGGGCGCACAGTGTTGGGGTCAGCGACCTACCGGTTCTGAGTGGTCAGACCTGCCACAACCAGTTCGCGGCCGGGCTTGTCCCGGCCGTTGTCGTTCTCTAAACAGCCCTGAAGTGATCAAGACACAGGGCAGGACATGACCAAGGCTGACGGCAAGGAACAGATTCGCAAGGTTGCACTCGTCACCGGCGCCGCGCGCGGCATCGGCCTTGCCGTGGCCAAGCGCTTTCTTGGCGAAGACTATCGTGTCGCGCTGCTGGATATCGAACGCGAGCTGCTCGACGCCAGCGTCAAGGCGCTGAACGATCCCGACAACACGCTGGCGCTGCATACGGATGTCTCCGACGCTGCTGCTGTCGACAAGGCCTTTGCTGCCACGCAGGCCCGCTTCGGCCGGCTCGATGCACTGGTCAACAATGCCGGCATCGCGAATTTCAAGCCTCTGCTCGAGACGACGCTGGAGGAATGGGAACGCATCATGGCCGTGAACCTTACCGGCCCGTTCCTGTGCACCAAGGCGGCGGCCCCCTTGATGCGCGAGCATGGCGGCGGCGCCATCGTCAACATCGCCTCGATCTCGGCGCTACGCGCGTCCACGCTGCGCGTCGCCTACGGCACCAGCAAGGCCGGCATCATTCACTTCACCAAGCAGTCCGCTGTCGAGCTCGCGCTGCTCGGCATCCGCGTTAATGCGGTGGCGCCGGGCCCGGTGGAAACCGCGATGGCCAAGGCCGTGCATACGCCGGCAATCCGCGCCGATTATCACGATGCGATTCCGCTCAATCGCTACGGCGGCGAGGACGAACTCGCCGACGCCATCTTCTTCCTGTGCAGCGACCGGTCGAGCTACATCACCGGCCAGATGCTGGCGGTCGACGGCGGTTTCGACGCCACCGGCATCGGCCTGCCGACGCTGCGGCGCGAGGGCATCAACGGCTAGCGAAGGTCCGTGCCCGGATGACGTGCAGCATCATCCGGATTGCGCGGCTGCCGATTCGATCGCGCAGCTTTGCCAACTTAGAGAGATACTAATTCCAGACTAATTGTATGACGCCCCGGACGTCTTTCGGCTGCGTCGCTGCGTGATAAGTCGCCTGCATCACTTGGTAATGGGGGTGCGGGCAAATGACATTCAAATCTTCCACACATCTGGGATGGCTGGTCGGGACGGCACTGCCGATGCTGGCGTTGATCACGACGCCATCGCAGGCTCAATCGCCGCAAGGCAGCACCGCATTGCCAGCCGTGGTGGTGGATCAACCCGTTCGCCCGGCCGCGCGTGCGCGCGCGACCCGCCCATCGACCGCTCGCGCGCGTGCAACACGCCAGGCTGCGGCACGCAACAATGCGCCGGTTGCGGCCGTCACCGCGGCTCCCGGGGTTCGCGCGGAAACCGCCACCGGCCCGGTGCAGGGCTATCTCGCCAATCGCGGCATGGGCGGCACCAAGACGGACACGCCACTCCGCGAGACTCCGCAGTCGATCTCGGTCGTGACAGCCGATCGCATCACCGACCAGGGCGGCCTGTCCGTCCAGGAAACCCTGCGCTATGTGCCAGGCGTGACCGCCGATCCGTTCGGCGGCGATGCCCGCGGCGACTACACGTTGATCCGCGGCCAGGAGCCGAGCCGCTATCTCGATGGCATGCAGGGCTCGCGGCTCAGTCAGGTGCTGGAATGGCGCCGCGATCCCTACGCGCTGGAGCGCATCGAGGTACTGCGCGGGCCATCGTCCGTGCTGTATGGCGGCTCGTCCACTGGCGGCGTGCTCAACGAAGTGTCGAAACGCCCGCAGGCCGAATCCCGCAACGAGATCGGCGTGCAGTATGGCTCCTTCGACCGCAAGCAATTGCAGATGGACTCCACCGGCAAGCTGACCAAGGACGGCGAGTGGCTGTATCGCTTCGTCGGCGTGCTACGCGACTCCAACTCGCAGGTCGACTATGTGCCGAACGACCGCATCCTGCTGGCGCCGTCGCTGACCTGGCGCCCGACCAATGACATCTCCTGGACCGTGCTCGGCAACTACCAGAAGGACAGTTCCAGCTCGTTCAGCGCCTTCCTGCCCATCGAGGGCGTGCTGAAGCCCGGCCCGAACGGCTATATCCCGGTTAACCGCTTTGCGGGCGAGCCGAATTACGATCGCTACAACATCACCACCGGCGGCGTCACCAGCCTCTACGAGCAGAGCTTCGGCGATGCGCTGAAGATCAAGCAGAGCTTCCGCTACAGCCACACCGACGGCGATTACGCCATCATGTATCCGGACCTGTATTCCAACCCCACCAATCCATTCCTCGACGCCGGCCGGCGTACCGTGCAGCGGATCTATTATGCCCGTCAGGCCGCGAAGGACGCCTTCACCTCCGACAGCAATGCCGAAATCAAGCTGCAGACTGGCGCGGTGTCGCACAAGGTGCTGGTGGGCATCGACTATCTCGGCCTGCACGAGAAAACCCGCAGCGGCAGCGGCCTCGATCCGCGGCCATTCGATCTGTATGCGCCGGTCTATAGCAGTTTCTCCGCGTCGCTGACCGACGATCCCCAGGCACAGCAGGGCCAGACCGGCTTCTATGCCCAGGACCAGATGCGGCTGGGCCCGTGGCTGGCGCTGCTCGGCGTGCGGCAGGACTATGTCAGCTATAGTGTCGAGGGACTGCCCACCCAGAACGACAGGGCCACCACCGGCCGCGCTGCGCTGATGTACGAACTGCCGTTCGGCGTGACGCCCTATGTGTCCTGGGCGCAATCGTTCAACCCGGTATTCGGCGCCAACACCTGCGAAAGCGGGTTCTGCAAGCCGGTGCGCGGCGAGCAGTTCGAGGTCGGCTTCAAGTACAATCCGTTTGCCGGCACTGCGATCAATGCGGCGATCTACGACACCACCGAGCGCAACCGGCTGTCCTCCGGACCCGGCGTCTTCTCGATCCAGACCGGCCAGGTGCGGATCAAGGGCCTTGAGCTGGAAGTGCTGACCAGCGTCACACCCAATCTCGACCTGATCGGCGCCTATGCCTATACGGACGCGCGGATCGAATCCGGCGACAATGCCGGCAAGCGCGTCGCCAGCGTGCCGCAGCAGCAGGCCTCATTGTGGGGAAAATATCGCCTGGCATCGCTCGGCCTGCCCGACGTCACCGTCGGCGCGGGTGTGCGCTATATCGGCGAATCCTGGGACGGCATCGACGTGCTGCGCACGCCGGACTACACGCTGTTCGATGCCATGGTGCGCTGGGACAACGGCCCGTGGCGGCTGCAGTTCAATGCGACCAATATTGCCGACACCCGCAACATCGCCACCTGTCTGTCGTTCGGCGACTGCTTCTACGGCATGGGCCGCACGCTGCTCAGCACCGCGACGTATCGGTTCTGAGGCCTGGCACCCGCTTCGCTCGAAAACGCTCTAGAGAACGCGGAGCCCCAGCATAAAAAAGGCCAGCGCGCCGGTGGATGCCACCGTGCGCACGTGGTTCCAGCCGGTCCAGACCGACAGATAGCGCGTCCACAGACTTGCAGTCCCGGCGCTGTCGGCGGGCGCGGCAGCGAGCGCGTCGTTCAGCGGCACGTTGAAGACAACGGTGACGAGGAAGGTACCGACGGTATAGAGCAGCGCACCCGTGACGAGATAGGGTGACGCCGGATGCGACCAGTTCAGCACCGCAATCACAGCGATGATGACGCAGAGCAGCACGGTGCCCATGAAAGCGGTGAGGAACGGCGGGCTGAGAATCGTGCTGTTGATCGACTGCATCGCGGCAATACCGGCCGGTGCCGGCAACTTGCCGAGCGCGGTCATCACCGTGACCGAGAATACGAAGAACAGCCCGGCCATCAGGCCGGAGCCTATCGCTGCTACAAATGTCAGGCCGAACGACATTCGTCCCACCCTCACCTCGACCCTGTCGGTGCTCAGCCTAGCAGTTTTACTACTCCGCGAGCTGCGACGAAAGTTCGCGCGGGCGTAGCGTGGCGATACTGACGGCAAGCGCACCAACCGCCGTGCAGGCGATGGTCGCAACCATCGGCAGCGAGGTGCCGTCGAAGAACAGGCCGGACACGCCGATCATCAGACCACCGGTGACCATCTGCAGCGTACCGCCCAGGGCGGAGGCGATGCCGGCGATGGGGCCGTGGTTCTCCAGCGACAGCACCATGGTCGACGGGATCACCAGACCGAGGAAGGCGAAGGACACGAACAGCAGCGGAATCAGCACGGCAAGGCTGGTGAAACCGGCCAGCGTGAGCGCCAGCAGCACGACTGCGAAAAACGCATAGGCCGACACCGCCGCCATCACCACGCGGCCCATGCCGAAGCGGCCGCCGAGGAAACCCGCGAATTGCGAGGCGCCGATGAAGCCGATGGCATTGACCGAGAAGGCCAGGCTGTACTGCGTCGGCGTCAGGCCGTAGTGCCCGATATAGACAAAGGACGATGTCGCAAGAAACGCGAAGAAGCTCGCCATGCCGAGGCCACCGATGAAGGTGAGCCCGAGAAAGTGCCAGTCGCGCAGCAGCTCGCCGAAGCTGCCGAGCACATTGCGCACACTGCCCGAGATGCGCTCATGCGCGGGGCGCGTCTCCGGCAGCAGCGAGGCCACCAGCACAAGAGCAATGACGGCTGCGATGGTCGTTGCAACGAACACGGCGCGCCAGCCGAATGGCACGATCAGCGCACTTCCGCCGAGCGGCGCGAGGATCGGTGATACCGAGAATACCAGCATGACCAACGCCATCAGCCTGGTCGCCTCAGGGCCGGTGTGCAGATCCCTGATGATGGCACGCGGGATCACGCCCATGGCGGCGGCGCCGAGACCCTGGACAAAGCGGAACGCAATCAGCCAGGCCACACCCGGTGCCAGCGCGCAACCGATCGAGCCGGCGATGAACAGCGTCAGACCTGCATAAAGCGGCGCCTTGCGGCCATAGACGTCGGACAGCGGTCCATAAGCGATCTGGCACAGGCCGAAGGCGATGAAGAACGCAATCAGCGTCATCTGCGTCGCCGAGGTCGTGGTTTGCAAATCGGCGGTGATCGCGGGCAGCGCCGGCAGATACATGTCGATGGCGAAGGGACCGACGGCGGACAACAGGCCGAGCACGACGGCGTTGCGGGTAAAGGCGGACATGGGATCTTCTTTTCTTATTCAACGTGGCCGCGACGCATCTTCGATCGCTGATCGTGACACGCCGGCTGAGATGAGGAGCAAGGCACAGCCTCTCACAACACCAATGATCTGACGGGGCGCCTTGTAGCGGAAGAGAACCCTACACGCCAATCAAGCGGTTGGCATCGTGCCCCGCCCCTCACCCGCCGCGACCTCTCCCCGCGCAAGTGCGGGGAGAGGTAAGAAAGCGGCGTACGCCTCACATCACTCCATCGCGCAGTTGATCATCCAGGGCGCACCGAATTTATCGACACACATGCCGAATCCCTTCGACCAGAACGTGGGCCCGAACGGCATCTTGATGGTGCCGCCCTCGGACAATGCCGCGAACACCTTGGCGCCATCAGCAGGATCCTTGATCTGCAGCGCTACCGACATGCCCTGCATCTTCTCGAAATAATCCGGCGGCGCGTCCGAAGCCATGATGACCTCGCCATCGACCGAGATCTGGCCATGCAGCACCTTCTTGGCCATCGACGGCGGCATCTGTTCCGCCGCGGGCGAGCCTTCCACATGCATGATGACGTCGATCTTGGCCCCGATTGCCTTCACATAGAAATTGAGGGCCTCTTCGCAATTGCCGTTATAGTGAAGATAGGGATTGACCTGCATCGTTCTTTCCTCCGGTTAAAGACTCTGGTTTCGGATCGGGATCATCGCGCGCATAGCGGGATCGCGCAGGTACAGCCCACCCCATGCCATCACGCCGATGTAAAAGCCAAACAACAGATGCGTGAACAGCGGGCTGTCGACGCGCAGATGTGTCGCCATCGCGCCACCGAGCAGCCCGGTGAGCAGAATGGCGCCGAAAACGGACGTGCGCGGGGTCGCGTAAAACAATGCGCAGAGCAGCGTGAGAACGCCAAGGCCGCGCGCCTGCGCCATACTGCCGCTATAGCCGAGCTGCTGCATGGTCTCGGTAACCTCCTTGATCGGCACCAGCTTGATCCCGCCATCCATCACAAGAAAGAGAATGACGAGGCCGCTGAGAATGCGGCCGATCCAGAGCGCGGTACGGGAAACGGGCATGAAATGGGTCCTGTGGTTCGAATAGAGAGCGCTGTCTCCAAGACGAACGGCATCGGCGTCATCCGACAGCGCCATAAAAACTATTTTGGAGCAGCCGCCTTGTTCTTCGCCTGATTCTTGGCCTTGTTCGTGACCTTCGGTCGCGGCTTGCTCTCCAGCATCAGCCGGTCGAGATGCATCCGGATGTGATCCGCCTCCGTCGAGGTATTAGCCAAAGCGATGGCGCGGTTGAAGCTTTCTCGCGCTTCATCGTTGCGGCCGAGTTGCATCAGATATGCGCCTTGCACGCCGAAAAAGTGGAAGTAATTTGAAAGTTTCGCGGCCAGCGGCGCGATCATCTCCAACGCCGCTTCGGGACCGCGCACTTTCGAGACCGCTACCGAGCGGTTGAGCGTGATCACCGGCGACGGCTGCAGGATTTCCAGCGAGCCATAAAGCAACTCGATCTGCGCCCAGTCGGTGTCTTCCGGCTTGGCCGCGCGGGCATGCAACGCGGCAATGGCAGCCTGGATCTGATAGGCGCCGGTGCGGCGATGCCGCATCGCCTTGTCGATCAACGCCAGGCCTTCGGCGATCATCTTGCCGTTCCACAGCGTACGGTCCTGATCGTCGAGCAACACGAGCGCGCCATTGGCATCGAAGCGCGCCGCCGAACGGGCATATTGCAACAGCATGAGCGCTGCGAGGCCCATGATCTCCGGTTCGGCCGGAAACAGCTTGAGCAGCAGCCGTCCCAGGCGGATCGCCTCCTCGCATAATGGCGCGCGCAGATCGATGCTCTCGCCTGACGCCGAATAACCCTCGTTGAAGATCAGATAGAGCATGGCGGCCACGGCAGCGAGACGCTCGCTGCGTTCCGGCGCGCCGGGCGTCTCGAACGGCACATTGGCCTTGGCCACTGCCGCCTTGGCGCGCGTGATGCGCTGTTCCATCGCGGCATCCGAGACGAGGAACGCGCGGGCGATCTGCTTCACTGTCAGGCCCGAGACGATGCGTAGTGCGAGCGCGATCTGCTGCGTCGCCGGGAGCTGCGGATGGCAGCAGATGAACAACAGCCGCAGGATATCGTCGCGATAATGCGATCCATCGAGACGCTCGGCGAGCTCGCTCTCGGCATCGTCCAGATCGGATATCGCGTGGTCGTCCTCCGGCAGCGGCTGCTGCTTCGCGCCGCGGCGGATATCGTCGATAGCCACATTGCGACCGACCATGATCAGCCAGGCGGCGGCATCGCGCGGCGGGCCATTTTGCGGCCAGGTCTTCAGCGCGCGCAGGCAGGCGTTCTGGAACGCCTCCTCCGCGGTGTCGAGGTTACGGAAATAGCGCAGCAACGCACCGAGCGCCTGGGGACGCGCCGAGGTCAGCGCCGCATCGATCCAGGCGACATCGGTCATGGCTGGAACGCTCCGTGGAAGACGCCGATCGGGCGAATTTCATAGGCGCCGCCGGGATTGGCGCGGCCGAGGTCCTGCGCAATCTCCAGCGCGCCGTCGAGATTTTCTGCCTCGACCACATAGAAACCGAGCAACTGTTCCTTGGTTTCAGCGAAGGGGCCGTCCAGCACCACCGGGGGCTCGTCCTTACGCAACGTTGTCGCCGCGGTGGTCGGCAGCAGTCGCGCCACGGGACCGAGCCGGCCCTGCTGCGCGAGCTTGCCGTGCACAACGGCAAGCTTCGCCATCACGGCGTCGTCTTCGTCCTTCGACCAGCCGCCGACAACGGCTTCATCATGGTAGCAGAGGATGGCGTAAAGCATGGGGTCTCCTTGGATGAAAGACGGTCGACATCGTGCGATCCCGACAGGTTAGCGGAAATTATTGTTGGGAGCGCGGCGACGTGGAACACGTCATGCGGAGGACCGGCATAACAGGCCGACCGCCTTCTGCACGAACGCCTCCAGCTCTGCGCGCGGAACACCGGCACGGGACCGGATCGAGAGCATATTCAGTATCGCAGACGCCATCTGCGACAGCGTGGGAACATCGATCGTCTCCGGCAATTCGCCGCGCGCGACGGCGGTCTTGAAACACCAGCCAAAGGCGTCATCGAGCTCGACAAAATTTTCGCGCATCATCGCGCCGATCTCCGGATCGGCGATAGCGTCGGACGCCACCGTCATGACAGCAAAACAGCCGCGCGGCGCGGTATCGCCTGTGGTGTAGATGTCGAGTGCCGCATCGAAGAACCGGCGCAGCCGCTCCCGGACGTCGATATCGGCCTTGAAGATCGCGATGACCCGGACGGTGTAGTCGTCGCGATAGCGCTGGTAGCTCTTGATATAGAGCGCGCGCTTGTCGCCGAAGGCGCCGTAGAGCGACGGCCGGTTCATGCCGGTCACTTCGCTGAGATCGTCGAGCGACGTCGCCGCATAACCGCCTTTGCGAAACAGCGCCAGCGCCTGCCCGATCGCCACATCGGGCTCATAGGCGCGTGGCCTGCCGCGGCGCTTCGGCTCGGTGGCCACCTCCGGCTTCGCCACGACGACGGGCTTTTTCTTTTTTTGTACCATTTCGCATTAAATTCCTTGACCGAATTTATATTATGCGAGACGGTACGAAAATCAACCGGCGGACCGGTCGTAACAGTCCGCTATCTCAAGGAGGCTTCCATGGATCTGTATTTCTCCCCGATGGCCTGTTCGATGGCCACTCGCATCGCGCTGTATGAGGCCGAAGCCGGCGCCGACGCGCGATTCTTCGAGGTCGATCCACTGAACAAGGAAGTGCGCAACGACGGTTCGGATTTCCGCGACGTGAATCCGCTCGGCCTGGTGCCGACACTGCGCACCGACGATGGCGTCATCCTCACCGAGAATGCCGCGATCCTGCAGCATGTCGCCGACTGGTTTCCGCACTCCCCCATCGCCGCGGGTTCGGGCATCGACCGCAGCCGGCTGCAGCAGTGGCTCTGCTTCATCGGCACGGAACTGCACAAGGGGCTGTTCGTCCCGTTGCTGGCCAAGAAGGCGCCCCCGGAGATGAAGGCCTATGCACTACAAAGCGGGTTGTCGCGGCTGACCTATCTCGAAAACCATCTCACCGGACGCAACTTCCTGCTCGACAGGTTCAGCGTCGCCGACGCCTATCTTGTCACGGTGCTGAACTGGACGATGGTGTTGCCGGAGATCGATCTGAACAACTGGCCGGCGATCAAGGCCTATCACAAGCGCCTGCGCGAGCGGCCGAGCATCGTGCGCGCGGTTGCCGAAGAGTTCGAACTGTTCAAGGCCGAACAGGAACGTCACAAGGCGGCGGCGTGATCACGCCACCGCGCGGCGGCCGATGATGGCAAAGCGCAGTCGGCTGGAAATCCAGTCGATTGCCGCCACCGCGACCAGGATCATCAGGATCAGAAACGAGACCTTCTGCCATTCCAGCACGCGGATCTGCTCGGCGAGCTGAAGACCGATGCCGCCCGCGCCAACGATACCGATGATGGTGGCGGAGCGGGTGTTGGACTCGATGAAATACAGCACCTGACCGGCAATCACCGGCAGCACCTGCGGCATCAAGCCGAAACGAATCTCGTGCATTGCGCTGCCGCCGGAGGCCCGAATGCCTTCGACCTGCTTCTTGTCGGCGGCTTCAATGGCTTCCGAAAACAATTTGCCGAACGCGCCAAAATCCGAAATCGCGATTGCCAGCACGCCGGCAAACGGGCCGAGACCGACGACATTGATCCAGACCAGCGCCCAGATCAGCGTATCGACGCCGCGAATCGAATCCAGAAAACGCCGGACCGGAAAGCGAAGCCACGCGGACGGAATGACGTTGCGTGCCGCGAGCAGACTGACCGGCAGCGCGAACACTGCAGCAAGGGTGGTGCCAAGCAGCGCGATCGACAGCGTCTCGCCCATCGCGTGCAGATAGGCAGGCAGTGACGAGCCGGGATCCGGCGGGATCATCATCATCGTGATCCAGCCAAGTTCGCGCAGGCCGGTCCACATCCGCGCCGGCGAGAAATCGAGTTCATTGAGCCCGAAGATGAAAAGCGCCAGCGCCGCGACCAGGATGGCGGGCACACCGGCGCGCGACGCCATCGGGCGGTTGAAGACATCAGGATAGCGCCCGCGCAACGCGGGGGTATTGACGTCAGGCTGCCTGCTCATGATCTGGCTTCCTTGCCGAACAGACGGCCGCGCAGCCAGCCGGTGCCGATATCGATGATGAACACGGTAACGATGATCATCAGCAGGATCGCACTGACGTCGGAATAATAGAACTTTCTGACAGCAACGACGAGTTCCTGGCCGATACCGCCGGCGCCGACGAAGCCCATCACGGAGGCACCACGCACATTGATCTCGAAGCGCAGCAGCGTGTAGCTCGCAAATCCGGCCGCGACCTGCGGCAGCACGGCAAAGCGCATGCAGTCGACCCAGCCTGCACCAGTGGAGCGGATGCCTTCCACCGGCTTCATATCGATATTCTCGACGATCTCGCCATAGAGCTTGCCGAGCGCGCCGATGCAGTGGATCGCAATCGCCAGCACGCCTGCCATTGGGCCGAGACCAAAGGCGATGACGAAGATCAGCGCGAACACGATATCCGGCACGGTGCGGCAGAATTCCATGAAGCGGCGCACGGCAAAGCGCAGCGGCACTGAGGGCGCAGTGTTCTCGGCCGCGAGAAAATTGAGCCCGAAGGCCAGCACGGCACCGATCAGCGTGCCGACATAGCTAATCAGCACGGTCTCGCCGAGCAGCGACAGCCACTTCTTCCAACCCCAGAACCATTCATTGACGTCTGTCCAGACCCGGGCGCCGGCTTCGAGCGTGAAGATGCGATCGAAATAGCTGCCGAAGTTGCCAATCTTCTCGATGAAGGTCCTGAGATTGACCTCGGCGCCGAGCCCCGCGACGAACAGCGCTGCAAAGCAGGCCACCACGACGAACAGCGTGCGCAACCGCCGGCGTGCCACCGCCTTGCGGTAGGCATCGTTCAGCGCAGCAAGCTGCGGAGCCGGAAGAATGGAAACGGCGGCGGACATGATGTGCGGGCCTATCTGGGATCAAACACAGAAAAGGAGCCGGACCATTTCTGATCCGGCTCCCTTCAATGGTCGGGCAATCAGGACGCCTTCTTCTTGCGAAGCGCGTCGACGAACTTGATCAGGTCGATGGTAGCGTCCCAATCCTTGGTGGTCGCGGCATGGAAGCCCTTCTTCTGGCCGTCCGACAGGCGATCAAAAGCCGCCTTGTCCTTGGTCGGTGCATCGACGAAGGCCTTGGCGATGGCGACCTTCAGCTCTTCCGGCAGGTCGGAGCTATAGGCATAGGGGCCGTTGATGATCGGGGCCGACTTGTGGATGATGCGGAAGTCTTCCTTCTTCATCGGCGTGCCGTCGGCATTCTTCAGCATGCCCTTGGTCAGCATTTGCTGCAGCGTCGAGTCGTTGTCGTTGGTCCACTGGTTGGCGGCGACATCCACCGTGCCCTGCGACAGCGCCAGCAGCGCATTTTCGTGGCTGCCAGTGAACACGACCTTGCTGAAATAGGTGTCGGCATCCGAGATGCCCATCTTGTCCAGCTCGAAGCGCGGCACGTTGTTGCCGGAGGTTGAATTCGGATCGACCAGACCGAGATTCTTGCCCTTCAGATTGTCGACCGACTTGTAGGGGCTCGACGCTTTGACGAAAAACACCGAGTAGTAGCCCGTCGAGCCATCGATGTTGATGTCGTTGGCGAAGGCATCGGTCTTGACGCCGGTGAGGCGGGCGCGCGCGAACGAGGCCGAACCATAGCTGGCGATGTGGATGTTGCCGGAGCGCTGGCCTTCGATGACGGCTGCGTAGTCATTGGCGATGCGCAAATTGACCTTCACGCCGAGTTCTTTCGACAGATAGGCGACGAAGGGCGCCCAGCGCTCGGTAACGCCCGAGGCGTTTTCTGCCGGGATGATGGCGAAGGTCAGTTCCGGATACTTGGCCTTGTAATCCTGGGCCGAGGCCGAGGTGGCGGCGAAAGCCAGCGCCGCAGCGCTGAGCAGAATGGAGCGACGGTTGATCATGACAGTCCCTGTTTTGATCTGAGGTGAAACGTTTTTTCTTGGTAGAAGGCGCGTCTATCGCGGCGATGCCATCGTTACGATGACGTCACCGCGATAATTTCAACGCACTGCAATCACGCGACGGCAGCAACACCGTATTCGGGAACGCGGACAGGCGTCGGCATATGCGCCGATCCCATCACCTCATCGGCTTCGAGATCGTAGAGTTCACGGGCGATATGCTCGGTGAGCGCGGACGGCGCGCCATCGAACACGACGCGGCCGGCGGACATGCCGATCAGGCGATCGCAATAGGTGCGCGCCAGATCGAGCGAATGCAGGTTGCACATCACGGTGATGCCGAAGTGCTTGTTGATCCGCAGCAGCGCATCCATGACGATGCGGGTGTTGCGCGGATCGAGCGAGGCGATCGGCTCATCCGCGAGAATAATGTCGGGCTGCTGCACCAGTGCACGGGCGATGGCGACACGCTGCTGCTGACCGCCGGAGAGCTGATCGGCGCGTTGCGAAGCATATTGCGCCATGTCGAACTGTTCCAGCGCCGACATCGCCAGCGCGCGGTCGTCCTCGGGCCACATCTGGGTCAGCGAGCGCCACTGCGGCATCTCGGCCAGACGGCCCATCAGCACATTGGTCAGCACGTCGAGACGGCCGACGAGATTGAACTGCTGGAAGATCATCGCCGAGCGCGCGCGCCACTTGCGCAGATCGCGGCCCTTGAGCGCGGTGACATCCACGCCATCAAATACGATACGGCCTTCGGTCGGCTCGCACAGGCGATTGATCATGCGCAGCATGGTCGACTTGCCGGCACCGGAACGGCCGATCACGCCGACGAATGCGCCCGGCTTGATCTCGAACGACGCATTATCGACGGCAGCCTTGGCGCCGAAACGGCACGTCAGCTTATCCACCACCAGCATGAGGCACTCCAATGACAATAGACATCGCCACCGGTAACGCCCGCGTTTAACAATGATGTGACATGTGCCCTGCGCATACGGGTTATCGTCGTTGCGGGAAAAGGACGCCCGAATTCATGTGAACGTCACGACATCGTCACGAAACCGACCGAAGAGGTGCCCGCGCGCCAGCGCACACTCTAATATATCACCCACCGATTCCTCTTCCGTCGCACGAGCGTCACATGGCCGGAAAACAACTCTCGCTCACGCCAGCGGTCGATCCCACCGCGAAACTCGTCGATACCGAGCTCGGCGCCTATACCGAAGTCGGCGCGCGCACGATCCTCAATGAAGTGACGATGGGCGACTATTCATATGTCGTGAATGACGGCCAGATCACCTACACGACGATCGGCAAGTTCTGCTCAATCGCGGCGATGATCCGGATCAATCCCGGCAATCACCCGATGCACCGGGCGACACAGGCGCACTTCACCTATCGCGCCAGTGCCTACTTCCCCGGCGAAAGCGACGACGCCGACTTCTTTGCCTGGCGACGCGAACATCATTGCACTATCGGCCACGATGTGTGGCTCGGCCATGGCGCCATCGTGCTGCCCGGCCGCAATATCGGCACCGGCGCGGTGATCGCCGCCGGGGCCATCGTGACCAAGGACGTCGCCCCCTATACGATCGTCGCCGGCAATCCGGCGCGGCCGGTGCGGCGACGATTTTCGGAAGCCGTGGAAGACGGGCTGATGGACCTCGCCTGGTGGAACTGGGACCACGAGATGCTACGACAGGCGCTACCGGATTTCCGCAAGCTCCCGGTCGAGGATTTCCTGAGCAAGTATAAAGGCGTCAAGGCGCCCAGGCAGATGGCAGTGACATGACTGGACTTTTCATCGACGGCGGACGCACTTTGCTCGGCCAGGACATCGCCGAGACTTCGCTGCAGATTGGGGATGGCGTGATTGCGGACATCGGATCGGATGCGCCCCATGGCGCGCTCGGCCTCGATGCCTCCGATCTGCTGGTGCTGCCGGGAATCGTCGACCTGCATGGCGACGCCTTCGAGCGGCAGTTGATGCCGCGCCCCGGCGTCGACTTCCCGGTCGATGTCGCCTTGATCGACAGCGACCGGCAGGCCATCGCCAATGGCATCACCACAGTGTTTCACGGCACCACGTGGTCCTGGGAGCCGGGCCTGCGCGGCGCGGAGAACGCCCGCAAGCTGCTGGATGCCATCGAGACGCTGCGGCCGAAGCTCGCCTCCGACACGCGCTTCCATCTGCGGCAGGAAACGTTCAATCTCGACGCCGAAGATGAGATCGTCGGCTGGCTGCAGGCCGGCCGCATCGATCTGCTCGCCTTCAACGATCATATGGACATCGCCGGCATCTCAAAGCCGGCAAAGCGCGCGCGGATGGTCGAACGTACCGGGCTCAGCAGCGATGCCTTCGACCAGCTGGTCGATCGCGTGCTGTCGCGCGCCGATGAGGTGCCTGCCTCGATTGCCCGCCTCGCCAAAGCGGCGAGCGCTGCCGGCGTGCCGACGCTCTCGCATGATGACGCAACGCCTACGATGCGCGATGACTTCCGCAGGCTCGGCGTCAATATTGCGGAATTCCCGATCAACGAAGAGACCGCGAAGGCCGCGGCGGCGGCCGGCGATTTCATCGTGTTCGGCGCACCCAATGTGGTGCGCGGCGGCAGCCATACCGGCTGGACCAAGGCGTCCGACATGATCGCCAAGGGCCTCTGCTCGGTGCTGGCGTCGGACTATTACTATCCCGCGCAATTGCTGGCCGCGTTCCGGCTGCTCCATGATGGCATTCTGTCGCTGCCGCAGGCCTGGGCGCTGATCTCGTCCGCACCGGCCAAGGCTGCCGGGCTCACCGACCGCGGCGAGATCGCGGGCGGGCGCCGCGCTGATTTGCTGCTCGTCGATGACAGCATCGCAATGCGTCCCCGCATCGTCGCCGTGATCGCACAGGGCAAGCTCGTGCATCTCACCGATGCCACGCGCCTGCAGCCGGCGCGTGCCGCGCAACGCAAAGCTATTGCCGCAGCGTGACGCGGCTTTATGGTGCGGCCATGAATGAATTCCCGCGCTACGCGATCTATTACGCCCCCGACACCGACAGTGCCCTCTCCCGCTTCGGCGCCGAAATCCTCGGCTACGATCCTTTCACCGGCAATGACGTGCTGGTTCCCGGTGACCTCATCATACAGGCGCCGGACTGGCCGGCTGTCATCAAGGACCCACGCAAATACGGCTTTCACGCCACGCTGAAGGCACCGTTCTCGCTAGCACCAGAAGCCACCGAAGCCGACCTGATCGCAGCCTTCGATGACTTCGCGCGAATGCCCCGCGCCATTCCGAAAATCTCGCCGGTGGTTCGTATCATCAGCGGCTTCACGGCTGTGGTGCCGGATGCGCCCTCTGCTGAACTTTCCATACTGGCTCAGGCCTGCGTTGAGGGATTCGAGGTGTTCCGCGCACCGATGACGCCCAACGATCGCGCGCGCCGCAAACCGGAGAACCTGACGCCGCGGCAGGTCGAGCAGCTGGATCGTTTCGGCTATCCCTATGTGCGCGACGACTTCCGCTTTCACATGACGCTGACCGGACGGCTTGCACCCGAGCGCAGCGCCGCGGTACTGGCGATGCTGCAGCAGCGGTTCGCTACACTTGATCTCACCTCACTGCGGATCGACCGCATCGGCCTATTTCACCAGACATCTGCGACGTCGCGCTTCCAGGTGCTGTGCCACGCGCCGCTGACGGCGACTTGACGCGTCACGAGAACGCCATCTCGTCCGTCCGCTTCCATGCCGGAAACGGATCGACCAGCGCAGCCCAGCCTGCGATATCCATGCCGGGCTTGCCGGGCACGAGGCAGGCATCGAGCCGACGACGGATATCGCTCTCATCCATGTCGGAACCGATGAAGACGATCTCCTGACGCCGGTCGCCATAGATCTCGTTCCAGTTCTTCTTCAGGGACTGCCGCCAATACGGATCGTCCGGCCAGCGATCGACGGGGACATTGGCCCACCAGAATCCCATGCCCTCGGTGCGCACGATGGCACCGGCCTGGCTGAGCTCCCCGACCCATTGCGGCCGCGTTGCCAGCCAGAAATGCCCCTTGCTGCGGATCACGCCGGCCCAGCTCTCGCGCAGGAAGGCCTGAAACTTCATGGGATCGAACGGCCGCCGCGCGCGATAGACGAAATTCGTCACGCCATATTCTTCGGTCTCCGGCACGTGGTCGGCGAAGCCATACAGCTCCTTGTGCCAGAGCGGATGCTGCTGCGCCTTTTCAAAATCAAAACGGCCGGTATCGAGCACGCGGTCGAACGGCACATTGGCAAAGTTTGCCTCGATGATATCGGCATCGGGATTGAGCGCACAGATGATCTTGCGCGCGCTGTTGCATTGCTCAAGCGTGGCGTCATTGACCTTGTTGAGCACCACGACATCCGCGAATTCGATCTGCTCCACCAGCAGATCCACCAGCGTCCGCTTGTCACCGTCGAGGGCCTCGCCGCGGTCCTGCAGGAAGTCGGTGGAGGAATAGTCCTTCAACAGGTTCACCGCATCGACCACCGTCACCATGGTGTCGAGCTGTGCCACGTCCGACAGGCTGTCGCCGTTCTCGTCGCGGAAATCGAAAGTCGCGGCCACCGGCAGCGGCTCTGCAATTCCGGTGGTTTCGATCAGCAGGTAATCGAACCGCCGGCTTTCGGCGAGCGCCCGCACTTCCTTGAGCAGATCGTCGCGCAGCGTGCAGCAGATGCAGCCATTGGTCATCTCGACCAGCTTCTCATCCGTCCGCGACAGGTTGGCACCGCCATCGCGAACCAGGGCCGCATCGATGTTCACCTCGCTCATGTCGTTCACAATCACCGCCACCTTCAGGCCGTGACGGTTGTTCAGCACGTGGTTCAGCAAAGTTGTCTTTCCAGCCCCGAGGAAGCCGGACAAGACTGTGACGGGGAGTTTTTGCATCGAGATCGAACAGTCTTTTGAGGGTACGGGACATCAGGCTCTTCTTATTTGTAATGTTATAACATTACAATCTTCATGCCTGTCAACCCCGCGCCCACCGATCCCGTCGGTGCGCTGTCAGCTTTTCTGATCTGCCGGAAATTCGTCTGGCGCGGGTCAGCCCACGCTCATTGCCTCGACGTTAGCCTGCCCGCGCGATTGTCTCGGCATCCACCGGCTTGGCAAAGGTCACGCGGTTTCGGCCGCTGGCTTTCGATGCGTAAAGTGCCCGGTCCGCGGCAGGTGTGAGATCGCAGGGATCGTCACCCTCGCGGCCGATGGCTATACCGACGCTGGCGCCAACGGTCAGTTCCAGGCCATCGATGATGAACGGCTCCGAGAGCGTCCGAATGATGCGGCGGCCCAGCAACATGGCCTCCTCGCGATTGCCGACGACGGATTGCACCACGACGAATTCATCACCGCCCATGCGCACCGCGAAGTCGCCGTCGCGCAAAATTCCGCTGAGCCGGCTCGCGACCGCCTGCAGCAGCGCATCGCCTACGGGATGGCCATGCACGTCGTTGACCTCCTTGAACCGATCGAGGTCGACGCTGTGAACGGCAATGAGACAGCCCACCACCCTGGCGCGCGCGGCGATGATCGCGAGGCGTTCCTGAAAGCCGAGCCGATTGGCCAGACCCGTCAGCGCATCGTGCCGCGCGAGGGTCGAGAATTCATGCTTGAGCGAGATCTGCTCTATATTCTGCCGATAGATGAAACGCACGGTCTCGAAGCTGCCGAGCAGGAACGCTATCAGGATCACCGCATAGAAAGCCAGATTGCTATCGACGCGGGCGAGCGCCGCGAACGCCGTCGGCAAGGCGACCAGCATCAAGGCAGGCAATGCGATCCCCGGCCGGACGGAAATCCGGCAGACGATGCCGGCCGCATAGCCGAAGACCAGCGCCGTTGCGAGGAGTTGATGCGCAGGATTCTTCGCCCAGAAAGTCGCTGCGCCGAGTATTCCGATCAGCCCTGCGAAGACGTAGCTGCTCCACGCGTAAAGCCGCTCCCATCGCTCGGCCGCGGCGATTGTGAAGCTGCGTTGACCCTTACTGCGATGATAGACGCCTTCGGTGGCCACGCGGAAGATCGTGACGATCGCTCCGGCTGCACTCAACCCGTAGAACCATGGATTTGCAGAACTAATAGCGACGTGACACGAGACGATGGCCAGTGTGAAGCCGGCGATCGAGAGCGGCACACGCGTCTGGAAGAGCATGTCGATGAGTTCGATCCGGACATGGTCCGGAACGCCTACGAAAATTGATCTCCAGAATTTGACCACGTCGCTTCTCCCCGAAGCACCCGATACCGCCAAAGTCTGAAATTTTCATCGGCGAACTCGGTCAAAATCTAACTGAGTTAACCGGCAGTTACCAATCGCACGCTTGTCCGCCAGGCGCAGAGCCTCTTCCGCTGGATGCAGAGAATTCGAGCTTATCGGTAGAAGACCGGCGAACTCCGGACCAGTCACGGCGCGATGGGACCTGAAGTTCGCCATCGCGCCTTGTCCTGATCGATCAGAAGCCGAGCGCGAGGCCGTCCTTGCGGTGGTCCGAGGCGCCGAGCAGCACGCCACGCTCGTAATCGATCTGGATGGCCTGGCAACCGCCGATGCCGGTATCCATCATCTGCAGCGTATGGCCGCGGGCGGCCAGATCGTTGCGCACCGCTTCCGGGATGGTCTTTTCAAGCTGCAGCAGGTTGTTGGTCGCGAACGAGCGCGGCGCCTCGGCAGCGGCCTGGATGTCCATCTTGCGGTCGATCACATCGGATATGAACTGGGCATGGCCGGTGGCCTGATAATGGCCGCCCATCACGCCGAACGGCATGACCGCGCGACCGTCTTTCATCAGCATGCCCGGGATGATCGTGTGCATCGGCCGCTTGCGCGGGCCAAGCGAATTCACGTGGCCGGGCCTGGCACGGAAACTCCAGCCGCGGTGATGCAGCAGGACGCCGGACTTCTTCGCATAGATGCCGCTACCGAACGGGCCGAACAGCGAATTGATCAGTGACACGGCGTTGAGATCGCGGTCGACCACGGTCAGATAGACGGTGTCCTTGTGGATGACCGAGTCCCAATGCTCTTCCGGCGAAGCGTGCTTCATGTCGATCTTGGCGCGGAGGTCGCCGATGAATTTGTCCGACAGGAAGCGCTCAACATCGACCTGCCCGTAAGCAGGATCGCAGAAATAGGCATCGCGCGTGCGATAGGCCGCCTTGGTCGCCTCCGCGAGAACATGGATACGGTCGGCCTCACTCAGATTGGCGATGTCATAGCCGGCCAGCACGCGCAGGATCATCAGTGCGGCGAGTCCCTGGCCGTTTGGCGGGCATTCGGCGACATCATAGCCGTGATGATTGGCCGAGATCGGCGTCACATAGTCGGAGCGCTGCTCGTTGAAATCATCGGCCTCGTGCGCGCCGCCAACGGCACGCAGCGCGGTGATGATGTCGTCGGCTACCTGACCCTGGTAGAAGCCGTTGCGGCCTTCGCGCGCGACCCGGCGCAGCGTGGCAGCGAGCGCCGGCTGGACGCGCTTGTCGCCGACCGCGGGGGCATGGCCGCCCGGCAGGTACTGCGCGGTCGCGTCGGGATGCAGTTCCAGCTTGCGGCGCCATTTGGCCCAGTCGGCCGACACGCGCGGGGTGATGAGGAAGCCGTTCTCAGCGGCATCGATGGCTGCAGCAAACACGTCGGCCAGCGGCTTCGAGCCATGATCCTTGCTGAGCGTGCACCAGGCATCGATGGCGCCAGGCACGGTAACGGTCTCGACACAGGTCTCGGGAATGTCGCGGTCACCGGACGCCGCATATTTCTCGGAATCGATCTTGGCCGGCGTACGACCGGAGCCGTTCAGCGCGATCGGCGCGCCGCCTTTCGGCGAATAGAGGGCGAAACAATCGCCGCCGATGCCAGTCATCGCGGGATCGGCCACGCATTGCACGGCGACCGCCGCCAGCGCCGCATCGATGGCATTGCCGCCCGACTTCAGCATCTCCACAGCAGCCAGCGTCGCCAACGGATGTGAGGTTGCGGCCATCCCGTGCTCGGCAACGGCGACGGAACGGGCAACGGCCATGAAATCACGCATGAGAGTCCTCTATCGGTACGAAGCCGCCTGGCGCAGATCGCGCGATGAGGCGGGAGAGATGCGGTCGAGCGCCGAGCAGATCGGCCCCCAGGCGCGCGGGGATGGCGTGTGGTTTAGCGTGTGAATCGGCAGTGCGGTAGCCGTTATGACAACAATGAGACTGGCAGCCGCTACTGCGAATACGATATCCCGCCGCAACCCAGCCGTGCAAATTTGAGCACAATGCCCCCGCCGTCCGAAACCCTGCGCCGGGTGCGGATGCTTCACCCCCGCGTGTTAATTCCCGAGTGGATGACGCGCCGTTGTCCGCACAGCCTCATATTCATCACGCGTGCGGGCAACCAGCCTCGCTACGGGCTCGATTGCAGCAACACCAGAGACAGAGTGGCCTGCGCTCCAGACGTCGCGCCATCGCTTGACCCCGGACGTCGCCTGCCGGCCATAGAGCGCATCGGCGCGTTCTTTGGTCATGTCCGTCGGCAGATCTTTCGGATCAAGGCCCGCGGCGACAATCGAGGGGACCAGTGTATTGGTTTCCAGGCCTGTGAAAGCCCGTGACAGCAGGACATCGTCGAGCTCGGACGTGACGAGCATCCGCTTGTACTCGTCCACTGCCATGCTCTCCTCGGTGGCAATGAACTTGGTACCCATATAGCTGAGATCGCAGCCGAGCACCTCGGCGGCAAACACCGCCTGCCCGTCCGACACACCGCCGGCCAGCACGACCGGCCCCTCCCAGAACGAGCGAACCGCACGCACGAACGAAAAACCGTTGACCCAGCCGGTCTGCCCGCCGGCACCCGCCGTCAGCAAGACGAGCCCATCGACTCCCGCTGCAATGGCTTTCTTCGCATGCCGGATCGAAGCGACATCGGCAAACACCATACAGCCTGCCTCATGCAGCGGACCGACGACCGCATCCGGCGGTCCGACGCTGGTGATCACCATCTCGCAGCCATGCCGGATCACCGTGGCAAGATCATCCTGCAAGCTCTCACGGCGGATGATGAGATTCGGACAAAACGGCGCGTCGTCCGGCCCGAGCGCGCCGAGAATACGCGCTATCCAGCAATCGAGTTCATCGTCGGTTCGGCAATTGGCCGTCGGAAACGAACCGATCACGCCAGCCTTGCACGCGGCAATGACGAGTTCCGGGCCTGACACCCGAAACATCGGCGCTGCGACCAAAGGCACCGACAGCCGCGGCCGAATTGTTTCCGTAAAGCGCGCCGCACTCGCTTTGCCGCTGGGGTCGTCGATCACGCGGCGGTCACCCGAAGGCAGCGGCATTTGTTTCCATCCCTCTCATTTTGCCAGAAGGATAGCCGGAATTCCCTGGCGACCGCTATAAGCCGGACGGAATGTCCGGCATGACGCGGCTACTGCCCGGCATGGTGTTCGCCAATGATCATTTCAGGCTGATGGCGGATAACAGCTATCGCCTCAACCGGCGCATGCTCAACACGCGGATCGAGTTGGCGATCGCGATGTTCTGCAAGCCAGCCTGATCACGCATCCTATTTCTTAACCGATTGATCACCATAATCGGCCAAGCTGCGCCATTGCGCGGCATACCGCTGCGCGCGCTTGGACCGGATACGGCATGTTCCAGATGTTCCTGCGGGCTCGTGCCCAGAACTATCTTCGCAGCCTTGTCGGCGAGCGTGAGTTCAGGGCGCGTTCGGCTGAACGCGATGCCGAAACTGATCGCGAGCGGCTCGATTACGTCCTTTCGGCCCTCGATAGCGCACTCAGCAATGCCGAAGCCGAGCAGGCCGGCCTCACCCGCCGCGTCGACGATGTGCTGGCGCGCGCGGCTGTAACCTTCGGCAATGGGGACGATGAGTATCTGACGCGGGAGAAGCTCGACAGCGATCACCTGGACCTGTTCGAGACCGAAATTTCAAACGGCCAGCGCCGATTGCGCGACCTTGCTGTCAGCATCTCGCACTTCAAGTTCCTGAAGACCGCCATGCTGTCGCGGTTTCCGGATTACAAAGGCCCTGGGTCGCGGGCATCATCGTAACGGCAGACGCCTATTCGCTCCGGGCGGAATCCTTGGCATCGCTCCAGCGCCGCTTGAAGCCCGCCGCATCCGGCGAACTGCCATCGCGACTGCGCCGCCGCTCACCGCTGAATGTCCGCATGTGATCGTTCACGAATGACATTAATTCATTGCGGAAACGCTCGGCCGAGAATTTCTCGGCTTGCATGCGGCAGTCGGCACGCGAAAATGAGCTTTCATTCGCCACGAAGGCACGGACACATTCCGCAATCGCTTTCGGTTCGTTGGAATCGAAAAACATGCCGGTGCGCAATTCCGGAGAGGCCGAGACCGTCTCGCGCGCGCCGCCGCGGCCGAACGCCAGAACCGGCGCCCCCTCGGATTCCGCTTCGACAACGATGATCCCGAAGTCTTCCTCGGCAGCAAAGACGAAGGCACGCGCCGTCGCCATCAATTCGCGCAGCTTCTCATCACTGACAAAGCCGACAAATGTCACGTTCGGGCCGGCGATTGCCTTCAACCGCTCCGCATCCGGGCCGTCGCCTGCAACGATCAGCTTCTGATCCGGCAGTTCGGCAAAGGCCTGGATCACGGCTTCGATCTTCTTGTAGGGCACCAGACGACTTGCCGCGAGGAAGTGGTCCCCGGTGGGGAGATCAGCCGGTAACTTCGACATGGTCACCGGCGGATAGATGACCTTGGCGTCACGGCCATAGACCTTCTTGATCCGCTTGGCGACGAAATTGGAATTCGCCAGCATGGCGTCCGGCCCATGGGCCGTGCGCACGTCCCAGATCCGGATCCGGTGCAGCAGCGCCCGTGCCAACGCGCTCTTGATGCCAGCGGTGTAACCGCTTTCATTCAGATAAGCGTGCTGCAGATCCCACGCATAACGCATCGGCGAATGCACATAGGACACGTGAAGCTGGTTCGGGCCGGTGATCACGCCCTTGGCCACCGCATAGCTGCTGGAAATAACCAGGTCGTAACCTGACAGATCGAACTGCTCGATCGCGATCGGCATGAGTGGCAAATATGACCGATGACGTTTGCGGATGAACGGCATCTTCTGCAGGAAGCTGGTACGCGCCTTCTTGAAGCCAATCTTGGCGCGATCTTCCGGCGTCAGCACATCGAACAGCGTGAAAACGTCCGCTTCCGGATAGCACTGCAATATCTCGCGCAGCACCTGCTCGGCACCGCCCAGCGTGTAGAGCCAATCGTGGACGACAGCGACGCGCATAGGACCTCAACGGCGGAAACGACGAATGTGGGCTGACCTGAAAATAGACCAATGCGCCCCTTCTACAATCCACTCCTACAACTTGCGTTAATTCGATTGCGAACTGTCGGTAAAAATTGAATCAATTCAGATGTGTTCTGATAATCTCTGGGGAAGATGCTACCCGGTTCGCAGGACGCGGTCGGTACCATGTCCATCCAGGGCAGACGAGCGCGCATTCTGGCGCACCATCCGCGCCATTCAGCATAACGAGAGTTCTTGCGCATGATGACGTTACGCCAGGTTGAAGTGATCCGCGCCGTCATGGTGACGGGCACCATTGGCGGCGCTGCCAAACTCCTGAATGTGTCCGCGCCCGGCATCAGCCGCCTGGTCAAATACACCGAGAAGTCGCTCGGCATCCGCTTCTTCCAGCGCCAGAACGGACGCTACTTCCCGACCCCTGAAGCGCAGAATATTTTCGAGCAGATCAACGGTGTTTACAAGAAAGTCGACGATCTCACCGAGATCATCTCGAAGATCGGCCACGGAACACTGTCGGAATTGCGCATCGGATCGGTTCCCAGTATCTCGCAGGTGATGGTGCCACGTGCCATCGAGCAGGTGCGGCGGCGTTATCCCGGTCTGCGGATCGACATCAACATTCTCAAGCTTGAGGAGGCGATCGACTATCTGCTGCTCGGTCGCGGCGACTGCGTCGCCATGAGCTATCGGCTCGAACATCCCGGGCTCGACTTCATGCCGCTGGCGTCCGGCGAATTGTTCTGCATCGTGCCGGAGGGACACGAACTCGCAGGTCGCAAGCAGGTGTCGGCCAAGGAGATCATCCGGTATCCCCTCATCGGCATCGACCCCAACGACCCCTACGGTCGGATCATGGCCGAGATCTTCGCCCGCAATAAACTCAAATACGACATCACCATTCGAGCGAGATTTGGCACCACGGTCTGTGCCCTGGTGAAGGCAGGGTTGGGCATCGCGGTCATCGACCAGTTCACGGTGGCCCATGGCGGCTATCCCGGCGTCGAGGTGATCCGCATCGTCGAACCCACCCGGTTCGATACCTATGTCGCCGTGAAACGCGGCGCGCCGCTGTCACTGCATATCGAGCATTTCATCGACTGCCTGCGCACCGAGATGCGTGCAGTCGGCTCTCACAAAATTGCCGCTGCAAAGCCGGCCTCGCGCGTCCGTAAAAAATAACATCATGTTATGTTTGCTGTATAACAGGGTAATTGTGTTAGATCGCCGCCGCGCTATCTTCTGTCCCGTTTCTGATGATGATTGAAAGTATTGGCCATCCGTTCATGACCTCTTCGACGCCCCATACCCCGGCGACGGGCCAACGTTTCCTCACCGGCCTGCTCGGCGCGCCGATCGCGCATTCGGCGTCGCCGGCAATGCATGAGCGGGCCGCCGAGGCCATGGGTGCGCGCTGTCACTATCAGCTGATTGAAATCGCCGGTGCCGACCGCGGCGATTTGCGCGCCGTTCTGGACGGCGTCCGTCGCCTCGGTTTTGCCGGCATAAACGTGACCTTCCCCTATAAGGAAGCCGTGGTCGATCTGCTCGACGAGCTCTCGCCGGGGGCCAAGGCCATCGGCGCCGTCAATACGGTCGTGGTCCGCGACGGCAGGCTGACTGGCCACAACACCGACACCACGGGCTTTGCACGGGCCGCCAGGCAACTGGTCGCCAATTCCAACCACGGCCCGGTCGCGGTCATCGGCACCGGCGGCGTCGGCAAGGCCATCGCCTTTGCGCTGGCCGATCTCGGCGTTTCCGAGATCAGGATCTTCGATACGGACGCGGCCAAGGCCCGGCATCTCATTTCGCTGCTCCACAACAAGCAAAGCATCCGCGTGGCGGACAGCGTCGATGACGCCGTTCGCGGCGCGGTCGGCATCGTCAACGGCACACCCATCGGCATGTTGCCCAATCGCGGCACGCCAGTGCCCGATGCGCTGCTGCATGCGGAAGCGTGGGTTGCGGATGCGGTGTATTCCCCGCTGTGGACGCCGCTGCTCAACGCGGCCAAGGCGAAGGGCGCGCCGGTCATGACCGGCCGCGATCTGGCGATCTACCAGGCCGCCGATGCCTTTGAGTTGTTTACAGGATTTGCGCCTTCACCGACTGAAATGGGAATTGCTTTCGACGCCGTCATGGTCAAAAGGTACCCGACACCAAACGCAGCCTGAATGAAGCGGCCGCTCATAAGGCCGCACCCACAAACACAACAATAGCAACAGGAGGATTCCATGAAGCCAGTGTTCTTGGCGAGCGCCCTGCTCGCGACTGTATTGACCGGTGCTGCCATCGCGCAGTCCGGAGCCCCTATTAAACTCGCCAATGTCGCCGAATTGTCCGGCGGCGGCGCCACCGTCGGCACCAACTGGAAGAACGGCATCGATCTCGCGATCGAAGAAATCAATTCCAAGGGCGGCGTGCTCGGCCGCAAGCTGGAAGTGACCCATGCAGACTCGCAGTCCAACCCCGGTGTCGCCCGCGCCCAGGTTCAGAAGGCACTGGACGCCGAGCCTTATGTGCTGCTCGGGCCCGGCTATTCCGGTTCGGTGAAGGTCACCGCGCCGCTCGCCGCCGAAGCCGGCATCGCACAAATCATGGGCGGCGAAGCCGCTGAACTCACGACAACCGGCAACAAGTTTCTGTTCCGGACGTCGTTCGGCCAGCAGTCGTCCATGCCCAAGGTCGCCAAATACATCAACGACGAATTGAAGGCGAAGTCGGTCGCCATCGTTTGGGTCAACAACGACTTCGGCAAAGGCGGGCGCGATTCCATCAGCAAGGAATTCGCCAAGTACAATATCAAAGTCGCGGCCGATCTCTCCACCGAAGCCGGCCAGGCCGACTTCGCGGCCGATGTCAGCAAGATCAAGTCGGCAGCGCCGGATGCAGTCTTCGTTTACGTCAACGAAGAAGAGAGCGCGCGCATACTCAAGGAGTTGAAACGCCAGGGCATCACTGTGCCGCTGGTCGGCGAAACCACGCTGGTCGGACAGAAGGTCGTCGAACTCGCCGGCGACGCGGCCAATGGCGCGCGCGGCCATGTCGGCCTCACCACCGACGCGCCGGTCGAACTGATCAAGGCGTTCCGCGACAAGTTCGTGAAGAAGTACAACTACGTCCCGGACCATAACGGCCTCAAGGGGTGGCTCGCGATCTACATGATCAAGGCCACCACCGAGAAGATGGGCAAGGTCGATTCCAAGGGCTTCGCCGACGCCCTGCACGGCTTCACCATCACCGCCGCCAAGGAGCCGGGCATCCTGATGGACGCGACCTTCGACGCCAATGGCGATATCGATCGACAGGGTTTCCTGGTCGAGATCGTCGAGGGCAAGCAGGTCGTCAAGCAGGTGCTGCCAAAGCTCGGCAACTGAGGCCTCGCGTACTTAACCTCTCCCCGCTTGCGGGGAGAGGTCGGAGCCGAGCGGAAAGTGAGGCTTCGGGTGAGGGGGAGCGAGTGTTTTACTTGCAAGAACCCCTCACCCCAGCCTTCTCCCCGCAAGCGGGGCGAGGGAGCGCGCGGCCGGTGCTTTAGCTGCCGGCCATTTGGAGAACCACATGTCCAACCTTCTCGATCTCCTCATCGCAGGTCTTGCCACCGGGGCGATCTACGCGATCGTCGCCGTCGGCTTCACGCTGCTGTGGCAGACCTCGCAGACCATCAATTTCGCGCAGGGCGAATTCGTCATGCTACCGGCCTTCCTGATGCTGGCGGTGATGCATGCCGGTGCACCGTTCTGGCTGGCGATCCTGATTGGCATTGCGCTGTCGCTGCTGCTGCTGGGCCTCGGCTTCAAGATGCTGCTGGTCGACCCAATGCTGCGCCATGGCGTGCTGCCGCTGGCGATTGCGACCATGGCCCTGGCCATCGGCATCAAGGAAGCCGCCAAGCAATTCTGGAGCGCCGAAGCCTCACCATTTCCATCGGTCATCCCGGGCGGTGACGTCACGATTTTCGGCCGCGTCGTCGCCCTGCAGAGCATTGGCGTGCTGGTGCTGGCGATCCTCGCCGTACTCGGCCTGACAACGCTGCTGAACCGCACCTCCATCGGTCACCAGATGCAGGCTGCCGCGCAGAACCCGACCGTCGCGCGCATCATCGGCGTGCCGGTTGAACGCATGATCCTGCTGACCTTCCTGATCAACGCGTTTCTGGTCGCGCTGGCCTCGCTGCTCATCACGCCGATCTATCTCGCTAAATTCTCCAACGGCGAAGTGCTGGGCCAGGCCGCGTTCATCGCCGCCATTGTCGGCGGCTTCAACCAGGTCCGCGGCGCCATTGCCGGTGGCCTGCTGATCGGCGTCGTCGACAATCTGTCGGCCGCCTATGTCTCCACCCAGTATCGCGCCGCCGTGCCATTGGTTCTGCTGATCGCGATCATTCTGTTTCGGCCGCAGGGCATGCTTGGCCGACCTGAGGAGCGCACCGTATGACCGCGGCCAAGTATCTCAAGATCGGCTTCGGCATCGTTGTCATTGCCGCGCTGATCATCGTTCCGATGAACTTCAACCGCTACGGCCTGTTCATCCTGAGCCAGTGGGCCGTGATGACCATCGCCGCCATGGGGCTCAATCTGACGCTGGGCTATGCCGGGCAGGTCTCGCTGGCGCAGGGCGCCTTTGTCGGCATCGGCGCCTATACCGCGGCGATCATGACCACGAGCGGCATGCCGCTGATTGGAGCGCTCGGCGTTGCCATCGTGCTGTGTTTCGCCATCGGCTGGATCCTCGGCTATCCCGCCCTGCGCGTGCAGCATCACTACCTGGCTTTTGTCACCCTCGCCTTTTCGACACTGGCCTTCCTTGTCTTCCGCAACGAGGACTGGCTGACCAAGGGCATCTACGGCATCAGCAACATCCCTCGCCCGGAGATCTTCGGGTATCCGACGCGGCGACCGTTGCCGTTCTATTATGTCTGCCTGGGCTCGCTCGGCATCGTCTCACTGGCCGTCTGGTGGCTGATCCGTTCTCCCTGGGGCCGTGCTTTCATTGCACTGCGCGAAAATCCCGTTCGTGCGCTCTCGCTCGGCATCGACACACGGCGCTATACGCTGATGGCCTTTGCGATCGGTTCCGCACTCGGCGGTGTCGCCGGCACGCTCTATGCGCCGCTGACCCAATATGTCGATCCCGTACCGTTCCACCTGTCGCTGTCGCTCGATCTCTTGATGATGGTGATCGTCGGCGGCTCCGGTTTCTTCTTCGGGCCCTTCCTCGGCGCGATGATCGCCGTGCTGCTGCCGGAATGGCTGCGCTTCACGCAGGGCTACTATCTGATGCTCTATGCCATCGCGGTGATCCTGCTGCTGATCTACTCACCCACCGGCATTCTCGGCATTCTCGATCGTTACATCTCCGAACGCCGCACCAAGGCAGCGTCCGCATTGCGTGCGGTCGCCAAAGCGAAACTGGAAACGGCGCCATGACCGCAGTTCTCGAAGTCAACAATATCCGCAAGAGCTTTGGCGGCATCACCGCCGTCAATGGCGTCTCGTTCGATGTGCAGGAAGGCGAAATCCTCGGCCTGATCGGTCCGAATGGTTGCGGCAAGTCCACTCTGTTCAACTGCATCCTCGGCCAGCTCACGCCGAGCGCCGGCGAAGTGAAGGTCGACGGCAAGGTGGTCACCGGCATGCGGCCGTCAGAGCTGAACGGCCTCGGTGTCAGCCGTACGTTTCAATTGCTGCAGGTATTCCCAAAGCTGTCGGTGCGGGAAAACCTGATTCTCGCCGGTCAGGAACACCAGGGCAACATGCTCTCGCGGCTGCTCGGCCCATCCGACGCCGGTCTGACGGAGGCCGCCAACCAGATGATCGGCTTCTTCAAGCTCGACCATCTCGCCGAAGAGCCCGCGGGCGGCCTCTCTTATGGCCAGCAGAAACTGCTCGATGCCTCGATGGCCTTCATGGGCGGACCGCGCCTCGTGCTGCTCGACGAGCCTGCCGGCGGCGTCAACCTGACCATGCTCGCGGATCTCAAGGACCGCCTCGCGGCGATCAACCGGGAGAAGCGCGCCACTTTCGTTGTCATCGAGCACAACATGGAATTCGTGATGTCGCTCTGCACACGCGTGATGGTGATGGCCGAAGGCAAGGTTCTTGCGGTGGGGCGACCGGACGAAATCCGCGCCAATCCTGCCGTGATCGAGGCCTATCTGGGACATTGAGGATAGTACCATGAGCGATGCAATCCTGGACGTTCAGAACCTTGTCGGCGGCTACGGCAAGATGACGATCTTGAATGGCACCACCTTCTCGGTGCCGGCTGGGTCGATCACCACCATCATCGGGCCAAACGGCGCCGGCAAGTCCACGGTGTTCAAGGCGATCTTCGGTCTGCTGAAGCTGCGCGAAGGCAAAGTCGTATTCAAAGGCAAGGACGTCACCGGTCTGGGCCAGCGCGCACTGCTGACGGCGGGCATCTGCTATGTCCCGCAAGGCCGCAACATCTTCCCGGAACTCACGGTCCGTCACAATATCGAACTCGGTGCCGTCGCTGCCGGTCGTGACATCACCGATCTGCCGGCCCGTATCGAGGCCGCTCTCGACAAATTCCCAGTACTCCGCACCAAAGCCAAGCAACAAGCGTCAACCTTGTCCGGCGGCGAGCAGAAACAGCTCGAAATCGCCCGCGGCCTGCTGCTCAATCCGCAGCTGGTGCTGATCGACGAGCCCTCCATCGGGCTGTCGCCGCTGATGGTGTTGCAAACGTTCAATATTCTGAAGGAGCTGCGTGACCGCGGCGTCTCGATCCTGATGATTGAGCAAAATGCACGCTCGGCACTGGAGATTTCCGATTTCGGCATCGTGCTCGAACTCGGCCAGACCCGCTTGATGGACAAGGCCGACCGTGTGCTCAACGATCCGCGCATCGGACAGTTGTTCCTCGGCGGCGCCATGACGGAGACCACGGCATGAGCAAGCTCTCGATCGCTACCGTCTCGCTATCAGGCGCACTGGATGAGAAACTCCGCGCTATTGCGGCTGCCGGCTTCGACGAGGTCGAGATCTTTGAAGCGGACCTTCTGTCCTTCAATGGAAGCCCAAGGGACGTCGGCCAGATGTGCCGCGATCTCGGCCTGACCATCTGCGCCTTCCAGCCGTTCCGCGACTTCGAGGGCATGCCGGAGCCGCAGCGCAGCCGCAACTTCGCGCGCGCGGCGCGCAAGTTCGACCTGATGAAAGAGTTGCAGACGGACTTGATGCTGATCTGCAGCAACATCTCGCCGGCCTCGCTTGGCGGTATCGACCGAGCCGCAGCGGATTTTCGCGAGCTTGGGGACCTCGCCGCGAAGCACGACATGCGTGTCGGCTTCGAAGCGCTCGCATGGGGCGCTCATGTCAACGACTATCGCGATGCCTGGGAGATCGTGCGCCGCGCCAATCACCCGTCCATCGGCGTGATCCTCGATAGCTTCCATGCACTGGCCCCGGCATTTCCCGTCAGTGCCATTGCATCCATCCCGGCGGACAAGATCTTTCTGGTGCAGCTCGCCGACGCGCCGAAGCTGGGCCTCGATGTCTTGTCCTGGAGCCGGCATTTTCGCTGCTTCCCCGGTCAGGGCGACCTGCCCGTGGCTGAGTTCATGGAAGCGGTGCAAGCCACCGGCTATAGCGGCGCGTGGTCCCTCGAGATTTTCAACGACCAGTTCCGCGCAGGCTCTGCCGTTCGCACAGCCACTGACGGATTGCGCTCACTGATCCTGTTGCAGGATCAACTGGCAAAGACACCGGCCGACGCCCTGCAGCCAAAGACATCCACCCGCGGCGTCGGCTTCATCGAGTTCGCCGTCAATGAGACCAAGGCGACAGGCCTTGCGACGCTGCTCAGCCAACTTGGCTTTCGCAAGACCGGCGCTCATCGCAGCAAGGACGTCGAACGCTGGTCGCAGGGCACCATCGAACTCGTGATCAATTCAGAGCCGGACGGTTTCGCGCATTCGCATTACGTGACGCATGGCCCCGGCGTGTGCGCCATCGCACTGGACGTCGGCAATACCAAGCAGGCCATGGCGCGCGCTGAAGCGTTGCAGGCGCGGACATTCTATCAGCCGGTCGGACCGGGCGAACTGGAAATCCCGGCGATCCACGGCGTCGGCGGAAGTCTTCTCTATTTCCTGGAAGCCGCCGGCAAGAACTGGGACGTAGATTTCGAGCCGCTGCAGAGCAATGCCGGTACAGATCATCTCTCCGTCGTCGATCACATCTCGCAATCGATGCCCTATGACGAGATGCTGTCATGGCTGTTGTTCTACACCGGCATTCTCGACCTGCAGCGCCTGCCGCAGATGGAAATTCCGGACCCGGTCGGCCTCGTGCAAAGCCAGGCGCTGATATCAGCCAATCAGTCGCTGCGCATCATCCTGAACGGATCATCCGCAACGCGCACGCTGTCGAACCGCTTCATCTCGGAGTTCTTCGGTTCCGGCGTGCAACATATCGCGTTCTTGTGCGACGATATCTTTGCAGCCGTGGCCGATATGCGCAAACGCGGCGCCAAATTCCTGCGTATTCCCGACAATTATTACGATGACGTGGAAGCCAAATATGGGCTCGATGCCGAGCTGATGGCTGCGCTGCGTGACAACCAGATCCTGTATGATCGCGAAGGCGACGGCGAATTCTTCCAGATCTACACGCCGAGCTTCGATGAGCGCTTCTTCTTCGAGATTGTCGAGCGCCGCAACTATCAGGGATTTGGTGCGGCTAACGCCGGTATCCGTCTCGCAGCTCAAACGCGTGACGCGCGGCCTGTGTCCGTGCCGCGCGCCTGACGAACTCGTTAAGGCTTACTTCGGCCGAACGCTTTGATCGCCACCGGGACTGCCGGGCGGGGGAATCACCGGCGTATTGCTACTATCTGAATTCGGCGCGCGTGCCCGCATCGCGGGATCGACATTGCTCGGCGGGCACAGAACGCCATCTGATTTCGCGAGTTTATCGCCCAACGGCTCCGGGCTCTGGCCCGTTGTCGTCCCGCTGGGAGCAATCGTCCCCTGCGGGGTCGTTTGTGTCGGCGCACAATTGGCATTTGTACGCTCGGCCGATGGCGGCGCGGTCCGTGCGGGAGGCGTGGCAGGCGTCGGCGGCGCCTGCGCGAAGGCAGCGCTGGAACCGGCGACGACAAGAGCTGCGATGACAAGCGACTGTTTGATCTGCATCCGGAGCAAACCGCGGGCGCGAATGGAGGTTCCGGCCTCGCGCTGCAACAGTCAGGATTTAATGTAGCGGATCAGCGAAAAATGCCCCATCGGCGGCATCGGCCGGCGCTCGGCCAGCGTGATCCCGCCATGGACCGTTGCCCAGTCCACCAGCCGCTTCCACGGAAATTCCGGTCGCCAGCCGAGCCGGCGCGCCAGCGGCGCAAAGGCCAGTTCGAAAATCTTGCGCGGACCGCTTTCGGCGCCGATGTGATTGACGAGAATAAGCTCGCCGCCTGGTTTCAACACGCGGATGAAATCGTCCAGCGTCGCTTCCGGATCGGGTACGGCTGTGATGACATATTGCGCCACGACGGCATCGAAATGATTGTCTGGGAATGCGAGATTCTTCGCATCCATGACCGCCAGCGTTTCGACATTGGTGAGATTGTGGGTGCGGACGCGCTCATGCGCCTTGCGCAGCATCGGCTCGGAAATATCGACGCCGCAAATCTTCGTGGTGCGGGCGTAATCGACCAGCGACAGACCTGTGCCGACACCGACATCAAGGATGCGGCCGCCGATGCGATCGGCCTCGATGATGGTCGATTGCCGACCGCTATCGAACACCTTGCCAAAAACGAGATCGTAAATCGGCGCCCAGCGCCCGTAAGCCTTCGCGACCCCCGCGCGGTCGATATCGCCAGCCATGCCCCTACCCTGAACTCTTACACACGCATCGCTGCGACGGCGGGGACATTAGCATCGCGGGGGGAGGTGCTGACAGGGCTTTTCGCCGCAGCGCTCTTGATGAAGCCGCCGCCGAGCACGCGGGCCTGACCGCCCGGCGCGTCGTAGAACACACAGGCCTGACCGGGCGACACGCCCTCCTCGCCGCCGACCAGTTCGATCTCGTAGCCGCCATTCACAGCACGCAGCCAGGCCGGCTGCGGTCCACGCGTCGAGCGCACCTTGACGAACAGTTCGAGACCACTGCCCACGGCGCTTTCCAGCATCCCGCCGCCGATCCAGTTAACGTCGCGCAGCACAATGCGGTGCATCCGCAAGGCCTCGCGCGGGCCGACCACCACGCGCCGGGTGACGGCGTCGAGTTTGATCACATAGAGCGGCGCGCTCGCTGCAATACCGAGGCCGCGGCGCTGGCCGATGGTGAAATGGATAATGCCATCGTGGCGGCCGATGACATGGCCATCCATATCGACGATCTCGCCCGGTTCGAGCGCATTCGGCTTCAGACGTTCGATCACGTCGGTGTAGCGGCCGGACGGCACGAAGCAGATGTCCTGGCTGTCCTGCTTGTCGGCGACCGACAGATCGAACTGCCGAGCCAATTCGCGGGTCTGCGGCTTGCTCATATCGCCGAGCGGAAAGCGGAGATAATCGAGCTGTTCCTGCGTGGTGGCGAACAGGAAATAGCTCTGGTCGCGATCGGCATCGGCAGCGCAGACCATGGCACGCGAGCCGTCAGCAAGGCGGCGTGAGGCCACGTAATGCCCGGTCGCCAGCGCCTGCGCGCCGAGATCGCGCGCGGTCGCCAACAGGTCGCGGAACTTGACGGAACGATTGCACTCGATGCACGGCACCGGCGTTTCGCCGGAGGCATAGCTCGCGGCGAAATTGTCGATGACGGACTCGCGGAACCGGCTTTCGTAATCCAGCACATAATGCGGGATCCCGATCCGCTCGGCGACGTCGCGGGCATCATGGATGTCACGGCCGGCGCAGCAGGCGCCCTTGCGATGGGTGGCGGCGCCGTGATCGTAGAGTTGTAGCGTAATACCGACGACGTCGTAGCCCTGCGACTTCAACAGCGCAGCCGTCGCCGAGGAGTCGACGCCGCCGGACATGGCGACCACAACCCTGGTGTCCTGCGGACGGCCTTCGAGATCGAGACTGTTGAGCATGGTTTCGGTCACTGATGCGACCGCGCTGGCTGCAAACCGTCGCGATCAGGAAAACGGAGCCAAATCCCGGAACTTAAGGTCGGTCCGACAATGGGTTGGGATATGGCACTTTAATATAGGCCGCCTTGCGCTCAATCAATCACGGCGCCTCGCCGGAAACGGCAATTCTTGCCGCCGGGCAGAAAAGATAATGCCGCGACGGTCCCCACGGAGGTTCCATCCGAATTACAACATACTGATTTATATAGATATTTTTATAAAACGAGAGGTGGCCCGGTCCTTGCTGAAAGGAGGATAGAACTCTTCTGGAAAGGCCGCCCGTGGTTAGCGTCACGTCCGATATCGTCTCAAACGTCTCGTTTCAGAACGCACGATCGAATTCGTCCCGCGACGATCAGCGGTCGGACGCCGACAGCTTCGGCTCGCTGGTCGACAGCAACACCGTTGCCAGCGCCAATAGCGACCGCGCCGCGGCAGCCCAGCCTGATCTGCCAGCACCCGCACGGCGCGACGACACGCGCTCCTCGAGCAATGACCGCACACGGCAGGCCGACGATCGCGCCGACACCGCGGCCGCCAATGCACGTGACCGCGACACCCAAGCAGCCGATGCCGCGCAGGACTCCCGCAAGGCGAAGAAGAGCGACCCGAGCGACACGAAGGCCGATTCCAAGGCCGACGCGAAGACAGGCGACAAGACCGACACCAAGGACGCCTCGTCCAAGGATACCGACAAGACCGCAACGACCGATGTCGATGCAACGGGCTCAACCGAGAAGCCCGTCGCGGTCGCCGCCGTCGCCGTTGCGATCCCCGTGCCCGTGGCCACGACCGATGTTGCAGTGGCTCCAACAGCGCCCGAAACCACCGGCGTTGCACAGCCTCTCGCCATCGCTGCAGCCGTTTTGAAAGCCCAGACGGCAGTGACTGAAGCTGCAACGGTTGACGCCGAAGCGGCGCCTGCATCGACGGCCCCGGAAGCCGAAGCGAATTTCGCGGCACTTATCGCATCCGCGACACCCGCGGGCGGCAAAGCCGGCGCGAAGAAGACCAGCGCAGCCGATGCCGCAACGGCATCAACGGCTGAGGTCAAATCAGAAGACAAGACGAAGGCGGCCACGACGACGTCCACGCAGCCAGTCGACGCTGCCGCAGCGGCAACAGTCGGCAAGGACGCCAAGCCGGGCGACAAACTCGTCGATGGCGCAGCAACTGACGCGACCACTGTTGCACCGGAAGCTGCAAAGCCTGCGGCTAGCGCTGCCCACGAGCGTCGCACCGAACACACCGCTCAGGCTGCAGTACCGGATGTGACTGCGCCGACCACCAATAGCTTGCAGCAGCAGCCGTTGCAGACCGCAACGACGCCGATTGCAGCTGCGACCCCGCAATTGACCGCCACGGTCGCGACCAATGCGCCAGTGCCTTTGAATGGCGTCGCCGTCGAGATCGCGCAGAACGCCAAATCGGGCAAGAGCAGCTTCGACATCCGGCTCGACCCTGCCGAGCTTGGCCGTATCGATGTCCGCCTCGAAGTCGACAAGCATGGCAATGTCACCTCGCATCTCACCGTCGAGAAGCCGGAAACCCTGACCATGTTGCGCCAGGATGCACCGCAACTGCAGCGCGCACTCGAACAGGCTGGTCTCAAGACCAACGACAGCGGACTACAATTCAGCCTGCGCGATCAGTCGCAAGGCCAGCAACAGAACAGTGGCGAGAATTCGGGTCGCAACGCCCAGCGCCTTGTGATCCACGAAGACGAGTCCGTGCCTGCGATTGCTGCGGGCCGCGGTTATGGCCGCATGCTGGGATCCAGCAGCGGCGTCGACATCAGTATCTGAGGAGTGAACCATGGCAGTTGAAGCAACGACTCCAAGCCCTGTCGTATCCGGTACCACGCCGGTATCGAACTCGAGCAGCAGCTCCGGCTCGACGACCACCGGCATTGCCGATAATTTCCAGACGTTCCTGACGCTGCTGACGACGCAGCTGCAGAACCAGAACCCGCTCGATCCACTCGATACCAATCAGTTCACGCAGCAACTCGTGCAGTTCGCGGGCGTCGAACAGCAGCTCAAGTCGAACGATCAGTTGAAAGCCCTGGTCGATCTCGGCAAAGCTACAGAAGCGACGCAGGCGCTCATCTATGTCGGCAACAACGTCGCTGTCGATGGCAGCACGGCGCAATTCAAGACGTCGGCGACATGGAATCTGCTCGCCGACAAGGACTCGACAGCCACCGTCAACATTACGAATTCCGCTGGTAACGTTGTCTACACCGGCAAGTACACGTTGAAGTCCGGCAACGGCACTTTCGTATGGGATGGCAAGGGCAATGATGGTGTTCAGTATCCCGAAGGGGCCTATACGCTGACTGCAACGGGCAAGGATGACAACGGCCGCGACGTCGCCATCTCCACGGAAGTCCAGGGCGTTGTGGATTCCGTCGATCTGTCAGCGAGCCCCGCCCTGCTCTCGATCAACGGCACCAACTATACCGTCGACAAGATCAAGCGTGTGGTGCGGCCGACGACGCCGACGACGCCAACCACACCGACAACCTGACGCTGCGCCGCGTCATCTCCTCGGGACGATTATTTCGAACCAAATCCAGTTCTATTCGCATTGGAGTTGTAGGCTTAGGCAAATTTTAAGTCGCTGGGCGTAGATTGTTGAAGTGAGTTCAGTGGTTGAGAGTTTGTGAGTACGCCATGACAGAACCCCATCGCCCGAGGGTCAAATACGTCATCGGGCCTGACGGCAGTCCGTTAACAATTGCGGATCTGCCCGCGCCCGGAACCAAACGGTGGGTCATCCGCCGCAAAGCCGAAGTTGTCGCCGCCGTCCGCGGTGGCCTTCTGTCTCTTGAGGAAGCCTGCAGCCGCTATACGCTGACAGTCGACGAATTCCTCTCCTGGCAGTTCTCGATCGACCAGCACGGTCTGGCAGGACTGCGGACCACCCGCATCCAGCAGTATCGTCAGTAAACGAATCGTTAATATCTCCAATTCGATGAAAACCGGCTCCCTCATGGGAAGCCGGTTTTCGTCATTTGGCCATATTTTTGCCACCCGTTAACCGCCGTTAACCATATCGAAACCATACCCCGGCAAAATTTGCCCAGTCGGTCTTTGAGGCCGAATCTCAGGGGCTGGTTCGTGCAGAGTCTTCTAAGTTTCCTTAAAGGTCTCGGCGCGGCGCGCCTGATGGCGATGGTTGCGGTGACGGCCGCGCTCATCGGCTTCTTTGCTTTCGTCATCATGCGGGTCACCACACCGCAGATGACCACCCTTTTCACGGATCTGAGCGTCGAGGACTCCTCGGCGATCATCAAGGACCTGGAACGTCAGGCCATCCCTTATGAGCTGAAGAACGACGGTGCCGCCATCATGGTGCCGAAGGACAAGGTAACTCGCCTGCGCATGAAACTGGCCGAAGGCGGCCTGCCCAAGGGTGGCGGCGTCGGCTACGAGATCTTCGACAAATCCGACGCTCTCGGCACAACAAGTTTTGTCCAAAATATCAATCACTTGCGCGCTCTCGAAGGTGAATTGGCGCGAACCATCCGGGCGATCGACCGGGTACAGTTCGCCCGCGTTCACCTCGTCCTGCCGGAACGCCCCCTGTTCTCCCGCGAAGCTCCCGAGCCTTCGGCCTCGATCGTCGTCCGCGTCCGCGGCGCCCTCGACCCGCAGCAGGTCCGGGCGATCCGCCATGTCGTCGCCTCGGCCGTCAACGGCCTTAAGCCGGCCCGGGTTTCGATCGTCGACGAAGCGGGACAGCTGCTCGCCGACGGCGCCGCTGACTCGACCATGGAAGGCGCCACCGGCGACGAACGCCGCGCCGGCTTCGAAAAGCGGATGCGGAGCCAGGTCGAAGCGATCGTTTCCTCGGTGGTGGGCGCAGGCCGGGCCCGGGTCCAGCTCACAGCCGACTTCGACTACAACAAGGTCACGCAGACCTCCGACAAATTCGACCCGGAAGGCCGGGTCTTGCGCTCCAGCCAGAGCCGCGAAGAATCCTCCGCCGTCGGCGAGCGGGATGGCCAAGTCACCGTCAACAACGAACTGCCAGGCAATCAGGCGGCCGGCAACACGGGGACGGCGAAGGATCAAAGCAAGAAGTCGGAAGAAACCAACAATTACGAAATTTCCCGCGTCACCAAGACCGAAGTTACCGAAGCAGGCCGTGTCAATCGCATCTCGGTCGCGGTACTGGTCGACGGCAGCTACAGCAAGAACGAGAAGGGCGAGCAGGTCTACGCCCAACGCCCCAAGGAAGAACTCGATCGCATCGCAGCGCTGGTCCGTTCGGCCATTGGCTTCGACCAGAAGCGCGGCGATCAGGTCGAGGTCGTCAACCTGAAATTCGCCGAGGGCCCAACTGTCGTTCCGACGCCGGAGCCGACCGGTCTGCTCGGCATGATGCAATTCACCAAGGATGACGTGATGCACGTCATCGAACTCGCGGTCATGATGCTGCTCGGTCTGGTCGTGATGTTCATGGTCATCCGCCCGCTGGTCCGCCGCGTCCTCGCCTCTGAACCCGTGCCGGCGCTCCCTGCAGCCAACGCTCTCGTTCTTCCCGACGGCGTCGCTCTCAGCGCTGACGGACAGACCGTCATTCCCGCCAGCGGCCCCAACATGATCGACGTCGCCACCATCCAGGGTCAGGTCCACGCGCAATCCGTGCATCGCGTGGGCGAACTGGCCGATCGTAACCCTAACGAAACCGCAGCCATTGTTCGCGCATGGCTGCAGGAACCGGCGTGATCTGAATGGCATCCGTTCCGCAAACCACCGGCGACAACAGCAGCGACATCGCCAGCGTCGTCGCTTCGCTCGCACAGCGCCAGGGCGGCCGCGCGCCCGCGAAGCCGCTCAGCGGCCCGAAGCGTGCAGCCATCCTGATGCTGGCGCTGGGCGAACAGTATGGCGGCAAGGTGTGGGCGCAGCTCGACGACGACGAAGTGCGTGAGCTTTCACTTCACATGTCGTCGCTCGGAACCATCGAGCCGGAGACGGTCGAAGATCTGCTGCTCGAATTCGTATCGCGGATGTCCGCCTCCGGCGCCCTGATGGGCACTTTCGATGCCACCGAGCGTCTGCTGACCCAGTATCTGCCGTCCGAGCGCGTCAGCGGTATCATGGAAGAAATCCGCGGCCCCGCCGGCCGCAACATGTGGGAAAAACTCTCGAACGTGCAGGAAGAGGTTCTCGCGAACTACCTGAAGAACGAATATCCGCAGACCGTCGCTGTGGTGCTGTCGAAGCTGAAGCCGGAGCATGCGGCACGCGTGCTCGGCATCCTGCCCGAGGATCTTGCGCTCGACGTCATCAACCGCATGCTCAAGATGGAAGCGGTGCAGAAGGAAGTCATCGAGCGCGTCGAACAGACGCTGCGCGTCGAATTCATGTCGAACCTCTCGCAGACCCGTCGCCGCGACGCGCACGAAGTCATGGCGGAAATCTTCAACAATTTCGACCGCCAGACCGAGACGCGCTTCATCACCTCGCTGGAAGAAGACAATCGCGAGGCGGCCGAGCGCATCAAGGCGCTGATGTTTACCTTCGACGACCTGATCAAGCTGGATGCCGGCTCCGCACAGACCCTGATGCGCAGCATCGACAAGGACAAACTGGGTATCGCACTGAAGAGCGCCAACGAGGAAGTGCGCGCCTTCTTCATGGGCAACATGTCGTCCCGCGCCGCCAAGATGCTGACCGACGATATGGCCGCGCTCGGCCCGGTCCGTCTGCGCGATGTCGACGAGGCACAGGCACTGCTGGTGAATTTGGCCAAGGATCTCGCCGCCAAGGGCGAAATCGTGCTGACCAAGAACCGCGCCGACGACGAGCTGGTGTATTGATGGCCGCCCCCGCAAAATTTCTGTTCGATATGGACTTCGCAGCGCCCGACAAGACGCGTGCGCCCGCGATCACGCCGGCCGAGATTGCGGAGAAGGTCGCCAACGCCGAAGCTCAGGCCTATCGCGCAGGCTTCGATGCGGCCCAGCGCGAGGCGAAGGCCGAAAGCGACCGTCGCGCCGCATTGGCGCTGGAACAGATCGGCGTTGCGATTTCCTCGATCTCGTCGCGCTTCGGGGCCATCGAAGAAAAGATGGAAACCGAAGCTGTCGATGTCGCGGTGTCGGTGGCACGCAAACTCTGCAGTGAATTGATCGCCGTTGAGCCGCTCACCGAAGTCATGGCCCTGGTCCACGACTGTTTCAAGAATCTGGTGTCGACACCGCATCTCGTGGTGCGCATCAACGACCAGCTCTACGACGAAGCACGCGAACGCATCGAGAAACAGGCCAAACAAAGCGGCTTCGCCGGTCGCCTCGTCATCCTCGCCGAGCCGGATATCGAGAACGGCGACTGCAAAATCGAATGGGCGGATGGCGGCGTCGTGCTCGAACGCTCAACCATCGACGCCAAGATCAACGAACTCGTCGGACGCTACATGGCGTCGCGCAATCAGGCCTGACAGGGCTGTGAGGACTAGAATATGAGCGATCCACAGGTGCCGCTTCCCGATCTCAATGCCACCGATCCCGGCGCAATGGGGGACGTGGGCTATGCTGACGAAGAACAGGTCACGCGTATTGCCGCCGATCTCGAAGCGGTCTTCGACGTTCCAGTCCAGGTCTCGGCCGTGCTCGGCCGCTCCAAGATGGGTGTGGGCGAATTGCTGAAGCTCGGGCCCGGCACCGTGCTCGAACTCGACCGCCGCGTTGGCGAAGCGATCGACATCTACGTGAACAACCGCCTGGTGGCGCGCGGCGAAGTCGTCCTCGTCGAAGAAAAGCTCGGCGTCACCATGACTGAAATCATCAAGGCTGAACGCAGCTAATTCGAGACAAACGGCGCCTCAAGGGCGCGACCAGGATATAACAGGAGATCACCATGCGGCTTCTCATCGTTGGTACCCTCAAGGGCCAACTCACCACCGCCACCAAGATCGCCATGGATAACGGCGCCTCCGTGGTTCATGCCGAAGGCCACGATCAGGCGATGGGCGTGTTGCGCGGCGGCAAGGGCGCGGATCTCCTGCTGGTGGATGTCGCCCTCGACATCCGCGACCTCGTGATGCGGCTGGAAGCCGAACACATCCATGTACCGATCGTCGCCTGCGGCATCACCACCGATGCCCGCGCCGCGGTCGCCGCGATCCATGCCGGCGCCAAAGAATACATCCCGCTGCCGCCGGATCCGGAACTGATCGCCGCCGTTCTCGCTGCTGTCGCCAATGACAGCCGCGACCTGATCTATCGCGACGAGATGATGGGCAAGGTGGTCAAGCTGGCGCAGCAGATCGCCGGCTCCGATGCGTCGGTGATGATCACGGGCGAATCGGGCACCGGTAAGGAAGTGCTCGCGCGCTACGTCCACACCCGCTCCAACCGCGCCAAGAAGCCGTTCATCAGCATTAACTGCGCTGCAATCCCCGAGCATCTCCTGGAGTCCGAACTGTTCGGCCACGAGAAGGGCGCCTTCACTGGCGCGATCGCACGCCGCATCGGCAAATTCGAGGAAGCCACCGGCGGCACGCTCTTGCTCGACGAAATCTCGGAAATGGACGTGCGGCTGCAGTCGAAGCTGCTGCGCGCCATTCAGGAGCGCGTCATCGACCGCGTCGGCGGTACCAAGCCGGTGCCGGTGGACATCCGCATCATCGCGACGTCGAACCGCAATCTGTCCGACGCCGTGCGCGAAGGTACGTTCCGCGAAGATCTGCTGTTCCGCCTCAACGTCGTGAACCTGAAGATCCCGCCGCTGCGCGATCGCCCGGCCGACATTCTCGAACTGGCGCAACATTTCGCCAAGAAATATGCCGACGCCAATGGCGTGTCGGTGCGTCCTATCTCCGCCGAGGCGCGGCGCGTACTCACCGCCAATCGCTGGCAGGGCAACGTCCGTGAACTCGAAAACACGATCCACCGTTCGGTGCTGATGGCCAACGGCGACGAGATCGGCGCGGATGCCATCCTGACCCCGGATGGCGATCGTCTCGATCTCGCCAAGACCCCGCCGGCCGTGGCGCATGCAACCATGGCGGCAGAAACCGTGACCCGCGCACTGGTCGGCCGTACCGTAGCCGATGTCGAGCGCGATCTGATCCTGGAGACGCTGAAGCACTGCCTCGGCAACCGCACCCATGCGGCCAACATTCTTGGCATCTCGATCCGCACGCTGCGCAACAAGCTCAACGAATATGCCGATGGCGGGCTGCCGATCACACCGGCCGGAGCAGGCGCCGGCGACTATCGTGCGGCCATGGGCGCGATGTAATTACGCGAAGAACGACAACGACGCGCCCTGCGAATAGCTCGGCGCGTCCTGCTTGCGAAAAATCTTGATCGGATCGCCCGGCGTCAGCTCCTGCCGGGTGAACATCGCATAGGCGTAGAGCGCGAGATAACCGATCGAAATCGCGCCGATCACATAGACGATCCCAATTCCGATCCGCTTCATGCGACCGCACCCCGCCGCACGAGATGGCGAAGCCACAGCCAGATCATCGGGACGACCACCAGTTCGCCGATCAGGCTGATCAGGAGTCCCACGGTCGGAAAGCCATGACTGAGCACCGCTAGCAAACGCGCAGCCGCACCAAACACGAGAATGAAGGTTACGATCGAAATCCGCTCAAAGCGTTTTTCGATCTGCGGGATCGCCGACCAGTAGATCAGCCCGACCGCCACCAGCACGCCTTTGATGAAGCGCACATAGCCTTCCATCGTCACGCCGAGCCTGACGCCCGAGAGGCTGGTGCCGAACAGCACGCCGGTCAGGCCGAACAGGATGGCCACGAGGCCGACAATCGCCAGTGCGATCTGAAGCAGTCTGCGTTCCAAAATGGGCTCCCTGGGCTCAAGCAGCCTAATAACTGCGTCATGGAACGACAATGAGCAACCGGCCACGTTGGCGCACACGACTTGGGGGTCTCCGGCTTGCGTCAAACGCCTGAATGGTTAGCTTTCCCCGCTGAGTCGCGGCAAAATGGCCGTGCACCGCTTTCCAGAGACGCAATGCCGACCTTTACCCCGCATCAGGATGCCGCGCTGAAAGCCGTCGACGACTGGCTGAAGGCGAAGCCAGGCCGCAACGGCACACCGCAGGTGTTCCGGCTGTTCGGCTTTGCCGGTACCGGCAAGACGACATTGGCGCGGCACGTCGCCGACAATGTGGACGGCGAGGTGAAATTCGCAGCCTTTACCGGCAAGGCCGCGCTGGTGATGCGCAACAAGGGCTGCGACGGCGCGTCGACGATTCACTCGCTGATCTATCGCGCCCGCGAGAGCGGCGAGGAGCAGCCGAATTTCGAACTGTGGGACGATGCACCAGCCTCGAAGGCCAAGCTGATCGTGATCGACGAATGTTCGATGGTGGACGCGGAGCTTGGCCGCGATCTCCTGTCATTCGACTGCCCTCTGCTGGTACTCGGCGATCCCGCGCAGTTGCCGCCGATCCAGGGTGGCGGCTTCTTCACCGAGACCGAGCCCGACGTGATGCTGACCGAAGTGCATCGTCAGGCCGAACACGATCCGATCGTGCGCATGTCGATGGATGTCCGCGAGGGTCGGTCGCTGCAGCCCGGGCAATACGGCCTCAGCGAAATCGTGTCGCGCAAGGCGCTCGATCCGGACCGCGTGATGGCCGCCGATCAGGTGCTGGTCGGCCGCAACAATACGCGGCGCGCCTACAATATGCGTGTGCGACAGAAACTTGGCATCGAGGACCTGCTGCCGGTGGCCAATGACAAGCTGGTCTGCCTGCGCAACAACCGCAAGAAGGTGCTGTTCAACGGCGGTCTGTGGCGTGTGAAGGCGCGCGCCGCCTCGAAGTCGCAGATCATCACCATGCGAATTTCCCCGGATGAGGATTTTGGCGGCAAGGTCACCAAGGTCTCGGTACGCGCAGACTGTTTCTCCGGCGGTGTTGAGACGCTGCCGTGGGAGCAACGCAAGCCTTACGACGAATTCGACTATGGCTACGTGCTGACCGTGCACAAAAGCCAGGGCTCGCAATGGGACGACGTCGTTCTGTTCGACGAGAGCTTTGCATTTCAGGAGAGCCGCGCCCGCTGGCTCTACACCGGCATCACCCGCGCCGCGAAGCGCTTGAGCATCGTGGTTTAACGCGCGTATTTTGCAATCCATCGCATGCGCTGATCTGACGCGCCTCGGCTCACTAGGCCTCGTGGAACAAGATGCCCGCCCGAACGTTTGGGCCACTTACGCATAATAAGGAGCTCGATATGCATCCCGCAAAAATCCTGACGATGGCCACGATGATCGGTGCGAGTGCGTTGGCGTTTTCGGCGCCGGCAACATCAGCACCACTGCTTAGTCAGCCCGGCCTCGCCAGTGCCGTACCGTCGGCCACCGAGAACGTGCAGTATTATCGCCGCTACGGTTATGGCCCACGCTACGGCTACGGTCCTGGCTACTATCGCCGCGGACCCAGCGCTGGCGCCGTCGTCGGCGGCCTCGCAGCGGGCGCCATCATCGGCGGCGCGATTGCGGCCAGCCAGGCCAACGCGGCAGCCCAGCAGAACGCAGCCTATTGCTCGCAGCGCTATCGTTCCTACGATCCGGCGTCAGGCACTTATCTGAACAACGACGGCAATCGTTATCCCTGCCCATAAGCGGACAGCGCCGTCTCCAAACAAAAGCCGCGAGACTCACGTCCCGCGGCTTTTTCGTGCCTTCGTCAGATCCTCACGAATTCGTGTGCGGCATCGCGTAACAACCGGCACCCTCTTCCGTATCTCGGATGTGCCCACCGGAAATGCCGATTGCGAACCACGGGCTCCGGTCTAGACTGCCGGTCATCCGGCCATCGATCATCCAAGAGGACCTGCTATGCGCCGCTCCCTGTTCAGCCGCCTCTCCCTCTGCGCCTTTGCCGGCGCATTGGCGATTTCGACCGCCCTCGTGGCTCCTACTTTTGCCGCCGAAGAGGCTGTCATCATTCCCGCACCCGCCGCGGACACACCGGCCGCGACCGGCATTCAGACTGCGGTGATTGCGGGTGGGTGCTTCTGGGGCGTCCAGGGCGTATTCCAGCACACGGCAGGCGTCGTTAACGCTGTGTCCGGCTATGCCGGCGGCTCCAAGAGCTCGGCCAATTACACCGCGGTCAGCACCGGCTCGACCGGGCACGCCGAAGCGGTCGAGATCAAATACGACCCGCAAAAGATCAGCTACGGCAAGATCCTGCAGATCTATTTCTCGGTGGCACACGACCCGACCCAGCTGAATCGCCAGGGCCCGGATTCGGGTACGCAATATCGGTCGGAAATTTTCGCGACGACGCCGGAGCAGAAGAAAGTAGCGGAAGCCTATATCGCCCAGCTCAACGCTGCGAAGGTCTACAAGAAGCCGATCGTCACCAAGCTCGGAATGCTCGAAGCCTTCTATCCGGCGGAAGCTTATCATCAGGACTACCTGACGCTGCACCCGAACCAGCCCTATATTGCCTATAACGATATTCCGAAGGTCGAGAACCTGAAGAAGATCTTTGCCCAGAACTATATCGAGAAGCCGACGCTGGTGAGCGCGTCGAAGGTCACAAACTGACCTGAGCGCTCGCAGCCACGGCCAATCGGGAAGGAGAAAGAATGACCGATACCAAGACGACACCCGGCAAGGTCGAAAAGAGCGAAGCCGAATGGCGCCGCGAACTGACCCCGATGCAGTATGCGGTACTGCGCGAAAAGGCGACGGAGCGTCCGTTCACCGGCGAGTACGAACATGACCACACGCCGGGCACCTTCGTCTGCGCCGGCTGCGGCCAGACGCTATTCGAGTCCGACGCCAAGTTCGATTCCGGCTGCGGCTGGCCGAGCTTCACGCAGCCCTCACGAGAAAGTCATATCGACGAAGAACGCGATGTGACCCACGGCATGATCCGCACGGAAGTGCTGTGCTCCAAGTGCAATGGTCATCTCGGACATGTGTTCGATGACGGCCCCGGCCCCACGGGATTGCGATACTGCATCAACTCTGCGGCCTTGAAACTTCAGCCTAAATAAATACGTATCCGGTATCGAACTGTTTCAGTGCCCCGTGCGACTCATCGAAGTCTCGCGGGGCATTTCTGTCCAATACTTGTCCGTAAGCGGCTTCGCCTATTGCCTGTTACTTGAACATGCCTCAGCGGCATGCACGTTTGCGAAGAAGAATAAGAAAGTACCAAGATGTCTACCCGTTCAAACCGTTTGTTGCTCGGCATTGCCCTTGCGGGTCTCATTCTCGAAAGCTTGGTGTCCCACCCCGCACTGGCGACCGACAAGGTGTCGCTGTTCAAGGTGATCACGGCCAAGGACGAGATCATCATCGGCATTAACGATGATCAGCTCTCCACTTTCGAAGCCAAGAACGCCGGCGGTGTCGCCAAGCATCTGGTCCAGAAGGGTACGCTGACGGCCTGGCAGTACGCCGTGCGCAAGGCTGAGGCCGGGGCGCTGGAGCAGGCGCCTTTGCGGCAGGTGGGGCTTATGTCGACTGAGGCACTGCGGGTCGAGCCCTATACCACCCCCCTGAAAATCGTGCCGCTGCCGGACGTGACCGGACAATAGGCAAATATTGCGCCGCGCGCGCCGCTGCCCATGCCTTAAGCGCGCGCTAAGCTCTTTAAATCACAAAGCTATTACGGCAATACCGTCCGCGGCCGGCGATTCATCATGCTGTATCGCAGGTGTCGCAATCGGCCAAAACGTGCTTATATTGGGGTCTGTCCTGAAATGATGTTCCGCGCGCCGCCGGATCGGCTGCATTGCGAATGAAGCGTCGTTTCGTTGCGTATTCAGATGAGGTCCCCGACCATGGCAGCTTTCAGCTACAACACCGCAGCCGAACTCTTCCCCGCCGCGATCCGCAAGAAAAAGCGTGCCGGTTTCGCCTATCGTCGTTTCGATACGGCCGCCGCCGCCGTCCAGTTCGCGATCGAGGAGCTGCCGGCTGACTCGCTGAACGGCGCCTATCTGCAGGTCGAGGAAGCCCGTTTCGACCAGAGCGGCATTCGCTCGCTCTATGAGAGCCAGGACTTCCCGCTCGAGCGCCGCGTGCGCGCCGAAGAGCCTGCGACCGACGACGCCGACGCTGCTTGAGCTTTACGAATTGAGACGATCGCAGCCCTGACTCTGAACTAGAGTCTGGGCTGTTTTTCGAGCCACTTGCGCAGCATTCTGACGTTGCGGACATTGGCCCGGAACATCACGTCGAACGCATCGCCGATAAACGGCACGATGCCGACAGCGCCGTCGACAGCAACATTGCCCAGCATGCGCGCCGTCAGATGCCACGGCGCACCGAGCGCCCGTGCCTCGCGCACCACCCATAGCGAGATCGCCGTGGTGATGATGTCGCCCACGATCGGAATCAAGCCGATCAGACCATCGATGCCGTAGCGGATCTTGGTGCCCGGTACGATGAAGGCGACGTCGAGCAGTTTCGCCAGCGCATCCAGCCGCGCCAGCCGTTGCTCGCGCGTGAGATTTGCAAACGGATTGGCGCCCGCTCCGAAGTCGAACCGAAAGCCCTGCATATCCGGCCGAAGTTGCTCGGGCCGAACCTCAAAACCATCCTGATCGATGATCGGACCATGCGCGGACGCCGCCTTGCGCGGGCGGCCGGCGTCGTAAGTGGTTGATTGACCTGTGCTCATCATGGCCATGACATGGGGGACACGCGCCAACTCTGCAAGCGGCATCGCGTCACGCCTCATCGGGCGATCCACCGCGATCCCCATATTTGCTGCGCAGAAATTCTCCAACCACCGGTTGAATTGCAGGGAGCCCGCTATATTCTGGCCCCGCCGGGAACGGGTGGGGATGAGCGATGCGACGACCCTTGGGTGACGTGTGCCTCGATATTGCAAGCTTCGCCCGGGAGCGGAAGCACGAATTTCTCTCCTACATCCTGCGGCTCGCGGCAGCAGAGGCCTACCAGACCACGGCCGAGGACGACGCGTTCGAGATGCCGATGCCGCGCCGGCTCGCCGCCCGTGAACTGATCGCCGGTTTCTGGGATTGGGACATCAGCAACGACCGCAACTATCTCGATGCCGGGGCTGCCCGCTTCTTCAATGTCGATCCCGAAACGGCCGCGCGCGGTCTGCCGAACATGGCCTATCTCGCGGCCGTCCATCCCGATGACGTTGATCGGGTGCACGCGGCGGTCGCGGCCGCGATGCGATCGGGCGGCATCTTTGAGTGCGAGTGTCGCCTGATCAAGAACGACCGGATCAGCTGGGTTCTCGCGCGCGGCAGTTGCACGCTGGACGGACATGGCCGCCCCGTCCGCCTGCCCGGCGCGATCATCGACATCACCCACGACAAGACGATGAACTGAGGCGATCAGGCCAGCTTGCGGGCGCGGTCGATGGCTTCGTCCATGTTGAGAGCCGGCACCATCGACGGCGCTTCGAGATCGCATAGGGCGAAGCGGTTCTTGCCGTCGTTCTTGGCGGCATAGAGCGCCTGGTCCGCAGCCGCGATCAGTCGCTCCGGATACTGCCCGACCTGCGGGTGCCACTGCGCCACGCCGATGGATGCCGCAATCGGAATCTCGCCGGGCGCACAGCCCGCGGCGTCGATGCGGCACACATCCAGAATGCGGCGCGCGATGTTTGCCGCTTCATGCAGAGTCGTCGCCGGCAGGATGATGCTGAACTCGTCGCCGCCGGAACGCGCGAGCAGATCGCCGGGGCGGAGCTTGCTCTGGGTCATCAGCGTGAAGTGACGCAGGCAATCGTCGCCGGCCGCGTGGCCGTGGCCGTCATTGATTTCCTTGAAGCCGTCGAGATCGATCGCCAGCAGCGCGAACGGCTTTTGCGTGCGGCGCGCCAGCGCGCATTCCTCGGTGAGGCGCTGTACCAGATGACGGCGATTGGCGACGCCGGTGAGATCGTCGACCAGTGCGAGTTCGGCGACCTCGCCGCGCAGGCGATCGATGGCCATCAGGAGGAATCCGAAATTCCACGACATCGCCAGGAACACCAGCACCAGCACCATCATGGCCTGGAGATTGTTGAAATCGGCAAAGGTCATATTGCCGCCGATATTCGCCAGCGCCGCGGCCGAGCGCACGGCATGCGCAGCAACGAGCGTGATGGCGAGCCAGCCGGCGAGACGGGCGCCGGCATTGCCGCCGCCATCCTTGCGCGACAGCAACAGCGGCACGGTCATGACAACGGTGACCGACTGGCCGGCGGAATAGATCAGCACGCGCATCGTCACGTTGTCGTGCCACAGCGTGAACAGCAGCAGGCCGGCCAGGCTGGCGGCGATGATGACGGCTTGCGCGCGCCAGCCCGCCGGGCGGCCGTAAAACTGATTCATGCCGATGGCGGCGAGGCTGGTGGCCAGCAGCAGCAGGCCGTTGCCCAGCACGATGGCGATGAGCGGATCGACGCCGACGCCGCGCAGCACCGAGATGCTGTTGCCGAGCGCCGCGGCGAACGCGGCGGCTGTCCAGTAACGCGCGGCGTGCAGGTTGGGATAGCTGGTGGCCACATAGGCCCAGACCACGCCGAGGGCCAAAAAGTTGACGGTGAACACCGTGAACAGCGTGCCGACGTTCAACATCGGCGGCACCCGCCACGTTGCGCGTCGCGCTTCTGCGCGCTGCTGTCGATCCCCGCCATCACTCTCACCACTCGTTCCCAGCGGGTGGTAAAATGCGTCGGCGACGCTTAACGGAATCTGACTCGCGGCGGATAATCCCCAGTGTGGTTTTGAAAGAGTGAAAGGGAATGAGTTAATCCGACTTTCACCATCGGGGTTCCCAACGTTCGCCCGGCGGCCGCGCGGCTTAACAAAAGTTTAAAACCGCGCGCGCCCTCGCCTTGCCCATCGCCCCGTGACCTATCGGCCGGCCGCGAGACGGTCGGCGAAATAGCCGATGGTCTTGCGATAGATCGTGGCCCTGTTCCACTCGCGCATCGCCTCGAAATTCGCCGTGCCCTCGCCGTAGGGCTGGCCGCCCTTGAAGCCCGCGGTCTTCAAGAGATTCGCGGTCGAGGCCAGCACGTCCGGCACCGAATGGCGGAGATCGACATGGCCGTTGCCGTCGAAATCGACGCCGTATTTGATGTAGCTCGACGGCAGGAATTGCGTCTGGCCGAGCTCGCCGGCATAGGCGCCGATCAGGTCGCGCTGCGGCAGGTCGCCGCGCTGCAGGATCTTCAGCGCCGCGATCAGCTCGCCCTGAAACAGCTCGGTGCGGCGGCAGTCATGCGCCATGGTGGAGAGCGTGCGGATCACCGGCATCTTGCCGATATCGCCCTTGCCGAAATCCGACTCGAGGCCCCAGATCGCCACCACGATTTCAGGCGGCACGCCGAAGCGTTGCTCGATGCGCGACAGCAGCGAGGCGTGACGCTGCATCATCTGCAGGCCCATGGAGATGCGGCCCTGGCCGACGCGGGTCGAGACATATTGCTCGAAACTCTTGTTGAAGGTGCCGCGCTGGCGGCGATCGAACGACAGCACCGCGGGGTCCTGCGTCACGCCGGCAAAGGCCTGCGAGATCACGCCCTGCGACACGCCGGCGGCGGCCGCCTCCTGCGACATGGCCGCGATGAAACCCTGGAAGTCGCCGCCGCATTTGGCGGCCTGCGAGGATGTGGCCGTCAGCGCAACCGAGACGAAGGACACAGCGGCAATGGCAATGGCGGTGATACGATTGGTCATGAAAAACCTGTTGGGTTGGCGATACCGGAGTGTGGCATGACCGGTGTGTCCGAACAACGGCGCGCCTTGTTCTCGTCATTCCGGGGCGCGCGCGACGCCGAAGGCGGCAAGCGTGAACCCGGAATCCCGACATGGCCTAGCGCTATCTGAGCCTCCCATGTCGGGATTCCGGGCTCGCGTCCGGCAAGCGCCGGCCGCGCCCCGGAATGACGTGCGTGGGATCTTCAGACATGCGTCATCACCCCTGTTGTTTGCGGCGCGGGGGCGCCGTCGTCTCTTGCATTCCCGCCCCCTTGTGAGAGGGCGTGCGGAACGCCGGGTGCCCGTTGCACCCTTGGGCCTGATGCGAATGCGGTCTTCCGCAATTGAGAGTGCATCAGGACTTTCGGAGGCGCCGAGCAAGTGCCCGACGTTCCGCCTGCGGTGTTTTTTCGGTTGCCTGCACATCTGCCTTGGCGAACGGCCCCATCACCAAAATTAGTGTCCCAGGGCGGAGGGACAGGGTAGCCTCAAGCTCTTGGCCGAACGCGTTTCGATTTGGTCGTCCGTCACACTGTCCAGGGCTCTTTCCATCTCAAGGTCGGCCGTCTCCTTGCCAGTGGCAGTGCTGGCGCAGATCCGTCCTGCCCGAAGACAGACGTTCCCCCATGAACCGCGTGACGCCGCATCTCCGGCGTCCACCGCATCCTGCCCCGCGAACGTGACGATCGCGATCGCCCCTCTCGGTGGGGCAGGACAGAGGGGATAATAATCCTTACTCCTGAAACGTCAAGAACAAATCGTGAACTTTCGGTCGCGGGCCGGGCGGCGCGTCCCGCCGGTAACCACTGCCCGCTTTTGCCCACAGATGCATGCACGCTTTGCGCGCTAAGGCTTTGACTTCGCCTGCGCCATCCCCCACTTAACCGCCATGGCCAAGAAACCCGGTACCAATCCCAAAGGCGAATTCGCCTTCTTCAACGTCTTCTATGAAGACGGCTCGCAGCGCTCCAACCGCCGCGTGCCCTCCGAGCTGCTGGGGGGACTCGACGGCGATGAGCCGGCCAAGGCCGCCATCGCCGAGCAGGACCGCGAGATCGCCGAAAAGTCCGGCCGTCCGGCGCTGGAGATCAAGAGCGTCGAACGCGTGGGCGCGAAGAAGAAGTAATCTGCTTTCTTTTCCCTCCCCCGCCCTTGCGTGGGGTCTGGCGGACGAATTCGTCCGCCATGGGTGGCTGGCCCCTTTGGCCGGTCGGGTGGGGGTGGTGCCGCAAGCTCCCTCGTCCGCTGAAACACTCCAGCCCGGCTTCCACTTCGTCGATGCTATGCATCGTCTCGTTCAGCCGACCCTCCCCACTGCGCACGGCTTCGCCGCGCTTGAGGGCGGGATATCGCGACCGCCAGCGCGTCGTTGCTGACACAACATTCAACAGCCACACCTCAGCCATCCCGCTGCGCCTGACTTTGGCGCGTCGCGCATCAAGTCCGGAGTATCGTGATGGTTGCGAGCTGCTTGTCTCAGCAGATCGCAACTCTTTTGCTCAGATGACGAACTCTGCTTAACTAGCATTGACTTTGAGAGCGAGGGGGAGCGTGCCATGGGCAACTACATTGAAGCGAGCCACCATCAATCGCCAAATAACGAGATAATCGCAAACCGGGCGGCTTGCGACGAATTCTTCCTAGCTATTTCGAGATTCGAAGAAGCCTACACCCATATCGCCTTCAACTATTTAGCTGTCCGGGTTGGTGACGATTTTGAGATCCGCCACGCTCGCCTATTCTTAAATACTTCAGAGCCAAAATCGCCAACATTTGAATTTCGATCGGATAACGTCCATGCGGGACGATACGTACTTCAAGGTGAAGAGACAAAAATTTCTTCCTTCGTTGAGGCGATAACTACCGGGACCCTATCGACACCGCATGGCCCGTTGAAATTCAGTCCCCCACATGAGGGAAAGCACCTCGCATCTTTCACATCATTTCACGGTGACGGGCTGCAAAATCAGACCAGATATAATGTCTTATCAATCATGGGAGCCGCACTCACATTTATCCGCCAACCGGACATCGACTGGGAGCTGAAGGCTGCCGCACGGCCATATGACGGTCTGCAGGAAATTTTCAACGAACTCTCTTTAGGCGGCATGGGCGGCCCGACTGCTACGGTAGAATTGGTCGCATTTAACGTTGCTTCGATAGACGGACAGAATTCGCGCGTTTCGGGCGAGAAAGCTGAAATTAGTATCCGTCTTTCCGGCCGACTTGATAAAAACCATTCAACTCTAGGCTACCGCTTATACGCACCTGGATCGGCTACAGCTCGCTCGATCATCCGCGGATCAGAAATGACTTGGAAGGAAACACCTGAATCTCTTGAGGGAAAAATAGAAATCTCAGTGCCTAAAGCATCCGTAATCAACTGCACTGTGAGCTATCGCGGCATTGCGCAAAGCCACCTATGGATAGATGACCCGGATAGATCACAAAATCCTCGACGCGCCATCTATGAGACATTCGACCCAAAGCTCTCCAATCTGACTGCCATTGTCGAGAATCCGACAGCAAGGGGCCAAGATGCTCGTCAGCTAGAACCAGCGGTTTCTTGGATTCTTTGGCAGCTTGGTTTTAGCACAATGCACCTCGGCGGAACGCCGCGCACGCGTGATGCCGCAGACCTATTGCTAGGGACCCCTGCGGGACATTTTGCAATTGTTGAATGCACAACCGGTCTTCTTAAGGCAGAGAACAAACTCGCCTTACTTCATGCTCGTGCAGAAATCGTACGACAAAATCTAAAAGATTCGGGTAATTCGTTTCAGCGGGTTCTTCCAATCATTGTGACGTCTAGAACACTACCTGAAGTGAAGGCGGATATCGAAGCGGCAGAACGATTGGGAATCCTGGTGATTACGCGGGAACGCCTAAGGGACGCTATCTTGCGAACCCTGTTCCAGCCCAATGCCGATATCATTTTTACTGAAGGAGAGCAGGCGGTTGCCGCGGCGTTGGCGAAATACAGCCACCAACCCGATGTCGCGTGAATCGGATACGATAAAGCCGGCGAGGCCCTGTCCGCCGACCCGCCTCATTTTTCACTTTCCGTCTCTTCGGGCCAATTCTCAACTATCGTGTTCAACAACAAACCATAGATATCTTTCTGAGAATGGCATGTGATGGTACGAAATCCATCTTGACCGACTTCGGATTGATAAAAGGGCACACCAACTAAACGAACTCCCGAATACTCCGTCTTTCCATCGTTTTCCTTGAAATAGATTTGCCAAAGCCCGCCGCCGCTTGTGCCACCAAATCCGTTCGGCAATGTAAAGTCCGGATACACTTTGGGCTTTATAGCGATAAGAGAGACGTTCTCCGTATCCCTCTCCCACATGATGTTGCCATCAGTCATGATCGCCTCGAATCCCTTACGTCTCTCGCCTGGACGTTCACCTGGCAAGTCCTTAGTGCGCTCGTCTATCGCTCCAACCATGCAATAGACGGAATTTGGCGCGGGCGGGTCTTTGGAAGAATCGTCTTGGTGCAAGCCCAAATTATAAAACGACTGAATTGCCTCCAACCACCCAATATCCTTGTCGGGCAATCGTAGGAACGCTATGTCCGGGCCATCGGACGCGGCCCCTTTCCCCCTGACGATCAATTTCTTGGAGTAGTCCATCTCAATTGTTTGTTTGCGGTAGTGCACCTCACTACCGAAGAACTTTGCCAGTCCAACCCTTCCTTGCGATGGGAGATCTTCTAGCACATGGGCTGCCGTCAGAATTCCATGGACCTTCCCCAGCTTCACCAGCGTGCCAGATCCTGCGCACACTGCATCTTCAACTCCTCCTTCATCGATTAGCTTCACGAAGCCTATTGCGTAGTTCGTAATGTGATCGCTGAAAGTTGCTGTGGGCAATATGACCTGTCGTAACTTGGCGCCATTCTCCGGCGGCTTCCAATCCTCGGCAGCCGTAAATACCAGCCACTTCTCTTGTTCGTTCGTGCACTTTTCGGAATGGCTACCTTCAACAATAACCGCACTGGTAGCTACCTTCTCAACGCGCCCGCACGTCTGACACCTTCGAAATTCGACATTCACTTTCATGTAGAGGCCCTTTCCGCGTTCTCTCGACGATCTAAGCTTTCCTGCCGCGACACGATTCAGCGCATTTTGCAGCGCCACGCGAATTAAATGGACGCGCTCCGCCATTTGATGCGGTTGGTTTACGACCCTACACCCCTCACCCCGCCCCGCCCGCCATCTGCCTGTTCGTCATCACCTGCGCCGCGATGATGATCCACGGGAGCACCAGCTCCGGCACGAGATAGGTGATCCACAATGCGTGCGGTTCGGGCAGGCCGACTTTCGAGATCGACAGCACGCGGCCGAGGCCGCCGACGAACACCGTCGCCGCCATCAGGAAGACCAGCGTGTTGTGTTCGCGAATGGTCGATGCCGCCCACAGGCCCATGACGCCCGACATCAGATAGATGCCGCCCATGAAGCGATGCACGTTGTCGAGCCGCGGCGCGGTCTCGGGCTGTCCCATATACATCTGCAGCGAGCCACCGAAGATGGCGATGGCGCCGACCAGAAACAGGCAGACCTGGGCAACGCGCTGGCTGAGCAGCATCGGCGCGAGTGACGTCATGGCAATGTCCTCGGGTGAAAATGTGCTTCGAGACAATTGATCGGGCAATGCGTGACGCTAGCGCGGGACGCAGTACAATCAAAGGGTGTAGCGGAGTTATCAACGTGGGCGACAGCATGTGGGGCGCCCCTCTCCCGCTCCCGCGCACAGCGAGCTGTGCCAGGCGGGATGCGGACATTCTCCCGGTTCGAGACGGTGCGACCCGAAAGGTGGTGATTGCGGCTGCGTTGGTGACGGCCCCTCACCCGACCGGCTCCGCCGGTCGACCTCTCCCCGCATTGCGGGGAGAGGTTAAGAGCGCGCACGATAAAAAAGGCGGACGTTGCGGTCCCAGCCAGTAGCTTAAGTGTGGAATCTCAACTCCACCTTCATCGGCATCCCTTATTTCATAAGGAATTCGGGTGGCCGACCATGCCGGAGATATCTTCGGGAGGAGCCAAAAGGCTTCGTCTCCCTCCCCCTTTCGAAGGGGTCGAATACCCGTTCATCAAGCAGTCCGAGCCGGGCAAGAAGGTGCGGCTCTACACCGACGACGGCACTCGCACCGCCGTCGATATTGCCGGCGTCCTGCATGACACCTCGCTGCACCAGGTCGATCGGTTCTTTATGCAGGTCAGGAGAAGCCTCGCCGGGCTGGAGCGGGCGCCTGCGTATCCGCGTCGAGCCTCCCGAAAGTGGTACCTGTACGGCTTCTATTCGCCGGAGATGGTCGAGAAGGCGCTGGTGATCTACCGCACCTACTTCAACTTCATCGCTAAAGGGCAGGACGGGAAAACGCCTGCAATGCGCATCGGGCTGGCCAAAGGCGCCATCCGCTTCGAAGATATCTTGTATTTCAGCTAGTTCGTACACCTATGAGCATGCCGTTCGCCCGGCATGCTCATAACTACTCTGCACCGATAGCGCCCGAATATGGTGTGATAGGCTAACAACGTGATATTGAGTGGCCTGGTAAATTTGGATGGGCGATGGACACGGTCACAAAAGTTTTCGCGGGTCCTGCGGTTGTCTGGACAACAGCCGTGAGCATTGTGGGACTGCTCACGATTGGACTTGGAGTCTTCTGGCTTTTTAGCAAGAAAGCTCGATTGAAGCACTTAGCGGAGTTGAGAAAGAAACTCGATGAAACAAGGCCTTCTGATCCTGAATACAACGGTGTCAGGACGCTTTATACGTCGATGGTGATCGATGCAGAGCGCTGGGGCTTCCTCCACTCTAATACTTCATCTGGCAACTCTGGAATTACGAGCTCCAGTAGGGGTGATCACGTCAGCGACGATAGTGCTGATAGTGGTCATCACTAACGTTCGGTTAGAACGATCGGCCGAAGAATTTTGCCCGCAAAAACAGTGTGGAATCGCTAGATTAGCGATTCCACACTTAAGCTACTGGCTGGCGTTGCGGTCCGCCTTTTTATTCGGTCACCCCGCTCGTCGCGGAGAAGTATCTCTGACCCCGCGTCACGCCAGCCTGAGCGTGAGCTGCTGCTCGCGGCCGGCGTGGCGCTGGACGAAGTCGTCGAGCGACGAGGTGACGTCCTCGTAATTGCGGTCGGCGCGGCGGCGGATCTCGCGGGCGACGTCTTCCGACACGTCGTCGGCCCAGCGCTCGGCCGTGTTGAAGGCGATCACGCGCTGCGGATCGTTGTACTGGCCGGACATCAGGTCGGCGATGACGGTTTCGAGATCGGTCGCCGCGACATCGGCCTCGCGCCAGGCGCAGCCGGCGCGGTCGAAACAATCCAGCACGAGATAGACGGTCTGCTCGCCGGCATCCGGCACCAGCGACGGGGTCCAGGCGCGCGTCATCCAGCCCTCCTTCCCTTGGTCACCCCTTTGGCCACCGGCCGCGCCGCCTTCTTCGCCGGCGCGGCCTCCTTCTTGCCCGTGATCGGCAGCAGCATTTCCTTCTGGCCGGTGGCGCGCTTCGGCGGCTTCTTCGCCTTTGGCGTCGGCGCGGCGCCGCCGCCCTTGAGGCTCTGCTGCAGGGCGGTCATCAGATCGACCACATTGGTGCCGGGCCGCGCCTTGCCATGCGGCTTGAGGGCGACGCCGCTGCGCTTCTGGTTGACGAGATCGACCAGCGCGGACTCGTAGCGATCCTCGAATTTGCCGGGCTCGAATTCGGCGGCCTTCTGCTCCACGATATGCCGCGCCAGATCGAGCATGTCCTTGGTGACCTTGACGTCCTGGATGTCGTCGAAATACTCCGCCTCGTCGCGCACCTCATAGGGATAGCGCAGCAGCGTACCCATCAGCCCGTTCTTCAGCGGCTCCAGCGCGATGATGTGCTCGCGATTGGTGAGCACGAGCCGGCCGATGGCCACCTTGCCCATGTCGCGGATGGTCTCGCGGATCACCGCATAGGCGTCGTGGCCGATCTTGCCGTCGGGCACGAGGTAATAGGGACGGATGGCGTAGCGCGGGTCGATATCGGCCTTCGGCACGAATTCGTCGATCTCGATGGTCCGGGTGGAGTCCAGCGCAATGTTGTCGAGTTCGTCTTTCGACACCTCGACATAGGTATCGGTATCGACCTTGAAGCCCTTCATGATGTCGTCTGCGGCCACCTCCTCGCCGGTATCCGCATCGACCTTGAGATATTTGATGCGATGGCCGGTGTTGCGGTTGATCTGGTTGAAGCTGATCTTCTCGGAATCCGACGTGGCGGGATATAGCGCGACCGGACAGCTCACGAGGGACAGGCGCAAAAAGCCCTTCCAATTGGCACGCGGGGCCATGGCAATACTCCAACTCACACGACGCGACACAATCCCGACTCAAGCGGGACCCGCCCGATTTGTTCCCGGTGCCGGAACCAGTTCGGCAAGCCGACCTTCGAACAGCACGCGGCCGAGGCGCCGACGCGCACCGCAGGTGCGCGCGCCCATCTCGACAAGGAGCCGACGAAGCAGCTGTCGGGCGAACCAAATCCAGGCCGCGACTACAGCGCCCGTGCAAAGAACGCGACGATGTCGCGATCGAAGCGCTCATGAAATGCAGCGCGGTCGAACCCCGGTCTGCTGGTGCAGATCGCCGGCACGCGTGTTGCCAGTTGCGCGGAGCATGGCGTCAAAAAATCGTAGTGCCCGGCATTCGCCACGACATGCACCTCGGGCAACGTCGGCAAAGCGAGGCGGACGGCCTCCGCATAATAGGGATGTGGCAGGACCTGGTCGTCCTCGGCCCGCCAAAGCTGGACCGGCTGACGGACCGCCGCCAGGCCCTTGCGACCGAAGGCAAAACCAAGGGCGGGCGCCGCGGAGACGACCGCCTTGATGCGCGGATCGTGGGCCCAGACGATAGCGGCATCCAGCGGAAGCGGGTGCCGGTCGACGATCTGGCAATCTTCGAAAGCGGGATGCGCCCTGCAGTGATCCCCGAGAGCCCGCAGGTCCGGCTCGCCACCGGCCACCGCGAGCACCGTGAATCCGCCGGCCGAGAAGCCGAACGCGCCGACGCGCGTCGCATCGATACGCCCATGGTCACCCCATGCGTCCAGCATATAATCCGTGACCAGCTTGAATTGGCGCGGCCGTTCCCAGATCGCGGTGGGGTTGCCCGGGTCGCGCCAGCTATCGCCGTTATGCGTGAGGGCGGCGACGACGAAACCTGCATTGGCCAGGGCCATGGCGGTGTCGAGATGCCCGGCATAGGAGCCGCCGTGACCATGGGATATCACCACCAGCGGCAGGCGGTCGCCCGCGAGTGCCGCATCGCGGGCAACCATCTGTTGATCGGACTCAATCGCCTGCAGCTTCGGCGCAGCGCCGGTGGGATACCAAACGCCGACCTCGATGGGTGGCCCTTGTGGATCGCTAATGCTGAAATGCTGGAAGCCGACCGCGGCGTCGGCCTGGCTGGCGGCGGCGATAGCGATGAATGCGACGAAAACCTGTGCGATGATGCTGCGCATGGAACCTCCTGCGGATTGGGATGACACGCGAGTTCTGCAAGCGGCGCCACCCTGCGCCAACCGTTGTTCGCCAATGGGCGAACGGGTTCGCCGGTGGGCGAACCGCTACGATGAGACGTCATGAGCAACGCTCGGCAACGTGATTTTCTGCGGGATTGGGCCATCGACCTGGCGATCGCGACCGTCTGCGCCATCTTCCTCGGCCTGATCGGACCATTCGGCAGCTATCTGAATGGACCGGCATGGCAGCGCGTGGCGTTTCAGCTTGCCTGCTTCTGGTCGGGAATCCTGCTGTATGGGTCCCTGATCCGCGTGGTGCTGCGATTCCAGTTGAGGCCGTGGATGACGTGGACGGCGATCGTCCTCGGCGTCGCCATCCTGACCGTCCCATTTCAGATCTGGACCGCGTGGATCGGCGTATCGATATGGCCGTTCCTGAGAAGGCTGGGCCCGCTCGACTGGTATGTGCAAGGACTGATCACCGCCTTGCCAGTCGTGCTCGGCTTCACCCTGTTGCTTCAGGCACGACGACACAAGCGGCACCAGGCCAAGGAAGCCGACGACGCGCCGCCAACGGCTTTCGGCCTGCTCGGTGCGCCGCCCTTCGCGGTGCTTTGCCTGCAGATGGAAGATCACTATGTCCGCGTCCACCATATCGCCGGCCACTCCCGGTTGGTGCTGGCAACGCTCAATCAGGCCATGACGGCTCTCGGCACCGCTGACGGCCTGCAGGTGCACCGGTCATGGTGGGTCGCGCGGAAGGCCGTTGTGCGCGTCGTGACCGAGGGCCGCAATCTGCGCCTGCAACTCGTCAACGGGATCACCGCCCCTGTCTCCCGCTCGGCCGTGGCCATGGTGCGCGAGGCCGGCTGGCTCACGACAGAGACCGCGCCGGACAACCGCGGCGTCGAACCAGCGCGCGCAGGACCGATTGGCGACACCTAATCCGCCTCCGCTCCGCGGCGGGTGAAGGACACGCGACACAAAGCCTCTTGACGAAAAGAACAAATCATGAACATATTTGCAGCCACGTACCTTGGCAACGAGCGCGTGAAAGCGCGGCACGCACACACGAAAATGCCCGGCGCGAGGCCGGGCATCATCAGAAGGATCGAGTGATCGACAGCGACCGTTAGTTATCCAGGAACGACCGCAGCTTGCGCGAGCGCGACGGGTGCTTCAGCTTGCGCAGCGCCTTGGCTTCGATCTGGCGGATACGTTCGCGGGTCACCGAGAACTGCTGGCCGACTTCTTCCAGCGTGTGGTCGGTGTTCATGCCGATGCCGAAGCGCATGCGCAGCACGCGCTCTTCGCGCGGGGTGAGCGAGGCGAGCACGCGCGTGGTGGTTTCGCGCAGGTTGGACTGGATCGCCGCATCGATCGGCAGGATCGCGTTCTTGTCCTCGATGAAATCGCCGAGATGCGAGTCTTCCTCGTCACCCACCGGGGTTTCGAGCGACAGCGGCTCCTTGGCGATCTTGAGAACTTTTCGAACTTTCTCCAGCGGCATGCCCAGCTTCTCAGCCAGTTCCTCAGGAGTAGGTTCGCGGCCGATCTCGTTGAGCATCTGACGCGAGGTGCGCACGATCTTGTTGATCGTCTCGATCATATGCACGGGAATGCGGATGGTGCGGGCCTGGTCGGCGATCGAACGCGTGATCGCCTGCCGAATCCACCAGGTCGCATAGGTCGAGAACTTGTAGCCGCGGCGATATTCGAACTTATCGACGGCCTTCATCAGGCCGATATTGCCTTCCTGGATCAGATCCAGGAACTGCAGGCCGCGGTTCGTATACTTCTTGGCGATCGAGATCACGAGACGGAGGTTGGCTTCCACCATCTCCTTCTTGGCCTGGCGGGCTTCGCGCTCGCCCTTCTGCACGCCGTGTACGATCTTGCGGAATTCGCCGATCTCAAGACCCGTGAGCGCCGCGAGCTGCTGGATTTCGCCGCGCAGTTCCTTGATGCGGTCCTTCTCGATGGCAACGAAGTTCTTCCAGCCCTTGGCCGAGAGTTTCGAGACGCGGTTGAGCCAGCGCGGATCGAGCTCCGAGCCCTGATAGTTGCGCAGGAAATCCTCGCGCGCGACGCCGTGGCTGTCGCCGAGACGCAGCAGGCGGCCTTCGAACGAGACGAGGCGCTTGTTGATGTCGTAGAGCTGCTCGACGAGTGAATCGATACGCGCCTGGTTGAGGCGCAGCGACTTCACCTCGACGATGATCTCGTCCTTGAGCTTCTTGTACTTGCGCTCCTGCGACGGCGACAGCGAGGGGCCCTGCGAGGCGCTCTCGAGCTGGTTCGCGATGTCCTGTTCCTGCAGCTTGCGCAGCTTCTTGTAAGAGTCGGCGATCTTGTCGAAGGTCTCGACCACCTTCGGCTTCAGCTCGGCCTCGATGGCGGCGAGCGACATCTGGTTCTCGAACTCGTCGTCGTCCATGTCGCCGTCGGCAGCGCCTTCCGACGTGCTTTCGCCGGCGGGGGCCGCAGCAGGCGCCGAACGCGGCGGCGCCGGACGGAACGGGGTGGCGGACGGCGGCGCCGCAGGCGGAGCCGCAACGGCTTCGGCGCCTTCGGCCACAGCTTCGCCATCGCCCGTGGGCGGGGCGATCAGCGCCGGGTTCATGTTGTTCTTGGCGTCGGGGCCAGCGTAGGTCGCTTCGAGATCGATGATGTCGCGAAGGAAGATCTTTCCTTCGTTGAGTTCATCGCGCCAGATGATGATGGCCTGGAAGGTCAGCGGGCTCTCGCAGAGGCCTGCGATCATCGCCTCGCGGCCGGCCTCGATGCGCTTCGCAATGGCGATTTCGCCTTCGCGCGACAGCAGCTCGACGGTGCCCATCTCACGCAGATACATGCGGACGGGATCGTCGGTGCGCTCGCCGGGCTCCGACTTCTTGACTTCGGTGACGGCCTTCTGCGTGACTTCGACGAGTTCGTTGTCGGTATCGTCGTCCTCGTCCTTGCTCTCTTCCTCGCCATCGCTGTCTTCGTTTTCGGAAACGTTGATGCCCATGTCGGAGAGCATCGACATGATGTCTTCGATCTGTTCAGGAGAGGTGGTATCGGACGGCAAGACGTCGTTGAGCTGATCGAAGGTCACGAAGCCGCGCTTCTTGGCCTGCTTGATCATCTTCTTGACGGCAGCGTCGGACAGGTCGAGCAAAGGTGACGGCGCGTCTGCGGAGTCCTTCTCCGGCGTGTCAGCTGCCTTGTCGTCTTTTTCCTTGTCCTTGGTCTGCAGCGTCTTTGCCTTGGTGGCCATTCAATGCTCCTGAAACGCGCTCACGCCGGGGGCGTCACCGCCCCGCTATCAATCCAGGGGGCGCAAGCGCCCCGATCCAATCATCGTCACCACTTGACGCACAAAGGGCGGCGCATATCCATCGCCACCCCCGACGTCGTCTTCGCGGTTTTCACTACTTAAGCCCAGACCCTTAACGTGGAGAGCCTTAAGCCCGGATTAACCCTGTTTTTGCAGCCAAACCATGGGTTTGGCGAGTCTTTTCGCGGTTTGCCCGGGCACCATCCGCAGCAAAGTTGCTTCACGAACTGCGCTGGAACCGCCCCGAGGATTCTCCGAACCCCTCGATCAGCGCCTCGATCCCGTCGACCTCAGCCAACCGGGCCTTCACATCGCGCAACCAGCCGTAGTTCGTTTCGCTCGCTTCTGCGCCCAGAGCAAGCTCCGCGTCTTTAAGCTCCCTAAGTAATGAGTGCCACTGGCGATGCAAGGCAACGAGCTGCGTCCAGGTGGAAAGAACATCCTCGCGGGCCGCACCAGGCCGCGCCGCCCACACCGCCTGAGTGGTAACTGCCTGCTCAACGTGTTGTAATTGCTCGGAATATCCAGCTTTAACCAGATCTGAACGCATTTGTTCACTTTGCTCGGCCTCATCGCCGTGATGATGCTCATGGGCGAAGGCCGCGATGATCCCGGCACGCAGCCGGTGCATCTCGGGATGGGCGAGTTCCAGCGCCGCCACCTCCTCCAGCCGGTCATGCAGCAGCCAGGGGTGGTTGATCAGCGACTGCACGATCAGCGCTTCGCGCCGGGAAATGGCGCTGCGCTGGCCGCGCATGATCGACGAGGTCGCAAGCTGTGGACTGACCACCTGATAGGGCCCGCGCTGGATGGTCTGGGGCCCGGCATTGGCCCCGCCCCGCCCGCCGCCACTGATTCGCCCCGCTGGACCGGGGGTAAACGGACGCGGACTGCGCGCAAAACCGCCGCCTCCGCCGCCCTGCTGGAAGCCGCCGCGGCCGCCGTTGTTACCGCCGTAGTTTTTTGGGCCGGTGCCGAAGGCGCGCTGCAGCCGCTCGGTCATGTCCTGGCGGTAGTATTTCTTCACGACATCGTCGCGGATGCCGTTCGACAATTCGTTGATGCGCGCCTCCAGCGCCGCACGGCGCTCCGGCGTCGCAAACGTGCCGCCGGCGATCTCGCGCGCCCAGATCAGATCCGATAGCGTGCCCGCCGCCGCCATCACATCCTCGATCGCCGCGCGGCCGCCAGAGCGGGCGAGGTCGTCGGGGTCCTGTCCTTCGGGCAGCAGCGCAAAGCGCAAACTCTTGCCGGGCTTGAGATGCGGCAACGCCAGCTCCGCCGCGCGCCATGCCGCCTTCTGGCCGGCCTTGTCGCCGTCGAAACACAGGATCGGCTCGTCGGCCATCTTCCAGAGCAGTTGCAACTGGTTCTCGGTCAGCGCGGTGCCGAGCGGCGCGACGGCACCGGAGAAGCCAACGCCGACCATGGCGATGACGTCGACATAGCCTTCGACCACCACCAGCGGCGCGCCGTCATGCGCGGCCTTTCGCGCCATCGGCAGGTTGTAGAGATTGTCGCCCTTGTGAAACAGCGGGGTTTCCGGCGAGTTCAGATATTTCGCCGGCGCATCTTTCTTCAGCGCGCGGCCGCCAAAGGCGATGATGCGTCCGCGCACATCGGAAATCGGAAACATCACGCGATCGCGGAAGCGATCATAGGGCACCGGGATGTCCTCGCCGCCGATCAGCAGGCCCGCTTCGACCATGTCGGGCACCGGCACGCCGGCGGCGCCGAGATATTCCTTCAGCGCGAACCGATCTTCGGATGCAAAGCCCATGCGGAACTGGAGCTGCACCGCGGGCGTGATACCGCGATCGGCGAGATAGCCGCGCGCACGGGCGCCTTCGCGCCCCACCAGCGTGTCCGCGAAGAATTTTGCGGCGAGATCCATGACGTCATACAGCGTCTTGCGGCGCTGCTCGTGGCGCGCGGCATCCGGCGTCGCCGCCGGCAGCGCCACACCCGCCATCTGCGCCAGCCGCTCGACCGCCTCCGGGAAGGCGCAGCCGTCGGTTTCCATCACGAAATTGATGATGTCGCCGTGCTTACCCGACGAGAAGTCGTGATAAAATCCCTTCTCGTCATTGACGAAAAACGACGGCGACTTCTCCTGCTGGAACGGCGATAGGCCTTTCCATTCGCGCCCGGCCTTCTTCAACTTGACGCGCTTGCTCACGACTTCCGAAACCGGAAGCCGGGCGCGCAGATCGTCGAGGAATTGGGGCGTGAAGCGCATGGGGCAGTTATCGTGCGATCGGGTTAGGTAAGTGTTGCGGGCTCGGATGTGAGCCTTTTGGGCTTTAGCCCATGAGCCTTGGCCCAGCCGACCATGGATATAGGTTTTCCGGGAGCAGATTTGAACCTGCGGTTCTTGCGCCCGCTATTCACAGGCGAAAATAAAGCTGGTCATTCCGGGGCGCGCGCGCATCTTTTGCGCGGGCGAACCCGGAATCCCGTTGTGTTCATCGCGACTGGACACCGGGAAGCGAGCGACGATGAACATCTCGGGATAATTGGAATGGCTGAGGTTCGCGTGCGGCTGTCGCCGCGCGCGCCCCGGAATGACGAGTTTGTGTCAATTTGCTTGAACTCACCCCGGTTCCACGCTCTCATATTCCATGTTCACGACATTCCGCGGCGGAAATACCGGTGCATGGCAGGTGATCTCGATCTCGCCCGTCAAGGGCGAGACGCTCAAACCCGTTGCGGCGCTGTCCATCACCCATGCCGACGCCATCTCGCTGCCGCTGCTGCCGTCGCAGACATCCTGGCGCCTCGCCGGCGTCGCCAGCCACGTCCGCTATGTCGAGCGTACCGAGAAGATCGCACTGGTTGCGGCACAGGCCGGGCTCGGCCGACCTGAGGCAACCCATGGCGCGCTGATCCCTATCAGGAAGAACGCGGCGTGGTGGGACATGACCCAGAACGAGCGGCGCCGTATTTTCGAGGACAAATCCCGCCACATCGCCGACAGCCTGAAATACCTGCCCGCCATCGCGCGCCAGCTCTACCATTCGCGCGACCTCGGCGAACCCTTCGATTTTCTCACCTGGTTCGAATATGCGCCGGAACACGCGCAGGAATTCGAGGATCTCGTCGGCGGCCTGCGCGAGACGGAAGAATGGAGCTATGTCGAGCACGAGGTGGATGTGCGGGTGGTGAAGGCGGCTTGACCAGCAGCATATACAGTCGCCGTCGCGTGCACGATCCGCGGCACATTCTGTCACATCATCTCGGCGCGCCGCGCGCGAAAAGACGAGCGAAGAAAATATTACGATCGTCTCTAGATACGAACCTGTTCGAGGCAGGACCGATTGGGCCGCACTCGACGCACTGACCGACGAACAGATCGAAGAAGCGGTTCGCAATGATCCCGACGCCGTGCCTCTCGATATCGACTGGTCGGATGGCGTCGTCGTCATGCCCGCCAAGAAGAAGGCCATCTCCATCCGCATCGACGAAGACGTGCTGGATTTCTTCAAGAGCGAGGGCGATGGCTATCAGGGCCGAATGAACGCGGTGCTGCGGTCTTACATGCTGCAGAAGGCCAAGCTGAAGACCAAGAAACGGGCATAGTTCTCCCGTCATTGCCCGCCGCTCCATAGGAGCGGCTGAGGGCGGGACCGGCGCCGAACATCCAACCTGCATGGCTCCCATTCAAGACGCCGCACTTCTGGCATGGCATCATATGCGCCATATCTCTCCCACCGCCCCGCCCGCCTGAAAGCCTCCATGCCCTCATCGTCCGAACACGCCGCCCGCGACTCCGGTCCCGGCGGCTGGCTGATTTTTTCCTTTGCCGTCGCCTGCGGCGTCACCGTCGCCAATATCTATTACGCGCAGCCGCTGGTGGGGCCGATCAGCGAGAGCTTCGGGCTCGACCTGTCGTCGGCAGGCATCATGCTGACCATGGTGATGTTCGGCTATGTGCTGGGCCTGCTGTTCCTGGTGCCGCTCGGCGATCTCGTCGAGAACAAGCGGCTGATCCTGATCACGCTGGGCAGCCTGATCGTGAGCCTGCTGATCGCCGCAGCCGCACCCACGGCAGCGATCTTCATCGCCTCGACCTTGCTGCTCGGTATCGCCGCCGTGGGTACGCAGATGATCTTGCCGGTGGTGGCGCATCTGGCGCCGGAGCAACGGCGCGGGCAGATCGTCGGCACCGTGATGAGCGGGCTGCTGTTCGGCATCCTGCTGTCGCGGCCACTGGCCACCATGGTGGCCGGTTCGTTCGGCTGGCGCGCGGTGTTCGTGATGTCCGCGGTGCTGATGTGCGGCGTATTCGCACTGATGGTGATCGCGCTGCCGCGCCGGCAACCGAAGCATGAGCTGACCTATGCGACGCTGATCCACTCGCTGTGGGACCTGATGCTGACCACGCGGGTGCTGCAGCAGCGCTCGGCCTATCAATGCCTGCTCTATGGCTCCTTCAGCCTGTTCTGGACGGCGATGCCGCTGGTGCTGGACCAGGCGCCGTTCTCGTTCGGCCATATCGCCATGTCGGCCTTCCTGCTGTCCGGCGCCGGCGGCGCATTGGTGGCCCCGCTTGCGGGACGCCTCGCCGATCGCGGCCGCGGCGATCTCGTCACCGTCACCGCGATGCTGCTGGTGTTGGTGAGTTTCGTACTGACCTGGATCGGCGGCCACACCGGCGGCGCGACGGCCGTGACGCTGTTCGTCATCGCGGGCATCCTGATCGACGCCGGCACGCAGGGCAATGTCGTGGCTGGACAACGCGCGATCTATGCCCTCGCCGGCCATATCCGCAGCCGGCTCAACGCGCTGTTTCTCGCTTGCGCCTTCTTCGGCGGCGCGATCGGCTCGGGCTTCGGTGGATTTGCCGTGGCATCGGGCGGCACGTCGATGATCGCCTTGATCGGCATCGGCGCATCGCTGATTGCGCTGGCTTTGTTCGGCCTTGAGGTCGCCAGCAGACGCAAAGTGAGCTAGGGCGCGAGGAAACGCCCGGACATGATGCGCTTCGTTTCATCGACCGGCTTGTTGTAGATATAGGTCCAGGCCTCACTCACGCTGCCATCGGCGAGCGTCACAGCGATCCGCTCGCGCAGATACAACATCGGCTGCGGATGGCCGGGGCCGACGCTCTCATAGTCGTCGAGCGCGGCCATCAGCTCAACCGGCTTGCGCAGCCGAAACAGCTCGCCAAACACGACATCATTGGCATCGTCGGAATGCAGCAGGCCGGGATAATGCGCGACCATATACAGCCTGCCGCGGCAGGAGGCTTCGCCGAGAAAATCGGCGCCGGACGAGAGCAGCTTCGACATCGGATGATCGAAACCGCGCATCAATGTGCCATAGACGAAGACGCGATCGGGCATGCGGCGGCTAGACTTTCTCGGCCAGTGCAGCGGCGACATCGTCGCCCGCGGACACCACATTGATACTCACATCCATGCCGAGAAACGCATCGGCCGAGCCCATATAGGTGCCGTGCAGTGGCACCGCCTGACGCGGATCGCGCGCCACGGCGACGCGAATGAGATCCTTGCTGCCGATGATGCCATTGGTCGGATCGAATTCGATCCAGCCTGCGGCCGGCAGATAGACCTGCACCCAGGCATGGGTCGAGCCGCCGCCCACATAATTGTGCTCGCGATCGCCATGGATGAACAGATAGCCCGACACGAAACGTGCGGCGATGCCGAGCCGGCGCAGCGCCTCGATCATGAATAGCGCAAAATCGCGGCAGGTGCCGGATTTGGTCTGCAGCGTATCGAGCGGATGCTGGGTGCCGTGTTCATAGCGCTTGCGATAGGCGAACTGCTTGCGGATGCCGAGCGTCATGCCGGTCAGAATATTGACGGTCGGCGTGCGGCCCTGCGGGTCGAGAAATCCGCGCGCCCATGTGGCGAGTTCACCATCGGGATCGCCATATTGCGGCCGGATGAATTCCTGCAGATCGGGCAGTTCTTCGCCGTCATACAGGAACGGATAGAAATAGGCCTTGTCATCGGCGGTCAGCGCGAACTCGTCCGACGGCAGATGTTCGATGGTCGCGGTGGAGACGAAGGTGAGCTTTCGCGCGTGCTCGTCGAAGGTGGCGATCGCCACTGAATTGCCGAACACGTCGTGGATCCAGCGCAGCGACAGCGGCTCCGGCGTGATCTCGAGCTTGCCGTTGAGCATGCGCAGATCATGGCCATCGCGCGGCCGCAGCATGATCCGGTGTTCGCCGAACGCGACGGGATGCGCGTAGCGATATTCGGTCTTGTGATGAATCGTGAGCAGGGGCATCAATGGTTCGTTCATGCGTGATTTGTCCCGTGTAATTTATACGGAAGCCTGCAGAATCACAGGCCGGGATGCCGCATCGTTAGGCAATATCGGGAAAAAGCCTTGGACAGAATTTTGGACAGAGCCTTGGATAGCAATCAGGACACATCCCTACGTCTCGGCCCCCAGGAGGTTCCGCCCGTTCTGGAACTCAATACCGCCGGAAACTCCCCTTTTCTCCTGACCTGCGATCACTACGGCCGGCTGATTCCCGAGATGCTCGGCGAGCTCGGCCTGCCCGAGAGCGAGCTCGTCCGCCACATCGCCTGGGATGTCGGCATCGCCGGCGTCGCCGAGCAGATGGCTCGGGCGCTCGATGCGCATCTCGTGGCGCAGCGCTATTCGCGGCTGGTGATCGACTGCAACCGCCCGCCGGACGCCGTAAGCGCGATTCCGCTGATCAGCGAGGCGACCACCGTGCCCGGCAATGACGGTCTCACGTCCGATGCGAAGGCGCGCCGGCGCGAGCTGATCTTCGATCCGTATCACCGGCGCATCGACGAGGTGATCGATGCAAGGCTGGCAAAGGGCCAGCCGACAGTGCTGGTGTCGCTGCACAGTTTCACGCCTGTCTATGCCGGCATTCCCCGCCCCTGGCATATCGGCACACTCTATCAGCACGACAGCAAACTGCCGCCATTGCTGCTGCATCATCTGCGCGCCGAAGCCGATCTGGTAGTGGGCGACAACGAGCCCTACGCGGTCTCCGATGCCACTGACTACACGATCCCCGTGCATGGTGAGAAACGCGGGCTGATGAATACAGGCATCGAGATCCGGCAGGATCTGATCACCGATGTCAGCGGCCAGACCGAATGGGCGGAGCGGCTCACGCGCATCTTCAGCGAGATCGAGGCGACGCTGATCACGCCGCGCGCGTCGCATCTGTAGCCTTTGATGCCGGCGTAGCTGCCAATGCGCCTGCGCGGCGTGAAGTGCCTAGCCGTGCGTCCCGATGAAATAAGCCACCACCACAAATCCCGCCGCGACCGCCCACAGGAAATAGGCCGCGCGACCACCAGGGCTCAGCGTCGAGTCAGACGGGTTGTCCGGATTGACGAAGACCTTCACAGCGTCACCGTTCTTGTAGTCCATCCCGAACAGCCGCAACTGCCATTGCGGCGGGTTCGGGTTGCTGGTGCTCAAGCTCCCGGCGGACCCGATATAGGCGACGTGCTTGAAACGATAGTTGTATTGCACGTTCCGGGTCTGCATCACCGGCCCGCTGCGACCGGTGTCGCTGTCCCTGCTCACATAGGTCTCGGGCGCGCCCAGTTTGACGGTGCCGGGCACCACCGGCCACTTCTTGGCCAGAGACCCCTGCCGGTGTAGCGCCAGGCCGAACAAGGCAACGAGGAAGCCGAACCCGCAGAGCGCCGTCACAATCGGCGATCGCTTCGGATCGGCAAGATGCTCTGCGATGAATTCGTTGATGCGGGCGCCACCAAAGATGCCGCCAACCACGATCGCCAACACGATGACGGCAGCGATGCCAAGACAGCCGCCGATACCCTTCGGCATCTCGCGATCGAGCACGGCGTCGCGCGGGTGCCGCGGGTTGTAGTAGACCATCACCGCGGTACCGACCGGATAGCGCGCGATTGTCTCGGCGACTTCGAAATTGCCGCGGTCCTCGCCGATGCTGACGCGGTTGTTCGTAAGTTTCTGTCCGCTCACGGTGTATTCGTAGACGATATTCGCAAAATTGCGCTTTTCGGTGCGCTTGCGCTCCTCGCGCGTGTCGTCGAGCACCTTGACGTCTCGTACTTCGGAGGTCGAGACGATCACCTTGCCGAAGGTGGACGGCCAGTCGCTGGCAGCGCGGACCTGCAGATATTTATAGCCGGCCGCGACCAGGATCAGGCCAAACGGCGCCAGCAGCATGGCATAAACGAACCAGGGAATGTCGGGCACGGCGAAACCTCATGGCACGGCGCGGCGCGCCCCGAAGTTTGACGTGACGATGCGGCGAAAGGTTCAGCGCGACAAAAGATTCACCGCGCTCGGGTCAGCGCCAGCCAGACCCCGCCGCCGATCATGAAGCCGCCGGAGATGCGCGACAGCAACCGCGTGCGCCGTGCCGAGAAGAATTGTCGCGCACGGCCCGCGGCCACCGCATAGACGATATCGGTGAGCGCGGCCGTCACCATGAAAGTCGCACCAAGGATTCCGACCTGCAGGATGTGGTTCTTCTCCATATCAACGAATTGCGGAATGAAGGCGCCGAAGAACACCAGCACTTTCGGATTGCTGAGCAGCACCATCATGCCCTGCAGGAAGAAGCCGCCACGCGGCGGCGCCGGCGGCGTATCCGCATCGATACCCTCGACCGGCGCGCGGACCATCTTGATGCCGAGCCACACCAGATAGGCGGCGCCGGCAAAGCGCACCCAGTCGAACCAATAGCCCATGGTGGCCATCAGCGTTGCCAGTCCGAGCGCGACGATGCCGATCACCACGGCAAGCCCCGCTTGCGTTCCGGCGATGCTGATCATCGCCGCGCGCGTGCCGTAGCGCAGCCCGTTGGCAATCACCAGCGTGACGTTCGGACCGGGTAGCAGCGCCAGCGCGATGCAGGCGACGACAAAGGCGAGATAGACTTGCAGCGACATCGGCACGCTCCTATTCCGATTTTATCTACGTCATGCCCGGCCTTGTGCCGGCCATCCACGCCTTCACTGCAGGCTAAGACGTGGATGCCCGGCACAAGGCCGGGCATGACGACGGTGTGTTGTCGTCTTAACACTAGCACTCGTATTGCTCGCAGCAAAACACACTTGCCCGGCAGGGCGCCATCTGGTTGCCTGTCACTGCACGCATAGAGCAACGGCCATGATCGATATCAACAGGTTCCGGCCCGCGATCGTCTACACGATCTACATTGCCGCCACGCCCGAAAAAGTGTGGCTAGCACTGACCTCGGCGGAGTTCAGCCGGCAGTATTTTTCCGGCTTCGCGGTCGAGCTCGAACAGAAGATCGGCGGCGCGTTCAAGGTTCTCGCGCCGGATGGATCGTTGCATGTTTCGGGCGAGGTGATCGAACACGATCCGCCGCGCAAACTTGTCATCACCTGGGACGTCAACTGGCCCGGACTTGTCGAAGCGCTCGGCTCGACACTCGTCACCTATGATCTCATGCCGTCGGCCGAGACGGTGAAGCTGACGATGACGCAGGCGCATGATCGCCAACTCAGTGACGACATCCTGTCCGGCGGACGCGCAGGCTGGCCGGCTATCCTTTCCAGCCTGAAGAGTTTGTTGGAAACAGGCAAGGTCCCCGCGATCCAGATGGAGCCGCCGCTGAAGCTGCTGGCGGCGCTGAAGGAGATGGGGATCAAGGTGCCAGGGATGTGAGCGGCACGCGCTGTCGCTCCCTCTCCCCGCTCTGCGCGGGGAGAGGGGTGGGGTGAGGGGCTGGGGTACGTCGACCCCACGAAGCTTCACTCTCGGGTCGGTGAGATTCGAGAGTGGCGTGGCTGGTACGAACTGTGTGCCCTGCCCCTCACCCGCCGCGAAGACGCGGCGACCTCTCCCCGCGAAGGGCGGGGAGAGGTTAAGAACTACCCCAGCGCCCGCAATTCCCGCCTGAGCACCTTGCCCGTTGCCGTCATCGGCAGGCTCTCCGCGAACTGCACATGGCGCGGATATTCATGGGCGGCGAGTTGCGATTTGACGAAATCCTGCAGCTCGCGCGCCAGTGCATCGCTGGGCACGAAGCCCGGGCGCAGCACGATCCAGGCCTTCACAGCCTCGGTGCGGATCGGATCGGGAATGCCGACCACCGCCGACAGCGCCACCGCGGGATGCTTCAGCAGCGTATGCTCGATCTCCGACGGACCGATACGATAACCTGCGGATGTGATCACGTCGTCTTCGCGTGACACGTACCAGAAGTAACCGTCATCATCCTGAATGCCGAGATCGCCGGTGAGCAGGAATTCGCCGGCGAATTTCTTGGCGGTACCTTCGGGGTTCTGCCAATAGCCGAGCATGGTGCAGGGATTAGGCTGTCTGATACCGACAATGCCCCGCTCGCCGCGCGGCAGTTCTTCGCCCTGCTCATTGACGATACGCACATCGAAACCCGGCGTCGGCTTGCCCATGGAGCCCGGGCGGATCGGAAACAGATCGGCATTGTTGCCGACCACGAGATTGCACTCGGTCTGGCCGTAGATTTCATGGGCATCGATACCGAACGTATTGCGCACCCAGTCGAGCAATTCAGAACCGAGCGACTCGCCGCCGGTGAGCATGCTACGCAGCTTCACGCCATCATGTTTCACGTTTGCCTGCCGCATCAGCTTCAGCGCCGTCGGCGGCAGGAACACATTGCGTATCTTGTGATCGGCCATCAGCTGCATCGCGGCGTCAGGTTCGAATTTCCTGGCGCGATAGCCAACGATCGGCACGCCGTGATACCAGGCCGGAAACAGCGCATCGAACAGCCCGCCGATCCAGGCCCAGTCGGCCGGCGTCCAGTAGACGTCGCCCGGCTTCGGAAAGAAGCTGTGCACCATCTCCACATTGGGCAGATGGCCGAGCAGCACGCGATGGGCATGCAGCGCGCCCTTGGGATTTCCCGTGGTGCCCGAGGTGTAGATGATGATGGCGGGATCGTCGCAGGACGTATCGACCGTGGTGAAGTCTTCGGACGCCGCCTCGATCGCCGACCAGAACGATTTGGCGCCGGCATGCGGTGCACTGTCCGTGACGTAGATATCTTGTAAATGAGGCAGCCGCTCGCGGATTTTCGACAACTTGTCCCAGCCGCTCGCGTCGGTGACGATGGCCTTGGCCCCGGAATTGGCAAGGCGGAATTCCAACGCGTCCTCGCCGAACAGCGTGAACAGCGGCACCGACACCAGCCCGGACCGGAACGCCGCGAGATGCGCCACCGGCAATTCCACCGATTGCGACAAAAACACCGCAATGCGGTCGCCGCGCTGCAGGCCATCCGCCTTTAGCACATTGGCGAAGCTGCGCGAGAAAGCCTGCATCTCGTCGAAGGAGAAACGATGCGTGCCGTGGTCCTCGTCCACATAGATCAGCGCCAGCCGCCCGCTACCGTCTGCATGACGGTCGCAGGCCACCGTCGCGATGTTGAATCGCTCCGGCACATCCCAGCGGAAATTGCGGGCGAGCGTCTCATAATCCGTGGTTTCGACCAGCATGGCAGGCGGCTCCCTGCGGCGTTGCTTGCTTCTTCTCGTTATACCAGGGGAGAAGTCTGAACGGCCGCGGCCCCATTCTTAAACGAGGAGTCCTGTCCGCCAAAGTGCCTTGAAATTCCCGGCCCGGCATGGTCTCAAGCACCCTATTCGGAACCCGGCGCTATCAGCGCCTTCGCAAGCTCAATCCGGCAGAAATTCCCCATGGCACGCAGGTTTTCGGCCGCTTATCAGTCGGAGCCAGTATCCAGCCTGGCGCTGTGGGCGCGGCGCCTCGCGGTTTTCGCCGCCATTGCAGCCCTTACCTCGATCATCATCGTCCGCTTCGGGTTCCTTGAAGTAAAACCGGCGCTGATGACCTTCTTTGGCGCGTTGGGATTCGCCGGCCTCTCGATCCTGGTGGCGCTCGCCGGCTTTGCCGCGATCTGGCAGAACGGCTCGCGGGGCATGAGCGTGATCATGGTGGCGCTGATGCTCGACGTGGTGATCCTGGCGTATCCCGGCTACCTTGCGTACCAGTACCGCAAGCTGCCGAAGATCCACGACATCACCACCGACCCGGTCGACCCGCCGCGCTTCGAGGCGCTGGCGCGGCTGCGGACCGGCGACGGTACCAATTCAGCCGTCTATTCCGGCCTCTACTCCGCGGAGCAGCAGCGCACGGCCTATCCGGATATCGAGCCGGTGGAGCTGGAGGTGCCCGTGCAACGCGCCTATGACGTGACGCGCGCTTTGGTCGAAAAGCGCAAGTGGATCGTCATCGACGAGCGTCCGCCGCAGCCGCCGCGCCGCATTGGCCGTATCGAGGCGGTGGCGCGCACCCCTATCATGGGTTTTCGCGAGGACGTCTCGATCCGTTTCACCCCCGACGGCGAAGGCTCACGCGTCGATATCCGCTCGTCGTCGCGCTATTTCGAAGGCGACCTCGGCAGCAACGCCGCGCGCATCACCAAGCTGATCGACGACATCAACACCGCCGTCGACAGCGCGCCGGCGCCGAAGAAGGCAGCGACGCCGGCGAAGGCTGCGGCAAAGGGCGCGAAGAAGTAGGCTCCCGCCCCTCCGCGACAAGCTCTCACCCCCGCGCGCGTTTCTCCACATTCGCGATCCGCTCTGGCACGCCGAACTCCTGCCGGCAGACATCAGCGAGGACCGCGATCCCTTCGCGGATTTCGTCATGCGTGGGGCTGGCAAAGCAGATGCGAATGTGGCTGTGCGCATAGGCCTTGTCGACAGACCATTCCGGGCCGGGATTGATCGACACGCCGGCCTTGAGCGCGGCCTGATAGAGCTTCATCGCATCGACATTGGCGGGCAGTTTCACCCACAGAAAGATGCCACCTTTGGGTTCGTCGAATTCCGCCGCCGTGCCGAACTGCTCGTTGAGCGCGTCCATCAGCGTCTCCAGCTTGGCGCGTAGTCCGCGCGTCGCCTTCGGCACATGGGTGGCGAAATGCGGCACGCAATATTCGGCGAGGACCATCTGCTCCAGTGCGCCTGAGCCGGCATCGGTCTTCAGCGCCAGCATGCGCGACATGATCTGCCAGGGCGCGACGATGTAGCCAACGCGGAGAGCAGGCGCGATCGACTTGGAGAACGAGCCGATATGGATCACGCTGCCGGTCTTATCCATCGCGTGAATCGCCGGCGGACGCTCGCCGTTCCAGATCAGGTCGGCATAGCAATCGTCCTCAAAGATGGGGACGCCATATCTGGCCGACAGCGCCAGCAACTCGCGGCGACGGCTTTCCGGCATGATGGTGGCGGTCGGGTTCTGCACGGTCGGGATCGTATAGATATATTTCGGCCGGATGCCCTTCGCCTTCAGATCTTCCAATGCTGAGGCCAGCGCGTCCATTCGCATGCCGTCGTCATCCAAGGGGATGCCGACGATATTGACGCCGAGACGGGTGAGCCGGTTGATGGAGCCTTGATAGCAGTCGCGCTCGATGATGACGGTGTCGCCCCTGGCGAGCAGGCTGTGATTGACGAGGTCGAGCGCCTGCAGCGAGCCGGATACGACCAGGATGTCATCGGCGCTGCAATCGATGCTCGCATCGCGCTTCAGCTTGGTAGCAATGAAATCCCGCAGCGGCAGATAGCCCTGCGGACCGCTCGCCAGACCGTAGGTTGCCAGCGTGCGTCCCTCGCGCAGCATGACGGCATTGGCGGCAGCAGTCAGACCCTCCACCGGCACCTGGTCCATATCGTTGTTCCCGCCGACGAAGCTGTATTTGGCGAGACCGGTCCATTTTGCCGCAGCCGCGGGCAGGCCCGGAGGCAGCAATGGCGCGTAGTCGAACCGTGCAGTGGTCATGAACGTCGTCTCCCTGAAGCTTTTTATGATGAAGGCTGCCTCGTTGGACCGCCCCCCGCGTGTATCGCGCGCCGAATGCCGGATATTACCCCTTTGCCCTCACGCGGCGCACCATTAGAGTGCCGCCGAAATGTAAGGCTTTTCCGGCAGGGGCATGCACGACTTAATCCGCGATATCACGCTGTGTATCCTGTTTGCGTGGGGCATCGGGCTTATTGCGCATTTCACCCGTCAGCCGTTGATTCTTGCTTATCTGATTGCCGGCTTCATCATTGGGCCATTCGGCATCGGCTGGGTCAAGTCGGACGAATCCATCAGCACGATCTCCGAACTCGGCCTGATCTTCATGCTGTTCATGATCGGTCTCGAGATCGACCTGAAGAAGATCATCCGCGCCGGCAAGGTCATTCTGTTCGCCGCGGGCGGCCAGTTGATCGCAGGCTGCGTGCTCGGCGCGGCCTTCTTCATGGCGCTCGGGCTCAAGCTCGGCGGCGGCGGGTTCGATGCGCTCTATCTCAGCGTCGCCTGTGCATTGTCCTCGACGGTGGTCATCGTCAAGGTGCTCTACGAGAAGCGCGAGCTCGACACACTGCCCGGCCGCATCACGCTCGGCATCCTGGTGCTGCAGGACATCTTCGCGATTCTATTTCTGGCGGTGCAGCCGAGCCTCGCCGACCTGCAAGTCAGCGTTGTCGCGTTGTCGATCGCCCGCGTCGGCGTGCTGGTCGCCACTGCGCTGATCCTGAGCCGCTATGTGCTGCCGGCGCTGTTCCACCAGATCGCACGACGACCGGAACTGGTGCTGCTGGGCGCGCTGGCCTGGTGCTTCCTGATTGGCGAAATCGCCGAGCGGCTGCATCTGTCGCGCGAGATGGGCTCGCTGGTGGCCGGCGTATCGCTATCGACCTTCCCCTACGCGCTCGACGTCACTGCCAAGGTGACGACGCTGCGGGATTTCTTCATCACGCTGTTCTTCGTCGCCGTCGGCATGACGATCCCGATCCCGAACGGCGCCACTATCGGCCTCGCCCTGATCATCGCCGTGTTCACCGTGATCAGCCGCATGCTCACGACCTTCACGCCGCTGTATCTGATGAAGCAGGGCCTGCGCGCCAGCCTGCTGCCGGCGCTCAATCTGGCGCAGATCAGCGAATTCTCGCTGGTGGTGCTGCAAACGGGAATTGCCGCCGGCCATATCACCACGCAGACCTCCAGCGCGGCATCCTTCGCCTTCGTGATCCTGGCGGTCCTCTCGACCTTCGCGATGATGCGCAGCGACCAGATCACGCGCCTCTTGATCGGCCCGATGAAGCGCATCGGGCTGCGCGACCTCGATCACGGCCAGGGCCGCGAGGGCGATCATGCCGAGGGCCATGGCGACGCCCGCCGCATCGTCATTCTCGGCTTCTTCCGCACCGCGTCCGCCCTGCTCGCCGAGATCGAGCGCCAGAACGCGTCACTGCTCGACCAGATCAGCGTCGTCGACTTCAATCCGAACGTCTTCCGCACTTTGGTCGGGCGCGGCCAGCACGTGATCTATGGCGACATCAGCAATGTCGACACGCTGGTCCATGCCGGCGTCGGCAAGGCCGAGATCATCATCCTCAGCGTGCCGGACTCGCTGCTGAAGGGCGCGAATAACGAGAAGCTGGTCCGCCATGTCCGCTCGATCAACCCGACCGCCAAGATCATCTCCACGGCGGACGTGCTCGGCGACGTGAGCGATATTTACGCCGCCGGCGCCGACTACGTCACCGTGCCCCGGCTCAGCGACGCCCATGCGCTGTATGAGGTGATCGAGGCCGCCGATCAGGGCCTGCTGGACGATAAACGCGCCGAAATGGACGCGCAGCTGGCGGAGCGGCGAGAGGTGCTGCCCTGACCGGTGGCTGAGTGAAACTACAGAATCAGAAAATGACTAGCTTGGAGATCGGCAAGATGCACGTTCGCCAGCGTGAGACTGTCGTGATCACCGAGGTCGATCAGGGTGTCCTGACCGTTGTTGATCGACTGGAACAGCGTTTGCGGTTGGCCGGCTTGCGCCTCGTGCAACGCGGCGGTCAGTTCCTGCATGCTGGAGACCGCGGCGAACCCCTCCAGCGCGATGCTGCTGCTGTCCGATATCAGCTCTGCGCCGATGCCGGGCCGGAACGCAAATGATTGGTTGTTGAGTCCACCGTTGAAAATACCGGTAAAGCCGTCGCCATTCAGGTCTTGATGGAAACTGGGCTCGAATGCTTGCAGCCTTGGGCTGGCGCCTGTCGTCGTGCCGTTGAAGGAGAGGTAGTTGCCGTTGCTGTCGGTCGTCCAGATCGTGTACTGGTCGGCRCCGGCCATCTTCCAGGCGACTTGGTAGCCGCTCGATGTCTGTTCCGCCCCGATCGGTGTCCAGTCGCCGAACTGCCCCACTGTCACGTCGGCGCCCGACTGCTTCAGCGAAGGTCCCGCTCCGCCGCTCGCGAGATAGAACGCATTGCCGATGGCGATCAGGCTGGTTGCGCCGTTGGCCTCGATCACGGTGCCATGCAGCCCGGTGAACCCGTCGCCATTGAGGTCCTGGTAGAGGCTTGCTTCGAGTGATTGCAGTGTCGCGCTACTGCCGGGCATCACGCCGCTAAAGGAAATATAGTTGCCGCTGCTGTCAGTGGTCCAGATCGTGTACTGGTCGGCACCGGCCATCTTCCAGGCGACTTGGTAGCCGCTCGATGTCTGTTCCGCCCCGATCGGTGTCCAGTCGCCGAACTGCCCCACTGTSACRTCGGYGCCSGACWGCTTCAGCGARGGTCCSGCYCCGCCGCTGAGGAGCAGGAACGTATTGCCGGCGGCGACAAGGCTGGTCG
>NZ_JBFUJU010000009.1:0-312607 GCF_056401215.1 Tardiphaga sp. P4_G1
CCGATATCGAGAAAACGCTGGCCGACATCGATGCCGGCTGCGACTGCAAGCGCTTGAGCTGTCATGGGATCAGACCTGTATGCGGGCAACCGGAGTGCCCTTGCGACTGTTCGATCAGACAAAACAGGCGAGATGCCCATGCCGGGTTACGGCCGATTGGGCCTGGAATCTAACGGGCTATCTCCGCCTGCCGTCACTATGCGCGTGACAGATCGCCAGATACAGGAATCTCAACGTTGGAGTCTCCGTCAAGCCAAGCACTCCGGGATTCCGGGTTCGCACTTCAGCGGCTCCGCCGCTTCCGTGCGCCCCACACTGTCATTCCGGGGCGGCTGCGCGCCTTCGCGCAGGCGAACCCGGAATCCCAGCATGAGAGTCTCCGACCACGCCAAACATGTCGGGATTCCGGGTTCGCGCTATGCCGGGCTTCGCCGGCGACGCACGCCCCGGAATGACGAGCGCGGGGCAGTAGACAGTCGAGCTCTCCGCTGCCCCCCGCACCAGGAATCGAAAGTAAACGAGTCCTGAATCCCGGGGAAAATAAGGTTCGAGACTCCCTTGCCAGAATCGCTTGATGGTTATCGGGCGATGAGAATGATCGACAATATCCGCAGCGACGGGGTGCAGGTGGCACTCACGGTCGCCCTGATGGCCGCCTGTGCGGTCAATCTGCTGCTGCTTTACGCGTGGCTGTAAGCGCATGCGCCGGTTTGGCGCGCGCGGGAGTAGCCCTTGCCGGACAACTCTGATATCTGACTGCGCGACGCGGGCAGGCGACTGGTCCGGACGTCCCATTTCGATCTTGGGAAATAAATTAACCCATTGATCTTATTGCCGGTTTAGCTCAGCGGTAGAGCAGCGGTTTTGTAAACCGAAGGTCGGGAGTTCAATCCTCTCAACCGGCACCATCCTATCAAGGACTTAGCGAACGGTAATATTTGAGGTGTCCCTCAACTGTCCCTCACACACCAGGAATGGCGCAAATGCCAAGACATCCTCTTCCAGAGTGCGCCCGCTGTCGGCGTCCAATGAGCTTCGACGCACGCACCGGCAAATTTGTATGCCTGAAATGCGAAGCAAGCGAAGCGTGAGGTGACCTTAGAAAGCGAAAGCCCCGTCGGGGAAACGGGGCTTTCTACTGTCTAGGAGATGTGGGCTCGGGGATCACCCACGCTAGGTAGACGCAGGATTTCAGGAAAGGTTCATGCCTGCGACGAAATGGCCTTACGGCTGGGCGACGGGTGCCCATCCCAGTCTCCGCTCTCTCGACGATGCCAAAGTGTCTCCAAGCGGCCTGCTGACGTCTTAGGGCGGGTGGCCGTGGGGAGGTTCGCCGAAGGCGGACGGGCGTCCGATAAATTAGTTGGCTTTGCCGAGAACCGGCTCGATTGCGAGCGCCGTTTCCGGCGTGATGGAAAGCTGGTCTGCCCTTTGCCGATACTCGGCAGACAGGGTCTTCAGTCGGTCAATAGTCAGGTTGTCGCCCACTGCGCGAGCAAGCCGGTCGGCTCTCTCTGCCTTATCGCGCAAACTAATGATGTCGGTCATTGGTGTTCCCCCATTTGCCAATACAATTTGAGGCAAATGGTTCCGTTCCGCTGCGTCGGCAGAGACTAAAATCATGGTTAGTAAAGTCTGAACGTTCAGGGATAGGCAAAAGGCCCTGCTGAGGKGGTCAGCAAGGCCTTTCGCGCCGGGAGCCCAGGAGGCTCGACCGTCAGAGATTCCTAAATAGGCGCGCGCGGTCTGACTGCAAGATGGGGCCGGGCTCCAGCCGAAACGGAGGGGCTTACAAAAACCAGATGACGGCGGCGCCAAAGGCAAGCTGCCCGACAATAAGAATGACGGCTCCCGTCACCCACCACTTCTCCTGATGCGCAATCGGATTGGTGTCTGTGTTGCTGAAGTAATCCAGCAAAAGCCGGTCATCGCGCATGTTCGCCCCCATCGTTGAAGGCGATGGAATCTGCGTCGCGGGAATCCGTCAAGTCATCGGATGGCGTGTGATCTCTTCGTCACAGCAACGCGGCAGAGGCCGGCTCGTTCTGTTCAATCCGCATCGTCGCTCAACCTTTCGCGATTCTGAAAAAGCAACAGCGCCATGTCGCAACTGCGAGTCCATGGGCTCGGGTTACCCCTGACTCAACGCGCAGAAAAAAACGCGCGGCTCTAATCACTTATCGGCATAGCGATAAATAGCTGCCTGAAAACAGGGGCTTGGAAGCGTGTTTCGTAAATGAATTATGAATTTCTTTTTTCGCTGGATCGAATTTGAAACGGCACCGTCACGTTGCGATTCTGCGCGTTGATTCAAAATCTTGACGTATCGCCAAGAAAATCACGACACCATCGGGGCCGCACAAGCGAGGCATTTGCGAGGCACCTGAAAAATGATTCCGTTGCGAGAAATCATTTCCGCTGTAAGCCTTAAGTCATTGGCGGCAAATGATTTGCCCAGCGCCGCTACAGTCTAACTATCAAAACATCAGCGATGGTGCGCGATGTCGTTTCGCGCCACGGGAGAACTACGAGTGGACACCAAAGATCCGGCGCGGCGACCGTTGTTCACAGGCCAAAATCGACGAGCCCGAGGTTATCCACGCTAATTCACAGCCTAAGTCATTGATTTCTGGTGGTGTGAATAACGGGGGCCGAATTGCCCACATGGGCCTGCGATACTTTTTCCGGGTATAATCCGGGAATCGGCGTGTCGCACGACCGCGGCACTCTATAAAAAATATCGGGCGACGTTCTGACAAACGCCGCCCGACCGCCTGGAAGAGAATCTGGATATCTCCGCCCGAACAGCGAGATTGTCCGCTCTCCCCAGGCTCCCTGTCAACCTTGCGAGATGCCGTTTCTCGCCACGGAGAACCTGTGCCATGTCGGATAAGTTATCAGTGAGTTTTCTGGGCGCGAGTATCAGCGCTGAAGGGTTGTGGGCCATCGGCGCCACCATCCTCATTGTGATTATCGTGGCGGCGGTGAGCAAGCGGCGCGTTTGACTGCGACAGGCTGTCACTGAACTACATTTTGAACATAGACGGCGGCGCGGATATGCGTCACTTGGGATGCCTCAGCACTGGAGGCGCCTATGAAGTACACCACCGTTTCAAACCGCATAAACAAGATTGCAACCGTTCACCTGTCCACTTGCTCCTTCATCGGGAGCAAACCGGATGCGCAATCATCCAGTGCAGAGCGTCGCGGATTTGATGATGGTTTCGAGGCATTGGCTTTTGCCCAAACCGAACGGCCGGAGAACTTCGGTTGCTGCGGCCACTGCTTGAAGGGGCTACCGTTTCGCTTGGCTTCCAGATGATGTGGCAGCTTTGGGAGCGGTGAGGGCATCCAGCCTCCAGCATCGTAATATGTCTTCGCGATTGAATGTCTGGTCGCCTGTGTAAGCAGTGTCCCAATAGTCGCCGTTGATACTGAGCTTGAGAAGCTGCAAGCGCGTCTCTTTGTGATACCAATCCTGAACCTCAGCAAGGAACGGGCTTCCGTCCTTGGGCATCTCAGCTAACCTTCCCTCTGCCTGCATGCGGGGGATAGGCTGGGCTTCTGCGCGGTCGTTGATATCGGTCATCGTTTGAGCTGCGCCGATGACGGCGTCCAACTTTGCAAAAGCAGTCAGCTCCTTACCAGACAAGTGCCCGATATTGGTCTTGCGGAATACCTCGAAGGCGTCGCGAATATCTTGAAGGTGATTCATACTATCGGCCCTCTGCTTTGGCGATAGCGCCATTTAGGAGTGACTTTACGGTCTCTCCATCGGCTATGGCCGGAAGTCCGACTATGCGAAAGACGGCTACGTAGCCACAGGCCCCGTTCATCTCAGTGCCGTTAAGCTCCCAACCACGCGGAAGAGTCCAACTCTTCGCGGCGCGCCAAATTGCTTCGTCGTGAATGAAGATGTCGAAGGCAACCTTGCAATCATCCCAAGGCGTGGTGGCTTGTACGTTTTCCAAATCCTCTCTTTCTCTTATGCGTTGTTCTCGAAAACCATGGCCTTGAGGATGGCATGCGCCTCCCAAGGTGTGCTGTAGCTGACGTTGGCAACAATCCATGAAGCCACGTTCTCGGGCGTCAATTGCTCCGGCCATTCGCGAACGCCAAAGTCCGCCGCATAGGCGGGATTGCGCATCGACTTGTAAACTTCGGCATTGAAGGTTTTGGCGCCGACGCTGATGGCTTTTGCCATTGCGGCGCGGTGTGCAGAATTATTGTTCATTTGATTTGGCTTTCCTAGACCACTGAATCATGTGCCTAGGAATAATAGCCGTCAACCGAAATCGGAAAAATAAATGGGGTGCGGCCAACTAGCTGTCTAGGAAAGTGGCAGGCACCCCGGTCCCTGTGTAAGGACACCGGAATCTCTCACAGCATGTGAACCCTGACAAGCACCGTGTAGACACACTCACGCAAGCCTCAAACCCATAGCGTTGAATGATACTGTACATCTGCTTTCCGCTATTTGCCCTGCTGATACTCTACGCGGTCAAAGCAAGACAAAACGGCGTGCGCGGCTGGGAAGTGGTCGGGAGGGTGATCCTTGGCAGCCTCCTCATCATCCTGGTGATGTTCGGGCTGCTGATGTGGGGCTTTTGGGACGGACACTGATTTTGATTGCCTCCTAATGCCCTGACACGCGTGTTGAACGGCAGCCCGCCAAAACTATGCTGCCTTCAACAGGAGGGCGCATGGCCACCACAGATATCATCACAGCATTTAAAGCTCTTCCCCTCGAACAGCAGACTTCCACCTATCAGCACATCACCGCTGCGTTCAGCGCGGCTAAGGACGCTCGACGGATGGAGCTGGAGGCAGAGATCCGCCAACTTGGCTTCCGGCCGGGGGATGCAGCCAAGAAGCCGCCCGCTGCGGTAAAGTATCGCTCACGGAAGGACACCACGAAAACATGGGCGGGCAGAGGTGCGGAGCCAACCTGGTTGAAAACAGAGATGGCGGAAAGCGGCCTCAAGCTTGAGGACTACCGCGCTACTTAGGAGGACGTTTGAACAGGTCATTCATGGGAAGATACTTGGTCGGCTGATTTTTTGGGAAACCGCTTATCCCTTTGCGAAACCGCCCGACATACATGCCGTCATCGTCTCGCAGCGCGCCCCATTTCAATTCGGGATGCTTCTTGAGGATGGCGGTAACGTCCTTTCGCAATTTGTCCCATTGATTGCTGGAGAGAATGCGGGTCTTTCCTGCGCCGAGATAAATCGAGCAATAGAACATGTGCCACCCCCGGAATCCCGCAAGGTGAGTCACGCGAATCCGGGGCACAACGAATCTGGGGTTGTCCCCGACTCGCATAGCGTGTGGCCGATAAGGTGGGCCTGGGGAGCCGCAGCCGGGCTTATCGTTTCGGGAGCTTGCCAGACTTTTGCATCTGCAGCGCCTCGGCTTTCATGGCGTCAAAGCACCGCGTGGCTTCTCTTTCGACGGCGGCGTCGACTGCGGCAGATTTCTCTTTCCGTATCTCGGTGATCGGAAGCGTCTGCGCGATGCCTTCGGAATAACACTCGCAGTAATGTAGGACGATAATGTCAGGAAGGCGATTTAAGGTAGGCTGACTGACCTTGCCCCGCATACAGGAGGCGACCGCGCCCTTTATAAAGTCGTCCCTATCGGAACCGGTTAAATACTCCGCTTTAACCTCCGACGCTATGGACAGCGTCAGTATCGTTGTACCGAGTATGACGGGGAAGCCACTCATAGTCGCCCCTTGTCCTGCACGCCGGCGATCATTTTCGGCGCACGCTTCAGTTAACAACCGTGGGCAGCATGTCAGAGATTAATTGGTTCAGGAAGCGGGCGGGGGCATGGAAAAACACCGTGCGCTAACTTGCAAACCGACCATTGGACATCATCTATTGGGTACTCCCAGAAGCGACGCCTAGAGCGCCCATAGCCCTGTCTCATTGGCTTTAGAGACGCATTGCCATGCCTACGACCATCACCCGCTTTCCTCATTGGACCGCGGAGGAAGAACAGATGCTCCGCTCGATGGCGGACGCAGGTAAGAGCCTGACGTTGATGACCGTGAAGTTGAAGCGACCTATCAGCATCATCAAGCGAAGAGCCCAGGATTTGGGTATCCCCCTCGCTAAATGTCAGCGAGAACGAGCGTAAGCAAAAGCCGCCCCGTCACAGGGCGGCTTTTTCATTTCGTTTCCAACAATGCGTTTGCCGGATGGTCCGGCGGAAAGCGCGCCGGGAAGGGTGATGTCCCTTCATCGAAGGTGACGATGATGTGGGGATTGATGCCAACCGCGAAGCTGGCAAGCTCCTCCGCCGCGTCGTACTGCGCCTCGGTGGGAAACTCCTTCTCGCACATGATGCCGACGCGGGCTTCATGGATGGTTTCGAGAGGATAGAGGCTGGCCACTGTGCCGTCGCAATGGATGAAGTGAGTGTATCGCCCACGGTTATTCGCAAGCTGAAAGCTGATGCGTTCAATCATTTGAGGTGTCTCGCTGTGTGAGTGAGACCTCATGCTGATTCAGATAATCGTATACCGCAACGGACATTGCGCTGCATCACAAGTCGCGTGAGCGCGCGCGGAACCAAAACAACGGCTGCGATATATTTGAGAAAAGAAGGAGGTCGTCATGTCTATGGAAGAGGTGTTCTCCCGAGTTACCGTAGCACCGCCGTTGGTTGTTGACGCCTTTGGCAACCGAGCCATTCTGGAAATGGAAATGGCCCTTACCAAAGCGTGCGAGGTCTTGCCGCGCGAGCTGGACAATCACAAGAACCGCTGCTTCATCGCCAAGAAAATACTTAAGCGCGTGAACGCGGGTGAGTACACGTTCGGCGGAATGGTCTCTGCCGGTATGGCGGCTGTCGAGGAGCTACGTCGGAAACACGATCAGGTCTAAGAGAAATCTGTTGAGGTATACGATTGTTGCCCGCATGATTCATTCAAGGCCGGTGACATGCACCTCATCGGCCCGTCGTTTACTGCCGGTGCATCGACAACTAACAGAAAGAAGGTGCAGTGGATGACGGCACAAATTTTCAATTAGAGAAGCCTACGGCAGATTTCACGATGGTCTGCAACGCGCTTTTGCGCGACAAATCAATAAGCCTGCGGGCAAAAGGTCTTTACGGCCTCATGTTCTCCAAACCTGACGGATGGATCTTTCACGAAGCCGCGCTTCTTACGGAATCGACGGAAGGCCGTGACGCGTTGCGCGCAGCAATGAGGGAATTGCTTGTCCGTGGATGGGTTCAGAAGTGCCGACCACGCCAAGGTGGCATGTTCGTTGGTACCATCTATCGGATGATGCTTACCACTGACTGGAAAACCGTCGACGGTTTAACCGGCGACGGCAAATCCACTACTAGTAATACTGATCTTATCAAAACAGACACAGTAAGCCCCTCTGTATCTCCCCAATCAACGAAAGTCCCCAAGCGTGGATCAACGCCTCTCACAAGTATTGCAGTCCTTCTCGAAGACCTTACCGAAATCCCTGACGAACTCCGACGACGAGCCGGCGTCCTCGCCAACATCGATGACGAGTGGGCACGCTTCCGTAATCACCACATCAGCATGCGCTCCAAGCACACACGCCTTGACCTCTGCTGGGACACCTGGTGCCGTAACGCGACCAAGTTCGCCGCAAGAAGCTCTGCTCCTCGTTCAGCAGCAACCGGACAAGGCGGCACTGGCAGCCGTGACGTCATGGCTTCCGCCAAGCGTGCAGCACTGGCTGAACTCACTGGACAGTGCCCCGAAGGACTTCGAGGGCAGGCTGCTTTCACCGATTGCCCCACCGGCGATCACACCCGAGCTGCAGGAGGGCCTCAAGCAATCGGTATGGGTGCTGGCGCAAACCACCAAACCCAGCCGGGACAACATGCCGGAGCTGATGGATCTCATTCAAACGCTGCTGACCGGGCACAAATGGAGGACATTTGGGGGCGAGGAGAACGTCAAGATGAACCTCAAGGTATGGTGTGAGGCTGTAGGTGACTTCCCGATCTACGCGGTGTCCAAGGCCGTCCGTTGGTCGATATTGGGGGAGGCAAAGGAGCCGAGCGTGGCGGAGTTTGTTCGCAGCGTCCGCCAAGCCTGTGGTCACCACGTCCTAGAACGCAAACGTGAACTGATGAGGTTGGCAGGCTAGTTGGCCCGCGGAACTCTTGCTTGGGAACCGCATTATTTGGGCTGAAAAACTGGAGGTGTGTCATGTCCACGAGACGAGACGATGCCCTGAACAACCAGTCCGAAAAAGGCCCCACCGAAAAGTCCGGAGGGAAGTCGGAAGGCTCCGGCAAAAAGATAAAAGATGAAGTGGATGAGCGCTCCAAGGGGTGGCGGAATTCGAGTTTGAACCCTCCCAAATGATTACGGAACGAATTTGCTATCGGGTACTTCAATCCTAGCAGAAGTGGCCTGTTATTCGCCCACCCCGGGAGGCCCGATGCCAACAGTGTTGATTGTCGAGGACGAAGTCCTCATCCGGGATTTCGTCAGCGAAGAGCTGATGGACGCGGGCTTTGAAGTTATCCAGGTTGGCTCTGCTGATTAGGCCATTGCGGTCCTCGAAGCACGCCAGGACGTCCATCTCGTCTTCACGGATATCGATATGCCCGGCTCCATGAACGGGCTGAAGCTCGCTGCCGCCGTTCGCGACCGGTGGCCGCCGGTCCATATCATCATCACGACCGGCAAGGAGAGGCCGATGACAATTCCGGCCAATGCGCTGTTTATCCCTAAGCCCTATCTCGGCAAGAACATCGTCACTGCGATGCGGACATTCGAGAACATGGGCTAGCGCTCCGGCCATGGAGAGGGAGTCTCAATCGGTGGCCTTGCTACCTGTTCGACGATCTCTCCACAGTTTGGGCACTCAAATGTCCTGAGTTCAGCGCCCGCAGCCATTGGCGACCGTCGCATCAAATAAGTGCGCGTCGAGCATTTTGCGCAGTCCGGGCGGGTAATATGGTCGGTGTTCGGAAGCATTGCTGTGTCTCGGGCATTGCGCGAATTTACACCTGCAGAGCACCGAAACCACCAAAACTTTTGCCCCTTAAGTAATGCGCCTTCAGTCCCTTGGGATTCTGGTTGACTCCAGCGTTCTCTTTTTGTTCTATCGGCCATCATCAGGAATGGGCTCATGGGACTCGACCACATCAAGGCCGAGATCGCGCGCATGCGTGTGCAGATCAAGCGGCAGCAGAAAGACATCTCATCCCTTCAGAAGGCCGGCATCAGTAGCACGTCTGCCGTCGCCCTTCTGGAGCGGATGCAGGACAAGGTCGATGGGCTTTGCCAGGAGCGCGACCGGCTGAACGGCGAGGAGCGGCTGAAGCAGCGGACCTATCCCAACGGCAAAGCCATCCGGGGCGTACCAGACCATCGCAGGATGTGATGGACAACCTCCGGCGGTTTCCGGCGCCTTGGGTGGCGGAAGAAGATAGGGACTGCTTCCGCGTGAAGGATGCCAATGGCTTCATGATCTGCGTCGTCCTGCACAGGGAAGACCTTCACGCTCGTAACTACCAATACGCCAACGAGTCCCTGTCACGTGACGAGGCCCGGCGGATTGCTAAGGGCATCTCGCGCTTGCCTGAGCTGATGAGGCGCCCGCCCTACTAGGGAACCCGCTGACAGCGTTGGCGTTATGCTTTCATTTCAGGTGCGAAAGATGACGAACAAGGTTGCATGGTCTGAGGACCAGCTCGCCAAATTGAAATCCATGGCAGAGGCGGGGGCTTCTCCTGTACGAGTGGCGGCAGCACTGAACCGCAACACGGCGTCGGTCAGGGTTATGGGCCGCAAGATCGGCGTTACCTTCAAGGGTGTGCGCGAAGCCAAGAGAGAGCGGGACGCTAAGATTGCTGCTGCTCAGCAAGCGGAAGTTCGTGTCGCGGAACGTTTCTAATAACCACACATTCCATCAGCGAGGCTGCACCCCAACGTGGCTTCGAAACGGCCCGTCGCATTGGAGTCCTCCGGTGCGGCGGGCTTTTTTGTTGATCAGTGAGTGTTGGTGTCTTTCCACTTCTCCAAGTCCGGCTTTGGCGTATCAGGCAGGCTCGGGTCAGTGGTATTCTGAGCGTTCTGTTTCCAGGGCTCGTTACTCTGTGATTGCTTACCCCAGTCCTGCTTATCGCGGTCGTCATCGCTTGGCGGGTTTGTTTTCTCGGCGCTCATGGTCTGTCCTTTCATCTATATGTTCGTAACCTCCGGTTTAATCGTGTGTTCCCCGTTTGGGCGGAACGAATCCAATTTGTGCCGTTTGAATAGGCATGAGAAACAACCCTGGCCAACTGGTTCACCTCGCTGTCCTCATGGAAGAGGCGATTCAGATTGCATGGGATTATCTGGAACGGGCAGGCGAGATCGAGGACGCAGAGTTCTGCTCGCACATTCTACTCCGCTCGGTTGAAACCATGATCGGGCAGGGGGTAAGGAGCCGCCTGCTGCTCTCAAACAGAGCCATTACTCAATACTTGGAAGCTCTCGAAGCGCGCACGCTTCAAGCGGCCTCGTAGAAGGGTCATGACGATGGTGATGGGTGGAAATCAAATATATCTCAGGCGCCAGCAGACGGGCGTTGGATGGCTCGTCGATAAGTGGCTGGCTTATTGTCAGGCCGAGAAATGTCGACGGTCGAACCGACGGCTGCAAAAGAAGTAAAAGGCGACGACAACTTGGGACTTGGCGTCCTCGTCATTTTCCTGCTGGTGCTTGGCTTGCCCTTATTGCTCTTGTGATATTTAGAGCCAGGCCACTGACAGCAAAAAAATTGCGGTCGCTATAAGCGCCACAACCGTCGCCGCCGCAATCGTCATTGAAAGCACGCGCATGCCGTAACGAAGCGGATGCGCACCCGATCATCAAGAGCGTATTGCCAGGATCAGATATGCAGAGCAGAATCGGTCAATGGTGGACAGACACGCACGACCAGCGACTAGAGGCGGAACTCGCCGCCGCGCTGGCCGTCCAGCTGGCAGCGGTCGCCACGGTGAGCCTACGGTTACTGTTCGAATCCCTGTGAGCCTGACTGAGAAGGTCAACGCATTAGTTTCGGCCAAGGGCCGGAAGCTTCCACTCATCATTGTTGGAAAACCAAGCGAAGCCGCCGTGATTGGGCCGTAAATTTATTCTCGGCTTGGATCTGGGGACGACTCTGGGGGTTGCCAGAGTATTCACGGATGGAGGTCTTGATGCCCAGACAATTCGGCTTGAAAGCAACATCGGCAGTCGCACGGTCGGCGTCGCCGGCATCATCAATCGCTTTGCGGGACCGGATTGCGTCGGGGTGTGCATTGAGGAGCCGTTCTCTGGGCAGTTCTCAAGCGTCAAAGCCCTCTTACCCATGCTTGGAGCTGCCGTACTCGCCTGCGAGTTGGCGGGGCTCCCGTGGTCGGCGATCCATCTCGCTCGATTGAAGATCCACGCGACCGGCAAAGGCAACGCAAAAAAGCCGGATATGCAGGCTGCGGCTAAAGCCAGATGGGGGGCCGATCTTAAAGAAGACGAGGCAGATGCCGCTTGGGCTGGGGCCTACGCACTTGATTGCGCTCTTTTCGACGACGGATTACGTTCGAGCGCATAGGTCATGCGTCGCGGGAACGTCTATCGAGTAGCCTGTATGTTCGGCATTGAAAATTCCATCGCCTTTTACGGCAAAATGCTTGAAGACTACGACGATTTTTACGAACAGTCTGGCTCCCCCAGGCATGCTATCAATTGTATTCTCTCAGCATATCATATGGCTGAGTGGATATGGGGTGATTGGCTACAAACAGATTACGACACATGGGCCGCGCTTGGAATAAAAGACAAGGCCTCGTTCCTGTCGTGGGTAGATAGGTCTGAGCCATATTTCTCAATCGTGCAGGACATCGCTAACGGTAGTAAGCATTTTGCTCCGAAGCTCGCGAAAACGACGCCTCCCTCAGTTTTTACTCAGTTCGATACCGAAGGAAAGCGACACGAAAGGTACGTTCTGGATGTGAAAGTAAATGAAACGTGGTGGCTTGAAGCTATCGACGTGGTTCAGCAGATTGTCGGCTTCTGGACCAAATTCTTCAAAGACTACCGACCAAATACTGTGCTTCCGAAATCCAGAAATCCTATTCGTGAATTACCATATTAGTGCGTGCCAGAAATCTTTATATCCTTCCACCAGCGCCGCAGCGCTTGATAAACAAGGTCGGCAGTGAACACGATGCCGGTCTCGGCCTTCAATTTCTCGATAATCTCAATTAAGTCAGGCCTGTTCTTGGTATTGATGAACACGCCGGTTCGTTTTTTGTCAGCCACTTACCGACCTTCCTGTTTTTTCGCATATCGGTCGCGCACCTCTTCCTGGATATCGCGCAGCTTTTGGGCCGCGCGTTTCCAGGCAAGGTACGTGTCATGCTCAAGCTGATGTGCAGCGATGAGCATGTCTTGGTCGGCCTTCTCCATGGCGATGGGAGCAGCCACTAGAACGGGATTTCGTCGTCGAAGGGAGCAGCCCCGCCAGCGCTACCCAGCGCGCCGTCGATTGCGTTTCCATTAAGCGCCTGGAATTCAGGCGACTGACCGATGGTTTCCTTTGTCTTGTCGCTCAGGCCATCAAACACCGTGGCATCGAACTCGCCGGGGTCTAGGCTAAGATAGACCTGCTTGTTCGTCAGGGTTGGTGCCTGCATGCCTGCAATCAAGCGGCTGATTCCATTGATAACCCGGTACTCGCCGTCTTCAACGATGGTGAGGATTGCAGGCTTGCCCAGCATATTCTGAAGGTCGAAAGCTTCGAATTCTTCATCGCTGAACGCTTTGCCGCGCCAGCTCTCCATGAAAGGGCGCAGGTTGCCCTTAGCACTGGAGCTGAGGGTGAACGTCTTTCCAATGGACATAGGACGTCCATCATCAAGCTTAGTGTCCTCGCCGTGCAGCTCGAAGCGCATCGCAATCTTGCGTTTGGGATTGGCGGGCTTGCCCTGATAAGTGCCTTGCTGGGTGCCAAGGTCGATAAGGGAGTAGAGGACGGCCGGATGCGGGCCTTCCGGAACTGGTTTGAAATTGCCTGCTGACTTTTGTGGTTTCATGAACCTCTCTTTCTATTGGTGATTTCGATAAAGCGCTGAAATTCAGTCTCCAACTCCTCGCTTGTCGGCTCTGGGTGGCGTTCGTCCAGCCACTCGTCCAGTCCGTCCATGCGTATACAGTGGTCTTCGTAGTCTCGTTTACCCCTACTCATTGTTTGTCTCCTGTTGTGTTCTCAGATTCGCATGAGGAAATATTCCTGTAAAGCAGAAAATATCTTTACAAGGAATAAAAGCCGTGTCAGCTTGGCTTCAACAACAGGAGATAACGACCATGAAACTCACACTTACTATCGCAGCGGGCTTGATGCTTGGCTGGTTTGGAATGGGCGCATGCATCGCCCATGCAATCGTCAATCAATAGAAAGCGAGGGAATTGAAAAAACCAAACATCTGCAATGAGGCTCCGGCCGTTGCGAACATCGTAGATCCCTCCATCAACAAGGTTGTTAAAGAGGCGACCCAGCGCGTATTTGAGTCTGTCATTCGGCTCGACCGTCTCGGGCAAATCGCAGAAGACATCACAGCCCTACTGACCGCCGAGCTGAAAAACGCGAGCTTCATGACTGTCCAACTTGAGTTGGCGGAAGCTCAGCGCGAGAAACTGATGGAGTTTGTCAGCCGCGCGACGACAACGGCAAAAGACCGTTACGTGGGAAACCTCAAAACTGACCAACGCACGAAGGATACCGTGGAATTGGTCGAAGGCGCCATGAAGTCGGTCGTTGAGGAGGCACTTTCTGCTATCGGACAAGAAATCAACCGTGGCGCCATTATCTCGTCCACGGCAGTGAGTGCAAACGCCAAAAAAGAGGACTTCAACAGCATTGAGTTGAATTACTCCAAGGCGGCTGGCGACATCACCATCCCTACCAAGGGGATCTTCATCAGCACTAACTGTGTCCAGGTCATTCAGGATAGCTGCAAGGTCGATGTCGTGAACCCCGAGACCGGCGAAATCATCGAAGGTCAAGGCTTCGATGGGAGCGCCCGATGAATGGCACGCGACCGTCTACCGTTCTTCGCCAGTGACCGTTGCCCCCAAATCGGTAATGACGGCCCTCACGACATCGCCAGCCGCGCCGCAGCCAACCGGGCCTACAAACTTGTAAAGGCGCCGGTTGCTGAGCGGGCGCGACTGTGGATGGAGCAACACCCCACAATCTACGCCGCGTTCGTCCTGGCTGCGTTTGACGAAGCCGCCTACACCAAGCGTGGCAGTGCCAAGTTCATCGCAGAGTGTCTGCGGCGGCGCCGTGACCTGCTGGCCGGTAAGCCGTTCAAAATTCCGAATGCGTACGTGACCTATATGGCGCTGCGCTTCATGGAAGAGCACCCGGCACATGCCGGGCTGTTTAAAACAACCAAGAGAAAGTGAGGGATGTGTGTGCATTCAAGATTATTGGCCCTGGTGTCTACCGGAATCGCAATGGCGAAATCGTTGAAATCGTAAGGAACGCAAGCAAAGGGGTGTATCCACCTAGAGAGTGGCCATGGGTCAACAAGGAGTTCTCCGATACGGAAGATCTCTCTTAGGTGTTTCACACGGACGGCACTTTTCTCCCCAGTCGTAGTGTATCCCACAATGACATTGTCGAGCGTGTCGCTAGCAAAATGGGTTTGCGTGTTAAGCGCAAACAACAAAAACCAACCAAGAGGGAGAAAACCCCCATGTCTAAGACGACCAACAAATACTTCGTCGGCCAGCTCGACAAGGTAAAGCGCGGCTCCGCATTCCGCATCTTCCGGCAGCGCAAGAGCCTGCTCGGCAACATCATCGATGAGGTGTCCACCAAAACTGGCTTCAAGCGCATGAAGACTGGCTATCGCAAGGTCGGCCCATTCATGTACAGCCAGGCGGCAGTCCGCGCAGATAAGCGGTTCTGGGAGGGCAAGGGCGCACGGTAGTGTTCGCGTTCTCGAACGACCCGTTCAAGCCTCTGACCGAGATTGAACGGGTTTTTGCAAATGCTCAGTACCTCAGGACGAGTGGGCGTGTTGTCATCGACGGGCAGGTCTACGTCACCTTCCAGACGGCTATTCGCCTGCTGACTGTAGGTGAGGATCTCGGACAAAGGCTCTGGCAGACTGAAGGATGGCGCACGGAGAAATGGCCTATACCCGGCGACCGGCCAATCAACGTCTACGCGTTGCAGGACGTCCGGCGCACTGCAAAAAAAATGCGCGTGGTCGGTGCGACGATTTCCCAAAGCAACTAAATCCCAATAGACGTATTATATGCGGTGGTCGGGTGATGGGGTTGCGTTATGCGTGCGGTCATTGCCGGTATCGTATTGCTGTGGGCCGGGCAGGCGTCGGCTCAACCCATCCTCGCCCGTGAACCACTCACCCTGAACCCCTTCGCCGTGGTCTACGTCCAGAGCGGCACCTGTGGCTTCGGCAAGGTAATGAAGGTCGTCGGCTCCTTGAGGGGTGTGCAGCGCAAACGAACCTGCATTTCCGTGATCTCGGCCCATGCAGAGTTCTAATCCGCCGCGCCGACGGATTGCCCCCATCGCAGTGTTGGCCGCCTGGCTGATCGCGGTCACGGCTGTGGGCGTTTTCTTAGTAAGACTATAGGGCACGTTGAGCCGTACCATGCTTCCCGTTAGAGTGGCTTCGGGGGAAGCATCATGAAGCACATTTGGATCGCACTGTGCTTGGCCGCTGGTCCAGCTCACGCCGATTTCTTCGATGGCAATGATTTGCATGATATGTGCCAGAAGATGCCCGTTCGCGTAGATGGCTATGTTGCCGGGGTCTACGATAGGAGTGGGGCATCCGCAGTGCTCTCTGATTTCTGGGCGCCCAACCCGGAGAGCAAGGCACAGCTTCGAAAAGTCATCGTTCCCTTCTGCGTGCCTGACGGTGTCCGACTTAGCCAGCTCCGCGATGTCACATGTAAGTACCTCGCAGACTTTCCTCAAAAACGGCACATGCCGGGCAGTCTCATTGTTGTCTCGGCAGTTGGCGACGCATTTCCCTGTAAATAGTCAGGTAAGAATATAAGCCTCATAAATCCGCCGCAATCCGTTCCGATTATGTTCCTAACGGAATGGAGGCGGCGATGGGTGAGCAGATCGGAGATTTACTGAGCCATGTGCCGGCGCTCCGGCGCGCATATGGAAAGTGGCCAAGCCTGGCTTATCTCATCTTCGCCACGGTGTTGACGCGACGGCGGGCGTTGTTGGGCGGTTCCGCGGTCGGCGCGGTAATCTATTGGCTGGTGACGGTCATCACGCGCTAACGCTATGCGTCAACCGGCGTTGACCAGAATCTGCGAACGGATTACTACGTTCACAAGCACTACAGCCCACCAGGCTATGGACACCGGGCGGGCTGCAGATCTTACCCCTGATGGAGGGGGGCAGTACGGGATCGGGTGACAACTGTCACCTATTCGGTATCGTCCGGCTGATGGTCCACATCAGGCTTCTCCTTTCTCTCCGGGTTTTTTGGAACGCTCCCTCGCTTTGCAGGGGAAGGGGCCTTCCGAAGCGTTGGCTTTCTGAGCGACGGCAGTTTCTTGACTGCCGTCGTTTTCTTTGGTGGCTTCAGAAGCACGAGTGGCTTCTTTGCATCGGGGTACCAGGCCGTCAGTCCCCAAGTGCCCTGCGGCAACCGGTGGAAGACGTTAGGCTGGGTGCGTAGCAGAGCACGCATGCCGACCAGCGCCACCTCGGCGTCTTTTGCCTCGAATACGTAACCGCCCGCCTTTAGCGCTTCGTAGATCTCGCGTGGCGTAGCTGGACCCAAATTCTGCGCTTTGCGCATTTCCAGATAGCTGCGCATCGCGGGCGTCTGCTTCTGTCCGTAGAAGGTGTCGTCCGAGATCTGCGTCACCTTGTTGGCACCCGCACTAATGGTGTTCTCGGCATAGCGCGGCGGATACCCGGCCTCCTTGCACAGTGCGTTGATCGTCCGCTCGCAGTCAGCAGCCGTCGATAGCGCTTCCTCACGGCGGCGCTCGAAGGCTGAGATGGCGGGATCGAACTCACTGGGCATCTGAAAAGGGCTTCCTCAAATCAAGGTAACTGTCCGCACCGTACATGGGACTCGAACTACACCACAAGGGCCGGATAAGAAGATTCTCGAAAACAAATCTCAGGCAAAGCTACCGCTTTTGTTCTTTTCGAGAAGTGACTGTGCCGCAGTGGTTTCTCGCATCTAGTAAACTTACAGTTTACATTTGCTGCCGGGGATAACCCGGTCGCCGGGGCGTAATTTGTAGGATTTAATCTATCCAGTTGGCTGGCAAAAACGCGAATCGGCGGAATCTGGGACCGAAAATCAAGTCTAGACGCGGCGTCGGGAGCCCTGATTCGTGATCAGGGTGCATTGTACTACTGGCCGGTGTTTCGCGTGAAGGTCGCTACTTGGAGAGCGAGAAAATAGGCTCCCGATCGAGGGTTAAACCCCTCTAGAGTTTAGGCCTAAACCTAGATCCAGACTTAAACCTCCGGGTCTTATTTTAATATGTAGCGCCGTCGTCTAGGCCGGACTGAGAACGCTAGCCATTCGCAGTTTGCGTAAGCCATTGAAATGGTTGGTTACAGATAGATCCGGAACGATCGTGTGGCTCTAGATAATTTCCTATTATCTGAAGTATAGTATTCATCAGAACTGTTAGAGACCTCGCACGTTTCCCAAGTGGTAAGCCTCATCGGGTGAGGCTGAGGAATAGTTTTTCTAAGGATTCCACCAATGACTCAATTAACGCCTGAGAAGGCGCCGGGAGACTTGCGCCCAAAATTCGGCATCGGCCTCGTCGCGCTGTTGTCGAGGTCTGACGTTGTCGCAACTCACTTCGGGCAGGAGAGGGGCTACAAGCTGATGAGGCTGGCTATCCTGTGCATGACCGCGATTGCATTGGGCGTGCCGGGTCTATTCTTGCTGAAAGTCTGGCTACACTCGTAGAGATGCAGGGATCTGTATCCCGGTCGGTATGAGTCAGGGCGGCTAGAAGCGAGATGGTGGTTTATGGAGCGGATTAAGAGGGAAGAGTCATTCCGCCGGTCTTACTGGCCTGTGGTCGTCTATTTTGAAGACCTAGAAGATATCGTGTCTGCCATGGAGAACGTTGGCAAAGAGGTCAGCATCGCGAATGACGACTACAAATTTGCGTCACTTAGCGAGGCAAAAGAGGTGCTCGGCAAGAAGGTACAAACGCGCCTCGCAATTACATGCTCTTATCCCTCCGCGGAAGTGTCTTTTAAAAAGGAAGAGTCAGTTCTCTATGTGACCCGCGGCGAAAAAGCCGCCCATCTTCGTCTCGAGCTAGATTCAATCGTGGCGCGCTGCCAGAGAAAAGGCAGGCGGTTATACAGCATTTGGATTGGATCGTTCGCAAGCGCTTTAGCTTTCTCTCTTTCTGGATTTAATGGCCAACTGAGCAGCCCTTGGGATTTGGTCGCGATCATAGTCATGATCATTTCAGCATTGTGGCTCATATGGGCGAGCTACATTAGGTTGATGAGGAACTCCGTCGTCAGGTTTGAGCGGCGGTCTGAGAGGCGTGGGTTTGTCGAACGAAATAGCGACCAGATTGGCATGATTATCGTCTCCACAATAATTGGCGGCCTTCTGACGTTCGGAGGTCTGAAGTTCAAAGAGACATTCTTTCCTTCGGCGCCGACCACTGCATCATCCCCCAGCACCAAATAGTTGCCAGTACGCCCTTAGGTGTGAGCAAGATGGTGGAGCCTCGTCCAAGCGGTCACACCGCACGGGGAAGTCCGATATCGGGAAACGGCCATCGGCTAGGTAGACATCCCGGCATAGGCTAGCCAACTAGCGAAGGGCGGTTGGATTGGGACAAGGCCACCGTGTCCAGCAACGGAGCTAAGGAGAGGGCGCCAGGAGCAGCTTTGGCCGTTTGTCCTTGYCGCCGTCCTCAACAAAAAGGCCCCACACCGGGGCCTTTGTTCATTCTAGGCTTAGTTCTTCTCTTCAATCGAAGTGAAGATGTTCTTGGTCTCCGGGCTGCGTTGGCCTGCCTCGAAGCTAATGGCGCCAACGCCAAACACGGCGGCGACTACGATTACGAAGATGAGCATTGTAGGGTCTTCTCATTGATTTCTATCCGCCTTGGGGGCGTGCAGGGATCATGAGCCAGCGGCACAAACTTGTCACGGCTTAGATGCGTGTTCGCGGTTTGAGTTCAAAGAGGCCTGGTGAAAGCTTCATGTCGAACCGAGACAAATAGGTCATACCGAGCAAGCCGTCGATACCTGGGCCGAATGTGTCCGTACTTCCAATTGCGATCAACAACGGGACGTTGGCAGCGGTCGCGTCGCCCACTCGAATCGTTTGAGCATAACCGCTCGCTTGCTTCATGCGGCCACCCACCGTTTTGACGTCAACCAAATCGGTGGCGTCAGGGGTAATACGAGCGCGGGCGGCCATTTCAGGCGTCATTGAGACAGTGCTTGCTCCGGAATCGATAATCATAGTCGCCCGGACACCGTTAATTATTACTTCGACTACATTCGAAGGCGGAATAACGACACGCGCCGAGCCCGTAGCGTAAGTCGCAGCACACTTCCCGCGTTGTGAGTAATCCGAAATTAGCCTTGCGATTTGCTGTGTCTGACGCTCTTTCACGTTGTAGGAAATGAAAGTTTCGAGCGGAGCTATAGCGTCACACGGCTTGCCAAGCTTGTCGTACATCAGTGACACTTGGTAGAATTGCGATCCGGCCACGTTCGAAAGATCGGTGAACAGTTCAAGGGTGCTTTTATAATCCGCCAACGCCAGTTTGTACTCTTTGGATAGCTCATAAGCATTCCCGCGCCAAAATCGATAGTGCGGACTCCCTGCGTCTGTTTGCACTAACAGGTCAGCGACGCGAATGGCTTCCTTATGGTCACCGATGCGATTGTAGGCGGAGAGCGCTAACTGCAGCATGGTCTCTGAGGCGGCGCAGCCATGGTGATAGGCCTCGGCCGCCAACGCACTTTCTCTCGGATAGCCCGCAGCCTCCATCGCTTTAACAAGGCCATCAAAGGCAATCGAATCGCAGGGCTCACGGCGCAATTGAGCGAGATAGCGAGAGGACTGACCGTACGACTCAAACGAGCGTGGTAGTGATATTCCCATGCTCTGGTAATAGCTCTTGTTCGGATCGAACATGTCGGAAATTGTGTAGAAGTAATAGCCGGCGAAAATCAGTGCGCCAACACCGGCTGATATTGCTGCGGCTATGACGAAGCCCCAATTCCGCTTTTCTGGTGGCTGTGTGTATCTATCAGCCCGAAAATCGGGTCTGAATTCTGCTCCCCGAAGAGGGTTATTGGAATTTGGTCCGCCTGCAACCGTCATGTTTTGCCCCTCAACTTCAGATAAATTACCAGCAAACATGCTCGTGACAAGCTTGGCGAGAAAATATGATTAGCGGAGAAATTAATCCTGATACTGCTTGATCAGCTTGCGTGGTTTGTGTGCATAATCAGCGGGTGAACAGCGGAAAATCAGTGGCGAAGCGACCGGATGGGATGCCGGTCATTAAAAGCGGGCTGGTCCCTTTGTCCCTTTAAAGCGGTTCTATGACTTTCGGCTTGGCAATGGGCTTCGAATTGCGTCCCCCAGAGACAAAGCACACTTCGACGCCTCCGCCTGCCTGACCGAACATTGGCACAACTGCGCCGCATGCGACCCGCACCGGGTCCGGTTCCAGCTTCCATACGAACACTGCGGGAAACAAGCTAGGCAATGCGTTGCGGGCCACAGCGGCAAAGCCCGTCGGGTTCATCCTTAGTTCAGACGATGGATTCGCAAATGTGTCCTTATCATACGACCCGGACACGCGGTTTATCTTCAAGCTCGTTGGCCATGGCTCGTAGCGATAAAAGGTCTCTCGATGACGAGTGACAACGGAGAAGGGTAGATGACCGTAGGCTGGAGGCGGCGTAGTCGTAGTTCTCGGTCGGAGGCCAGGCCGCGTAGGAGGAGCAGGTGGGATCGGCTTTCCTGTCAGGATCATCGCTAGGGCGATGCTGCTACGATCCACATCCAGTGGGTTGAGTTTGGCCGCGCGCAACGGTGAAGGCGGGTTGAGCCATTTATCGTAGAGACTGATTACTGTCAGCCTGCGGGCTTGAGTAGAGATTCCAGGCTGAAGTGCTCCCCAGGTACTGTCCCAAAAATCGCGCAAGTCCGCGTCCAGCTTGTCGTCAAATACCAGAGCGACCTGACATCCCACGACAAGGCACACCTCGCTGTGAGTTTCGTGCTCGATTACTCCTACTTGAACCGCTGCATATATTTCTGGCTCAGCGCCAAAGCGAGATTGCTGTTCCTTGGTCAGGCGGTAGATGGTCATTCTCGCTCCGACTATTCGGCTTGATCAAAGGTTACCTATTGTGAGCATAATTAGGCAGTGAACGTAAAGCCCGCCCGCAAGGCCGGACGTCCGTCCGATTATCTCCCTGAGTTTGCTGACCAGGCCGCGAAGCTCTGCCGCCTTGGTGCCACGGATGCGGAAATTGCGGACTTTTTCGAGAAAGATGAGCGGACCATCAACCGCTGGAAGATTGACCATCCCGAGTTTTGTCAGGCCCTAAAAGACGGCAAGCTTGTTTCCGATATGGACGTGGCCGACCGGCTGCACCAACGCGCTCTCGGCTTTGAGTTCGAAGAGGCCCAAGCCCATAAGCTAAAGACCGTCGAGTACAAGGACGGCAAGCGCCTCAAGGAAACCGAACGGCTTGAAATCATAATGGTGAAGCGGGTGGTCCCGCCGGACACAACCGCCTGCATCTTCTGGCTCAAGAACCGCCGCAAGGTCGAATGGCGTGAACGGCAGGAAGCTCCGCAGAAGGGAGAGGATGACGCCAATGAGGTCATCACCCTGGAGATAAGCGACAAGTAACCGGGTGGCAAAGGTCTATCGCCGCCCGAAGCTCTACCCCAAGCAGACGGCTGCCTTCTTTGAGCCGCTCGATGCTCAGGGCAACCCAGCCCGCTATTCATGGATTGAGGGTAGCACCAAAAGCGGCAAGACCGTTTCCTGTATGGCGTGGCTGGTTGAACAGGCCATGCTCAAGGGGAAGGAGGGCAGGGAGTTTTGGTGGGTCGCACCAGTGTCCGGCACTGCCAAGATTGCCTTCGGTCGCATAAAGCGCGGTCTCAAGGGCAAGAAGATCGTCAACCACACCGATATGACCATCACCATCGGTAACGGTGCCGTCCTTCGCTTCAAATCTGCCGAGAAGCCGGACAACCTTTACGGGGAAGATGTCTGGGCCTGCGTGATGGACGAAGCCTCACGCATGCGGCAGGAGGCTTTCTACGCCGTCCGCTCCAYGCTCACGGCCACTCGTGGGCCGGTTCGCATAATCGGGAACGTCAAAGGCCGCAAGAACTGGTTCTTCCTGGGCTGCCGTAAGGCTGAAGGCGGAGAACCAAACCACAGCTACCACAAGATCACTGCACTCGATGCCGTGAATGCCGGCGTCTTCCCAATGGAGGAGTTGGATGATGCAAAGGCCGCATTGCCAGAGGCAGTCTTCAACGAGCTGTATTTCTGCATCGCCAGCGACGACGGCGGCAATCCATTCGGCTTGAAATATATCCGCTCCAACATTGCAGAGATGTCCAAGAAGCAGACCGTCGCATTTGGCGGCGACTTGGCGAAATCCGTTGACTGGACCGTCTTGCATGGCCTCGATGAAGACGGCTGCACATCAGAACATCACCGGTTCCAGATGCCATGGAAGGCGACCATGGACCGCATCCGTCTTATCTGCGGCTACACCACAGCCCATCTGGACAGCACGGGTGTCGGTGACCCTATCGTGGAACAGCTGCAGGGGGGTAATGAGGAGACCTCCAACTTCCGCGGCTATAAGTTCACCCAGGCCAGCAAGCAAATGCTCATGGAAGGATTAGCAGTTGCCATCCAGCAAAATGAGATTCAGTATCCTGACGGAGTGATCGTGTCCGAGCTGGAGAGCTTTGAGTACGAATACACCCGCACTGGTGTTCGCTACACCGCGCCGGAAGGTCAGCACGACGACTGTGTGATGGCTCTGGCACTGGCCGTGTACGCGAGGAATCACAGGGGCGCCCAACCGCAAGGAATGCTGCTGTAGTTTGAGACTTTGGAATTTCCGCAAGAAGGCCTTACCTGCACCGGGCTCTTCAGCGTTCTTCGTCACCGGGCTGTCCATCTCCGTCACCCGCACCATCAAGACATACGCGACCGAGGGGTATGAGCAGAACCCCATCGTATACGCCTGCATCTCCCGCATTGCCGAGGCATGCTCCAGCGTAAAGCTCGAAGTCCACAAGATGGATGCCGAGGGCAACAAGAAAGTCCAGACCGCTCACAAGCTGTTGGATCTGCTCAAGCGGCCCAATCCCACGCAGACTTGGATTGAGTTTTGCGAAGAGATGGTCGCCTGGCGCAAGATTGCGGGTGAGGTCTTCATCCTGCGCTTGCCGGAGAAAGGACCAGCTGCCGAGCTGTACCTGCTCAATCCCTCCGACATGGACATTGAGAAGGACAGCAACGGCAGTGCCGTGCCTCTGGCTTACATCTATGGCACCGGAGAGAAGCGGCGCCGGTTCCCGGTCAATGTCGTCACCGGGGAAAGCCAGGTGCTGCACGTCAAGACCTTCAACCCGTCCGACCCCTTCCGTGGCCTGCCACCCCTGAAAGCTGCGGCCCGTGCCGTGGATACCCACAATCACGGTGCGCAGTGGAATTCCAACCTTCTGCTCAACGGTGCCCGGCCATCCGGCATCATCGAGTTTGCCGGGACCGTCGCCGATAACGTGCTTTCCCAGCTGCGGGAGTTCTTCAAGAAGGCTTGGACCGGCGTGATGAATGCCGGAAACGTGCCCATGTTGACCGGCGGAGCGAAGTTCACGGCACTGTCCCACACCCCGAAGGATATGGACTTCAAGGAAAGCATGGGTGAGGCGGCAAAGAACACGGCGCTCGTCCTCGGCGTGCCGCTGCCTCTCGTCACCATGGAAGCCTCCACCTTCGCCAACATGGAAAGCGCGGAGGAGCGGCTATGGATAGATACGGTCATGCCGCTGCTGAACATGTTCATGGCGTCGCTGACCAACTTCCTGATGCCGCTGTACGGCACCGGCAGCACGGCGACAGAGGTCTTAGCTTATAATTCCGACAGTGTGCCTGCTCTGGAAGCCCGCAGAGAGCGTTTGTTCAAGCGGATGGGGCAGGCCATCAAAGACACACTGATAACTCCCGATGAAGGCCGGGCAGAGTGCGGGTTTGAAGAGAAGGGCGGTCCTGCAGCTGGTCTGCTCGTATCCGGCACCATGAAGAGCCTGGAGCACATCAACGACAAGCCGCCTGCACCCGTGGCAATCCCGCCCAAGGACATCGGCAAAAGCCTGAAGGCCCTCGGCTACACCGATGAGGAAGTCACCGGCATCCTTGCGGAGCAGTTCGGTGCGTGAGCATCAAAGCCGCCCTTGAGAAGAGCCGCTGGGAAGCCCTGATGGAGTCGGTGGAGGGGCCATACGCCTCCGCCGTCTTCGATGAGAAAAACCGCTACATCGCCGAATCCGCGACAGTCTTCCGCAGCACATCGAGGCTTGAGGACAAACTCTTCGATTATCACCGCGCCGCAATGGCCGAGATTGCCATGCGCTATCAGGGCATCGCCATCCGTATCGCGCTCGTAGAGGCGGTCAAGCAGGTCAAAGCCCTCCAGGCCAAAGCGGATTGGGACAAGCTGTGGCTGTATCTGCTCCGTAAGTGGACGACGGACTACGGATTCCAAGCCGCCAAGGAGACTGCACAGACCACCCGCGACGATATGCAGAAGATCATCGACACTGCGCTGTCGCACGACAACGAGTTCAACCCGGTTGCCGTTGCCACCTCATTGCTGCAGGCCCGCGACCTGTCTGCCCCGCGTGCCGAGACAATAGCTCGCACTGAAACCCACAACGCCATGATGTTCGCCAGCGTGGAGGGTGCCAACAGCGTTGCCCGGGAAGATGGGCTTGTGCTGAACAAAAAGTGGGTGCCGGTGCAGGACGGCCGGTCTCGCGAAGATCACGCCGCGATGGCCTCTCACCCGGCAATACCTATGGGTAGCGATTTCAACGTGGGCGGCACAAAGATGTCTCGGCCTGGAGACCCTAGAGGCGGAGCGAAGAATTGCATTCGGTGTCGCTGCACATTGGTGTTTGAGGTCGTTGAATAATTTCTTGCGCGGTTTTTATGTTTGTGAGTCTAATGCATCAACGAAAGAACTCCGATTGAGCTTGAAGACGAAGCACTTTGAAGTAGCAGCCGAGTTGAAGGCGGTCGGCGACGGTTCTACTGGCGAGTTTGAGGGCTACGGCTCGATTTTCGGTAACATCGACTCCTACCGCGATATTGTTGCGAAAGGCGCTTTCGTTGAGAGCCTCAAATCGAAGAAGCCCGTTCTTCTTTGGCAGCACGACTGGAAGCAGCCTATCGGCATTTACACCGAGGCGCGTGAGGACGAGCGCGGGCTTTACGTCAAGGGCAAGCTTGCGATGGGTGTCCAGCGAGGCAAGGAAGCCCACGAGCTTCTGCTGATGGATGCCATCAAGGGAATGTCTATCGGTTACCGCACCATAGAAGATCAGTTTGATGCGAAGACCGGCATAACCACGCTCAAGAAGCTGGATCTCATGGAAGTGTCCCTTGTGACGTTCCCTGCGAATGACCGTGCCAACGTGACGGGTGTGAAAAGCGCGCCGGACACCATCCGCGAATTTGAAGAGTTTCTGCGAGAGGCAGGAAAATACAGCCGTGAGGAAGCGAAGTTGATCGCCTCCAAAGGCTTCCGTGCAATCGAGATCCACCGAGAGGGTGGTGATGAGGCATTGGCACTGGACGCGCTTACGAGCGCAGTAGAAAAACTAAGGAAAGCCACAATGAGTGGAACCAGATGAAATCAAAAAGCTGACCGGTTCGGTTGAGCAAATCACCAAGAACTTCGATGAACTGAAGAACGCTAACGAGCTTGCCCAGAAGGGCGCAACTGCTGCGAAGGAAGAGGTCAACAAGCTCGCTGAAAAACTTGGTGGCCAGCTCGAAGCCATCCAGCTTAAGCAAGGCCAGATTGAAGCCGCAATGCAACGCCCCGGCGTTGGTGCTGGCGATGACGCAGCCAAAGCCCGCAAGGAAATGGAAAGCAAGGCCCTCAAGGCCTACCTGACCGGCGGTGACCGCGGCTACGCCAACCTGTCTCCGGAAGAGCAGAAAGCTCTTTCCACTGACAGCAACCCGGACGGCGGTTACTTCGTAGGCACCGAGAACGCAGGCATCATCAACGGTCGCATCTTTGAGACCTCTCCGATGCGCCGGATTGCGAACGTTCGCGCCAGCTCCATGAAGAGCATCACGTTCGACCTGGACGATGATGAAGCTGATGCGACTTGGGAAGGTGAAGGCACCTCTAGCGGTTCCAACGTCACCCCCGGCACCGGCCAGATCGAAATCGCCGCCAAAAAGATCACTGCCGAGCCTTCCATCACTGAGGAAGACTTGATGGACAGTGCGCTTGACGTCGAAGCCTGGCTGAATGGCAAGGTTGCCGAGAAGATGGGTCGCAAGGAAAACACCGCCTTCGTCAACGGCAACGGCGTTATCCAGCCGCGCGGGTTCCTGACCTATGGCAACTGGTCTGTGGCTGGCGCTTACGAGCGCAACAAGCTGGAGCAAATCGCTGGTGGCAGCACCTCTGCCATCACCGAAGCAGCTCTCATCGATCTGCAAGGCTCCCTGAAGGAAGACTACCAGGCTCGTGCCACCTTCGCGATGAACCGTGCAGTGTTGACCCACATCATGAAGAACGCAGGAACGAACAACTACCGCTTCCTGAATCTTCAGCCAGCCGTTGGTCCCTCGGGCCAAGTGTTGGGCGCTGTGATGACGCTGCTGGAGAAGCCGGTCGTGCTGTTCGCCGACATGCCGACCATCAGCTCCAACACGCTGCCGGTTGCCTACGGTGATTTCAGCCGTGCCTACACCATCCTCGACCGTGTTGGCATCTCCGTGCTGCGTGACCCGTTCACCAGCAAGGGGCGCGTCAAGTTCCGTAGCATGAAGCGCACAGGTGGGGCGGTCACCAACTTCGACGCCCTCAAGCTGCTCCGTGCGAGCGTCAGCTAAGATCAACAACAGAAAGTCACGTCTATGCAGTTCGATATGCACAACAACGTGTTGATGGCGATGGCGCGTAACACCGCTGCGATCTCCTCGAATACGACCACCGTGGGGATCATCATCGATACCCTGGGATACGAGTCTCTTGAATTCGTACCGTTCTCCGGCGCCCGCACTGACGGCAGCTATCTGCCGTTGATCGAGGAAAGCGACGATTCCGGCATGTCCGGCGCCAACGCCGTCGATGATGAAGATCTGCTTGGCACAGAGGCGGCTGCGACCATTGCAGCCGCCAACACCGTCAAGCGCATCGGTTATCGCGGCGGTAAGCGCTACGTGCGCCTGTCCTTCGTCAGCACCGGGGTTTCCTCCGGTGCCACGCTCGGCGCGGTCGCCATCCTGGGTAAGGCGATGGTTCGCCCGACGCCCGCAAACTAAAACCGGGCGGCTCCGGCCGCCCACCTAATTGAAAGATACAGCAATGGTTCAAATCAGAATGCTCGGTAACAAGACCGGGTCGCCTGACGGCCACTCCGTCAAGCACTACGAGAAGGGCGAGGAATACGATGTGCCGGAAGGTCTGGCCAAGGTATTCATCGAAGACGACAAGGTTGCAGAGCTGGTAGAGGCCAAGGCCGAGAAGGTCGCCAAGCCTGCGACTGAGAAGGCAGTTCCTGCGGCTCCCAAGAATAAGGCCGAGAAGGTCGCCGAGAACAAGACCGTCTAGTGAACCGTCGTTCTCCCGTCCTCGTCAGCGCACCGGCCTCTGAGCCGGTTACGCTGTCGGAGGCCAAGGCATTCGTAAAACAGGACGGGAATGACGACGACGCCCTCATAACCTCCCTGATTGCGACGGCCCGCCGTGCCTGTGAGGAGTTTACGAAGCGGGCATTCATCACGCAGACCTGGAAACTCGTCCTCGACCGCTTTCCGCTAGATGAAGATGCCGACGAGCTGGAGTTCATGCTTGGCCTGGCTAGCCCGCGCGCCATCCAACTTTCCCGGCAACCAATCCAGTCCATCACCTCGATCAAGACCACGGACACCACGAATTCCCAGACAACTGTTGCACCCGCGACATACTCCCTCGATCAATCGGGTGGCCGCGTTCTGCTCAACGATGGGTACAGCTGGCCCTCAAATCTCCGCGCGGATGCCGCGGTAGAGATCACGACCGTCAACGGCTACGGCGATGCAGCCGCGGTGCCGGAGCCCATCAAGCAGGCCATACTGCAATACGTCGGCACCATGTATTGCAGCCGCCAATGCGGCAGCTTGCCGGACGGCGCCAAGGATCTTCTCGGCCCGTACATGGCCGCCGAGGCCTTCGGCGCATGGTAGCCTGCAAGTGCGGCGATGATTTCGTCTCCAGGGCGAACAACCGCGTCACCATCCAGTCAGCGACCGTAACACCGGACGATGCCGGCGGACGGGATGAGGTGTGGGTAGATTCATCGACCGTGTGGGCGGTCATGGAGCCCATGGGCGGCAAAGAGGTGTTCCTCAGCTCGCAGCTTCAAAGCCGCGTGGATGAACGCATCACCATCCGCTATCAGGCTGCTCTGTCTGACACGACCGTTGCCGCCAAGAGCCGGGTCAAATTCGGCTCCCGCATCATGAACATCCGGTTCGTGAAGAACCTCGCCGATGACATGAAGACGGAAGGAAAGGTCTTCCAGCAGCTCCTCTGCGTAGATGGGGAGCCATCCTGATGGCCGTCCGCAATGCCGACAAGCTCATCAGCCAGCTCAACAAGCTGAAGCTGGAAGCTCGTGCAGGCATCGGCAGGGCTCTCGCCGCATCCGTTGTCGAGATGCATGCGTACGCCGCACAGAAGATCCAGAGCGGCGGACGGAGTGGGCGGGTCTATCGTCGGCGGTCTATCACCCACCAGGCGTCGGCGCCCGGTGAGTTTCCGAAATCCGACAGTGGGCAGCTCGTCGCCTCACTCTATTTCCGGGTGGCGGCGGATAAGCTCTCCGCATTCTTCGGCACCAAGCTCAGTTATGGGCGATACCTCGAATACGGCACCTCCCGCATGCCTGCTCGGCCATGGCTAGCACCGACGTTGAAGGCGAATGCGGAGAATGCTCGCCGCCGCGTAATGGAGGCGGTATCGGAAGCGATACGCAGAGGGCAGGGCCGTGGATAGCGCGCTCCCCGTCGTCCAGGCTGTCATTGTTACGCTGAATGCTGTGCCTGCTATCAACACGCTAGTTGCCGGGCGCATTTACACCGATGTGCCACAGAAGGCGACGTTTCCCTATGTGGCGTTGAGCATCAACAGCGCGCCCTTCGCTGCGAACGACTTCAGCGGACAAGCGCATGGTCTCCGTGTGCAGGCATTCAGCCAGAAGGCGACAACGAAAGAGGTCATGCAGCTTCGCAAGCTCTGCCTCGACGCGCTCGACCGGCAAGAGGCGAGTATCTCGCTCGCCAGCGGCACGCTCGTCAAGTGCGAGTACCTCAGCAGCGACACACCATTTCAGGAAGACGACGGCAAAACATGGCAGGCCGTTGGCGAGCTGGAAGTAATCGTTGTTTGAAGTTGCGCAGATGAAAAATCTGCGAGACGATGAATCATAAAGAAAGTCTCAGATAGTGGCCGCACAAAAAGGACGTAACGTACTTCTCAAGTATAACAGCACTGGTTCTACATATGTCGCCGTAGGTGGCGCGCGTGAAGTAACGCTCACCATCAACAACGAGCCGGTAGACATCACCAACTCCGACGATGCCGGTATCCGCAAGCTGCTCGAAGGCGCCGGTGTAACTTCGGTGAGCATCAAGCTTCAAGGCGTCTACGTCGAAGATGCAGCAATCAGCGCCATTCGCGTCGATGCTCTCACCAACGCTCACCGTAACTACCAGTTCGTGATGCCCGGTACCGTGGCAAAGACCTACCAAGGCAGCTTCATGGTCGCATCTTTCGAGGAAGCCGGTTCTTACAACGGCTCCGCAACCGACAGCCTCACGTTTGAGAGCGCTGGCGCAGTAACCCTCAGCTAGAAAGGCAGTCCATGTTTATCAAGAAGCTCATCCTCTCTACCTCGGCACTCGTCGCCCTGGCTGGCTCCGCAGCCGCACAGGTCGCCAACGTCACACCGACCGACCTCACGCCTGCCGGGTTCAACACCACCCTCAACATGGCGACAGCTCCTAGCCCGTCGTACATCCCGAATGATGGCGAGTCGCTGATCGTCGCACGTACCGCCGCCGCCGCTGTCACCCTGACCATCCGCACCAAGGCGACCACCATGAGCCAAGCAGGTTACGGCTCCGTGACCCTGACCGACCAAGTTGTGGTCATCCCGTCCGGCACGACTTTCGTGATGGGGCCGTTCCCGCCGGGCCGTTGGAACGACACGCAGTTCGGTACGATTAAGGTGGACGCCAGCGCGCCTATCAGCCTGACCACCTTGCGGGTGCCCCAATAATGGATAACCCGCTCCGCAATGAAGTGAAGGTCACGCTGGATGGCAAGGAATACACGATGCGCGCGACCTTCGAGGCTATCTGCGCCATCGAAAGCGATCTGCGCATGAATCTCGTGCCCATCATCGGGAACATCAGTCAGCACAATATCGGTGTTCGCCAGTGTGCCGTTGTCATCTTTCACGGCCTTCGCGGCTATGGGGATAACGGGATGACCCTGAGTGAGGTCGGCGACCTCGTAATGATGGAAGGGGCGGGCGCTGTTGCTAACGCGATTACGGACTTCCTCAACAAAGGTATGGATGGCGTGAAGGTGGGAAAGTCCGTCGAGGTGGAGAAGGCCCCGGTCTAACCACGCTGCCATGGGAGGACATCATGGCGTCCGCCCTTGGTGTGTTGAAGTGGACTCCCGCCGTATTCTGGAAGGCCACCATGTTTGAGTACACCGTCGCCATGAAGGGGCACTTGCTTTCAAAGGGTATCAAGCTCGATGGCCCCGTAGACCGAAGTGAGTTCCTGGAAATGGTGCGCGAAGACGAAGCGCGCGAACGTGAAAAGAGAAAGCGAGGAACCTGAGTTTCGGTCCACCCCTCCTAATTGAAGTCAAGGCGACCGACCAAGGGTTCAGCGCTGCCATCGTCAAAGCGCAGTCACAAATCAAGCGCTTCGAGAGCGAGACTAATTCCAGCCTCGTCTCCATCAACAACTCCCTCGGGCGCCTGCGTGGTCAGATTCTTGGCGTCGCGTCTGTCTGGACGGCCTTCAGCATGGGCAAGGGCGTCGTCGATGCCGGCGTGCAGATGCAGGCTCTTACCTCAAAGATGGGCGCCGCGACCGGGAGCGCACAAATCGCCGCTGCCTCGATGCGGTTTGTCCGCGAAGAGGCTGAACGGCTGGGGCTGGACTTCCGGTCATCCGCGGATGGCTTCGCGAGCTTCGCCGCGTCGGCTCTCCGCTCCGGTCTAACCTTCCAGGAGACAAAGGACATCTTCACGGGCGTAAGCGAGGCGGCGGCGGGGATGCGCCTGTCTGCCGAGCGGACAGCCCTCGTGTTCCAAGCACTCTCACAGATGGCCAGTAAGGGCACCGTGAGCATGGAAGAGCTGAAGCAGCAGCTCGGGGAAAGCCTGCCAGGCGCGTTGCAGGTGTTCGCGAAGGCCATGGGTGTCTCGAACGACCAATTCATCAAGATGATCGAAAACGGGCAGGTGACGACCCGTGACCTCATCAAACTCGGCCAGGGGCTTAAAAACGAGTTCGGGGCTGCCGCTGAGGAGGCCGCAAAGGGCGCTCAGGCCGCTTTCAATCGGTTTGGCAATGCTCTCTTCGACCTGAAGAACAAGATCGCTGAGGGCGGCTTCCTGGACTCCGTGACCGATGGAGTAAAGAAGCTCACCGACCTTCTCAATGATCCGCAGACTCGGGACGGCCTCATAGCGTTCGCAAGCGGCCTCGGGCAAATCGCAACGGCGGCGATGTCGGCGGCGTCAGCGGTGGGTCGCTTCTTCCAAACCTCTGACGACCGTGCTGCCGCGATGTTGGAGCTTGCCAAGGAAGGGAAGTCCGCCACCCCCGACGCCGTGGCCGATAAGGTCAACACCATCCAGCTCCGCCGCGACGCCATCAATGCGCCGTTCAATGCCGCAGCCTATGGCATCACCCCGGCACAACAGGCGGGAAGCCCCAGCTACACCCTCGGTAAGACCAGCAACCCCGGCATCTCTGCAGCCGCCACACGCGCCGCTGAAGCCCGCGAGAGGATGCGCCAACAGTTACAGTCTCAGAGCGCAGGTCTCATCAATGAGACCGACGTCAACAAGGTGGACAGCGCCAAGGCGACGGCGGCGCTGAATAAGCGGTACGAGGAAGAGCAGGCCCTTCTTGAAAAGGCCCTCGCGAAGAAAGCCATCACCGACCAGGAGTTCAAAGAGGAATCCCTCAAGGTCGAGCTGGACTACCAGGCGCGTATGGCGGAGATCCGTCAGCAGTATCGCGACGAGATGCTGTCGGAGGAGCAAGCCGCCGCTGAGGGCTTCCTCGGCATCCGCACCGACCTTCAGGACCGCACGTCGGCGGAACAGGGTTCGAGCTTCCGTCAGGCCATCTCCCAGGCAGCTGAACACAATCGTGCATTCTTCATGCTGGAGAAAGCCGCCGCACTTGCCCGCGCGCTTCTCGCAGCCCGGCAAACTGTCGTCGATGCATACCGCTGGGGTAACACCCTCGGAGGGCCGGTAGGTGGCGCCGTGGCGGCTGGTGTGGCAGCGGCGGCCCAGGCTGTGAACATCGCAGCGATAGCGTCCACCTCCTTCGGGGGCGGAGGCGGCGGTGTGTCATCCAGCGGAGGGGGTGGTGGCGGCGGCATCGGTGACAACGGCTCTTCGTCGGATGGCGGCAATGTGGGGGCCGCGCAGAACAAGAGCATCACAGTCCATCTCACCGGCGCCGACTTGACGCTGCTGAGCAAAAACCAGATTCGGCAACTCTTCGAGCGCCTGAACGATGCCGGGGCCGATGGCAGTCAACTCACGTTTGTGTCTGCGTAATGCCTACCAGCGCCGCCCGCCTCGGATTTGAGAACCTGTTGGAGAACGGGACCGTCGTTGCATCCAGTGAGGCCGCAGGATTCCCGGTCGCGAACGTCTATGACTGGCGCCCAAGCGATTTCTTCAAGCCTGCATCCATCGCCTCCGCCGTTAACATCACCCTGACGCTCTCGGTGGCGGACGGCGCCGACTATTTCGCCTTTTACAACCACAACCTCCACCTCACCGGCGGGACCATCAAGCTGCAATGGTGGAACGGCTCTTCGTGGGTGGACTGCTTCGGCGCCATCACGCCAACCGACAACAGCCCGCGCTTCATCAGCTTCACGGCTCAGTCGTCCACGCAGTGGCGGGTGGTCATCACGGCCACCAGCATCTTCTCCATCGCGTGCATCAGCTTTGGCACGCAGCTCGCCCTTGAGTACGGCATGTACCTCAACTGGACGCCGCCGGTGCTGGCCCGCGATACGAAGGTCATCAACAGCCAGTCGGACTCCGGCAACTTCCTCGGTCGCAGCATTATCTCGACCGGCATCAAGTCCAGCATCATTTTACAGGGCGCAAGCGATGCGTGGGTGCGGGCGAGCTGGATGCCTTTTGTGCGGCACGCCGAGCAGAAGCCCTTTTTCTTCATCCCCAACATCACAGCCTATCCGCTGGAAGCCGTGTTTTGCTGGGTCGAAGGGCAGGTGCCCGTTCCTGCGCACACCAATTATGGCTTCATGGGTGTGACAGTCCCCATCAAGGGGATGATTGAGTGAGCTTCGACACTCTCCGCGTGAAGGTCGGTCGTCGCCCGCTCACCGTCGTCGAGCTGGTGCTGGACTCGTGTGCGAATACTTTCGGAGTGGCCCCATGCACGGCGGTCGGCAGCGGTGATGCGAAGTGCTTCAATACCTTAAGCACCTGTAAGGACACACCCAACTTCAATAAGACGACCAAAACCTACAAGTTATGCTCGGAAAATGCGTTCCTGCCGGTGGGTGAGAATATCTACCCGTGCATCGAGAGCGTGGACATTGCTGCCACACAGCTCAACCCGAAAGGCGTTTCAGTCAATGCCTCGGTGAGTGTGGTGATGAATGATTTCCCCGACCATGATCGGGGGATAGACCCTTATGTGACAGGGCGGACCTATAACCCGATGCAGCGCGGCTCCTTTTTCGGAAAACTTCGCGCTCGCAACGCCTTCATGCGCAACCGGGTTATCAAGGTCTACACCGGCTACATCGACAATGACCGCACCGTTTACACCCAAACGCGCACCTATTTCATCGACCGGATGGAAGGGCCGGATGCGAACGGCAAGGTCAAACTCATCGGGCGTGGCATCATCTCGTTCGTCTCCGATGATAAAATCACGGTCCCTGTCCAAACGACCGCCTCGCTGGCAACGGGAATAACCAATGCGTCCGGCTCCCTCACGCTACAGCCGGCGGGAGTGGGTGCGAAATTCGCTGCAAGCGGTCGCATTCGCATTGATAATGAGGCCATCCAATACAGCTCGAAGGCCGGTGATGTCCTAACCCTGAGTGTGCGCGGAGATAGCTCGGCGGCGGCGGCGCACGCGGCGAACGTCGCGGTTCAACAGGTCTACAGCTACACCRCTGGCACCACGCGGACCATCACAGAGTTGCTATACGACATCCTCACGAACTATGGGCAGGTGGACCCTACATATATTGACCTAACCGACTGGAACGCTGAGGCGACGGCGGCGGGACTGAGCGGCAGCGCCCCAGACCAAGCCAAAGGCTTTGTAGCTGGCCTTATCAGCGAGCCAACGGGGGTGGGCAAGATTGTGAAAGAGCTTTGCCAGTTCTACGGCGTGTTCCTCTGGTGGGATGAAGTCGCTGCAAAGCTCCGGTTTAAAGCGGTTGGACCATACGGCGGGACAGTGCCAGTGCTGGACGAAAGCAGCAACATCCTTCAAAACTCGCTCTCGGTGAAGGATTTAGAAAAAGAGCGACTTACCGGGTTCGCCTACTTTTATGACCAACGCTCGTATGTGTTGAGTTCGGTGCAGCGCTCCGATTGCCAGTTCTACAAGCTCACCGTCGATGCAAACGCGGAATCGGCGACGCAGTATGATGAGTCAGCAACCAGCACCCTCATATCTCGCTTTGGATATGCGACTGTCGCCTACGGCACCTTCAACACCGTGACCGACGTTCATAGCCGGCTACTCGCATGGTTCGGTTTCACTCCGCGTGAGTTCTCCTTCATGCTCGATGCGAAAGACTCTGACAAAAAGACGGGCGACCTCATCGACATCTCCACGCGCCTTGTCCAGGCGGCGGATGGGTCGAAGGCGGCAGTTCGCTGTATCATCACGGAAGCGCAGGAAGTCGAGCCTGGCTCGCAATGGCGCTACAAGGCCCAACAGATCAAGCCCCTCTAAGAAATCGTTGCCAGCGAATCCGTTTGCAGTTCTAATGAGGCAACGAAAGATAACGGATATGAAATTCCGAATTGGTCTCGCAGCACTATCTGCACTCCTGCCGCTTGCAGCTCATGCTGCAGAAGCAGATAAGCAATCCATCTACCAGATCAGCAGCACAGCGCCCCTGACGGTCAGCACGACCGCCAGCGTCCGCAGTCAGGTGTTTCCGAACACCACGGGAGGCGTCCGCATTGCCCCAAAGGTGGATGTTCACTGTAAGGCTGGCGACGCAACGGTGGTAGCAACGATCAGCGACACCATTTTCTTCGCGTTCGCCGCGGAATATATGAAAATCCAACCGACCGATGGCAATTACGTGGCCTGCCTTGCGGACGCCGCTGCCGGATTGGTGTGGGTCGATCCGATCAAGCCATAATGGTACGCGCGGGCTCTCCTGGACGAATGGGGCCTACGGGCTCCAGGCGGCGTCGTTCAACTGTCTGGACTGCCGACTTCATCAACGGCGAGACCTTACCGGCCGGGATAACGTTCAGTCGCACAAGTGGCGCTAACCGTACCAATGCATCGAAGGTGCTGGAATGGATGGGAAGCGATGTCCCGCGCTTCGACTATTATCCAGACACCGGGTTGCCGCGGGGGCTCCTCATCGAAGGGGCCTCGACCAACATTTTCACGAACTCCGCCGAATTCAGCAACTCCAACTGGGTCAAGTCCGGCATCACGGTCACTGATGACAGTAAACTTGCACCCGATGGGACCAACGGCGGGGATACCGTTACAACGACCACATCGAATGCCACAGTCAGCCACCCCTTCTTCAATGCAGGTAACCAGGCCTACGTCGTCACAGGGTGGCTTGCGAGAGCTGCGGGTAGCGCCGCCATTTCGTTCTCGGTCGGAGCAAGCTCTCTCACACCGACCTTGGCGGCAGATCTCAGCAATCGTTACACGGTCGTCGATGCGACGGTGACGGGGACATATACCTGCACAGGTGGCGCCTACACGGTCAACATACCCGGCGTTACAGGCCATGGACTCGCGACCGGCGAATATATGAAGTTTAACCCCACCAGTGGCGCCGGGGTTGGTGTGCAAATGCAAGTTACGGCTTCGGATGCGAACAATCTCACATTCACCAACGGCAGCGCTACCTCATCTGGAAACTGCACCATTTATGCCAGACAGGCCCGTGTGGCCGTGGCGAACAACACCGACGCAGCTTACGTCTGGGGTTTCCAGGCTGACGCGACGACCTTCCCGACATCATACATTCCAGCGCCTGTGAACTCGGTGACCCGTACGCAGGACAACGTATCCATCCCAGACCTTTCCACCATTGGGTATCCCGGAAGAGGCACCGTATATCTCGAAGTAGAGCCGATGTACGGCTCATCCAGCCCGAGCTATTCCGGGCTGTGTGACTTTACTGACGGAACGAATGGCAACCGTTGCGGCGTCTACAAGGGCGCCAACAGCAACGTCCTCAACTTCGAAGTTCTATCCGGGGGGGCGGTCCAGGCATCCATAACAACCGGCAATAGCATCAACTTCGGGGCGGTGAACAAGGTCGCCATCTCCTTCGATACCAACTACTTCGCCATCTGCTTGAACGGTGGAACCCCAGTTACCGACCTGTCCGGCACGGTGCCGACCGTAACAAAGCTCAACCTTTTCAACTCATGGAACGGCAACAATCCTGCGTGGGCTCGGATTCCCAAGTTCTCGTTTGATAGTACGGTGAAGACTCCCGCGCAATTACAAGGAATGACGGCATGACCTGGAGCGAAACCATATTTCTAAAGGCCGTTGACCAGGAAGCGTTTGAACTTGCGATGCCGGCGGAATGGCTCTCATCCCCGTACACGCATGAGCGCTCCCTTGATGTCGTCGGCCATGACGGCGTCCTGACTGGCTACTGCGCAAACCTGAGCCTGCGGGAAGGGCAGGAACTCCCGGCGAGCGTCGCCGCCCTGGTCATTCCCAAGCCTGCCGTGGTGAAGCGGGACTTCGCATAATGACAAAATCCACCTGGCACGTTGATAAAAAGGTGAATGTCGGCTTCTTGGTCGGCATGGCGATGCAAACCTTCGCCTTCATCTGGTGGGCGGCCTCGTACACAGCATCGAACGACGCCATGAATCTTCGCCAGAACGATGACATCCGCGACCTCAAGGTTGCTGCAGCCTCGTTGAGCGACATGAAGGCCGATGTGGCCGTCATCAAGTCCAGCATGGGGGACATCAAACTGAAGCTCGACAAGATCCGATGAAGCACTTCAAGCCATCGGAGTTTGACAGCCCTGACGCGCCGGGAAGCGGCGCCAACATGGACCCGTCATTCCTGGCGAAGCTGGACGATGCCAGAGGCCGTTGTGATTTTCCGTGGAGGGTATCGGCAGGTTTTCGCACTAAGGCGCATAACAAGAAATTGGGAGGCGCCGCGAACAGCTTCCACCTGACCGGGGAGGCCGCAGACATTGCCTGCCGTGATAGCGAGCGCCGCTACCATATAGTGGCTGCGGCAATCCGGGCGGGGATAAAAGGCATCGAAGTCTGCGACGGCCACATCCATCTCGATAACCGGGACAAGCTCACGCTGTGGTCCGACAAGAGCAAATAGTGGACAGTCACGCAGGCTCGTGAGAACTTGCTGATGCCCGCCGCGCAGCTCCTGTTGTAAGCGCTGTTAGACGGGTAGGCCAATTGGGGGTCTTAGCCGCTCACTCTATGGGGCGGCTTTTTTGTCGCATCACTCATCCACACATTTGCCGAAGATGCAGGGTTAGCTCAACATGGGAGCGACCCCATGCGCAGTATCATCATCCTCGCCCTTGCGGCGACAGTCTTGCTATCCGCCGGTCACATACGGCAGCAGCCGTTGATGTTGCCGACTGGACCGCTGCCTGCTGTGAACGTTCCTTGACAGGTTCCGTTGCGCGACTCACCATATCCTCAATGAAAGGGTATGGAGTTGGACTGGTCTGAGTTTTTCAAAAGCCGTGTCGTTTGGACGAACATTCTGAGTATTGCTTCGGTCATCCTCGTAAACTTCGGGGTGACATTGTCCCCCGAGCAACAAGCCGAAGTGCTGACCGCCGTTGTGACGCTGTCCAACGTTCTGTCTCTCGCTTTCAAGGCCACACCTAAGCAGTCTTAGTGAAAGACCTCATTGATGCGCTCCGGCGTCTTCTTGAGCTTGCTGCTGCGTATATCGCCGGCTTTGCCAAGGGGAAGTCAGAGAGCAGGGCAGATCGGGCTGAAACCGATCTTTCTGCATATCGGCAGCGTGAGAAGGACGACCGTGAAATTGATGGTCTGTCTGACGATGATCTCGACCGCGAGCTGCGCGACCCGCCCAAGTGAATGCTCCTGGTCGGTGAAGTGTCCGTCATTAGAGATTGTTGAACTGCTGCCCTACGGCGCTGATGCTGCCCGGAATCAGAAAATCCGCAGGGTGAAAGAGGCCTGTGCCCTCCAGAACCGCGGTTACCTGCGACATTGCGAATAGGAACAAGCCGCCGGTTCCCATGTTGTAAGGGAAACGGAGGTTCCCATGCTTACGGACGATCAACTGACGGTCTTGCGGGAAATCGATAACGCTTTCGCCTTTGATGATACAGCCAAGGCTGAAGAGCTGGTGCTGGACGGCTATGTCCAGAAGGACGGCGATCTTTATCAGCTTACGCCGAAGGGCGAGAAGAGCCTGTTAGACAACGGCGTCTGCGCATAGAAGTGGCCCCCATTGCGGGGGCCACACGTTAGAAGGGGATAGCGTCGCTCATTTCGCTGTCCGATGTCGGGCGTTGCCGCTCGACCGCAGGGGTGTCGTCATTCTCGGCATAGAACGCCGTTTCCCAGAGCCAATTGGCAGCCTGCGAGGCGTGTGATGCCGCATTGAAGACTGCGGTATTGTCATTGCCCAGAACCTCCAGCCAGTGCCCGATGTAGGCCGCCGACCGGAAGGTTGCCGGGATGCCGAGCCGGGCTGAAAGAAACGCACTTCCAAGCTCTGCAATCAGCTCTTCGTGAGCGTATCCGTTCTTGCCGAACTTGCTGTTCAGCTTCCGGCCGATTCGGGATTGATGGCCGGTAGCATGAACCAGCTCGTGGTTTGATACGCCCCAGTAAGCTGCTTCATCGACGAAGCTTCCGAAGGGAGGAAGAACAATCTCATCTCTCTGCGGATAGTACGCGGCCTTGTTGCCACCGTGAACGATCTTCACGCCGGAGCCCTTCTGCAGGAGAAGAGCCTGGTCGTGAGCCACTTCCTGTTCGACCGGCGGCGGAGCCTCCACGTAGTTCGGAGGCAGCTTATCGAGCTGAGCAAGGTTGAAGACCGCATAGGGCTTCATGACCGTGCTTTTCTTGACCTGACCGTCTTCCTCCTTCTCGACACGCTTCACGAAAACCACCTGAGTGGATTTCTCGCCCTTACGGACGGTCGCGCCGATGGAGTTGGCTTGCTGAAAGGTGCACCAGCCGTGTGAGCTGTATCCCTTGTCCATGGCCTCCATGTAGAGAATGAGGACATTTATTCCGGAATACATGCGGCCGGAAACAGCGTTTGCCGGAAGCGTTGTAAGGCCTCTGGTGCCGTCTTTCCAAGGTCTTGCCCAAGGGGCCACTCCTTCCTTCAGTTCTGTGATGATGCGTTGAGTTACAGACGCGTAGAGATCAGCCGCGCGCATATGCGTTGCTCCTTTGAAAGGTGATGATTGGGATGTTTCGCAGTTGAACTGCGGTTTCAGTCTGCGCGTGATTGAAAGGGTCGTAAAACAAAATCGGGATGCGCTCTCACGCCCCCTAAAGCCCCGCGATCACTCAGGCCAGTTTCTACGCCTTCGATAGGTTGGACGTGTCCAATCAACGGAGGCGGGTTAACATGGTAGGAATGATAGTTGCTGTTACCTTCGGCGTCGTGAGGCTCGTATGGGCTATCATCATCGCGTTGTTCGACGTTGCGAAGTATGGATGGCATCTCTTCAGAGAGCATAAGGGGCCAACCACACACGGCGATGCATCGTGGGCGACAGATAAGGAATTGAAAGCGAGTGGCGCGCTAGATCCACGCGGCTTTCTCCTGTGCTTCACCGAATCCGGCAAGCGCGTGTTTGGCAGGAAGAACCGGGGTTCAATCGTGATCGCTGGACCGGGGCAGGGAAAGTCTCAGAATGTCCTGGCGAACTTCAAGGCAAAAGCTCTCGTGCATTACGAGAAGCGGGAGCACCTGTTCGTCCACGATATCTCCAATGAGCTGTGGGAGCACGGCAAGCCGACGCTCGAAGCACTGGGCTACAGCTGCGAGAAGATTGACCTGGTCAATCCGTCCGCAGGCGTGACCTACGATGTGCAGTCCTATCTCGACTTCAAAAGCATCCACTACAAGACAAGTCTGAAAGCTCTCACTCACGGGCTCATTGCGCCGGAGCCGGGCTCTCGGCAGCCGCACTTCGTGGATTTTGCCCGTATCATGCTTGAGGACGTTCTGACCCTCAACCAGATCGAGGGCGGGAAACGAAGTGTCCCTGAATGTGTCGATGAGCTGATGAGCAAGAAGAAGCGGGAAGCTCTGTTCAAGCGGATGGAGGCGGCCCCTCACGACTTCAATGCGATGGAGATCTTCAGTCGCATGAAAGGTGACGAGGGTATCGGCATGGAATCTACCACGCTCCGCAAGCTTGATCCGTGGACACTCGACGCGATCCGCGAGGTGTCTAAGGTCGAGCGGACGGCAGAAAAGCCCTGTGGCTGGAATTTCGATGAGATGCTGACCAGCGAGAAGCCATGCGCAATCTTCGTTCGGACTGGTTTGGCTCCGGGCGGCGGTGACTTTGCGCGGGCGGTGTTTGTAAACCTCATCAACTCCATCCGTCGTCAGTGGGACGTAACCGGGATGGAAAATCCTCGGGGCGTGCAGGCTTTCGTGGATGAGTTTGCCAGGCTAGGCACCTGTACCGCGGTCATCGATGGCCACAACGAACTTCGGAAGGCCGGGTATAGCCAGTGGATCGGCGTACTGAGCCTGGCTGCGATGGAGGAGCTTTACGGCAAGGGCGCCAAAACCCTGTTCAACGGCTGTGACCACATCATCCTTCCCGGTAATCAGGATATGGAGGTCAATGAAACCTACAGTCGGATGATCGGAGACATGACCATCGAAAGCGGCTCACATAGCCAGTCCGCGCACGGGGAAAGCAGCGGAAAGAACGAACAAGCCCGGCGCCGGGTTAAGGCGGACGAACTGCGGCGGGCCAAAGCCGGATCGTCCTTCGTCGTTGTGGACAATCTCTCGGTGAAGGGGCTGGCCACGTTCTACATGAAGCGGGGTAAACCCATCCTACGCTAGTGCCGGATGCTGGGCGCGGGGGCTTCGAGCAATTCAATCAGCTCGGAGTGTCCCATGTGCTCCAGAATCTCCTTTGCCTCAGCCGCGGAAAGCTCGTCGTTCTCGTAAGCATCCAGCACCTGGCCGGGTGTGAGGCCTTCAAGGTCGTCCTTGACCATCTCGTTTAGGAAGACCTCGGCATTATCGAAATCCTGAAGCTGGCCATTGATGCGCTCATGCAGGTCAATGGAGCGCTCGATGCCGGCCACTTTCTGCTCCAGCTCGAAGACCTTCTGCCCGGCGTAGTTGGCATGCACGTTGGCATCCCGGAAGTTCGCCGCCTTAACTGCCTCCGAATATTCGGCCTTGGACTTCTCGGCCTCCGCCCGGATGGCTTTCTCGATGCCGGGGGTGACGATGTGCAGCGGCCCAAGCTTGAAATTGATGCCGCGCCGGAAACCCATGAAGTGGGTCTGCTCATACTGGAGCTTGGCAGTTTCCGTGCGGGTGAGGGCGTCCTCATGAGCGTCCTTAGCCAGCTCGGCTTTCTGCCGGGCGGTCTGGGCTTCTCCGCGCCAGTAGGTGTAATCGGCCTGGAGCTTTACGGCTTCCCTACGCTTGTGATCGAGAATCCTGAGTTCACGGAGATCCTGCTTGGCGTTCTCCAGCCTTTTCGACACGGGGAGGGACATGGCTTCTTCGCCGTCGTCGGCGTCCTCTGCGAGGGTTTCTTCCTCGTCAGGGATAGGCTCGTCATCCTGCTCCTCAAATTCGTTTGAGGGGGCGTCTGGGGGCACCATATTCCGCTCGTCCGCAACATGGTTTTGCTCGCCACTGTCCATGCCTTGTAGAGCGTCATGCTGGTCGTTTTGCGGAGTGGTTTGCTCGCCCGCCTGATTGTCGTTGACGTACCGCTCTTCCTCCAGCCTTTGCGCCTTCTTCTCGGCAGCTTCCTGGAAGCTGATGCTGGCATCGATGCCGAGGGCGTGCAGCTCCTTGTTGCAGACGTTTTCCCACAGCGCCTTAATCCGGTCGGAACTGTCGCGGTCGGTGGTTCTAAAGACCCGTTTGCCGGTCGAAATATCGGCATCGACATATATGAAATGCGCGTGCGGATTATTTTTTCCCCAATCCTGAATCGTGAAGTAAAACGGCGCTCGTCCGTCACTGAGCTGGAAACCAAAGCTGCGGATGGTGTCCACAGCTTGGTCCATGGTCATCTCGCGGGGAATGGAGATGACTAGCTTATCGATGATGCGCCCGTTTTTGCGGATGCTGTCCTCGCGCTCATTTAGGAAGCGCTGAGCGGCGTGGTAATGTAGCGGCATCCGCTCAGCGTAGCGATATACCGTGGCTTTCTCACGCGATATATAACGCACGTGCGCGGCAGCAGTGTACGCCTGCGCCTGCGTCGATTTCCCGACGAACGAATGCTTGATGAATGGTATCGCCATGTTGCCACAGTATGCGGAGCTTTAGAGTTGTGGTCATCCACAACTCATATGGTCTCCTATTCCCATGGCACTGATAACAGACGTTGCAGGAATGCACCGATGGCACCAAGAGGCAGTGAGGTGTACGAAGTGCTCATCGCCGGCGGCCCCACCATCCGAGGGTAGGTGGGGCCGGCACCGCTTTTGGCTCTTGCGGTAGTGTATCGATGAAAGCGCGCAGGTCTTTAGCAAGACTGCCAGCGTCAACTGCGATGTGCTTCAGCCGGGATAGACGATCTTGTTCGTAGGGGCGGCCAATCGCCCTTAGCTCTTCGACATAATTCGGTATGTTAACGCAATTTTGCACAACATCATTCGAGAGTTTTGCAGCGGTTGCTATATAAAGTTCAAGTTGGACTGCCTGAGCAGCAAGTATGGTACTGTTCCTTACGGTGGCTTCTATAAGCGAGCGAATGATTGCCGCTTCCGATTTGTCTTGCTCTTCCGCCCACCGTTCGACGTATTTCCATATTTCGTCAGGCACCTTGATCGAACGTCGATCCTGAACATTGCCGGTGTTCGTCCCCCGCGCCCGTTTTGCCATGTGTACCCCAGAATCAGCCCACAAAATAATATCAAATAATCATGTCGTGTTCTGGATGTTTCGGCTTTCGTGAACATGCCTAAAGGGGCGCCGTCCCTTGGCATTCCGCGGGAGATTGCAATGTCCGTAGCTCGCCTTGCCCAAAGTGCCCAAACCCGAAACGTCGCTGTTGAGGATCGACCAGCTGGTACGGTCGACTTCCTCCCTGAACGGATCGACCACGTCGCCCTTAAGATACTTACCGAAGCCGCCCACCCTGTGGTCGTCTGCGGCAAGGTCTTCCAATCCGCGCTTGAGCGAGTGGATATCTCCAAGGTGACGGGAGAGACGGTCGTGTACCGGGGTGTCGTCGCTTATGACGCCCTTTCACACCGGGTCGAGCGCCAGTCCTGGCGCTTCAAGGTCAGGGACGGAAAAGCCGTCATTGACGAGACCTTTCCTGTCAAAATCTACATCTGAAGGAGGGAGATATGTCCAAGCATCTTGTCATTCGTCGTGACGTTCCGGTGAGGCGGGTTATGCAAGCCCTCACTCTTTGGAAGGCGGCAAACGACCTCGCTCGCGGGTTGGGTCGGGGAAAACTCCGTCCAAGTGTAGATATGCTCTCTGCTGATGCTCAGCGGCTGCGATCCTATCGCCCAACCTATACGACTTCGGCTGGGTACACGACCTACGAACTCAAGCGCCTCTATGCCAACCGAAAGGGAAAGCTGAGAGCAGAATATGTGGGTCGGTGGCGGAACCCGGGCACCGGCAGAATGGAAACCGGTGGATGGGTCTACGGTATCGTCAACGGTTTGCCCGTTGAGTTGCGTCGCCTGTGAAAGGACGGCGGCCTTCGGGCCGCCCACTTCCATGAAGCTCATCGAAGCCGTCCTGAAGCTAGCCACTCAGCTCTTCATCTTCTTCGTCACGCTGGCGGTTCGCATAATCTCGGCAATCGTCGGGGCGCTCTGGCAAGCCTGGCTTAACAGGTCGCCCCGCCATGCCTTCCAAAGCCCTCTGGCGCGGGGTGTTCGGCCCCGCCCCAAACCCCATAATCAGCGCAGGAAACGGAAGCATGGCAGCGGACGTAAAAGCGCCTGGCACTAAGGAGGGGGCGGCTACTTTGGTCGCCGCTGTCTTCCTCTTCAATTGGGCATCGGCGGAGTACCTGAACTACCCCTTTGTATGGTGCTGGGGCCGACATCTCGGCCCGGTATTCGAACCGTGGCTTTTCCCGATTCACTTCATAGCCTTAGCGTATTTCGTTCTTGCTGTTGTGAGTCAGAACATCATCAAAATCGCAGGCGCGATGTTGGTAGTCATCATCGCCTTCGGACTCCCGATGTATCTCGAAATCCTTTTTCGCCTCGGAAAAAATTGCAGCTAGACCATTGCGCGGACTCGCGCGAATCTTATGTCCGGAGAACGAGAGTGAGCGAAGAGCACGAGAGCATGCGCGGACAAGTCGCCCTTGAATATGGCTTCAAACTCTACCGCGATTACGCGGAGAAGGAGGCTGCTGCTTTCATCCGGCGCGATCTCTCCACGCTGAAGCGTTGGCGCCGGGCAGGCAAGGTGCGCTTCGTTAAAGCCGGTGACGATGGCGTTCGCTACATGGGCTTTCATATTGCCGATATGATTTTATTGGGGACAGCACCATGGCCGGACGATACGGCGCCCGCGAATTTAAACTTGGCCCTTACTGGCTCGGACAGCGAGCCGGGAGCAAAGCCTGGTATCGATGCTGGCAAGAAGGACGCTCTCCCCAACGCGTCAGCCTCGGCACAGCGGATTTTGAAGAAGCAAAACAGCGGCTGACGGACTGGTTCATTCTCCAGTCCAAGCCGGAGCGTCCTGCTGACGAAGTTTTACTTGCTGAAGTCATCGCTCGCTATTGGGACGCGCGCGGCCAACACACATCGAACGCCTCAAGCACCAAAACTCACTGCAACTATTGGCTTGAGCATTTCGGTGATGCGTCGGTTGACCATGCGACATCGTTCGTCGAGCAGGAGCGCTTTAAAACCGCTTTGCTGGAGTCCGGTAAGGCACCCCAGACCGTCAACAACATTATCAGCACAGGACGCGCTGCGGTTCGTCTGGCGTGGAAGAAAGGGGAGCTGAAGTCCGCGCCGCCGTTCTCCCTGGCTGAGGTTGGTGAGCAGGAGCCCATGGGGCGCCCGCTCACCATCGAGGAAGGCCGGAGGCTGCTGGTCGAGCTGCCGCCCCATGTCTGGCTGCTGAACGTCCTGCTCATCGGCACGCTGGCCCGACCGAGCGCCATCATGCAGCTGGAGTGGTCCCAGGTCGATTTTGAGCATGACCTCATCAACCTGAACAAAGCCGGCCGTCGCCAGAACAAGAAACGGCGTCCGGTTGTGAAGATGCCCAAGTTCGTGCGGGACATTCTTTGGCCCCTGCGCGGGGAAGGGCGGGTCATCCGGTTCCGCGGGGAGCCGGTGAGGTCGGTCAGGACGGCATGGGGGGAGGCGAAGGTGCGGGCCAAGCTGGACGAGGAAGTAACCCTTTACTCATGGCGCCACACGCTCTCCCGGCAGATGCGGATTGCGGGGGTCCAGAAGTGGGAGGTCCAGGGGCAGTTGGGCCATGGCGGGGGCACCACAGAAAGGTATGCGGAGTTCTCCCCTGATTTTCAGAAGGAGGCCACGGCGGTCATCTCGGCATACTGGAAGAAGCTGGGTGTCCCTCAACTGTCCTTCAAATATCCGTCCCGCAAGAAGCGTAAAGCCCTTTTACGCCCTCGAATGCAGCCTGCTAAAACGCTAAGTGTATGAGAACGCTGTTAAATCGTCGATGTGCTAAGGTTTTGTAAACCGAAGGTCGGGAGTTCAATCCTCTCAACCGGCACCACCATTTCAATAATTTGGCCAAAACGGTCTTTTCGCACCGGCTCGCCATCGGTGGGTTCAACCTATGAACGTTGTTCCAAGGTAGCCCGGACTTTTGCGAGGACCTCCTGATAATCGGCCTCCCGCTTGTCCTGCATTTCCTGCTGCCGTGCCTTGAATGATGCCACGCGATTCCGGATGTCTTCGCGGAGATCAGTCAGCTTCATCGGCTGCGCAGGTTCCGGGACGATCTGCTTCGGATTTTCAGCGGATTTCATCTCGGCGTCTACCGCAACGGTCAACTTCGCAGCCAGCTCGGGCTGGTTGCCCGAGACCTCTTTTACAAATGCCAATGTCTCCGCGATTAAACGATCGCGCTCTTCGACCCAACTCATGGCGTCATCATTTAGATTGAGCGACGTTAGTGCAAGCGCGTCAGCGGGTTAAGCCTAACGGGGCACAGTGCAGAATCTGGCTCCGTCGTCGTGTCAGCGACAATGCATCTCCAAGCGGCCTGCTGACGCCTTTGGGCGGCTGGCTGTGGGAGGTTCGCCGAAGGCGAACGGGTGTCAAATAAACAGACAGGCTGCGAACGAGGCCGTCAGGCCGAAGAGTAGGGCGCCTGCGCAGAGGGCGCGCTCCAAAACCTCGCGTGCGTGATGTCGCTCGAAACACTGCCGGCTGAAATACTGGTGAGTGAAGTGGTCTTCCATCTCCGCCTCCCTGAACGGGGATAGAGAATCCTTCATGTGATTCGCCGTCAAGCGGCGTGTGTGCTAAACTGTTAAATAAGCCCCGCGGCGAGTTGAACCAATTTGCCGTTCGCGCGACCAAAGCGCGTCTCAATGAGTAAGGGGAATCGCATGACTTTTCGCGAATCCATCACCCGGCTTTTCGGCAGCACCTCAACGCCCGAATCTGAAGAGCGCGCCAGGCGACTGAACGCGTCCATGGATGAGTTTGTGCGGCTACTGCATACCAATGGCTACGACAGCAAAAGCCCCACCACCCCTAGAGAGGTGGCAGGACTTTCGGAACGTCCATCCTGCGCTCAGGACGCTCAGTCTTCCAACGAAGGATTGTGAGAGTCGTTCCTAGGTCACTGCCGGCGGTACCGCGATCGGCTTGCCCGTGTCCTCTTCGGTGCTGCACGGCTGAATAGTGTAGCCGTCCTCCAGCACCGTCTTGCCGTCCACAACATCAACGAGTCCGGCTTCGTCGGCATGTTGCCAGACGTCCTCCTCGGTCGGGAATTCCTGGCTGAGCTTCTGGTCGTCTTCGAATAGCGCGTAGGGCATGTGCCACCTCCGGCGCAGCAACGCGGCAGAGGTTGAGTAGTTCGATCGCAGTGGCCAATCTGCCCACCCGTCAACCGGCCTGTGGAACCTTAATCAGAAGCAGGGATACGCCCGGCCGTCCTGGCCGCGATAGGCCGCCGCCGATTGCTTGCAGCGGGCGGCGACGGGACCGTCGTAATAGGCGAAGGTGCCCGGCTGCAGACCCGGACCGTAATTGTGCCCGAACTGGATCCGGTAGGGCTGGCCGGGGGCGGCAAAGACGAAGGTTTCGGCGCTGTGATGATGCTTCCAGTGGCGCGCGAAAGCAGGGGTCGCGACCAGCGTCGACAGGATGATGGCTGCACTGAGGAACTTCATCGGGGCTCTCCGGACATGACGACTGCAGATGTCTGGGACAACGGCTGAAGGGATCAGACCACGTTGCGACGGCGATGCGCAAGATGTGCGCGGCGCGCGTGCGGCGGCGTTCAACCGGGATCAGATCGCCGTGCGAGCCCGTTGCGTTAACGAATCCACGCTGCGATCCCGCGCATTTGAACTTCGCCTGATGCTTGCGCGTTAGGCTTACCGGCAGTTTAGACCGCGCCCTTAACCCATCCTGCCAGGCGTTCGAATATCGTACCGCCGAGATGCAGGACATGGCCATGCGAACCCTTTCAGCACTGCTTTTTGTGATTGCGACCACGCTTCCGGCTGCAGCCGCCGATGGTTTCAACATCGTCGTGCCCGGTCGTCCCGGCGTGCCGATCATCATCAACGGCGTCGATGCGTCCTATCGCGTGATCGAAGGCGATTGGGGCTTGCAGCGCGGCATTCATATTCAACCGACAGTCTATGGCGGTCGTTACGTCGATCCGGTTCCGAATGTCGGCCACTACTATCCGAGCCTCGGCCACAAGCCCGGCTACGGGCGCCTCGAGATCGAGCCGCCGGCCAATCGCAAATTGCCACAGCCGGCCGAGAGCTTCCACGAGCACTGGTCGGCGAAATCCGCGCCGATGGAGCGGCATAATGAAGTGCCGTTCAATCCACCTGAGGTCATCGTCGCACCGCCGGAATTCCGACGCTGACCGACCAATCACCAACACCAAAAAAAGACACCCGACAGGAGAGAGTATTCATGCGTAACGTGATTTCAAAATGGGTTGCGGCATTTGCCGTTGTCACCGCCACTGCCAGCGCAGCGCCTGCAATGGCCTGCGGCGGCGGCCTGTTCACCTCAAACGGCTGCTCGCCTTGCGGCCAGGCCTATGTCAGCCCCTGCGGCTATGGCGCCGGTTATGAGCGGCTGCCCGATCCGACGCCGGTGACGCGTCAGTATTATTACGCCAATCAGGGCCCGACCTTCAGCGGCCCGGGCATGTTCGCGCCGGTTCCGACCTATCAGGAAACCGCGATCGGCTGGCGCGGCTATGGCCAGGGTTACGGTCAAGGTTACGGCTATCGTCGCGGCTATTACGGCGGCCCCTATGCCAATCCGGTGAACTACTCCTATGGTCCGGCCTATCGCGCGCCGGCGATCTACAGCTATCCGTCGCGCAGCCAGTATCGTGCGCGCCCGAGCTATCGCTACGGCTACAGCATGCAGCCGCGCACGCGTTACGGCACTACGCAGCGCAGCTATGTGGCGCGCACCGGTTATCATCAGGCACATCGCTACGGCGCGCCGAAGGTGATGTATGCGCCGCGCGCCGCAGCACCGCAGCGTGGTTATCACCAGTCGCAGCAGCATCGCCGCGCGTACTGATCTGATCGAACGACGAACGCCCGCTCGCAGCAATGCGGGCGGGCGTTTTCGTTTTGGATAGAGGGATTCTTGTTTTGACGCGTTTTCTTGACGCGAACCGGGACCACTTCGCTCGAAAACGCTCTAGCCCATGAGTCCGAGCTTGCTGGCGCCGACATAGAGCGCAAGCACGGCGGCGTTCGACACGTTGAGGCTCTTGATCTCGCCGGGCATGTCGAGCCGGGCGACGATGCTGCAGGTTTCCCGCGTCAGCCGCCGCAATCCGCTGCCTTCGGCGCCAAGTACCAGCGCCAGCGGTTGCTGCAGCGGGATCGCGCTGATGTTCTCGGTGCCCTCGCTGTCGAGACCGACGGTCATGAAACCGAGGTCGTTCAATTCGTTCAGCGCCCGCGCCAGATTCGGCACCGTGATCATCGGCACCAGTTCCAGCGCGCCCGAGGCGGATTTCGCGAGGACACCGGTGGCTTCCGGGCTGTGCCGCGCCGTGGTGATGATCGCCTTGACTGCAAAGGCCGCAGCCGAGCGCAGGATGGCGCCGACATTGTGCGGATCGGTGATCTGGTCGAGCACCAGCACGATGCCATCCTGGGACAGGCTGTCCAGATCGGGCGATTCCAGCGGCTCGACCTCGGCCAAGAGGCCCTGATGGACGGCATCGGGCCCCAGCCGGCGGTCGATCTCGTCCGGACGGACCAGGACCGGTGCCACGCGGGTATCGATCTTCTCCTCGGCAAGACGCCGGGCGGCGTTTTCGGTCAGAATCAGCTTGAGGATTTTCCGCTGCGGATTGGCCAGCGCCATGGTGACGGTATGCCAGCCATAGAGAATGGCCGGGCCATCGCCGCCGGATTCCCGGCCCCGTCGGGGCGGCCGCCGGCCCTGATCGCGCGGTTTGTCCCGGTTTTGACCGCTTTGGCCATCGCGGCCTCTATCGGGTCCACGCTGGAATCGCTGTTTTCGTTCTCGATCGCTCATGCCTGGCTTGTCTCACGCATGCCGAATAATGGCAATTTGGGGCCCCCGGAAAGAGGTCGGGAAGGGCGGATATTCCTGCCAGGGTCGGTTGACTTTGCCCCATGGCTTCCGTCATAAACGCGCCAACCGGGAGCCCGTTTACGGGCGCGCGTTTTAACGTCATCCATGGCCGTCCAGCCACTTATTCGGTGGGACTGCCGTGTTGGGCCAAGGTCTTGTTGGCTTGGGTCCGATGGCGTCAGGCGGGGGAGTGTCCCGAGTGGCAAAGGGAGCTGACTGTAAATCAGCCGTCTTATGACTTCGAAGGTTCGAGTCCTTCTTCCCCCACCATCAATTTCAATAACTTAGCTGGATAGTGCTTCCCAGCTTCCCGATCTTCAGTGGATTTGGGAAGCGTATGGGAAGCGCTGGTTTATGTCAGGCCGCGAAGCGCAACTCAGCGCGAGCGTGAAGCCAGTTATCAATTTCGGCTTCGATCCAACCAATTCGATTATCTCCTATCGCGACTCGGATCGGAAACTTGCCGCGTGCCTCCAAATTATAGAGGTGACGATATGTGTACGTTATGCCGCGTGCCCGCAGATCGCTGTAAGTCAGGAGTTTGATTGGCCTTCGGTTATCGTTCGCTGGGATAGGCAGTTTCAATTTAAGGTTTCCTTTCTTATATCATACGCATTCACGCAGTGGGTTGTTTGGTCGTGTCACCCTCGGCGCCATCGGGCGGATCGGTCGGGAGGGGAAGTGGCGGGGAAGTTGACGCACAAGGCATGCTTTGAATTTTTCGGCACCGTGCCGAAGAATCCAAGATGGAGCTGGTCTGGCCGCAGCCCTGACGGGAAGGTCGTTTCGGTGACCTTCTGGCAAGATCAATTCGAAGATCGCGGTCGAATTTACCGGAGCAAGTTACGTCCGGGCGAAAAGGCGATGCCTAAAGCCGGCAGAACCGAACTGCTTGAAAACCTTAAATGGGCGTATGAGCACTGCGACGGCGTTCTTCACATCATCATAGCTATTGCCAAAGACACGAAGGCCGAACCGCGATCAATTCTGGAATGCTTTCCTCAAAAAACATTGCGAATGAAGCTGACGCATTTTGACGAAGGCACGGGACAGTACGTCGCCGAACGGATCGAAGGAGCAGTGTAGTCAGGATGCAACAGTTCAATGGCGGCCGCTTGTTTGTTCACATTACCGGTCTTTCTAACATGGCCCATAGCACTAATCCCGCAAATGCGCATGTGATACCAATTAGCAATCACGAAGATATCAAATCCAACATCGATTTTGTTTGCGCGGAACTTGCGCGGATTGAACTGCCGCATTCGTTAGCCTCAGCTACCGAGTTGAGAAAAATAATTCATAACGAAAGCGAAATCAAAACGAGCGAAGAACTGCAGTTGTCAAGCGACGTGGCGACGATGAGTGAACGTTGGTCATTCATGACGCCGCTCGTACTGGGTAGATACCGATACTACGCCGGCGATCTTACGAATCGGTTCAAGGACGAATTGGCCTCTCGGGTTGTTCTTGCCATTGCTGCGCGTCACTCGGCATACTTCAGTGCCGAAACCCCACTTTTCGGCGATGAAGTTTTTGCCAAATTCGAGCGCGCCCGCGATGATATTGAAGAAGCAGGCAAGTGTCTTGCCTGCGGAAGGGCAACTGCAACTGTCTTCCATCTAATGAGAGCCTTAGAGAGCGCGGTTCGCATAATTGGTACTAAACTGGGGGCGACGACCGAAGACGTGCATGGTCGCGGGCTGGCATGGGGTGTGGTGGCTGGAAACATGCGTCCTATTATTGACGCGATGCCGGTAGGAAGTGACCAACAAACGAAATGGTACCGCGTTCAGCAGGATTTGGTTGCCGTCAATCGCGCGTGGAGAGTGCCGACGAACCATCCAAAGGAAACTTACACAGAAGAGCAAGCGCAAGAAGTATTTGATGCCACCCGAGCATTTATGAGGGAGCTTGCGCCATTAGTATAGCGCGACCGATTTCTACCAGCCGCGCCATTCCTTCGCACCATTCAAACTTGTCGTGGTCGCCGTGGCGCTCTCATCGCTTGCATAATCTTTTGGTCCCGATCAAATTCTTTCTGGACAGGAAATAAACTGCTCCTCGGTCCGTTCTGAAGTTCGCCCGTATCGCTTGCCGTTGCTACTAAAAGTAATTCAATTCTAAATTTAGTGGCGCGCGCTGGCACATCTGCATTTTAGCAGTTGGATATTTTCGCGCGTAGTCCATTCAACCGTTGTTCAATGGCGCATTTTTTCGTTGAGTTTATGGTCAGCCTTAAATCAGACTCGTGCATGAGGAATGCTGACATGAAGTCGTTAGATGATGTAATGCGCGCCGCATTTATTGATAATCCAAGTGGGGACCGAGAGGAAATTCGTGCCGATTGCTTGAAGCGCTTCGGCTTGAAACCAAACGTTATCGAGGCCGAACTGTTCTCGTTTTGGTTTAACAAAGAGTATCCCGGCTTCGTAATAGACAGCGGTTGCCAGAGTCTGTGAAGAAGGAACAAGCCAAGCAGCGGCGCGAAGTCATTGTCGAGAATCGGATTGCACGGGATAAGATAGTGAAGGAAATGACAGCCGCGCTGCATGAGAGCTTTCGCAGGAAGTATGAAAAAAAGCAGTAGCGGTTGCTATGTGTTAGCAGACCGCGCCATGCCTTCCATCCATTCATACGCGTCGTGATCGCCTTAGCGATCCCAAAGCTCGCGTAGCTGCTGTTCCGGCAAGAACTCTACGAAGCCGCAACGGCTTCCGCTCCGCAGCCACGCCTCTTGATCGTCATCACGCCGCGCGCGCCTACTAGAGGAATGATGGTTCGCGCGAATTTGTGCATTGGGGTTAAAGCTAACACAGCCCAACTTACCTTACTTTCGATGGCTTTACCTCCTGTAGATCAGGCCGCGCGCTTGCGTTGAAGCAAACCATTTTATGCTCCGGGTTGTCGCGGTGCCAAATCTGCACGGCCTTGCCGAGCGCTTCGTCACGGCTAGTCGCCATCACCGTACCAAAACCGCTTTGAACGTTGACCACGCCGTGGTCCAACGTGCGGCAGCCCGTGACGACGTAAAGGTAGATCATTCAGGACTCCGGGCGGGTACGCGAATTCAGATGCCCGCAAACGCAGACGACGGCCTGTCCGTGTCAGAGAAAGCGCAAAGCGCTTCAAACGCTGCTGAACTGCGTTCTGCTCAAATACACGCAACTTTAACCCCAGCGTGAGCCGGCGCTTTCTCTCTCCCGTCGCAACGTTAGAGTGCGCGAAAGGGAGCGCACGATGACCTGGATCAAGGCAAATGTATCATACCCGATGTTCTTAGCGTGCTTCGGTGCTGCGATTTTTGGCCTCTTCGAGTTCTTTTTCAAAAGGTTCTTCGGCCAACCGAATATGGCGAGCATAGGTCTGTTCATTGAAGACCGCAGGCTTGCTTTTCTCGCGGCGGCTCTCTTGGGGGCTGCGCCAATGTTTCTGCTCGGTTGGTTTGTGAGCCGGAAGGCCGGGCTTGGCCTAAGCGCAACGATGAATGAGGTGGACGCGGCTCATCGGTCACGGACCAAAACTTAGATCAGGGACTTGCAGCAAGTTCGCGCTCGCCTCTATGCATCCGAACACTGGCGCTAGATTGTCCGGGAAGATCGCGGGCATGGATGGTTGCCGGCGCTGTCGCGCGTCGCCGTAAACAGATTGCGAATAGCGGCTTGGTTCGTTGTGATGCTGTAAAGGTTGCACATGCTAATCTTTGTTATCAACATCATGCCTGGACACGCCAACAAGATATGACACACCGTGCTTGCGACTCAACTTTCGTCTTTCCTTAAAAAAATCCACAATGGGCGGAACCGCTGCGGTCGCCGTGAATGCTGCAATGGCGGCACCAAAGCCGAGAGTGCTAAACGTAGCAAGAGACACAGCGGGTGGCTTGAAATTGAGAACGCCTTTTAAGAGACCGGCAAAAAGCTCGTCTCGCGTCGCCGCCATGTCAGTGCGATAGGCCGCCAGCTTAGGCATCAGTTCTGATGCAATCAATTTAGGAATCTTCGTTTGAGCTTCAGCGCTTGTCAGTTCGTCGATCTTCGTGGCGACTTGGTTTACTTCGGCCGACCATGCCGCGTACTGGTCGATAGTTTTCGCTCGGTACTTGATCACGTCGTCCAACGAAAGACGCTGTAGAGCCTCGTCCGGTATTGCCGCTCGCGCGAATTCCATTCCAACAAGCCAAGAGTTACTTGGGGTGCCGCCAATGTAAGCCTTGTTCGTCGTCCGCTGCGCAAGAAGATCAAGAAGATGGGGCTCATCAGAAACCGGAAATGCGTCCAAGGCATCTGCAACGAGCAGGGCACTTGTGACTTGGACGGAAGCCTCTTCAACCAAAGAATGCAACGTTGCGCGCAATCCGCGAGTGCTATCAATCTTAAAAAGATACTTGGGATCGAATTCATCATACCAATGCGCAGATACGAGATCATCTGCACGAACAAGCGCGTTGCGCACTAATCTACCTGTGATGCCGTCCCCATAGTTCGCACCAAGTTGCAAAAACTTCGCGGCGAACAGGTCGTCGTTCAACCCATTTAATATGATGTTCGCGATTTCGCCGTTGCGAATGTCCGCGTTGAGGTAATGCGAATATACATCGTTTTTCGCGTGGTCCTGCGGTGCATGCGCTGCTATAGCAACGGGCGAGTCGTCCCAATTGAAGCGTCGGATCATCGACTCATGACCAACGGTGCCTCTGTTGTGGCCGGTCATGACAGACGGTCTGTCCATAAACGATAAGCGTGACGCGACCAACAGCAATCGCTTCAACGTTCGCTCATCGCAATGGCTTGCGCCGGAATACAAGAGGTGCATTTGAGACCTTCTGCCCGTGGGCTACCGCCGCGCCTTCTTTGGATCAAACGCCGGCCATCCCTTAAGCTCTTTCATCGGTGGCAAGTCATTCGGTCGCTCGGGATAGATAAACTCTTCACCGCACAGCCAGCGGCCTTCGAACCTAGCCCAAAACTGAATGGCGTGAAGCTGCAAAGCAAACTCGTACACACGCCACAGGCCACCGCGCTCAATATGTTCTCCCGTGGCATCCAGGGGGACACCGTTAAGGGCGCAGAGCGCGTTGATTTCGTCCCATCGCTCCCGCAAATACATATCCGCAATGGCCACGTGATACGGGCGGTCCGGCTTCCAACCGGAATGGCCACCCCCGCGCGGACGGAATCCCCTCCGCTGCATCAGAAGATCAGGCAAACGGGCGATGGCTGTTGCAATGCGGCGCGCCTCGTCGCTGCTTAGATGGTCTCTGCCGAATGACCATTGTTGCAGGTCGTCCCGACAGTAAATCGTCGCCAGTAAGAAGCCGCTAGCGTCCCGGACGCAGTAGCGTTCATCGCCATCCCGCTCGATCCGCCAAGGCGGGGGAAAACGTCTTTTGGGGTCTGGTCTGTCGCTTGACGGCATGAGAACAAAATGAGAACATTCTGACTGTCCGGTCAAGCCGAAGAATGGGAATTCCGCCATGTCCACAGCGCCACAAATCGAAGTCGATGCCTATGACGCCGCTTGTTCGGCAATCATCGCCCAATGCGGCGGGGATGCGCGGGGCGCGGTCAAAGCGCTGCTGTGTGCCAACGAACTGTTGGAAGCCGACTTGGCGCGTGCATCAACGCTAAGATTTGCGGCTTCTACACGCAGCGATCATTCGAATGACGTTGTGAAGCGAGCTGGGTAGGCTGACCGTCTGATACGGAAGTCTCGGTGCTCAAACTTGGATGCTTAGTATGGTAGAGCACTTGTTCGCCCCGCGATAAATTTCGCAACTCTTTACAACCATAGGCAGCCCGAGAATTATCAATCGGTTTGGTCGCTCTCCGATTCGGGACAGATATGGCAGTTCATTTCGATAATTTTTCGCCTCAAGCTTTTGAATGTTTGGTTCAGGCACTCTGCGTTCACACCTTTGGGCCAGGCACCATCGTGTTCGGAGCTGGTCCCGACGGCGCGAGAGAAGCCACCTTTGAGGGGGAGATCCCTTTCCCAAGTACGGTAGATCGATGGAAAGGATACACCGTCGTTCAAGCAAAATGTCGCGAGCATTTGAGACACAATTCTGACGATGCAAAGTGGCTCGCGGATCAATTGGCGCACGATCTCGAAAAATTCCTTGATCCAGCACGATCCCTACGTGCTCCCGAGTTCTATCTTTTGGTATCGAACGTGACACTCTCGTCGGTCGCCGATAAAGGAGGGAAGGCTAAGATTGAAAAAGTATTCGAGGATTACCGTAGTATAATTGGTATCAAGCGATACGCCGTCTGGGCTGCTGATGAACTTCGCGCCCTTTTGGAAGATGCTGAGGACATTCGTCGGGCTTATACCGCTTGGCTAACCCCTAGCGATGTGCTTGCTAACTTGGTCGAGCGGCTCGGTCGTCCCAATTTGACGAAGTTGCTTCCCCTTGCCCTTGCAAGAGACTTGAGAAATGAGCGCGACGTCAGATTGAAAGATGCCGGTCAAGAGCCGGAGAAAGCCATCTATCTTGAAGACGTTTTCGTTGATTTGCCAATCGTGGCGGAAGCCTCACAACACCCTAATTTATTTGACGAAGACGAAGTAACAAAGCATGACGCTGCCTCGCTGAACGTCGTTCGCAAAGTCTTGATCAGAGCTTCCGACAAATTAGAACCGGCCTTGATTCACGCCAATCGAAGGAAGGGAATTCCCTTACGTAACAGGATCGTCATTTTAGGCGGCCCGGGCCAAGGGAAATCGACCTTAACTCAGTTTATCATGCAGCTTGAGCGGGGACGACTGCTGCAAGCTCATCAGCCGTCGGCGATCAATCCGAAAGTCTCTGACTTGATCCCACCTATTTTGGCGCGAGCCGAAATTGAGGAACTGACCTTTAATCGTCCGACGCGCTTCCCAATGCGCGTTAATCTTCCTGACTTCGCCGATGCGATTCAGCGAACATTGGATCAAGGGGGGACGCTATCGCTTATAGCGTTCTTGTGTGATCGACTAGTTCAGAAGATCGACACCCGCATAACGCCGAGTGATGTTCGCGACTGGCTTGGCACATGTCCGTCTTTGATTGTGCTAGATGGCTTGGACGAAGTTCCCCAGACTGCGAATAGACGGCAATTGATCGACAGTATCGAAGCCTTTTGGGACGATCTACATTTGGCGAACGCCGATACCTTAGTCATCGTTACGACGCGGCCGCAGGGTTACAACAACGACTTGGACCCCATCTACTGGGAACATTGGGAGTTAGCGGGTCTCGAAAAGCCGCATATCAGTAAATTATCGCAGCGCCTGTCAGAAGTCCGACTGTCGAACCCCGCTTCTCGCCAAGATGTCGTCGATGCTATTAGTGTAGCAGCGAACGAGGAAGCGACAAAGTCTCTTCTAACTAGTCCATTGCAGATCGCGATCCTCTTTGGAATTGTCCTTTTAAAGGGAGCCGTTCCGAAAGATCGGTGGGAACTCTTTGACCGATACTATACTCTTTTGAGAGATCGAGAAGCGCAGAAGCCGCATTCTATTGTTCGGGATTATAAGCAGCAGATAGACCTTTTGCACAAAAGAGTCGGCTTTCTCCTCCACGTGGAGGCGGAGAAAGAGGGCAAATCCGTCTCGTATTTTTCACCCGACCAGCTTAAACAAATCATCAAACAGATTCTGACCGATGATGAATTTCCCGAGACTGATGTCGAGCGGATTGCGGACCTGCTTAAGACGGCTGCGACTGACCGGCTCGTATTTCTGGCAGCGCGGGTAGCCGATCAAATCGCGTTTGACGTCCGATCACTACAAGAATTCATGGCAGCCGGGCAGATAACGACCGCTTCGCCAGCGAACTTGGTTGAGAGGCTTCGCGAGATATCAACAGGCTCTCATTGGCGAAACGTGCTCAGGATTGCGGCAAGCAAAGTCTTTTCAGACACTGACTTTGGCTACTATAGAGATGACATTGTCGCGCTCTGTCATAGTTTGGATGCGGGCGACCTTGGTGACGAGTACCGGATTGTTCGGGCAGGCGGCCGCCTTGCTCTGGAACTGCTGACCGACGGCATCTCGCTATCAGCGCCAAAATATCGCAAAAGTCTACTCCGCCGTGCCTTCACCGTAATTGATCTCTGCCCAGACGTTGTTCCGGCTGCCCTCGTGGATCAGTTTTCAGGCGCAACGCGTGATATCTTCGAAGAGCAACTGCGTGATCGCCTCAGGCAAGGGACGACTTTAGCAGCGCAGGGCGCATTTAAGTTGGCCTTTGAACTCCTCAAAAACGCCCGCGAATGGTCGGAGGCTCTTATTATTGAACACTGGCCGACTGATCCAATAAAAGCATTAGTTCTAGTTCCGTTGCTGAATTTGCGCCACTGCACGGATCGCCTGCGTTCGAAGATACGAGATGACCAATGGCGAGCGGGACCAATCGAAGCACTTCGGCTAACGCAATCTCGGCAGACTGCAATCCTGTCGATGAATGGGTCGGAATTCATTGAGACAATTTCTGTCCTCCCCTTAGCTTATTCTGCGGTCCGAGAGCACCGCAGTCGCTTGCAAAGAATTACAATTGTTCCCACCGCAGAGGACGGTGCGCACGGGCTAACCAGCGCGTTGATGCCGATTGCGGACGGTCATCTTTACGAGTTTCGACGCACTCCACCAGCAGGCTCTGGTTGGGAGCCGCTTCAAAAGGTGTCAGAGCTGGCTCGTAAGCCGACTAAGAAGTCGTTGGCAGACGCTCTAGAAGCGCTCGGTTCTTTCGATCAATATCGCGCCTTCGTGAACTATTTTCCCTGGATATTGCAGTCTGCAATCGCTCTCAAGACTGGGACAAATACGTTCGCGTCAATCGCCGAGCTTGTATTAAACAATGCATTCGGCGGCCCGGATGATTGGCTTCGTACCGAACGGAGATGGTCTAAAGGATTAACAAAAACGGATTTAGTCGCGTCGAACCGAAAGATATCGATTGGCGGAGGAATTGGAAAGCTGGGCATCCCTCCCTTAACTCGACTCCAACTCTCACATTCGCCTCTCGACACAAAGCGCGCTCGTGATTTGATCGAAGCGACTTGCGAAGTTCTTGATGACGAACCCCGATCTCGTTTGCTAAATGCGACATTCTTCATGCTGCACAACCCAACGCTCACCGAAGACTCGGTCGGCGTCAAGAGGCTATTGGATCAGATAGTGCAAGAGGTCTGTGACGCATCTGCGCCCCCTGATACAAACACGCTTCGGGAGCTGCTTGAGACTGGATGGACTCCCTTAGATAACGAGAAGTATCTCGCATATCTGGATAACCTCGCGCGAAGCAATGACTTTCAGTTTATTTCTTTGAATTTTACATTTGGTAAGTCGCCTGCCGTTGGAATGGTCGCCACGTTCGTAAAGAACAGCGATCTTCGGGGGCTGCTGGTCTTTATCGCGAAGTACGTTTTGCTGTCGAAGGTCGATCTCACTTCTATCGAAATCTCTCATTTGACCGGTTACCCAAATGACAGCGACTCCATTCGTGTTTCGTTGGCCATTCTGCAATTGGCAACCGATCGTTGGGCTGCGAGCGATATTCCAAATCTCGTGGAGCAATTGGCGCCCCGAATGTCGCTTGGCTTAAATCTAAAGACTCTTTATCAGCGCATCGCCAAGCATCCGAATGGGCTTGACCTTCTAATCGCGATGGGAGCGCACGCAGATGGTTTTGAGCCCCAGAGGCACAATGACTATATTGACGCACTTCTACGACAAATTAATGCCCGACCGTCGAGGCTGGGAGACAGTAGCGTTAGAGTTCATCTTAGGTTACCGAACATAGCGGTCAACTAATTGTGCCGCAGATTCGTAAGCCTATTTGGTCTCCGTTTGGGTGCCGCAGCGAAGAACGTCTATTCGTTGGAATCCCATTTTGCGGATACGCGAAATTTTCCTTCGGCCGCTGCGAACCCTTCAATTGCCAGAGATCAAATGCCCCCCGGCCGGCGTTTATCGCCGGCCGGTGCATTCGTTAGCTGGTTGTCATTCTGAGCTTCTTAACGGCATTGGCCTGAACGACGCCACCGCCGACGCGTCGGCTGGCATGCATTCGGGTCGTTGAGTTTGTTGCCAGCAGGTATGGATTGACGAGGACCGACAGGTCGGTGCGATCTATGATGCGATATGCCGTCCCGATGTCGCCGAAGAGGACGGGAAATGCCCCGGACGCTACGTCGTCCATATCCACGGCTTCCGCCACAGGTCGGCCCAAAATCGTTTCCGGCTGACCCGCCTGATAGGCCGGCTGCCATAGGTACTGGCCAGTCGTGTCTTTCAACTTGCGAATGGCCGCCAGCGTAGAGCCGTTGAGTACGAACGTGCCGCGATTGCGGTAGAACGCCGGCAACGCATAGACCATGTTGATCAGCGCGTCGGCCGAAAGGTTTGTCGCGTGACCGTTGGGTACGTAGCCGACGCCTGCGTCGGTCATGATGCCAGCCGGCTGGGTCACGCCGTCGCCCTTGACGAAGGCCACGGCTTCTTTCTGGCCAAAGTCCTCGGCCAGTGCCAACCGTACCTCGGAATCAATGTCAACGACCGCATCCTGCAAGACTTGATTGGACAAATCCACATAGGTGTTCAGTTCACGTGCAACGATCTCAAGCTGGCCGAACGACGGTTCGCTACCTTCCTGTGTCGCAGCTTCGCCTTTCCATTTGGCGTTTGTGATGCCAGTCCTCTTCTGCAACGTCACGGACCCGTGCGAGGTCTGCTTGACGGTTGCAAGGGCACGAACTGGCGAGAACAGCGTAAGGTCGCGAATAAACTCTGTTGTGAACTCGGCGGGCGCAAGATAACCGCCCTGCGGTGCCACGCCTGCTCGGAGCATTTTTGCTTCGTCAGCGCCAACGCCATTGTCTCCACGCCGCAGATAGCTATTGAAGGACTTTGCTTCGGTTGGCGCTCCATTGTCGTTTGCCGCGACCGGATAAAAATTGTCATTCGCGGCGACGGGCCGACGAGCTTTCGCTTCGAGCTTATCAAGCCGCGTTGTCAAGGTGTCGAACGCGGAAGTCGTCGTCTTGGTCAGAGTATCGAGTGCGTCGGTAACGTCGAAGTCAGTGGCTTCGTGTGCCATGGGCATTAAGTGCAAATCCTTAGATTGAATTGTCGATCTCTCGCGATGCTGCGATGATCTGGTGAAATAGAACGTTGGCAGCGATTGCCGCATTAACGCGACGGATATGGTCTGCATCCGTGGCGTGGCTTTTGACTGAGATTATCTTTGCGTTGACGTTAGCCGGCATGGCCACCGCGCTGACTTCTGAAAGCTTGATAGCTTCCAGGCGGCGACCGCGCTTGCCCATTGGCGAGAACCGGGTCGCGCTGTAGCCAATCGACATCGAAAGAGCGTCAACCTTCATCAAGGCGTAAGCGTCGTCGCCCAGCGATGAGCCGATGGCGAGGACTCCATCTATGCGAAGTCCCTTTTTGTCTTCGAAGAGGCTGGTAATCTTGCCGATTGGAGCGGACGTGTCGTGATGCCATAACAACGCGGGCATCGTTCCTGCCGCGCGGTGTTCGGCAATCGACGCGGAGAATGCACCGGGTGCGATCACATCGCCGTAGGTGTCGGGCGCGCCGTCGAACGTCGAGGCATATGCGCTAAACTGGCCGGCGCCCGCTGACTTGACCGCGAGCGGGAGATACAATCGCTTCTCAGGCAACGGTGGCGCTCAACGATAGATAGGCGACGATGTCAAACAGCGTTGTTCCTGCCATGATTGAGTATCGGTGCGAGCCGCTGTTCTCCCAGCCGTCGCGGCAGTACAGCGTCTCAAAGTCGCCTTCGTGGCATTTCGTGTGAATGCGCACAGCGGGGACGTTCGTGAATACCTCAATCCGCGACCAGTAGGCGTATAGCGAGAGCAGCCGGCGTTCTTTTCGGAGGAATACTTCAACCATCGAATCGACAAGCTCGCCAAGCGTATGCTCGTCATCGCCTGGAAGGTGATAGTAATGCCGAGCCACGGAAGTTGCGGTCTTCGGCGTCGCTTCTGCCATCACTGCGAGAAGCAGGTAAGTTAGTGGATGATCAGGTTCATCCCATGCGCCGGAGGCAATCAGCGCGTTCGCGATGCCTTCGACCTTTTCCAGGGGCGTTCCAGTGTAGAGGGCCAACGCTCGTGTAATAGCTGACACCATTAAGTGCAGACTCCTTGGTTGCGGTGGAGGGGCAGAATGGCCCCTCACTATCAATCCTCGGCACGCGGTTTGGTGTGCAAGCCGAGTGAAGAGACGCCATCGCGTCCCTTCACTCTCTATCCGTAGCGACCGTTTTGGCGTGCAAGCCGCTCTAGGCGGCAAGCCGCACGCCGCGTTTGGGCGATACCGGAAGGCCGCTCTTGCTCACGTATTCCCGGTAATTCGCTGCGGTGTGCTTTGCCTCGATTGCGGCATGTGCGGCTTCCAATGCCTCCCACACCAATACGGAACCTTCGCCCGGACGCTTGTAACCTTTCTTCGCGGCAATCTCCGCGAATGTTAGGTTGTGGCAACAAGCGTCAACCAGCGGCCCCCAAAGCGGACCAACTGCCGCAAGAATGTCGCGCAGATCGTTCTGCGCATCGATCTTCCGTTGCGGAAACAGGTCGTCGTGTATCGCGTTAAAGGGGGTGTCCACGGGTGGCTTTTTTACCCTGCGGGCAAAACCGTCGTGCCTGATCGCACCTTCTTCGCCATCCTTTGCGGACGGTCGGGGTTTGCCTCGCTTCGATAGGCGGCCATCGTAGGCTCTCCTTTTCCGATCCAGCGTTCGGCCGTGTTCATAGAGGACTTCGCCGGATGCACTGCGCTGCACGCCGAAGTCAGGTGTGGACACCTTACCGGGGCGGTGGATGGCGTCCGCAAGCGGGTCGGCAAACGCCGCATCATACACGTCGCGGACGAAATGGGCGGTCCCCAGCAATTCCGGGGCATTAGCTTTGCCCGAGCGTTTGATGGCCTCTTCAAGCGGCCATGACTCCGTGTTCTTGAAACCGACCGAGTTATCATTGGCGGGGACAAGTAGCGTGGCTGGCACTGCGCAGAGTTCGTTTAGCTGTGTCATGTCAAATGCCCTCTTTGCCGACGCTAACCTTGTCGCGTCCTGTTGCTTGCGGGTGTCGTCATCGACGTTGCGAACCAAAGGGTTGGGCGAATCCGATGTCGTCGTGGATGGGATTTCTTCGAAGACATGGGCAAGCGGGTTAATGTCGGTTTCGCGTTCCGTTGCCGCATCGTCCACGGTCCGACCGTACCGCTTTTTCAGAGCGGCTTTGCCTCTGATGCGGTGGCTGTGATCGCCTTCGTGCAAGTCCACGGAGGCATTGTCGCTGTCGAGCTGATCGTCGTCGTCAAAATCCATGAGTCATCCTTCGGCGCGAATGGCGTTCGCGCACGTTGTGAAGAAAAGGCCACGCAATCATGACGTGGCCGAACATGCCGCGCGTTTCTGCGGCGGAGATTTAGAGTTGCGTAAGGGAAGATCGAATTCGGTGTGGTAGTATCAGCCGTAACGTCCACCGCCTCGATGTCAGAACGTTACGGGTCACTGGCATGCGTCTACCCTTAACGGGCAACGCTCGCAACTTCGCTACAGTTAAAAGTACTATTTGAAATCGCGTTTTGCTTCAACTCTGTCAGGCCAATTCTTGATTGGTTGGCCTCGATCGTTCTTACTATCAAAGGCTGCTGTGACCGGCCGATCCGCGAAAGTCTGTTCAATACTATCTGCGTGCGTTGGTGGGTGGTGTCCCCTAAGGGGGGACACCACCCGTAACGCACGCATGCGCGTCAGTGCGTTACTCTGCGTCAGTGTCTTCTGATCCTGGCGCCGCAACTTCCAGATACGGCTTTTCGTGCCGTGTCTTGTCAGCGCGATGCACGATCTTGAAATGACCTTCCGCAACGAGACGCTGAATGGTGGCATCCAGCCGGCGTTTGGCCACGTTGTCGCGCAGTTCGATGCCCATGACGGCCGCGAAGACGAACCCCGCCCAATCGGTCGCAAGCCAATGCGCCTTGAACTGGCCGGCAGCAATGCGCCGCTTGATCTCAGCAAGCTGATCGGCCGGCACGTCTGTGACCGTCTCGGATGGCCATCGCCATGGCGTGGCGACTCCAACGCTGTCGCCCGGCGTGTAGAAGTTGCCACCGTTGCCTAGATCGATCGAGATGAGCCGGCGCCAATCGGAATGGCCTGTGCGACGGGCCAGATTGGACTTGCCGTTGTTCACACGGAAGTAGTCAAATCGGTCGTTCGCATCAATTCCCGCTTTTTCCGCTTCTTGCGCCGTCATGCCGTTTATTGTGTGGACGCTGCGCGCCTTGTCCTTGAGAGCGCCGGCACCACGACCGGACTCGGCAGTTACTTCGGCCCTGCCGTCCCCGGCGCTCTTGTTGATGTGATGGATCAGTTCAACAGCGGCGTTGGTGGCATTCGCCACACGAACCCACTGTTCGGCGACTTGCTGGATTTGAGAATTGGCGTTTTCCTCAACCGAATGGGTCGATACAAAGGGATCGACGATTAGAACGTCGATCTCCTTGTCGATGATTTCGTTGATGATCGCCGATACGACAGGTTCGACAATCGTCGTGCCCTTGCCGTCGTTCTTGACCACACAGAACGATTGCTCACGGCCGCTATCGACGAAAAGGTTATCGCCAAGCTCTTCGGCAGTAACGCGGAAGTGCTTCATGGCCGCGACCAGCTTTCGTTGCGTCTCGTCCAGGGGGTCTTCCAGATTCACAATCCAACATTTTAAGGGTCGTTCAACCGCATGGCCGAGCAACGGCTTGCCCGTCGCCATGGCCAATGCGTCGCTGATCTTCGCGGTAGATTTGCCGCTACCGCCAGCGCCGAAGGTGGCCGATAGATATTTTCGGTACAGGTGGCCACCATAGAGGCATTCCCGCTTTGGGATGGCCTTGGGGTCCACGTAGACAAACGGCGTGGCTTTGACGGTCGGGCTTTTGCTGGCGCCTTTGGCTTGATAGCGGCGGGTTAGGTTGTCCCGCCCGATATCGGTGGCGCGACCGGCCGAGAAGGACAGGTGAATATCACGCCAATGATCTTCACCTATGTCCCGAATTCGCAGGTGGAATTCCTGCGACCTCTTGGTCCGTTCGTAATCTGCAACGTTGTTGCCGACCAACGTTCCCAATTCAAATGCCACCATGTGCGCGTCAGCTAGGCTGTCGGTATGTGCCCATCCGGCGAAGACGTGCCGAAGCGCGGCTTCGCGCATTTCGGCTTTAGACATGTTGTCGTTATCGTGGGCTTGGTCTTCTGGCTTTTTCTTGGCGTTTATCAAGCTGCCACCTCAACCCGAAGCAGTCCGGTCAGGACGGCGACAAACCCGGCAACGGTCATGGTGGCCGGCTGAAAGCCAACGAGGCGGCTGGCGTCGTTGACTGCCACGGCCCATTTTTCACTGGCCCAAGAGTAATGCTCTTCGAGCCGGCACCATTGCGCATCGGAAAGGTCCATGATGGCCGTGGCGAGGCCGTCCAGAGCTTCGGCGGCGCGAACGTTGCGAGGGTCGCCGGGGAATTTGGCGGCGATAGACCGGCGCCAAGATGCCGTCCGGCGCAGGTGTGCGGATAGAGATTTCACGCAATCAGTTTTTTGATTCATTAGCTTTCTGGGGTGGAAATGCCGGCTACCGGCCGAAACGGGTGGAGCGGCAATGGCGGCTCCTACTATCCATCCGCGAGGGATGGCTTGGCATGCATGCCGGGCTAGCCGTTGGACCCAATCGCACGCTTGGATTGCGTGCAGTCCGTTCCTATATCTTTGGAAAGTCAAACAGGAGCGTGCAACGCCGGTCCAGCAGGCGATGGTTACAACATCCGAAATTCTGGAAGCGATGGAGCAGGGCGCGCGCCTGCAATACGGACAAATGGACCGAAGTCTATTGGTCATGCCGGACAGACGGAGTGCGCGGTTCCGTACGCGCAGTTTGCCGCGCTAGAAGAAGGCCGTACGATCAAGGCGCGACATATGCGCCAAGGCGAATGGGTCGTCGTCTGAATGGATAGCCGCCGTGCCCAATAGCCGGCGGCGTTTTATTAGCGGCGAAGGGCGATCACGCGGCCTGTCCGACGATTGCCATGACGTGAGCTTCCCAGCGAGTCAACGCGTCGAGCTTCTGCTTAAGATAGTTCGCGTTGTTATAGACGCGATCCATGTCTTTTTTTGAATGATTGAGAATCGACTCAGACACCTCACCAATTACGTCGAGGTCTTCGCTCATGGCGGTTTTCCCCGTGCGCCGCAAATCGTGCAGAACCCAATGCTCGTTAAGTTTAGCTATAGCGTCGATTTTCTCTTTCATATGACTGTAATTTGCAAAACCCGTGTCCCATCGACCGAAAACCATTGTCCGATTTGTAACGTCAATCGACGACAACAGCGCGAACGCCAGCGGTCCCAAAGGGATTATGTGCTTGCCGCCTTTCTTGTTCTTGACCCGCTGTCGTTTGAATTCCAGACGGCGTTCTTCAAAGTTTACTTCGTCAACTCTCAACGAGCCGATTTGATCTTCACGTTGGAGCGTCAAAACCATGAGTTGAAAGACGTTCCGTTCGTCCGTAGGTAGTGCTTCAACTGCGTTCCACACCTTCTGTAGCTCGGCGGGAGATAGCGCACGGTCTCGTTGAGTTTCTGTGTTCTTGTTCGTTTTCTCGACGGGGTTGTATTCGCAGACGCCCTCACCGATAGCCCAGTTGAAGAATTTTGACAGGACAGCGCGGGAGCGGTTCATGGTCGTTTTGCCGATTAAATTGATCGCGGCAAGCTCGGTGGCAACGTCGGCGCGGGTGATGGTTTTGATTGGCTTGGCGTGTAAATTCTTGAAATGCACTTTTATGGCGCGAACGTTGTCGCTGTAATATTTGGTGGCCCATTCCGCTTTAAAATTTTCGAGAAAACGGTCCACATATCGGCCGAATGTGTCCGAGACCTGCGCAGCCTTTTCGGCCCGCGAGGCAGCAGGGTCGATCTTAGCGGCCACTTGGTCGAACACCTTTTTGGCGTGAATTTTCGCATCGGCTAGGCTGACCTTCGCGACATTTCCCAAAGTCGTCCGGCCGGATTTCGAGCCAACGCGGTACTGTGCAATGTAGTATTTGTTCCCGCTTTCCCGAACCCTTAAGCCGAAACCCGGCATGGCATCGTCAAATTCGATATGGTCGGCTTTACCGGCGGGGGCATTGAAAGCCTTGACGTTCGCTTCCGTAAATTTCATGGGCTGCCTCATATGGAATTGGGAAGCACATGGGAAGCGCTGCGAAGGCGTTTCACTTCATTCCCGTTCCTATTAATCAGCCATCAAATGCTAATAAGCGCCATAAATCAACAAGAATGCTTCCCATTTCATGCCAGTTCATATGATTGAGCTGACTGTAAATCAGCCGTCTTATGACTTCGAAGGTTCGAGTCCTTCTTCCCCCACCATTTTCACATCGTTGACGAATTGGCCCTGCGGGGCGGCGGCTTGTCAGTAATCCTGTAAGCAATTGTATTTTCGGTGTTTGTTCGCTTCAAGCAGCGCATATTTGCCTGGTTCCGAACGCGCCTGCCTAATTCGATTTGGGGTCCGACGGCGGCTTCCGCAGGTTGGCGGTCTCGGGATCGAAGCCAATAGCGTAGACGTCCAAGACGCCAGCTTCACGCAGCTTCCGTAGCTCGCTCGCCGTCTGATCGAGGGTCTGTACGGTTCCGTAGCAGACCTTCTCCGGCTGCCCGTGAGGGGTCCCGTAGATATTGTAGGCCACGACTGAAACACACCCCGTGATTGCTGCGAAAGGCTTGCAAACGCTACCGCAGTCATTGGCGTGTTGTCTATAAAAATAGACAACTTGGTGGTGGGGCGGCTGCGTCAACACGTGTGGCCGAAGACTTGCGCAGATGGGTCATGACCGTGGTGGTGCTAAGCTCGCTCACGCATGCACGCTTCTCATTGGTTTATCTGACAGCCACGAACACACCGCGGCTGGAACTGCTCCCGCTATCGCAACGGACACATCGAAATATGGCTGGCCCATGTAGCGTGCGACAAGCTCGGCCAGGATAGCCGCCACCGGCATCGTCGCGATGAGCCGCACGTAAAGCGGCTGGGCAGAAAGCGCCCAGTCCACTCCTGCCGTCAACCAAGCAGGAATGACGGCGAGCACATACGCAATTCCCACCAGCCACGCCAGGAACCCGATGTCGGGAAAACCATCGCGCAACAACTGATCGGCTGCGATGTAGACGAACAGCACGAGTGGCGGAAACAGCGTCGTGAAAACGAGCAGTCGCTTCATAAAATCATCTCCAAGATCTCTTGGTCTGACTTGGAAAAGTTTTCGTTCAACTTTCTCAGTCGCATGAACTCAGCGTTGCACGGCCGTGCGACCGATGGGGTGCACCCTTCGCCGAGCCCCGCCGTCCTTATTCGGGAGCGCGGGAGCCTAGCCCTTGGTGTTGCTTTGATCGATGAAGCTTCAGATCCGCTTGCCGCGCCCTCCAAAGAACTGAGCGCTATGCCCGTGTTGAGCCGGGCAAGATCGAAAATGCCGTTTCGAAAATTGGGTGCGAAACACCAGTGTGGCGATCTCTGCCGCTCCCAGAGCGATAGTCATTATGCATCGCGTTCCGCAATCTAATGGAATTATGTTTCCTGTTTTCCGGTGCCTGTAGAACTTCCTCCTTAAATCATGGGTCAACTGGACCGCTTCTGAAACTGCCGGTAGTAATTCGGCTGCATCACCTCAAAATCACGTTCGGATCATTCGATGTTTGCGCTCCCGGTTGTCGCGGGTTTTGCGATTGGCGCCGTTTTCGGCGTGGTCGGTCTGCTGAGTGGCTTCTGCCTCATGAGCAGCCTGCGCGACTGGTGGGCGCATGACGACGGACGCAAGATCCGCAGCTACGCGCTGGCGGTTGCCGTGGCGGTTGTCGGCACACAATTCATTGCCCGCGCTGGGATCGTCGAGATCGCCAAGTCGCTCTATTTGCAGCCGTCATTCTCGGCGCCGTTGATCTTCGTCGGCGGGCTGTTGTTCGGCCTGGGCATGGTGCTGTCGAATGGCTGTGCATCGCGTGCACTGGTGTTGCTCGGCAAGGGGAATCTACGATCGCTGGTCGTGATCGCGATCATCGGCGTCACGGCGCAGATGACCTTGAAGGGCCTGCTCGCGCCGATGCGGCTGTCGATCCTGCAATGGACGCAGACGACGCCCGGGGTGAATTCTCTTCCGTCGCTGTTCGGTACGCTCGGTCTGCCTGACGCAACGGCGCGCGTCGTAGCAACTTTGATTGTCGGCGGTGCGCTGTTGGTGTTTGCACTGTCGCATCGTGCGTTTCGACGTTCGCCGGGGCAACTCGCGGCGGGGTTCGTGATGGGCCTGCTGGTGATCGCCGGCTGGCTGACAACCGGTTGGCTTGGTGCCGATGAGTTCGATCCGATTCCGGTGGCGTCGCTCACATTCGTGTCGCCGGCTGCCGATACGCTGCAATTCATCATGCTGTCGACGGGCATGACGCTGAATTTCGGCATCGCGCTGGTAGCGGGTGTGTTCGTCGGCAGTCTTCTCACGGCCTTGCTGACCGGACGCTTTGAGTTCGAGGGCTATACGTCGGCACGCCATACGGGCCGTTCGATGGCAGGTGCCGCGCTGATGGGGATCGGTGGCGCGATGGCCTATGGCTGCTCGATCGGGCAGGGGCTGACAGGTGTGTCCACGCTCGCACTGCCATCCTTCGTCGCGGCCGCTGGTATCTTTGCGGGTGCTGCAGTTGCGATCCGCGGCCTGGCACTGCGTCCTGTGTTTGCGACGCAATAAATCCTCTCTAGTCCGCTTCGTTAGTTTGATTGCGCTGGCGCAGGGCGATTGCTAATCAATCCCCTGATCGTCAGAGGTTTTGTGCGCAATGAAAAGGCGAGGACTGTTTTTCTGTTTGTCGGTCCTTGCGCTGATGTCATTTGCAACGGGCCCGGTCATTGCGCAGACACGGCCCGCCAAACAGGACGCCGCGCCGGACAAGCCCTTCGCCGAGCATTTCATCGCCTTGCAGCTGTCCGATTCCGATCCGAAGAAAGAACGCCTCGTTCTCAGCGTCGCCAGCAATCTCCTGAAAGCCTATGGACCGGACAAGGTGGCGGTTGAAGTCGTCACCTTCGGCCCCGGCATTGATCTGCTGCGCGACACCAACGAACACCGTGCGCTGGTCGATAGTCTGGTGACCCAGGGCGTGCGCTTCAGCGTCTGTGGCAACACGCTGGATACGATTGAGCGGGACGCCGGCAAGCGGCCGGCGATCAATCCGCATGCGGTTGAAGTGCAGGTCGGCGTCGGCCATCTGCTGGATCTGACTGAGCGCGGTTTTACGATCGTGCGTCCCTGAAATTGTATGTCCCTGAAAAGGAATTTTGAGATGCGATCATTGTTGAGATCGATTGCCGGAGCCGTCCTGTTGTCGCTGATCGCGTTGTCCGCTTATGCAGCAGGCGCGAAGGAGCATCGCGTCGCCATTCAGGTCAATCAGAACGATCCGGCTCTGATGAATCTGGCTTTGAACAACGCGACAAACGTCATGGAATTCTACAAGGCGAAGGGTGAGGACGTTCAGATCGAGATCGTCACTTATGGGCCAGGTCTGCACATGCTGCGCGACGACACCTCGCCGGTGAAGGACCGCATCAAGCAGATTGTCGATGCCAGCTTCCCGTCCAGCGTCAAATTCATCGCCTGCGGAAATACCAAAGAGGGCATGGAGAAGCGCGAGGGCAAGGCTATCAGTGTTGTATCCGAGGCGACGGTGGTGCCATCGGGCGCGGTTCGGCTGATTGAGTTGCAGGAAGCCGGCTGGAGCTACCTCAAGCCTTGATGCCGGCGGTTACTTGGATGGCGGCGCTTTCCGCGCCAGCAGCATCCAGTTGCGTTGAATGAGGTCGCGCGGCGAGCCATCGACCAGGATAGCGATGCCGATCCGCGCGCCGAGCACCATGCCGCCGACGGCGATCGGCCAGGACAGCGCCAGCATCGATCCTGCGGTAATGCCCTGACCGATGGTGCAGCCGCCGGCCAGAATGCCGCCGACACCCATCAGGCAGGCGCCGATGAGATGGCGGCGCATTTCGTGATCGTCGTCGAAGGCTTCCCAGCGCAGTTCCGCGGCGAACCACGCTGCAGCCCATGCACCGGCAATGACGCCGAACACGCTGCCGACGCCGAAATCGGCGAAGTTCGCGACATTCAGGACCCCGGCATACAGTGCTTTTCCGATGGTCGACACGAATGTCAGGCTTTGCGGGCGCGGCGGACCCGCGAAATCGTCGTTCAATCCCACCGTGACAATCCAGCCGGCAATCGTGAGTAATCCGAGTGCGACACCGGCAGTGAGCAGGCGCGGCGCGCGGCGCAGGCGTTTGTCGCTGAGTGCCAGCCAACAAAGGCCGCTGCCGACAATGATGGCGAGCGGCACGCGCAGATCGCGGCCGGTCGCTTGCGTCAGCAGTGATGCAAAGTCGGAGCGTATGCCGTCCGGCATGCGGATCGCTAGCTGCTCAAGCACGCCAATGCGAAGATCGGCGAACAGTCCGCGCAGAGTGGCATAGGCCGTCGCACCCAGCACGAGGATCACGATCAGGCTCCTGAGATCGCCGGTGCCGAGCCGGACCAGCGAGCCGAAGCCGCACGTGCCGACCATTGCCATGCCGGTGCCGAACATGATGCTGCCGATGACGATCGCAATGAGGGGCAATGCGGTGGGAACGTAAGTGGTGTGTTCGGGCGCGAGAAAGCCGGACAGGATCAGCGCCTGCGTGCCGAGCACGGCGATACCCAGAGCCAGCCCAAAGATCTTCAGGCGGCGATTGTCACCGCCCATCAACGCATCTTCGATCGCGCCAAATGTGCAAAGGCGCGCGCGTCGCACGGCAAATCCCGCAGCAGCACCGATGGCAAAGCCAGCCAGCGCCGATAACCAGGCAGACATGTTCTGCATGGGTTTCCTCCCGATGTGAGGCGCGCTGGCCTTACGGGCCGCGCGCCTCCGCCTGCCAGATCGGCGGCGTTATTTTTTCTTGGTCGGCGCCGGCGTGGCGCAGAAGATATCGTAGATGACCGAGATGACGCTTCGCACGTCGTCATTGGCCAGGCTGTAATAGATCGTCTTGCCGTCGCGGCGGGTCTCGACCATGCCGTCGTAGCGCAGACGCGCGAGTTGCTGGGACACGGCTGACTGCCGCAGCGACAGGATGTTTTCCAGTTCGGACACCGACCGTTCCCGCTCCGCCAGCAGACACAACAGCAGCAGGCGGTTTTCGTGCGAGATCGCTTTGAGGAAATTGCTGGCCTTGCGGGCCTTGCGCATCAACTGATCGAGTTCGGGCGAATATTCCGCACCGTCGCGCAGTTCGTCTTCGAGTTCGGATGGGATGATAGAAGCCATGGCAGCGTGCGTGTCCCGCGAATGTTTGAAGAGGATCAGGAACGATTGGCGTTGGGCTGTGAGTTGGTCAGTCTGGCAGCATACTTCCCGAGCAGGCTCCAGAAAGATTCGTCGTTCATGTAGCCGGTGATGCGACCGACCTCGCGGCCGTTGTCGACGATCAGAAAGGTCGGCGTGAAACGCACCGGCGACGCCAGTACGATGCCGGGCGATTTGTCGCGATCCATATCGATGCGGCGCAGCGGAAGAAGCTTGGCTTCGTCGGTCTTGTCATAGACCGGCGCGATCTCGCGATTCCAGCGCGCGCACCAGACGCAGCCATCGCGCTCGAACATCAGGAGTTCGGACGCATCAGCGATGCGCGGCGACAGCGCCGCAGTCATCACCAACAAAGTCGCGATCAACGAGGTTTTCAGAGGCAATTTCCACGTCATGTGTTACACATACACGAATTCGAATATTTATGCCAGAACCGGATCCGCCGTGGTGTCCTCAATCTCGTTCCTTGGTGCGCTGGGCGCAGGGCTGTTGTCGTTCCTGTCGCCATGCGTTCTGCCGCTGGTCCCGCCCTATCTCTGCTTTCTGGCAGGCGTCAGCCTGGACGAACTCGACGATCGCGGTGGTCAGGCCGGCTGGCGCCCGAACGGACGCGTGGTCGCATTGTCCTTCGCGTTCGTGCTGGGTTTCGCCACGGTCTTTGTTGCGCTGGGGGCGTCGGCATCGCTCATCGGCAAGGCGATCACGGCGCATTTCGAGACACTGGGCATCATCGCCGGAGTGTTGATCGTCATTCTCGGACTTCACTTTCTCGGCGTCTTCCGGATCGGGCTGTTGTTTCGCGAAGCGCGCTTTCAAGCGGTGCGCAGACCGGCGGGCTTTCTTGGCGCCTATCTGGTCGGCCTCGCATTCGCCTTCGGCTGGACGCCATGCGTCGGGCCGGTGCTGGCGGCTATTCTGATGGTCGCAGGTGCCGAAGGCGCGCCGGCGCAGGGTGCACTTCTGCTCGCGGCCTATGCGATGGGGATCGGCATTCCCTTCATGCTGGCTTCGCTGTTTTCGGGGCCTTTCATGCGGCTGATGGCGCGGCTGCGTCAGCATATGCTGGCTATCGAGAAGGTGATCGGCGCCGGCCTTGTCCTGACAGGCGTTCTGTTTTTGACTGGTGCCATGCCGCGGATTTCAGGTTGGATGCTGGAGACCTTTCCGGCCTTCGGCACGATCGGATGATGTGTGGCTCGGGAGGATCGAATGTCTGAGGTAACTGGCGTGATCACCAGACGGCATGCGCTCGCGGCCATCGGTTTCGGCGTGGTCGGGTTACGCGCTGCACCGGCGTCGGCAAAGGCGACGCTCGGTGATGACGGGCTCTATCAGATGGACTGGTATCTTGAGAGCTTTCTCGATCTCTCCGAAGATCTGGCGGGCGCGATCGCCAAGGGCAAGCGCTTCGCCATCATGTGGGGGCTCAAGGGCTGTCCGGCCTGCAAGCGCATGCATGAGAGCTACATGACCGATCCGAAGATCGAGACCTATATCCGCGACAATTTCGAGATCCTGCATCTCAATCATATCGGCGCGCGGGAGGTGACCGATTTTGATGGTCGCAAGCGCGGCGAGAAGGCCTTTGGCGAAGCCTATGGCATTCGCTTCACGCCGACGATCCAGTTCTTTCCGGAGACCGTGGCGGGACTGGCATCGAAAAGCGGGCAGGCGCGGGAAGTCGCGCGCATGCCTGGACTTTTGGAACCGACAGAATTTCTGGCGATGTTCCGCTATGTGCGCCAGAAGGGTTACGAGACGGCGCCATTTCCGGAATGGCTGAAGAAGCAGGCGTAGTCGCGCGGGCGAACTAGAAATCAAGCTTGTCCTGGATCGCGGCAATGCCTGCCTTCGCGCAGGCCTCGTCCRCATCGCCACCGGGGGCGCCCGAGACGCCGATGGCGCCCAGCATCGCGCCGCCGCCTTCGATCATCATGCCGCCACCGATGATCACGACACCAGGCAGGTTGCGCAGTCCGGCCTGCATCATGCCGGGCTGGCTGATCGCATTGAGTTCGGTGGTGCTGTTACGGAAACTCGCTGATGTCCATGCCTTGCCGGTCGCGGTCGGCGGCGTGTGCGGCCCGGCAAAGCGGTCGCGCAACAGGACTTGCGGCGTGCCAAAGCGATCAACCACGGCAACGGCGACCTGATAGCCGCGCTTCTGGCACTCCTTTAGCGCCGCACGCGCGGCGTCGAGCGCCAGTTCAAGTCCGAGGGTCTTGTAACTGACGACGGCTTCTTCCGCCTTTACTGCAGATGACGCGAGCATCGACAGGACAATGGCAATCCATGCGTTTCGCATCGTCATGTCGATCCCCTCTCAGCTTCGGTTACTTGTTGACCGGCGATTCCGGATCGAACAGGAAAGCCACAATATCCCTGATCTGCTGTTCGCTTAGCACCTTGTTGACGCCGAAGCGCGGCATGTTGGAGCAGGCGAACATGGCTTGCGAGTCGTAGACCTTGGTGAAGGCGTTCTTGATTTCCTGCGGATCGTATTTGCGGTCCTTGCCGTAATTGGTCAGGCTCGGGCCGAGCGTGCCGTAGCTGACTTCCTTCTGTTCCATCTGGTGACAGGCGTAGCAGTTGCCGCCGGCAACGGTGTCAGGCGGATCCGAGAACTGGCCGCCGCGGCCGTTATTGGCGATCTTCGCGCCTTCCTTCCAGTTGCCAAGGAATTTGCCGTCGGCGGGATAGACCACCCGCGCCATTTCGCGCGCGGTGATCTTCTCGGCCTCGGCGCTGGGCACCTCGTTGTGATAGGCATTGCAAGTCTTCAGCGTTTCGTCCGGCTCGATGCGCGCCTGCCACTCCGGCGGCGCCTTGCCGAAGGTGGATTTCATATAGGCATCGACGAGCGCTGGATCCGGCGCCTTGGCGGCGGTCTGCGCGTATGTGGTCGTGGTGAGCGAGCCTGCTGCGAGAACGAGCGCGGCGAGTGTCAAAACGCGTTTCATCCCGGGCTCCTTATCGCTTGATCGACGGAACGTTGAGTTCGCCGGCCGCCGCTTGTTTTTGCAGGAAAGAGGTGAGGGCGGTCAGTGCGTCCGAGCCGTATTCCGGCACGGGCCAGCGCTGCTGGCGGAAGCAATCCCACAGACGATGCTGCATGGTGCGCAGCGCGCCCTGCGAGACGCGATAGGTCGGCCAGCCGCCCATGGTTTCCTGCGCCGGCTTGCCGGGCTTGGAGAAGTTCGGCAGTCCCTGCAGCCGGATGCGCTTGCCTTCGTCGGCATGGCAGGTGGCGCAGGAGAAATCATTGACGCCGCCGCGGCGGTAGAACAGCGCTTCGCCGACCGCCACCATCTCCTGCTCCTTGGGATGACTCAGCGGAATGTCGATCTTCATGCCATTCGATTTGTTGGCGATGTAAGCGACGAGGTCTTCCATGTCCGACGCACGGCCCGGGCCTGAAAAGCGCCGCGCGACGACATCCTTGGTATCGAGTCCCTGAATGTTCTGCATGCACCACAACAGGCGCTGCTCAAGGTCCATGACCTTGTCGGCATCTGCAAAGTAGCGCGGCAATTGCGCGAAGGCGCCTTCGAGCTTGCCGGCGCCGAGACCGAGATTGCAGGTTTCCAGCGAGACGTTCTTGCTGCCGCGGGCTTCGCCCCACAGCGCTTCGCCGCGATCGACGGCGAGATAACCGGGATTGGACATCGGGTCCGAGATCATCTCGCGATAGCGTTCAATCTCTTTCTCGCTGGCGTCTTGCGCATGACTGCCGAAGCTCCCCGCGCAGAGTACCAGAATGGCCGCTGCTGCTGACCGAATGACGGTCTTCCTCATCTGTCCCCTCCCACATCGCCGTCTCTGCGGCACTTGTGCATTTCAGATCTTTACATTCAAGAAAAAGAATATAATGATATGTCCCAGATAAGATAGATCAGACTTGGAATCGTCAAGCGATACTATTGTAAAGGGATTGCTCAAATCCCGCAGGAGGAAGCACTCATGATTTTGAAGTCGGTCGAGAAGACCCGTCGCGAAACGCTGGCCATGGCCGCGATCGCTGGTCTCGCAGCAATCCTTGCTCCCAGACTATCGCTGGCCGATGAGCAGGCCGTCGCCGCCGAAATCAAGAAGCTGTACGGCGACAAGAAATTCGAAAGCGGCAAGATCAAGCTCGACGTGCCCGAGATCGCCGAAAACGGCCTCGTGGTCCCGGTCAATGTCGATATTGAAAGCCCGATGACCGATGCCGACTACGTCAAGTCGGTGCATGTGTTTGCCGAAGGCAATCCGTTGCCGGCCGTCGTCAGCTACCGTTTCACGCCGGCTTGCGGCAAGGCCTCGGCCTCGACGCGCATGCGTCTTGCGGAAACCCAGAACATCGTCTGCATCGCCGAAATGTCCAACGGCAAGCTGCACATGGCGAAGGCCAATGTGAAAGTCACGATCGGCGGTTGCGGCGGCTAGTCGCGCAGCTTCGTTCACAGAACAGATTTATCAGGCGAGGACTTTCCCATGGCAACCAAACCAACCCCGCGCGTTCGCGTTCCGACCCAGGCCAAGCCGGGTGAACTGATCGAGATCAAGACGCTGATCTCTCACGAAATGGAATCCGGCCAGCGCAAGGATGCGGCCGGCAAGGTCGTGCCGCGCAAGATCATCAACAAGTTCACCGCCGCCTTCAACGGCAAGACGGTGTTCGAGGCCGACTGGAATCCTGCGATCTCGGCCAATCCCTATCAGTCGTTTTTCTACAAGGCTGCCGAGTCCGGCGAATTCACCTTCACCTGGAAGGATGACGACGGCTCCGATTATGTTGCGACCAACAAGCTGACCGTGGCCTGACGGATTGCAGACTTTGTATTGCAGATCCTGAATTGAAGATCCTGGATCTGACGTTCTTCTGAACATTCACCCTTCCATACCGGAAGGGATCATAGGTGGATCATGATATCGAGGCGGGATTTCCTGCAAGCGACGGCGGCTGCGTCTGCGCTCACGATCGGAAGCGGCCTTGGCCCGCTCGGCCGCGCGGCGGCACAGCAACGCCTGACACAGGCCGACATCCTGCGGTTCGATCCGCTGGGCACGGTGACGATCCTCTATGTTGCCGATACACACGCGCAGCTGATGCCGCTGCACTTCCGCGAGCCGTCGGTCAATCTCGGCGTCGGCGAAGTGAAAGGCATGCCGCCGCATCTCACGGATGCCGAGTTTCGCAACTACTTCAAGATCGCAGCCGGCACCGCCGATGCCTTCGCGCTGACGGCGGATGACTTCGTCGCGCTTGCGAAGAACTATGGCCGCATGGGTGGCATGGACCGCATCGCCACGCTGATCGGCGCCGTGCGCGCCGAGCGCGGCGATGACAAGGTGCTGCTGCTGGATGGTGGCGATAGCTGGCAGGGTAGCTGGACGTCACTGCAGACCAAGGCGCAGGATATGGTCGACGTCATGTCGGCGCTGAAGCTGGATGCCATGGTCGGCCATTGGGAATTCACCTACGGCGCCGAGCGCGTCAAGCAGATCGCTGACTCCGCCCCCTTCGCCTTCCTCGCGCAGAATATTCGCGACAACGAATGGCAGGAGCCGGTATTCGAGGCGCGCAAGATGTTCGAGCGCGGCGGCGCCACCGTCGCCGTGATCGGTCAGGCGCTGCCGCGCACGGCCGTCGCCAATCCGCGCTGGATGTTCCCGAACTGGGAATTCGGCATTCGCGAGGAGGATATCCAGAAGCAGGTGGATGAAGCCCGCGCTGCCGGTGCGTCCATTGTGGTGCTGCTGTCGCATAACGGCTTCGATGTCGACCGCAAGCTGGCCGGCCGCGTGAAGGGGCTCGATGTCATCCTGACGGCGCACACCCATGACGCGATGCCAGGCCTGATCAAGGTCGGCAATACGGTGCTCGTCGCCACCGGCTCGCACGGCAAGTTCGTGTCGCGTCTCGATATCGAGGTGAAGGACAAGAAAGTTGCGGATATCCGCTTCAAGCTGATGCCGGTCTTCTCCGATGCCATCAAACCCGATCCGGCAATGACCGCGCTGGTGGAAAAGGTGAGGGCACCTTTCGCGGGGGATCTGGCGCGCGAGATCGGCAAGACGGATTCGCTGCTGTATCGCCGCGGCAATTTCAACGGCACTTTCGACGATCTGATCTGCAACGCGATGATGTCCGAGCGCGATGCGGAGATCGTGCTGTCGCCCGGCTTCCGCTGGGGCGGCACGCTGATCCCCGGTGATGCGATCACCTGGGAGCAGATCACCAACGCCACCGCGATCACCTATCCGAACTGTTATCGCAACCAAATGACCGGCACCCAGATCAAGGAAGTGCTGGAAGACGTTGCCGACAATATTTTCCACCCCGACCCGTATTTCCAGGGCGGCGGCGACATGGTCCGTATGGGCGGCATGGGCTACGCGATCGATATCTCCAAGCCGATGGGATCGCGCATTTCCGGGATGACTCATCTGAAGTCCGGCAAGCCGATCGAGGCCAGCAAGACCTACACGGTCTCGGGCTGGGCCAGCGTCAACGAGAACACGCAGGGACCGCCGATCTGGGACGTGGTCGCGGCGCATGTAGCGAAGGTCTCAACCGTCAGGATCGAACCTAACACCGCGGTCAAGGTGACCGGTTCCTGATTCAGGCGTCGTTGCATTGCAGAGACAGGAAAGCTTGTCGCATGACTGATCGAACCTCAGCGGAAACGCTCAATCGCCGCCGCTTTCTCGGCGCAGCGGGTCTGGCCGGTGCCGGCGCGGCATTGTCGGCGATTCCGGCGCTCGCGGGCGAGACGGCAAAATCCGAAGCACTCATTACGGATGTGCAGGACTGGCAGCGCTATCTCGGCGATGGCGTCGATAAACATCCTTACGGCGTACCCTCGAAGTTCGAGAAGAATGTGATCCGGCGCGACGTGCCGTGGTTGACGGCGTCTGCTGAATCGTCGGTGAATTTCACGCCATTGCACGACCTCGACGGCATCATCACGCCGTCCGGCCTGTGCTTCGAGCGTCATCACGGCGGCGTCGCCGAGATCAATCCTGCCGATTATCGCCTGATGATCAACGGGCTGGTGGACAAGCCGCTGGTGTTCACCATGGACGACATCAAGCGCATGCCGCGTGTCAACAAGGTGTACTTCCTCGAATGCGCGGCCAATTCCGGCATGGAATGGCGCGGCAGCCAGCTCAATGGCTGCCAGTTCACGCACGGCATGATCCACAACGTGATGTATACCGGCGTGCCGCTGAAGGTGCTGCTCGACGAGGCCGGGCTGAAGCCGAATGCGAAGTGGCTGATGCTGGAAGGCGCTGACTCCGCCGGCATGAATCGTTCGCTGCCGATCGAGAAGGCGCTGAACGATGTCATGCTGGCCTTTGCCATGAATGGCGAGGCGCTACGGCCGGAACAGGGCTATCCACTGCGCGCCGTCATTCCCGGCTGGGAAGGCAATCTGTGGGTCAAGTGGCTGCGCCGCATCGAAGCCGGCGACCAGCCGTGGCAGACCCGCGAGGAGACGTCGAAATACACGGATCTGCTGGCTGACGGAAATTCCCGCAAACATACATTCGTGATGGACGCAAAGTCGGTGGTGACCAATCCGTCGCCGCAGGCGCCCTTGAAGCACAAGGGCCGCAATGTGCTGAGCGGACTGGCATGGTCCGGCCGTGGCACGGTAAAGCGCGTCGACGTGTCGATGGATGGCGGGCGCAACTGGCAGACCGCGCGCATCGATGGCCCGGTCTTCGACAAGTCCGTGGTGCGCTTCTATGTGGATTTCGACTGGAACGGACAGGAGCTGATGATCCAGTCCCGCGCCATCGACTCCACCGGCTATGTGCAGCCGTCGAAGGACGATCTGCGCAAGGTGCGCGGCGTCAATTCGATCTACCACAATAACGGCATTCAGACCTGGCTGGTGCGTTCGGGCGGGGAGACTGAAAATGTCGAAATCGGCTAATGCCCTGACACTAATGCTGGCGGCATGTCTGCTCGGCGGCACGAGTGCGCCAAGCGCTGCCCAGCAGATGGCGGGCCGCGACGTGGTCAAGCCCTCTGCGAAGCTCGGGCTGGGGCGGGCGGCCACTGCTGAGGAAATCGCGGCTTGGGACACCGACGTGCGGCCGGACGGGCGCGGTCTTCCGGTCGGCAAGGGCACTGTGAAGCAGGGTGACGATCTGTTTCAGGAGAAGTGCGCGTCCTGTCACGGCGAATTCGGACAGGGCGTCGGTCGATGGCCGGTGCTTGCCGGCGGCGCCGGGACATTGAAGGCGGATCGGCCGGACAAGACCGTCGGCTCGTTCTGGCCCGATCTTTCCACCGTGTTCGACTACATCAAGCGCGCGATGCCCTATGGTAATGCGCAGTCGCTGACCAATGACGAGGTCTATGCGCTGACGGCCTACATTCTCAGCATGAACGATATCGTCAAGAACGAGACATTCGAACTCAACGAGAAGAATTTTACGTCGATCAAGATGCCTAATGCAGCGGCGTTCTTCGAGGATGATCGCGAGACGTCCGAGAAACATTTCTGGAACAAGACCCCATGCATGAAGGATTGCCGGCCGGCGCCGAAGGTCACCGGGCGGGCTATGGCCATCGACGTCACGCCTGACGGCAAGTCCGGCCCCAAGGTCGAGTAGCAGGCGAGGGCACTCGTCTTTGGCACGATGGCTCACACACCATAACCATCACTACATTTGAGGTTTGACCAGGATGACGTTCCGCTTTCCGCTGCTCGCTCTGTCGCTCGTACTGATGACAACGGATGCCATGGCGCAGGATGTTGCAGCCGGGGAGAAGTCCTTCAACAAGTGCCGCGCCTGTCATCAGGTCGGCGAGACCGCGAAGAACACCGTGGGGCCGATCCTGAACGGGTTGTTCGGGCGTAAATCCGGCACTATTGCGGGCTATAATTATTCCGACGCCAACAAGAATTCCGGCCTGACCTGGGATGAGCAGGTGTTCACCGACTACATCAAGGACCCGAAGGGCAAGATCCCCGGCACCAAGATGAGCTTTGCCGGCATCAAGAACGAGCAGGAGATCAAGGATCTCACCGCGTTCCTGAAGCAGTTCGCGGCGGACGGCAAGAAGGGCGGCTAAAGCGCTGTCGCTTCTTACGCGGCCCTGATGCTCGCCAGGAAGCGGTCGACTTCGTTTCGCAGCACTTCCGATTGCGATGCGAGTTTTGTTGCCGAGCCCAGCACCTCCTGCGCCGCAGAGCCGGTCGTGGAAATGCCCGACGTCACGCTGGAGATGTTGCGAGACACGTCGTCGGTACGCGCCGCTGCTTGATTGACATTGCGGGCAATCTCCTGGGTTGCAGCACCCTGTTCTTCAATAGCTGCGGCAATAGCCGACGAGATCTTGTCGACCTCGTCGATGGTGGCGCAGACCGCCTGGATCTCCTCCACCGCGGCGTTGGTCTCGCCCTGGATTGACGCGATCTGGGCGCGGATTTCCTCGGTGGCCTTGGCGGTCTGGGTCGCCAGCGATTTGACTTCACCCGCCACGACCGCAAATCCCTTGCCAGCCTCGCCGGCGCGCGCCGACTCGATGGTGGCATTCAGCGCCAGAAGATTGGTCTGGCTGGCGATGTGATTGATCAAGGCGACGACCTCGCCGATCTTCTGGGCCGCTGCGGCCAGACTCTGCATGCGCGCATTGGAGCGCCGTCCGCTGTCGGCGGCCTTTCCGACCGCAGCGGAAGATTGCGCCAGTTGCCGGTTGATCTCGCCGATCGAGGACGACAGCTCTTCCGACGCTGCAGCGACGGTCTGCACATTGTCGGTCGCCGACAATGACGCATCGGAAACTTCGTTGGACTGGATTCGGCACTGTTCGACCACTGACGACATCGACTGCGCCGTGTTCTGCATGTCTGCCGCAGCCGATGAGACGTGGTCGACGACCTTGCGGACATTTCCCTCGAAGCTGTCGGCGAGCGAGGCGAAGATCGCACGTTTTTCCTGCTCGGCGCGTGCAGCGCTCGCATCCTGGTCGGCCTGAAAGTGACTGACCCGGATTGCGTTCTGCTTGAAGACCTCGACCGCCTGCGCCATCTGGCCGACTTCGTCCTTGCCGCGATGTTGCGGCAGGGCGACCGACAGATTTCCTTCGGCGAGTTCGCGCATCGCCTGCGTGATGGCAAGAATTGGTCGCGAAATGCCGCGGGCAATCAGAAGGCCCCCGGCGGCAGCTAGCACCAGACAGATCGCTGCGATACTGGCGGCCAGCAGACGCGCGTGCGCGATGGACGCCGCATATTCGCTGTTGTCCATGACGATCTCGACGGCGCCGATGGATTGACCGGAGAAGTCCTTGATTGGTCCCAGCAGGGCGACCACGGGTGTCGTCTTCATCTCGCCCTGCCGGACGATGAAACTGCCGTTCGTGGCGTTGCGATAGGCGTCGGCATCGAAGAAACTCGTGCTGCCCAGCGTACCGCCGAAGGTTTTGAAGCCGTCATTCCCTGCGAGATAGAACGCGACGTCGACGCTGCGCGCGCGCTTGAACTCGTCGAAGAAGCCCTGTCCGAACGTCAACCCGAACTCGACAGTGCCGAGATGTTTGCCTTTCTGTGCAACCGGCACGACGCCGCGAATGCCGAGGCCGGCGACGCCGCCTTCCAGGCCGACAACGGGTTTCATTGTCGAATTGGCCACGACCACGGTCTTGCGGAAGCCGGTCAGATCATCGCCGAACTTGGCAGGCTGATGCACCCGGAACTGGGACAATCCCGATGGCGTATGGAACTGAAATTGGTCGACGCCGTAGTCCGACTTGAGCTGGGCGAAGCCCGGTCCGAACAACTGCAACAGCGCGTCACGATCGTTACGTGCGACCGCGTCCTGCACCGCCGGAATGGTTGCTACCACGGCGCTCATGGCCGCCGCCCGGCGGGATTCCTGCATCAATCGCGACTGCAGGGCATCGTAGTTGCTTTGCAGTTCACTGCGATCGGCCCGATCGACGATGCCACCGATGATCCACATGGCCCCGAAAAGCACGGCGAGGGCGGTTGCTGCCGCAGACACTGCAAGTGCTGCTGTAATGCGGGCCTTCAGGCTCAGATTTGCAAGCATGTCTTGTTCCGTCTGGCGGCGTCGCGCCGAACTACTCAACTTCTGACGAGTCTTTGATCAACTGTAGATTGAATAGGTTAAAATACAGTCGAGCTGTCAGATGCTTGCAGATTCGTCGCGGCGACCCGCGCAAAGGGGCCGCTTACGGCGATGGCAACGGCGTTCCACCCTCGCGCAGTCAGACGACGAGCGTGATCGAAAAGGCCAAGCAGCTATAATTTGAACGGTGCCGCTCAGTGCCGCGGTATGCTGGATGATGAATAGAATGCAGGCCACTGGAGGAGGCGCGCTGCCACGTTAGTTTACATCCGCCGCCGCTCTCTTAGTACTGCTGTTGGCACAACTCTTGCTGGCCGCAATAAAGAGATAGGGCAGTAGCGGGAGTGAATCTTGAAAAACGTGTTGACCCAAAGAGCGAGAAATTGGGGTGTGAGCATCTGGCGCGAAATCAGGGATTCCTTGAAACACGCGCCAATGCACTAGAGCCTTTCGGTTCTGATCGAAGCAGAACCGAGTTCGCTAGAAAACGCTCTAACCGGATGCCGACCGGGCACCGCATGTCATCCGGACCGATTTTTTCGGCCGGTTTCCTTCAATTGATCGGCTTGCATATTTTTTACCGGGCGACGAACGGCGCCGCTTCCGGGCTTTTCACCTGCGGCAAGAGCAACCTCTGAACCATACTGAAATCCGTCGAACCGCATAGGTTCTTTCGATTTCTGCAACGAAGCGGGTCTCTCTAAGGTTCAAATTGCGGATGCGCTGCGTCGATGCGTAGCTGCATGCGCCCTGTTGGCGAAGGGTTGAGCATCTGGGATCATCCGACGTCACTCGTTCGTTGGTATTTTCTCCCGGTTCGGTCTTGCCTCTCAAGAATACCCGATTGCCCTCCAGACAGATGAAAGCGCGGCCATGACGTCTCCAGTTGTCTATTTCCTCAATGGTCCCAATGCCAATCTTTATGGGCTGGACAAAAGCGGCACCTATGGCCGTGAAAGTTTCGTCTCGATCAAGAAGCGCTGCGAAGACCATGCAGTTTCGCTCGGCTTGACGGTCGACTTCCGCCAATCCAACCACGAGGGCGTTCTGGTTGACTGGATTCAGGAGGCGAGGGAGAGGGCCGAGGGGATCGTCATCAATGCCGCCGGTCTCACTTACTCGTCGGTCCCGATCCTTGATGCGTTGCTCGCTTTCGAGGGACCGATCATCGAGGCGCATATGAGCAATATCTGGAAGCGAGAGCCGTTTCGCCATCACTCCTATGTGTCGCGTGCTGCAACGGGAGTCATCGCCGGGCTCGGCGCGCTCGGCTACGAACTGGCGCTGACTGCAGTGTCGCGTCTGATCGCCGAAAAGGCCGCGCAATGACGTCGGAGGTGATGGCGTTCTACAGCGTCTTGGATGACTTCGAAACGTGGCGCGTGGTGCTGGCAGCAGAGGGGATCGATCTTCGTCAGGCTGACGATATCGCTGACCCCGCCAGCGTGCGGCAGGCACTTGTCTGGAAGCCGCCGCATGACTTCTTTGCGCGCTTTCCCAATCTCGGGCTCGTCGTCAATCTGGGCGCCGGTGTCGACGCGTTGGTCGGGCGTGACGACCTGCCGGAGGTTCCGATCACGCGCCTGTCCGATCCGAAGATGGCGCGGATGATGGCTGGCTACGTGTTGTTCGCGGTGATGCGGCACGCACGGGACATCCCCGCGTTCGAGCGGGCGCAGCGTGAGCACCGCTGGCATTATATTCATCCACGCGATCCAGAGACCATTACCGTCGGCGTACTCGGCCTCGGCGAACTCGGACTGACAGCGGCGCTCGAATGCGCCCGGCAAGGCTATCGCGTGCGCGGCTGGTCCAACACCTTGAAGTCGGTGGAGGGCATCGAGACGTCGGCTGGTCTGACCGCTTTGCCGGATATCCTGGGCGATAGTGACATTCTCGTCTGCATGCTGCCGCAGACGCCACAGACGCGCGGGCTGCTGAACATCGAGCGCCTGGCGCAGATGAAGCGTGGCGCGGTCTTCATCAATGTCTCGCGCGGCAGCATCGTCGATGAGCCGGCGCTGATCGAGGCGCTGCGTTCGGGCCATATCGCGGAGGCCACGCTGGATGTGTTTGCCTCCGAGCCACTGTCGCCCGAAAGTCCGCTCTGGGCGATGGACAATGTTCTGATCACGCCGCATCTGGCATCGGTGGCGCTGCCGGGTTCCGCGGCACAGCAGATCGGCGAGAATGTACGCCGGCTGCGCTCCGGGCAGGAGCTGCTAAGCCGCGTCGATCCGCGCCGGGGCTATTGAGCCCGGCGCAAACTGGCCGCCAACGGCAAAGGCGTCGCGCGCGTAGTCGGCAAATGTCTGTACCGCCGGTCGCAGCGCGTGGCGCTTCAGACGCAGCGCCATCACATGCGTGGCCGGCAGTTTTTCGGTGATGGGCACCACGGCGACGCGGCTGCCATCATAGCCGATGGTGGTGCGCGGCACGGCATTGTGGATCGAATATCCCTGGCAATTCCCGATCAGTCCGCGGATCAGCTCGAATGATCGGGTCCGGAAGGAAATGCGCGGCTCGATACCGGATGCCGTAAACAGGCTGGCGAAGTAGTCGCGCGAATGCGGCAGGTCCAGCAGGATGAACGGCTCGTCGCGCATTTCGGTCAGGCTGATCGACGACCGGTTCGCCAAAGGGTGATCCGCCGACAGCACGATATAGGGCGGCAGCTCGCAGAATTTCTCACCGACGATCTCGTCGGGAACGGCGAAGGAGTAGGACAGCGCGAGTTCGGTCCGTCCAGAGACCAGCCCGTCGATGATCTCCTGCTGGTCGCCTTCCTCAAGTTTTACAGAGATGCCCGGCTGGCGTTCGCGAAAGCCGGACAGCAGCCCCGGCATGAAGCGTGTGGCGAGGGTCGAGAAGCTGCCGACCACGATCTCGCCGTGCAGGGTGCTGCCAAGCGACTGGGCGCTCTGGGCAAAATCGCGCGCATGCGCGAGCAGCAGTCTCGCGTCGTTTACCAGCCGCTGGCCGGCGGGGGAGAGCGTCACGCCCTTGGCGAGATGGCGGATGAAGATCTGGACGCCGAGTTCGGCCTCCAGCTGGCTGAGTGCGGCCGAAATCGAGGGCTGCGACACGTTCAGGCGCTTGGCGGCTTCTGTCACGCTGCCCGCATCGGCCGTCTCAACCACATAACGCAGGGCCCGGAGCGAGAACCTCATCGTCTTTTCCTATGCATCTCCAAACATAAAAATATTTTCCTTATGATAGGCCCTTCGGCACCCTGTCGTCCAGTCGAACAGGAGCGATCAATGATCCGCACGGGTGAAGAATACAAACAGGGCATTCGCGATGGCCGCGAGGTCTGGATCGATGGCGAGCGCGTCAAGGACGTAACCACGCACCCGGCGCTGAAGCCGATCATCGACGTCAAGGCCCGCATGTATGACATGGCGCGTGAAGAGCGTTACGCCGCCGACCTCACTTACGTTGAAGTCAACGAGACACATTCGGTCTTCTACAAGCCGCCGACGGAACAGAAGGACTGGCACGACAAGATCAAGGCCGTCGATCACGTGATGAAGGACATCGGCGGCGTGGTCACCCGCGTCGGCGACGAGACCATCGGCGAGATGTGGTCGCTCACCGACGGGCGCGACGTGCTGGCCGAGATCGACCCGCGCTTCGCCGCCAATATCGATCATCACATCCGTGCCGTGATCGAGAAGGACATCTTCCACGTCTCGGCCAACACCGATCCGAAGGGCGACCGTTCGCTGCCGCCGCAGCAGCAGGATCCGGATCTCATGGTTCACGTCACGCGTGAGACCGATGCCGGCATCATCATCCGCGGAGCGAAATACGAGACCGCTGCGGCCTATGCCGATCAGGCCTATCTGAAGCCGACTGTCGGCGCTTGGGCCAATGAGAAGCTGTCCGACTATGCGGTGGGCTGCATCGTCAAGATGGGTGCGCCGGGCGTAAAACATATCTGCCGCGGCGGCTTCGCCAATCGCAGCAGCGCCAATGCCAAGGACTATCCGCTTGCAAATCGCTTCGATGAGGTCGAGGCGCTGGTGGTGTTCGACGACGTGCTGATCCCGTGGGAAGACGTGTTCTTCTATCGCCATACCCGCGCTGCGCAGTTCGTCCGTTCGACGCTGCATCGTTACTCGGCATTCCCTTATGTGCTGCGTCTGCTCTACACCGCCGACATGATGATCGGTGCGGCGATGTGGAACGCCAAGCAGACCGGTCTCGACAAGCTGCAGTCGGTGCGCGAGAAGCTGGCCGATCTCGTTTGCTACCGCGAAGGCATCAATGCGCATCTCACCGCCTCGATCGCCATGGCGGAGAAGAGCCCGGGCGGCCTTCTGATGCCGCAGCAGTCGATGCTCTATGCCGGTCGCGTATTCGCCTGTTCGCAGCTCCCGGCGATGATGCACATCGCCCGCGAGCTGTGCGGCGGCCAGATCTGCATCACCCCGAATGCCGATGCATTCGAGGCTGAGGGATCAGGCAAGTGGCTCAACAAGTTCTATTCGCTGAACGATCAGTGGCAGGCTGATGATCGCCGCAAGCTGCTCGCCTTTGCGCGCGATCTCTTGAACTCCGACTATGCCGGTCATCGCCTGACCTTCGTGCAGTTCGCGCAGGCGCCACACTTCAATCATCTGGCGGCTGTCTATAACAGCTTCGACTTCGCGGGGCCGCTGGACTTCGTGAAGAAGTCGGCCGGGTTGTCGGACCGTATCGACGGGGTAAAGTCATGAGCGCTACGGCGCATCCCCTGGTCGAGGTCGATGTCTTCCGCGACGCCATGCGGATGACGGCCTCGGGCGTGGCGGTGGTGACAACGGATGGCGAAGCGGGCCGCGCGGGCGTTACGGTGTCGTCACTGTGTTCACTGTCAATGGAGCCGCCATCGGTTGTATTCAGCGTTCACCGCGACAATCGCCATCTCGAAAAGCTGCTGGCCAATGGCGTGTTCGTCGCCAACATTCTGTCTGATACGCAGGAGCGTGTTGCCAACAGCTTCGCCGGGTTGATCCCTGAACTGCGCGACAACCGTTTTCTTGCCGGTGACTGGTCGGAACTGCTGACCGGCGCGCCTGCGCTCGATGGCGCGTTGTGCAATTTCGATTGCCGCGTCGCCAGCGTGTTCGATTTCGGCTCGCATCGCATCGTCGCGGGCGAGGTGCTGAACGTTCGCAACCAAGCTGCGCTGCCCCTGATCTTTTCCGATCGCACATTCCGTCGTCTCGCCGCCTGAGGATTTGCTCTATGACCACCCATCAGCGTTTTCGCAAGTTCAACACCAAGGAAGCCTATCCCGAGCAGTCGCTCGACAACGATGTCTGCATGGTCGTGCGCGCCAACAACACCGTTTATGTGCGCGGCCAGACGGCCATGGATCTCGACGGCAAGATCGTCGGTATCGGCGATGCCGCTGCGCAGACCGAGAATGCCATGACATGCGCCAAGGTGCTGCTTGAAGAGGCAGGCTCCAAGCTCGAGGACGTGGTGAAGATCGTCATCTACATCACCGATCGCGCCTATCGCGAGCCGGTCTATCGCGTCGTCGGCAAATGGCTGAAGGGCGTCTATCCGGTTTCGACGGGGATTATCGTTCAGGGCCTCGCCAAGCCTGAATACCTGATGGAAATCGACATCATCGCGGAAATTCCGGCGTAACGACGCGTTTTTCGCCGGCACTACAGAGATCAATCGGACGTTTGCGGCTTCATCTTTCGCATGATCGATGAGTGCGGTTGCACGCGGCTGTTCGGCGGAAATTCCTGAGATTTATCAATCGTCTGGCACGATGCTTGCTTTTCTTTCTGGGTCATAATCCTTGTGAGGTTTCGAGATGAAGCGCGCCTTGAAGTTTACTGCATTGATGTTGCTGTCGACGCTCGCGATTGGCGGGCAGGCATCCGCTCAGGAGAAGCTGGTGGTCAGCACCTGGGGTGGAAGTTTCCGCGATCTGATCGATGAAGCGATCGCCAAGAAATTCACCGCCGACACCGGCGTGAAGGTCGAATACATCACCGGCGGCACGATCGACCGTCTCAATCAGGCCAAGCTCGCTGCTGCCAAGCCCGAGAGCGACGTCACCTTCACGACGGCCCATGTTGGCTGGCTCTATGCCAACGACAATCTGTTCGAGAAGCTCGACATGGCGAAGATCCCGAATGCCAGTCATCTCGTCGAGCAGGCCAAGATCAGTCCGTATCACATCGGCGCCTGGGCCTATGTCTACACCATCGGCTATCTGCCCGATCAGTTGCCGAAGGGCGTGAGCTTCGAGAGCTGGGAAGGTCTGTGGAATCCAGCGCTCAAGGGCATGATCTCGTCGCCCGATTTCGATCCGAGCCATGTGATGGTCGTTGCGGCCAAGCTCTCTGGCGGCGACGCATCGAATTGGGAAGTCGGCGAAGCCAAGATGAAAGCGCTGAAGCCGAACTACAAGGCGTTCTATACCAACGATGCCAACAGTCAGCAGCTGTTTGCGACTGGTGAGACGCCGGTGCAGGTCGTGCTGTCGATGAACGCCTATTACATGCAGGCCCAGGGCGTTCCGATTAAGCTGGCGATTCCGAAGGAAGGCGCCGTGCTCGGCGTCGATACGATGGGCATCACCAAGGGCTCGACCAAGGCGGAGCTGGCCTACAAGTTCATCAACACCGCGCTCGACCCCGACGTGCAGGCGAAGATCGCCGAACTGAAGAAGGGCAGCCCGGTGGTGGACAACGCCAAGGTCAAGCCCGAGATCGCAGCACTGCCGGGCGTGTTCACGACCGCGGATCAGTGGGCGAAGCAGACGCTGGTGATCGACGCCAAGCTGCGTGCCGAGAAGACCGGTACCTGGCGCAAGTGGTTCACCGAAAACATCATGGCTCCGTAAACGAGCCCCGGTCGCGATCCGGCTGCTACCGCCGGATCGCGGTCCATGACGTCACGTTCGCCCACTTCGAGTTTGTCCATGAACACACGTCCATTTCTGGGATGGTTTGTCTCGCCGGCCGGCCTCGTTGCTGTGGGGCTGATCGCGGCGATGCTGGCTGTGTTTCAGTACAGCGTGCGGGCCTATATTCCAGGCACGCTCGAAGTCGGTGGCTTCACCTGGGCCAATTTCGAAGCCATGCTGCGGCCGCTTTACGCACTGGCATTCTGGAATACGGTGCTGATCTGTTTCGAGACGGCGGTGTTCACGCTGCTTCTTGCCTATCCGCTAGCGTATGCGTTGACGCGCACCAACAGCTCCGCGCTGCGCTCCTTCATCCTGATCGTGTCGGTCACGCCGCTGTTTCTCGGCGAGGTGGTGCGGACCTATTCCTGGATGATCGTGCTCGGCAATAACGGCTTCCTGAACACGCTGCTGCTCAAGCTCGGCCTGGTGGATCGCCCGTTGCGCATGATGTTTACCTCGGGCGGCGTGATTGCGGCCTTGGTGCATGTGACCATGCCGATCATGGTCATCATGCTGGCCGCGGCGCTGTCGCATATCGATCGCAATTACGAGAAGGCGGCCGAAAGTCTCGGCGCGGGTCCGATCCGTATCTTCATGACCATCACGCTGCCGCTGTCGATGCCCGGCATCGTTGCCGGCTTCTCGACCGCCTTTGCCTGGACCTTCAGCGCGTTTGCGACGCCGCAGCTGATCGGCGGCGGCCGCGTCGCCACCGTGTCGACGCTGATCTATCAGCTTGGCTTCTCGTCGTTCAACTTTCCCTTTGCCGCCAGCCTCTCCATCATCGGCCTCGCATTGTCGTTGGCTGTGATCGCGCTGCTGAAGAAAGCCGCGAGCCCGCTCGAACGTATGGCGGGCACCACATGAAGCGCTCACCTGCAACCCTCGCGCTGCGCTGGTCGGGCCGCGTCCTCGTCGCCGCCATTCTCCTATTCGTGCTGTTGCCCGGCGTTGTCGTAGCGATCTCGGCATTCAACGATCGTGCGATCCTGCAATTTCCGCCACAGTCATGGTCGCTACGCTGGTTCTATCGTGCGTTTTCCTATGCCGATTTCGCGAAGGGGTTCTGGAATGGCCTGACGGTGACGGTCTGGGCATCCAGCATCGCGGTGGTCGTGGGATCGGCCTTTGCCTTTGCCATTCATCGCTACAAATTCGCGCTCAGGGATTTTCTCGAAGGCATTCTGCTGTCGCCGCTGATCATCCCGCATTACACCGTCGGTCTTGGTATTCTCATCCTCGCCTCGCAGACGGGGATCGGCCGCGGCTTTCCGCTCGTCATCTTCGCCCATGTGGTGATGGTGCTGCCTTTCGTGATGCGCAGCACTTACATCTCGCTGGAAAATCTTGATACGCGCCTGGAGCTGGCGGCGTCCAGTCTCGGTGCCACGCCGCTGCGGATCCTGTTCACGGTGACGACCCCCCTGTTGATTCCGGGCTTGCTCAGCGGCTGGCTGTTCGCGGCGATCCTGTCCTTCAACGAATTCACGGCTACTTTGTTCGTCAGCAGCCAGGCCACGCAGACGCTACCGGTCGCCATGTATAATTATGTCCGCGAATTCGCGGACCCTACGCTGGCCGCGCTGTCGGTCATCTACATCGTCGTGACCGCAACCTTGCTCACGATCGCCAATTCCTTCCTGGGCCTCGGGAAAATCCTGAATGTTGATGCGCACTGATCCAATGACGGCACACACGCCAGCCGCGGCGAGCGACAAGATTCGTCCGGCGGTGCAGCTCGACGGCGTCACCAAGCGCTTCGGCGATTCCATGGCGCTGCATGAGGCCTGGCTGAAGATCCGGCCGAGCGAGTTCATGACTCTGCTGGGCCCATCCGGCTGCGGAAAGACGACGCTGCTCAATCTGGTTGCCGGCTTCCTCGAAGCCGATAATGGCGAGATCTTCATCGACGGCGATCTGGTCACGGAGACGCCCGCGCATATGCGTGAGATCGGCATCGTGTTCCAGAACTATGCGCTGTTCCCGCATATGAGCGTCGCCAAGAACGTGGCTTACGGATTGAAGACCCGTGGCGTCGAAAAGAAGGAGATCGCGCGCCGCGTCGACGAGGCGCTGGCGCTGGTCAAGCTCACAGGTTTTGCCGATCGCAAGCCCAAGCAATTGTCCGGCGGCCAGCAGCAGCGCGTCGCGCTTGCGCGGGCCCTGGTGATCAAGCCGAAGGTGCTGTTGCTCGACGAGCCGTTCTCGGCGCTCGACAAGAATCTGCGCGGCTCGATGCAGGTCGAGCTCAAGCAGATCCAGCGCGAGCTCGGCGTCACCACGATCTTCGTGACGCATGATCAGGGCGAGGCGCTGTCGATGTCGGATCGTATCGCGGTGATGTCGGCCGGGCGCATCCGCCAGATCGCGGCACCCGACGATATCTATCGCCGTCCGGCCGATCGCTTCGTCGCGTCCTTTGTCGGCGATGCCAATATCCTCAACGGGCGCCTTGTCGAGAAGCGCGGCGATGTCGCGGTCGTTTCGGTCGGCGACATCAGCGCCGACGTTCCTGCGGCGCCGATTGCCGCGCTTTCGATCGGCGATGCCGTGGATGTCTTCGTGCGGCCGGAGCATCTCGCCGTCACGGCGCGCGGCGCTTCGGGATCGCTGCCCGGCACCGTGACGACGCAAGTGTTTCAAGGCGGTCATGTCGATCTCTATATCGACGCGCCCGGCAGTGCGCGCGAGCGCATCCTGCTGCGTTCGCCGGGCATTGCGGCGCTGTCGTCCTGTCCGGTCGGAGCCGAGATCGGATTGACCATCGGCTCCGACGATATCGTGGCGTTTCCGCCGGGTGAGGCGGCGTGAGGCGGTCGCGTCTAGAACGACGGCGCAGCGCCCGGATTCATCGCGCGCGCGACATAGTCCTTCTGCTGCGGCCGGTAGCGCTCCCACAGCGCGCGGAGTTCACCGATCGGAGCGTCGTGCCAGTCGACACGCAGGTCGACCACCGGCCAGTCAAACATGTGGGCGACATGCAGGCCCGCCGCATGTTCGTCGTCGGTCTCGCCGCCGGCGTCGAGACCGGCTTCCAGCGCCGACAGCAATCGCTCCGCCAGCGGCTGTCCGGCCGTAGCTTCGAACTTTGCGATCATCACGCTCGGGACTTTTTCATCGACCAGCAGATTGCCCATCGCGAGACAACCATTGCCCTGCGCAATGCCAACGATCGGCAGCGCCTGCGCGCCGGAATGCCACGCCACCTGGCCGTAGCGATCGATCACGCCGACTTGTCGCCATGCGGGCTGCGGCGTGCCTTGCGTCAGATTGCTCAGCACCGCACCGGCGCCAAGGCCCTGACGCAGCAGTGCGAGGCCAGTCGGGCCAAGCGACGGATCAGTGACATTCTGCGACACCACGAGGCCGAGCGGTCCCACCCAGGCGCAGCGCGCCGGCACGGCAATGCTGGACGACGTAATGGCAATGCCGAACGCGCCGGTCTCCGGACAACGTGCCGAGATGGAATAGGTCATCGTGATGCTCCCGCAATCGTAAAAGTATTTGGAGTATAGATGATCGATCGAATAGCTCAAATACTTTGCGAGATGGTCAGTATTGAAAGTATAAGTGCGAATTCCAATCTCGATATCATCGAGTATATCGAGCGGATACTAGCGTCGGCGGGCGTGTCTTCGCGCCGCGTGCCGTCGCCTGATGGCCGCAAGGCCTCGCTGCTCGCGACTATCGGTCCCGTGGATCGTCCTGGCGTGGTCCTGTCAGCGCATACGGACGTGGTGCCGGTGGAGGGGCAGGCCTGGACCGTGCCGCCATTCGCCGGCGTGATCCGCGATGAGCGCGTCTATGGCCGCGGTGCGACCGACATGAAGGGCTTTCTTGCTGTCGTTCTCGCGGCCGTGCCGCGCTTCAAGGAGGCCACAACTGCTGCGCCCCTGCATCTGGCATTTTCCTATGACGAGGAAGTCGGATGTCGCGGCGCCCCCGATCTCGTGTGTGCGCTCATGCAGTCCGTCGTGCCACCGGTGCTCGCCATCGTGGGTGAGCCCACCACGATGCGCGTCGTTCGCGCGCACAAGGGCAAGGTCGCGCGTCGCCTGACGGTCACCGGTCGCACCGGTCATTCGGCGATGCCGCATCGTGCGGCCAATGCGGTCGATGCGGGCGTTGCGATCGCGCATGCGCTGCGTGGCTTCGCTGATGAGGAAGTCGCGCGCGGCGGCGATGCGGCATTCGATCCGCCATACACGACCATTCACGTTGGCTCGCTGCATGGCGGCAGCATGGTCAATCTGGTGCCGGAACGGGCCGTGCTGGAATACGAGATCCGCACCATGCCAGGCCGTGACGCGGGCGAGATTCTTGCGCGGGTCGATGAGGTGGTCGCGCGCGAGCGTGATCGGCTGCGCGCCAGTGCGCCGGAGGCTGACATCGTCTCCGAGGAACTGTCGGCCTATCCCGGGCTCGATACTGCTGCCGATGCCTCCATGACGCGTCTGGTCGCAGAAATGGCAGGCGATACGCAACCCGCAACCACAGTCGCCTTCGGCACTGAGGCCGGCCTCTACGCAGAGGCGGGGATCCCGACGCTGGTCTGCGGACCCGGCGATATGGCGCGCGGGCACAAAGCCGACGAGTGGATCGGCTTCGACGAACTCGCAGCCGCAAACGTGATGATGGACAGGCTGGCGGATTTGCTGCGTCGGCCGAGTGAAGAGTGGATACGCGTATCATGAAGAACGAAGTGTCGACGATCATGTCGACCATGCAGGCGATCATCGCGACGCAAGCAGGCGGTCCTGACGTTCTAACCCAAGTCGAACGACCAGTGCCGGTGCCCGGTCCTGGCGAAGTGTTGATCGAGGTCGCAGCAGCCGGCGTCAATCGCCCTGATCTGATGCAGCGGAGCGGTGCCGTGCCGCTGCCGCCGGGTGTCACTGACGTGCTCGGGCTCGAAGTCGCCGGCCGCGTGATCGGTGGCGATGCGGCCTTACAGGGGCAGACGGTGATGGCGCTCGTGAAGGGCGGCGGCTACGCGCGCTATTGCATCGCCAAAGCATCTCACTGTCTCGTGGTGCCCGAGGGGCTGACGATGGAGCAGGCGGCGGCATTGCCCGAAGCGCTGTTCACCGTCTGGCACAATCTGTTCGAACGCGGCCGGTTGTCGAAGGGCGAGACCGTGTTGGTGCATGGCGGTGCCAGTGGCGTCGGCACCATCGCGATCCGCATGGCCATCGCTCGCGGTGCGACGGCGATCGCGACCGTGGGCAGCGATGCCAAGAAGAAGGCGGTGGAAGCGCTCGGCGCCATCGCCATCAACTATCGTACCGACGACTTCGTTGTCGCAGCGCGCAACGCCACCGCGGGGCGCGGCGTCGATGTCGTGCTCGACATCGTCGGTGGCTCCTATGTGGCGCGCAATCTCGATGCGCTGGCATCCGGCGGACGGCACGTCAGCCTGTCCTTCATGGAAGGCGGCGTGGTGCCGATCGATCTCGGACTGGTGATGCGGAAGGGATTGTATCTGACGTCGTCGACGCTGCGGCCGAAGTCCGATGAGGAGAAGACCGCAATCGCTGCCGCGCTCCGCGCCGAGGTGCTGCCGCTGGTCGCATCCGGCGTAGTGAGGCCGCTGATCTGGCGCCAGTTGCCTCTCGGAGATGCAGCGCAAGCTCACCGCATTCTGGAAGCCAATGAAAACATCGGCAAAGTGCTGCTGCTGCCGGCCGCCGCCGCCGCATGAGCTGCTATATCGAGCACAAAGGCCGCATATCGATACAGGAGCAGTCCCATGGCGACGACTAAACCCTCTCTCAAGCTGACACATGAAGGCGCGCTCAAAGCGCTGGCGGGTGCCGTCGCCAAGGCAGAAGAGTTGGGCGTGGCGCAGAACATCACGATCGTCGACGACGGCGGCAATCTGCTGGCTTTCGTCCGCATGGACGGCGCCAAATTGCTGTCGCGGGAAACATCGATGTCCAAGGCCATCACGGCCGCGTCGCATCGGCAGCCGACATCACGACTCAATCCCGCCGACGAGATCAAGCTGGCTATCGCAGGCGGCGGCCGCCTGACCAATCTCGAAGGCGGATTGCCGATCGTGATTGCCGGCCAATGTATCGGGGCGGTCGGCGTCGGGTCGGGCACCGGCGCGCAGGATGTCGAAGTCGCGCGTGCCGCGCTGGCGGCCATCGACGCGGAGGATCAGAAGCCATGATTGACAAGATCGAACTGTTCTACGCGCCGACATCGCCTTATGTGCGCAAGGTGATGGCCTGCGCCATCGAACTGGGGTTGGCCGATCGCATCGTGCGGCTGCCGAGTGCGGCGCATCCGCTCAAGCGGGACGCGCGGATCGCAAGTTTCAACCCGCTGGCCAAGGTGCCCGCGGCGAAGCTGGCGGATGGCACGCTGCTGTTCGACAGCCGGGTGATTTGCGAATATCTCGACGACCTCGGACACGGTTCGCTGTTTCCGCGCGGCGCCGAGCGCTGGCAGGTGCTCACCGAGCAGGCGCTCGGAGATGGCTTGCTCGATGCGGCGCTGCTCACGCGCTATGAAAATACCTGCCGTAGCGACGAGATCAGATCGGCGGAGTGGATCGATGGTCAGATGACCAAGATCGCCGCGGCGCTGGATGAGATGGACAAGACCGTTGCCGTGTTCGGCGCGCGCATCAGCATCGGCAGCCTCACCATCGCCTGCGCGCTCGGCTACCTGGATTTTCGTTTTGCATCATTCGACTGGCGCAGCTCGCGGCCGGCCCTGACCGACTGGTTCGCAACCGTGTCGGAGCGGCCGTCATTGCAAGATACGGTTCCGGTCGAGGGATAATTTTGTCGTCAGCTTTCTGCCTCGACCCAGTTCAGCGTCATTCGCATGGCATGGTTGTGCCGCGCGTCGATCAGCCATTGTTCTTCGCGATAACAGATCGAGCGTAGCAGGCTTTCGATGGCGAAGGAGGCAAAGAACCGCGGCGTGACTTGCTCGACCTCAATAGGACCGAGCGGAAATGCGATAATCGACGCCGCCTTGAGGTGGCTGTCGTTCGGGAGCGGTTCTGAGGCGCGCAGCAGATTGAGCGTCTCTATGGCGATGGTTTTCTGACCGGGCATCGGGGCATTCTGCCGAAAAACCTTACGCTGCCAGCCAGTGCTTAATTTTTCGTGGAACCAGGCGCCGCGCGGCTCAGGCGGCCAGATGAAAATCAGAAATCTGCACGCGATTTCGGCCTGCCGCCTTGGCTTGGTAGAGCGCCGCATCGGCCCGGCTAAGCAAGGCCTGCAGCGTTTCAGGTTCGGTTGACCGGATCGCGATTCCCACGCTGACCGTGGCGTGGATAACACCGGCGGATGTCGGGAAGGTCTTAGCTTCGAGCGTCGATCGAATGCGCTCGGCGACAGCGGCCGCCGCTTTTGGGCTCGACGCGGCTAGGACAATGCAGAATTCCTCGCCGCCCAGACGCGCGGCAACATCTTCGGCGCGAATGTTCGAGAAGATGACTTCGGCAAAGGCGCGCAGCACGCGGTCGCCGGCGGCGTGGCCGAACTGATCGTTGATCGTTTTGAAGTGATCGAGATCCATCACCAGAATTGCAGTGTTGGATGCTGTCTCCGTTACCTTTTCGCCAAACAGCGCGCGCCGATTGAGCAGGCCTGTCAGAGGATCGGTCATGGCATCGGATTTATGCCGGTTCGACGTCCGGATCTGGTTGATCGTCAGTGACAGCGCACCGATTCCGGTCAGACCGACGATCACCATCAGTGAATTGAACTGTTCTGCCCAATTCATCGGTCGATCGGTCAGCACGAATTGCCCGGTACGCAAGAGTTCGGCACCGCAAGCCACGAACGATGCGGCCGTGACGAGATAGAGTAGCGCATTTGCGACCATCAGCAGCGGTGCTTCGGCGCGCGCGTGCCAATATTGCGCAGCCGAGAGCGCAACGAGAAGGCCCGTGCCAAAATTCGCGGCCATCGTGCCGGCGCCGGTGTAACCAAGCGCAAAGCCGATGATCATCGGAACGAGCCCTGCAGTGGTGACGAGGGCGGCGCGGATCCAATGGGCCTGGTTCGAGCAGAATTGCGTGGTGCCCGCATAGATCACCCCGAAGCCGACAAGCAGCAATATGAATGCAGCGAGCTGTAGCCTCGAATCATACTGCTCGAAGCCTGCATAGATGATGACGGCAACGACCGTGGTCGCGAGACCGATCGACCAAGTCAGCAGATAGGTCTCGGATCGCGCGACGAGCCAGGTGGCGAGCAATGTGAGCGCGAGCGCCGCGCTCGAGAGTCCGATCGCTGCGAAGATGGAGGACTGATCTAGCAACATGATGTCCGAACGCGGTGTAATTTATTTGATGCGCAATAAGCAGCACCCACTTACCACCGATCGCGGTCGGGGCCACCCATTTTGTATGGTGAGCAAAGCGTTACCAGGCCTGTGGACGGGATGTCCGGAGATCGTCGTAAGGCCGTTTTTTGCGACGATTTGTGCCGGAACGAGACGCAGCCGTCGGCGTTTTCTTGCAGGGTGTCACAGAGGGTTGAACATGAAAAAGATTCTGGCGACGGCGGCAGCTGCACTGATGATCGCGAGTTTCACGGCGACGGCAGCGTCTGCGAAGAAAGTCCATCGTGGCTACAAGGCGCACCACGGATATTACGGGGCCTATGGCCAGATGCGAGGTCCCGCGATCTTTCGTGGCAATGCGGCGATGAGCGGCAATCACGGCAATTCTGCCTATGGCAGCAACTCGCTCGGCCATATCAAGGGCGGCAATATCGGGGGCGGCAAGTAGCGCGGCATTACATTGGGGAAGGCGAGATCGATCGTTTCAATGCGACCGATCTGGTTAAGGTCTTTCTGATGGGTTGGTGGTAATTGGCTATACCGCAACTTACAGTTCAGGTTTGTCATGCTCCCGGATGGCCGTTATTCGGCGTGGTTTCGTATTCCCGAGAAGGAAGGCATGGGGATTATCACGCTCGCTGATGGTCGATTGTCGGGCGGCGATACGGTGATTGCCTATAGCGGTTCCTATATCCAGAACGGCGATGCTTTCACGGCGACGATTGCGACCCGCCGGCATGCGGACGGCCAGCCAACGATCTTCGGCATCGACGAGGTCGAGATTGATCTGGTCGGGACATCCAAGACCACGACGGCGTCCTGCAGAGGTGTCGTCAAGCAACGCCCCGACGTGCCGTTTCAGGTCGTGCTGGTGCGCATGGAAGGCTAGACCTCCGGTCTATTCGCGCAACTCGTATTGATGTCGCAACAGCTGAACCATGTCCTGGACCCGCTGGCGCCACGCACGCGCGTCAGACACCGCGCCGGCGGCCGGCGTGATGCGCAACATGGCGTTCCATGGGCGCGTGCCATAGACGACCACCTCGAAGCCGGCTGTCGGACAGCCATCGATACCCCTTAGCGCGCGCAGGATCACATCCGCGATTTCCGACCGGTCAAGCGTGCGGGTGCTCTCGACCGCAAGTTGCGGCTCCAGCGATGCCGCTGGATTCTCCTCTGCGACGACCGGATCGAAACCGTCTCTGGTGTCCGCGTCTGGCTCAGGCCTGATCGGTTCGGGATCGCCTGGCCTCCTCATGAGTCGTTCGACCAGACCGAGCAGGCCTCGATCGCGTTCGGGCGTCTCTTTCACATCAACGGTCCAATATCAGCGGCGACACGTGATTTCACATCCTCCGCGGGGTGTTGTCGATGGGCTTCGCGGTCATTGCGGTGCACAAATGCGCTGCGGGTTGGCTTTGTCGCAAAAGTTTCATCCGCGGCCTATAGTGGGGCGTCACGCATTCCCCTCAGACTTCTATGCGCCGGCCTTAAAGCCTGCGTCAGGATGGAGACGATCGCCGTGAAACCGTTCCGCTTGGTATTTGCTCTGTCCGCGCTGGCGCTCGCCGCCCTATCGCAGCCCGCCCGTGCTGCGGATGTCATCTGCTACAACTGTCCGCCGGAATGGGCCGACTGGGCGTCGATGATCAAGGCGGTGAAGACCGACCTCAGCATCGAGATGCCGCATGACAACAAGAATTCCGGCCAGGCGCTGGCTCAGATCCTCGCCGAGAAGGCCAATCCGGTTGGCGACATCGGCTATTTTGGCGTCACTTTCGGTATGAAGGCCAAGGCGCAGGATGCACTCGAACCCTACAAGCCCGCTGGCTGGGATCAGGTCGATGCCGGCCTGAAGGACTCCGAAGGCTACTGGACCACGATCCATTCCGGTACGCTCGGCTTCTTCGTCAACAAGGATGCCCTCGCTGGCAAGCCGGTGCCGAAGTGCTGGAAGGATCTCGCCAAGCCCGACTACAAGGGCATGGTCGGCTATCTCGATCCGACCTCGGCCGCCGTCGGCTATGTCGGCGCTGTTGCGGTCAATCTCGCGCTCGGCGGTTCGGACCAGAATTTCGATCCGGCCATCGCGTTCTTCAAGGAGCTGAAGAAGAACGACGCGATCGTGCCTAAGCAGACATCCTACGCACGGGTTGTATCCGGCGAAATGCCGATCCTGTTGGACTATGATTTCAATGCCTATCGCGCCAAGTATTCCGAGAAGGGCAGTTTCGAATTCGTCATTCCCTGCGAAGGCTCGGTCGTGTTTCCGTATGTGGTCGGTCTCGTGAAGAACGCGCCGCACAAGGACAAGGCCAAGAAGGTCATGGATTATCTGCTGTCCGACAAGGGTCAGGCGATCTGGACCAATGCTTACCTCCGTCCGGCCCGCAAGATTGAACTGCCGGAAGCCGTGAAGGCCAAGTTCCTGCCGGACAGCGAATATGCCCGCGCCAAGAGCGTGGACTGGGGCAAGATGGAGCTGGCGCAGAAAGGCTTCAGCGACCGCTATCTCGCCGAAGTCCGTTGATGCACAATGGTGCCCCGGCGGGGGCAGGGGCACCATAATTTCATGTCGCATCGTAATTTCATCTGGATCTGCCTGCTGCCGCTCGTGGTGGTGACAGCAGCCTTCTTCCTCTTGCCGATGGCGCAATTGCTCGCCGTCGGTGCCGGTGGATCGCGCGGCGTGTCCGCCTATCTCGCGATCATCACCGAGCCGCGCTATCGCGCCACGCTGATCAATACGGTCGTACTCGCTGCGGCGACGACCGTCGCCACGCTGGTGATTGCCACCATCGCCGGCCTCTTTCTGCAGCGTCATCGGTTTCCCGGCCGCGCCGTGCTGATCGCGATGCTGACATTCCCGCTGGCATTTCCCGGGGTCGTGGTCGGCTTCCTGATCATTCTGCTGGCCGGACGTCAGGGTCTGATCGGTGCCATCACCGCCGCGGTGACGGGCGAGAAAGTCGTGTTCGCTTATTCGATTTTCGGTCTGTTTCTCGGCTATCTCTATTTCTCGATCCCGCGCGTGATCCTCACGGTGATGGCCGCGGTGCAGAAGCTCGATATCGGGCTGGAGGAGGCTGCGCGTTCACTCGGTGCGAGCCCGTGGGCGGTCCAGCGCGATGTCGTGCTGCCGGCGCTCGGGCCGGCTTTCGTCGCCTCGGGCGCGATTGCCTTCGCGACGGCGATGGGTGCGTTCGGCACGGCCTTCACGCTTGCGACCAATATCGATGTGCTGCCGATGCTGATCTATACCGAGTTCACATTGGCGGCGAATTTTGCGATCTCGGCGGCGCTGTCGATCGGACTCGGCGTGATCGCCTGGGCAATCCTCGCGCTGGCCCGCTCAATGAGCGGCGGCGCTGTCGCGGCGGCGGGGTAAGCCATGCGCGACCGCCTCATCTTCGCTGGCCAGCTCGGATTTACACTGCTCGTTGCGGCGTTTCTCGTCGTGCCCGTTGTGTTGTCGATTTCCGCCGGCGTCACCGTCAACTACTTTCGCGGCATCCAGTCGGGCGTCACACTGCAATGGGTGGTGCAGGTCTGGAACCTCTATGCCGGTGAAATCGGGCTGTCGTTCCTGATCGCCTTCGCGACCCTGGCGGTGACGCTGGTTGTCGGCGTGCCCGCGGCTTATGGACTACACGTGAAGGGCGGGAGGTTGTCGCGCGTGATCGAGGAGATCATCACGCTGCCGCTGGCGATTCCCGGCCTGGCTATCGCGCTGGCGCTGCTACTGACCTATGGCGGTTTCGGTGGCTTCCGGCAGTCGTGGCTGTTCATCCTCACAGGCCATGTGGTCTTCACCATGCCCTTCATGGTGCGCTCGGTGATGGCGGTGTTCGCTTCGGTGGACATTAAGACGCTGGACGAGGGCGCTGCCTCGCTCGGCGCCTCGCCATGGACGCGGTTTTGCAATGTCATCGTGCCGAACGCCATGCCCGGCATTCTCGCCGGATCGCTGATGGTGGTGACGCTGTCGCTCGGCGAGTTCAATCTGACCTGGATGCTGCACACGCCGCTCACCAAGACGCTGCCGGTCGGTCTCGCCGACAGCTACGCGTCGATGCGGCTGGAAGTGGCATCGGCCTACACACTGATCTTTTTCATCATGATTGTGCCTCTTCTGGTGGCGATGCAGATGTTTGCCGAGAAGGGCGAAAAGAAATGAGCGGGATCGCAGGCCACGGCGCGGCCGTCCATATCCAGAACTGCGGCAAGACCTTTCCGGACGGTACGCAGGCTCTGGCGCCGGCTTCGCTGGATATCGTCAGTGGTGAGACGCTGGTGCTGCTCGGTCCCTCCGGCTGCGGCAAGACCACCATGCTGCGGATCATCGCCGGGCTGGAGACGCCCGATGTCGGTGGTCGTGTGCTGTTCGACAAGACCGACATGACCGCGGTGCCGATCGAGCAGCGCCATGTCGGCATGGTGTTCCAGTCCTATGCGCTGTTTCCCAACATGACGGTGGCCGAGAATATCGGCTACGGGCTGAAGATCCGCGGCGTCGACAAGGCTGCGCGCGCGGCGCGTGTCGCCGAGATGGTGGCGCTCACCAATATAGGCGGGCTCGAAAACCGCCGGATCGATCAATTATCTGGCGGCCAGCGTCAGCGCGTTGCGCTGGCGCGCGCGGTGGCCGTGCGGCCGCGCGTGCTGCTGCTGGACGAGCCGTTGACGGCGCTCGATGCGTCGCTACGCGACCGGCTGCGCAGTGAACTCAACAGCCTGCTGCGCTCGCTCGGGATCACCGCGATCTATGTGACTCACGATCAGGCCGAAGCGATGGAACTCGGTGACCGCATTGTGGTGATGCGCAAGGGCGCTATCGCCCAGATCGGCACGCCGCGCGAGATCTACTTTGCTCCCCAGAACCGTTTCGTCGCCGAATTCGTCGGCGCCGCCAATATCGTCGAGGGGCCGGTGAGCGGCGGTCGGCTGACGCTGCCCGGCGGCTGGCTGGCGCTCAATGATGCCGCCGACAACGCTGCGGCAGTGGCGATGATCCGGCCGGAGACCATCGGAATTGTCGCCGAAGCGGACGCCTTCCTGCGCGGCATGGTCGAAAGCGTCGCCTTTATCGGTGATCGCCAGCGTCTCGTGGTGACGGGTGCGGCGAACAAGCCGTTGACGGTGGACGCGCCGAACACCATCAATGTGCGTGCAGGGGAGCGCGTCGGCCTGTCGGTCGCGCCTCAAGCGGTTCGCGTGTTGCCGAAAGAAGATTGATGTCGAAGCCCACCATCATCGCGCAGATCTCCGATCTGCATATCAAGGCGCCAGGCGAGCTGGCCTATGGCAAGGTCGACACGGCCAAGGCGCTGGAGCGCTGTGTGGCCGAGCTCAACGCGCTCGAACCGCGGCCGGATCTCGTTGTCATCTCCGGCGATCTCGTGGATACGCCGACGCCCGGCGAGTACGAGCATCTGTGGCGACTGCTGGCGCCGCTCAAGATCCCGTTCATCGGCGTCCCCGGCAATCACGACGCCCGCGACATGATGCGCGCGGCATTTCCCGATTGGGCCTATGCCAAGTCGTCGGGGCCGCTCGATCAGGCGCGGACGGTTGGTCCGCTCGATATCATCCTGCTGGACTCGCATGTTCCGGGAAAGCCGCACGGCACGCTGGAAGCGGCAACGCTGGAGTGGCTGGATGCCACGCTGGCATCGTCGCGCGAGCGGCCGGCATTGTTGTTCCTGCATCATCCGCCGTTCCGCACTGGCATCACCCATATGGACGTGCAGGACCTGTTCAAGGCGGATGAGCTCGCTACCATGGTCCGCAAGTATCCGCGCGTTAAGATCGTCGCCGCCGGCCACGTCCATCGCGCGACACTGACGACATTCGCCGGAACCGTCGCGACCATCTGCCCGGCGCCGAACCACGCGGTCGATCTCGATATCGCCGAATTGCGTCCGCCGTCTTTCCGCGTCGAGCCGCCGGCTTTCCACCTGCATGTCTGGTTTCCAGACGGCGAGGAGGGCGGCCATCTGGTGACCCATCAGGTGCCGATCGGCGACTTCGACGGCCCGCATCCGTTCTTCGGAGCGGATGGGAAGTTGCTCTAAGCTAGACGAGCGCGTTCGCCGCGATCAGGCTGCGATAGAACTCCGCGCTGAGCTTCGGCGCACGCTTCTGCGTTTCGAAATCGACGTGATACAGCCCGAAGCGTTTTTCATATCCATCCGACCATTCGAAGTTATCCATCAGGCTCCAGTGGAAATACCCTTTTACGGGGATGCCTTCCGACGTCGCGCGCTGCAGATGCGTGAGATAGTTCCTGAGATACATGACGCGGTCGAGGTCGTGGATCTTGCCGTCACCGGCCGGCCGGTCGGCGGCGGATGTACCGTTCTCGCTGATATAGATCTGCTTGACGTTCCAGACCTTGGCGACATTGCGCGGAGCCCAATACAGCGCTTCCGGCCCGATCCGCAGCCAGTCCGAATCCATGCGCGGGAACGAGGTCGGGAACGGCACCAGTGCGAAGCCGTTTTGATCCCCACTCGCCACCACATAATATTGCGGCATGTAGACGTTGAGACCGACGAAATCGACGGGGGAAGAAATGATCTTCAGTTCTTCGGCGGTGAAGCTCGGCGCATTCTTGCCGGCATAGGCGAGAAACGCATCGGTGTATCTGCCTTCGAGAATGACGGTCATATAGCCACCATTCATCTCGCGCGTTGCGATTTCGGAGGCGCGGATATTGGCCGGTGTTTCGATGGCCGGGACGCAGGATGCGACATTCTCGGCGAGGCCAACCCTGGTGTCGGCGCGTCCATTGGCGCGGATCGCCTGTACAGCCATGCCATGGCCCAGTGCGACGTGATGGCGAACCTGGTTGAGCTGCGGCTGTGGCAGCTTGAGGCCGGGCGCGAGCTCCACCGGGCCGCGGCCATAGCCGAAATCCACGAAGGTCCCGCATTCATTGATGGTGAAGATGTTTTTGACGCGGTCGGTGATGCGCTGCGCGACATGGGCGGCATAATCACCAAACGCCTTCGATGTATCCTGCGACGCCCAGCCGCCGACGCGGTCCTGCAGCGCCTGCGGCAGATCCCAGTGATACAGGGTGGCGAATGGCTCGATCCCACTGGCGAGCAATTCGTCGATGAGACGGTTGTAGAAATCCAGCCCTTGCGGATTGGGCGTGCCCACGCCGGCCGGAAACACGCGCGACCAAGAGATGGAGAAGCGATAGGCCTTCCCGCCCAGCGCCTTCATCAGTTGGACGTCTTCCTTGTAGCGATGGAAATGATCCACCGCGTGGTCGCCGTTGCCGCCGCCGCGGATCTTGCTCGGTGTGTGCGAATAGCTATCCCAGATCGAGGGGCCGCGGCCTTCGGCCGCGACGGCACCCTCGATCTGATAGGCCGACGTTGCGGTGCCCCAGACGAAATCCGCCGGAAAACGCCGGTCGTTGGGAAGCGCCGCCGGTGTGGCCGAGACTGTTTGAGCCTCAGCCTGCGCAGTCGGGACGGCGAGGCCGGCGGCGAGCGCGCCGGCCGCCCCAGTGAAATCGCGGCGCGTGAAACGATGGGACACCGGTACTCCCTGCTATCTGCAGATGTGACGATCAATCGTCATGCGGTTCATGATAGTTCTCTGCGCCGCCTTTCCAATAGCCAGACGCCTTGACCCACGCTTTGGGATGCTGGCGCTCGTCGACGAGAATCCTGCGGAGGCGCTTGGCGACTTCGGATTCCGTGGCAATAAAGGCATAGCCGTCGCCAACGGGAAGCTTGAGGCTGCGCAGAGCATCTTCCATCAGGGTGGTCGAACCGGCGCTCTGCTGGCCACGATGCAGCCAGTTGATGGTGACGGAGGCCTTCGCTGCGAAGACCTGCTCCTCGGCGGCGTCGGCGACTTCTGCGATCACGATGGCCCGCGTGGCAGGACGCAGTTCTTCAAGTCGGCGGCCGATGGCGGGCAGGGCAGTCTCGTCGCCGATCAGCAGGTACCAGTCGAAGTCGTCCGGCACCACGAACGAGCCGCGCGGGCCGCCGATACCGATTTTATCGCCCGGCTTCGCTTCGGTGGCCCAGGTCGTGGCAGGCCCAGCATCATGAATGGCGAAATCGATGTCGAGCTCTTTGGCGGCTGCGTCATAGCGCCGGGGCGTGTAGTCCCGCGCGATTGGCCGCGCGCTCTCATCGACCAGCACGCGGCCTTCGCTGAAGACGGGCATCAACGGTTCGTTTTCGCCGGGGCGCGGAAAGAACACCTTGACGTGGTTGTCATAGGACGCGCTGACGAAGCCATCGAGGTCGTCGCCCGTGAGGGTGATGCGCTTCATATGCGGCGTCACCGACGTCACGCGCTTGACGGTGAGCAGACGGCGCTTCAGCTCGTGACGAACGCGCGTGATGCGATGAAGGTCGTTGGAAATTGCTTCTGAAGATGTGTCGGTCATGTGGATTCCCGGGGAATCCAGATCGGCCTGTTTGACACGATGTCGCGCAGGTCGAGCCTGGATCAGGTTCGATCGGCGCGTTGGTTCACGTTAACGCTTACGTGCGGCCTCGCCGAGACAGCAATCACGGCAGAGGTAGCGAAACGTCCTTTTACGTGCAAGCCCGGGATTGTCGCACGTGCTGCACGATGGCGTGAGGCCGGAAGCCTTCTAAACTGGCTGACGTCACCGCATGGACATTGCGGCCTTTCCGGGGGAGAACCGTTTCCGGATGTGGCGGTATGCCCCTGAATCATTGAACGAGATCGACGTAATGAGCACTGAAGCAAAGTCTCCCACGCGCGTGGCCATTGTTGGTCTTGGCCCGATCGGCCGCAAGGTGGCCGAAGCCCTGGACCGCGGTATTGACGGTCTGGTTCTGGCGGCGGTCGCCGTGCAGAATCCGGAGAAGCATCAGGCGTTCCTGTCAGGTCTCGGCAAGGCGCCGCCGGTGCTGCCGATCGCGGATCTCGTGGATGTCGCCGATATCGTGATCGAATGTGCGCCCGCGGCGTTGCTGCCCGAAATCGTCAAGCCATTCGTCAGCAAGGGCAAGACCGCGATCGTGCTGAGCGCTGGAGCGCTGTTGTTCAATGAGGATCTCGTCGCGCTGGCCAAGCAGAACGGCGGTCAGATCGTGGTGCCGACTGGCGCCCTGATCGGGCTCGATGCGGTGACCGCAGCGGCCGAGGGCAAGATCAATTCGGTGAGGATGGTGACGCGCAAGCCGGTGAAGGGCCTCGCCGGCGCGCCCTATATCGTCGAGAACAAGATTGACATCGAGAGCATCACCGAACCGATGAAGATTTTCGAGGGCACTGCGCGCGAAGCCGCCAAGGGCTTTCCCGCCAATCTCAACGTCGCCGTCGCGCTGTCGCTTGCAGGCGCGGGGCCTGATGCCACGACGCTGGAGATCTGGGCCGATCCGGCGCTGACCCGCAACGTCCATCGTGTCGAGGTGGATTCGGATTCCGCACGGTTCTCGATGCAGATCGAAAACATCCCGTCAGAGAACCCGAAGACCGGCCGCATCACCGCGCTGTCGGTGATCGCCTATCTGCGCAAGCAGCGCGCGGCGCTGCGCGTCGGAACGTAAGGCCTACTTGCTGCTCTCGGCTTGATGCGCAGGGGCTATCTGCTGCGCAGTCTCGATTCCCTGGGTCCGGGCGATCCTGGCGAGTTCGCAGCCTTCGCAGTAGCGGCGATCCTTATAGTCGATCCAGTTATGGGCGAAGACACGCTCATTCGGGATGTCGTAGCGGGCCTGCAGCACGCGGACGAGTACGCGCCAGGCTGCGATCTGCGCATCAGTCGGCGGCTTGCGGACATTGGGGTAGTTGCCGACGAACTCGACCCCGATCGATGAGTCATTGTCGATCTGCTGATAGGTCCCGCTGTTGTCGATATACTTGTTGTCGTTGCGGTTGCCGCGGTTGAGATGGTTCGGCACCGCCCATTCGGGCGTCGACCAGTAAACCGTGCCATCGGTCTCGATCCAGATGGCGACGCCGCGACGATCAGGTTTCTGCATCTGCGCGACCGCGTTACGCCAGGCGGAGCCGACCGCGCCTTCCGACTGATGCACGACGATGTTGCGCCATTCACGGGCGTGGCGGAGATCGGTCCATGGCCTTAGCCAGACCATGTTGAGGCCGGGAATGTCGGGGGTGCCGCGGGAGCGGGCGGCGATCTCGAAGCTTGACAGCGTCTGGGCGGTCGCCGGTGTGGCGATCGCGTACAAAACCAGCAATAGCCCGACGACCCGACCTCTCATGTCCCTCGTTTCCGAAGGCGTCTCATAACGCCTCCGGAAAGCGTAACCGAGCCGCGCTGGGAGTCAAATCCGCGGTTCGGTATGATTGTCGCCTATGGCAGCCTGCGCGCGTAGGTTGCGCTCAGTTGAAGTATTCGGGCAGGGTGAAGCCGGCGTAGAACTTGTCGTTGCGGATGGCGGTCTTGAACGTGTCCGACTGATAGGCGGCAACGATGTCCTTCGCCCACGGCGCCTCGGCATTGCCCCGGCGGACGGCCACGACATTGGTGTAGGGCTTGGTCATCTTTTCCAGCGCGAAGGCCTCGGTCAGCTTCAGCCCGCTATAGATCGCGAAATTGCCCTGCACAGCGGCGAAGTCGGCATCACCGAGGGCGCGGGGAGCCTGGGCGTTTTCCAGGGGGACGATCTTGATGCCCTTTGGATTCTTGATCACGTCGAGCTCGGTGACATCGACGGGGTTATTGTCCTTGATCTCGATCCAGCCGAGATCGCGCAGGATCCACAGCGCGCGCTGCAGGTTTACGGGATCATTGGGCACCACCACGGTAGCGCCGGCCTTCACGGCATCGGATGTCTTGTGCTTGGTCGAATAGAGACCCATCGGCGGCGTCGGCACCGTGATAATGCCGGTCAGGTCGGTCTTCTGGCGCTGGTTATAGCTGTCGAGGAACACCGTGTGCTGCATCACATTGGCGTCGATGTCGTTCTTGAACACCGCGGTGTTGGCTTCCAGGCCCGTCGAGAACTCATAATATTTGACGGTGTAGCCCTTCTTTTTCAGCTCGGGCTCGACGCCCTTCTTGAAGCCGTCGATATAGGGGCCGGGCACGAAACCGACCTTCAGTTCAGGCTTGGTGGCGGACTGCGCATTGGCATGCTCGCCAAAGGAGACGAGTGCGAGCATCGCGGCGGCGATGACGGAGAGGGCGGTCTTCATTGTCGTTGTCTTTCAGGGAATGTCAGAATGGGATTATTTCGGCGCCCAGATCCTCACGTCGCTGGCGTCGACCTTCACGGGGATCAGTTTTTCGTTGAAGAAGGCGTCGGCGATGATCTGCTGCTCGGACAGGCCGGCCTTGGTGACGGCGCCGACCTTGTAGGAGCGGTGGCTGTTGGCTTCCTCGACAGTGGCGGCGTCGATGCCCCACAGGCTTGAGAGGAGCTTGGCGGCTTCCTTCGGCTCGGCCTTGGCCCATTTGCCGGTTTCATCGAGCTTCTTGAAAATGACGTTCAGGACATCGCCGCGCTTGTCGGCATAGGCGGCCGACGACAGGTAGTAGCGCTTGTAGCTGGCGAGTCCGTTACTGCCATCGGCAAGCACGCGCGCATTGGACTGACGCTGCGCGCTGGTGAGGAACGGATCCCACGCCACCCAGGCATCGACATTGCCGCCGACAAAGGCGATGCGACCATCGGCCGGTGGCAGATAGGCAGGCTGGATGTCCTTGAAGGTGAGGCCGGCTTTGCTCAGTGCGGCGAGCAGCAGGAAGTGGCTGCCGGCACCCTTGGTCACCGCGACCTTCTTGCCCTTGAGATCGGCGACCGTCTTGAGCGGCGACTCCGCTGGAACCACAATCGCCTGTGCGGCTGGCGAGGCGGCTTCCTCGGCGATGTAAGCGAGCTTGGCGCCGGCCGCCTGCGCGAACAGCGGCACGGTGTCGGCGACATCGGCGCCGAAGTCGACATTGTTGGTGTTGATGGCTTCGAGCAGCGGCAGGCCGCTGGTGAATTCATGCCAGCTGATCTTCACGCCGAGCGGCGCGAGCGCCTTCTCCAATTCGCCATTGGTCTTCAGCACGGCGATAAGCGTCGACGACTTCTGATAGCCGATGCGCACCGTGTCCGGTGTCTGTGCGCAGGCGAAGGAGACCGACAGCATGGAGGCCACGGCGGCCAGTTGCAGCGCCCGGGTGCGCCGGAACACGAAGCGTTCGATGAAGCGGGCGATGTGAATCGGAAGCATGTTGGGACTGCTTTGCTGATGATGTTTCGTGAGCAGCAAAGGTGCGAGAGCAGCGCGTTTCCGTCAATGAAATGGCCAACTGTAGTTCCGGGCGCGGCGATGCAGGCATGCTGCGATGGCCTTGTTGTGCAGCGGAAACGTTCTCCGCATGCCTTCTGGCTGGCTCCGGAAGAGCAGGTTATTTCCCTGCGGCGGAGATGAAGCTGCTCCCGGAGCTGACCTTCGGATTGCAAAACTTGCAGACTGCCCGCGACCTTTGAAAGCACAATCTTCGCAATCGCGCGTAGCGTTTCAGCATCACGCCCTTGCATCGCCCGGGCGCAAATGGAGCAACAGCGCATGTCCTATTCCCGACGATCTGTGGTCGCAGGTCTCTCTGCAGCACTGTTGCTGTCAGCCGGACTGATCGCATCGCCAGCCGCGGCGCAGGAGCTGAAGGAAATCCGCATCGGCTTTCAGAAGGCCGGTATCTTCCCGGCAGTGAAGCAGCGCGCGACGCTGGAGAAGGTGTTCAAGGAAAAGGGCATCAGCGTGCGCTGGGTCGAGTTCCAGTTCGGGCCGCCGATCCTCGAAGCGATCAATACGGGTAATGTCGACTTCGGCTATGCCGGCGACGCGCCGCCGATCTTCGCGCAGGCTGCGCGTGCCAATCTCGTCTATATCGCCGCCATCCCGTCGCGGGGCTACAATCAGGGCATCGTCGTTCCCGACAATTCGCCGATCAAGACGCTCGCCGATCTCAAGGGCAAGAAGGTCGGCTTCGGCAAGGGATCGAGCGCGCATAACACCATCATTGCTGCGCTGGAGAAGGCCGGATTGACCTATGCGGATATCACGCCGGTCTATCTCGGCCCCGCCGACGCGGTGGCAGCATTCGCCGGTGGCAATATCGACGCGTGGTCGATCTGGGATCCGTATCTCGCGCTCGCCGAGGGCAAGCAGGCGCGGGTAATTGCCTTCTCCAAGGACGTGCAGGATTCCATTTCGTTCTTCCTCGCCAACAAGGATTTTACCACCAGGCATCCGGATATCGTCGCGCTGTTCAACAAGACCTTTGCCGATGAAGGAAAGTGGGCCGAGGCCAATCGGCCGGAGGTCGCAACGAAGCTTCAGGAGGCGACCGGCGTCGACAAGGCGGCGACCACGCGCGCCGTCGAACGTTCGAACTACACGGTGGTGCCGATCAATGACCGGATCATTGCCACCCAGCAGGAAACGGCGGATCGCTTCCACAAGCTCGGCCTGATCCCCAAGGCGATCAATGTGAAGGACATCGTCTGGACCTGGACCCCGGGCTCGTAAGCTCCCGAAAACTCGCCGGGAGACGATTAGCGCTGTCACCAGCCGTCTCCCGGCACTCTTTTACTCCCGCAGGCCATTGAAACCGCTGGATTTTCCTCATTTGTGCAGTGCGGTTGAAATGTTGCCCGAAATCAGTAGGTTGCAGCCACGGCGCCCGCGACACGCAGGCCGGCCCCGTGCTTCACAACTGCGCAGAAACGTCATTCAATGAACGCTCCCCTGTCCAAGCCGACCGGAGCGCCCGTGCCAGTTCTCGATCCGCAAGATCCTGGCCAACAAGGGCGTGCCATCATCTCCTTCGATGGCGTCAGCAAGATCTTCCCGTCGCGGAAGGATTCCGCCGAGGTGAAGGCGGTCGACAACATCGACCTCGTGGTGCCCGAAGGCGCCATTGTCGGTGTGATCGGCAAGAGCGGCGCCGGCAAGTCGACGCTCATCCGTCTCATCAACGGGCTTGAGCAGCCGACCCACGGCAAGGTCACCGTCGACGGCCTCGACATCGGATCGCTGGATGAGAAGGCGCTGCGCCAGGCGCGCCGCTCGATCGGCATGATCTTCCAGCATTTCAACCTGCTGTCGTCGCGTACTGCGTTCGACAATATCGCGCTGCCGCTGGAGATCGCCGGCACGCCGCGCAAGGACATCAAGGGAATCGTCGAGCCGCTGCTCGACATGGTCGGCCTCGCCGACAAGCGCGACCGTTATCCGGCCGAACTCTCCGGCGGTCAGAAGCAGCGCGTCGGCATCGCACGCGCGCTCGCCACCAAACCGAAAGTGCTGCTGTCGGACGAGGCGACTTCCGCGCTCGACCCCGAGACCACCGCGCAGATCATCGCGCTGCTCAAGCAGATCAATGCCGATCTCAATCTCACCATCCTCTTCATCACCCACGAAATGTCCGTGGTGAAGAAGCTCGCGCAGCGCGTCGCCGTGATGGAAGGCGGCCAGATCATCGAGCAGGGCACCACCTACGAGATCTTCTCGAGGCCGACCCACGCCACGACCAAGCGTTTCGTCGGCGAAGTCACCGGCGGCAATGTGCCGGAATGGCTGCAAAGCAAGTTGCTGGCGGACTATGCGCCCGGCCGTCAGGCCGTGATCCGCATCGCCTTCACCGGCGCCGATGCCGATGAGCCCGTACTCTCACGGCTAACGCGTGCCTATGGCGTGGACTTCAACATCATGCATGGCCAGATCGAATATGTCGCCGACCATCCGTTCGGCACGCTGATCGCCTCCGTCGCGGCCGAGCCGGAACTGCAGGCGAAGCTGATCGCCGATCTCACCGCGACCCGCAACACCGTGGAGCATCTCGGCTATGTCGCCTGAACTGATCAACATGATCCTGTGGTCGACGCTGGACACGCTCACCATGGTGGCGCTGGCTGGCATTTTCGGCACGCTGGCCGGATTGCCGCTCGGCATCTTCCTGGCGACCAGCCGGGCCGGTGAGCTGTTCCCGGCGCCGAACGTCAATCGGCTGCTTGGCCTCGTGGTGAATGCCACGCGCTCGACGCCGTTCATCATTCTTGTCGTCGCCATCGTGCCGCTGACGCGGCTGATCGCCGGCACCTCGATCGGCACCAGCGCCGCCGTCGTCCCGCTGACCATTGCCGCGACGCCGTTCATCGCCAGGGTCATCGAAGGCGCCATCCGCGAAGTCGATCAGGGCCTCGTCGAAGCCGCGCGTGCCTTTGGCGCCAGCCCGCTGCAGATCGTCTGGAAGGTCTTGTTGCCGGAAGCGATGCCGGCGGTGACGCTGGCGCTGACGCTCGCGACCGTCAGCCTGATCGGTTACTCCGCCATGGTCGGCGCCGTCGGCGGCGGTGGCCTCGGCGATCTCGGCATCCGCTACGGCTATCAGCGCTTCATGCCGGAAGTCATGGCGACCGTCGTCGCCGTGCTGATCTGTCTCGTGCAGGGCGTGCAGAGCCTTGGCGACTTCATCTCGCGCCGCCTCGACAAGCGCACGCGACATTCCTGAGTGGTCACCCGCTGCAGCGGGCCCGCTCACACTCGTTTACTCACAATGGAAAACACAATGTCTCTTCGTCGCTATCTTCTCTCCATCCTCGCTTTCGCCGCGCTCACCGGCGCCGCGTCAGCCGAGACCATCAAGGTCGGCGTGACTCCCGGTCCGCATGCGCAGGTGCTGGAAGCTGCCAAGGCCGTCGCCGCCAAGAAGGGCCTCGACATCCAGATCGTCGAATTCTCCGATTACGTCGTGCCAAATGCGGCGCTGGAAGCCGGCGACCTGCAGGCCAATTCGTTCCAGCATCAGCCCTATCTCGACAACCAGGTGGCCGATCGCAAATACAAGATCGTCGCTGTGGGCAACACCATCAACTTCCCGATGGGCATCTATTCGAAGAAGGTGAAGACCTGGGACGAGGTCAAGTCAGGCGCCACGCTGGCGATCCCGAACGATCCGACCAATGGCGGCCGCGTGCTGATCCTGCTGCGCGACAAGGGCATCATCAAGCTGAAGGACGGCGTCGGCTTCAAGCCGACCCTGCTCGACATCACCGACAATCCGAAGAAGCTGAAGATCACCGAAGTCGATGCCGCGCAGCTCCCGCGCACGCTGCCTGACGTTGATGTCGCAGGGATCAACACCAATTACGCCACCCAGGCTGGCCTCGATCCCGTGAAGGACGCGATCCTGCGCGAGGACCCGAAGGGTCCTTACGCCAACATCATCGCCGTGCGTGCCGTGGACAAGGACAAGCCCTGGGTGAAGACGCTGGTGGAAAGCTATCAGTCGCCCGAGGTGAAGGCGTTCATCGACGAGAAGTTCAAGGGCTCGGTGCTCGCGACCTGGTAGGGCAGCGAGCGCTTCGCCGAGCAGGCGAGGCGTTCTTTCTTTTCCCTCCCCCTAGCGTGGCGCAGCCACGCGACGCGGGGAGGGTGGATCGATGCGAGCGTTCAGCGAGCATCGAGACGGGTGGGGTGTTTCCACAAGCGACGTACCGTGTGGCACCCCCACCCCGGCCTATCGGCCGACCCTCCCCGCAAGGGGGAGGGATTCCTCTGGCGTCCGTGCGCCATCGCAGATGTAAATTTCAAACAGCCCCACCGTCCTGAAAACACGCTTCCGCATTCTCGCGGCGCCAATGGCGTCCGAGTTTTGCGCATTCCTTCCCACCCTCAATCGAGAGGGCGTGCGGAACGCCGGGTGCCCGATGCACCCTTGGGCCTGATGCGAATGCGGTCTTCCGCATGGGGTAATGCATCAGGACTTTCGGAGGCGCCGAGCGATTGCCCGACGTTCCGCCTGCGGTGTTTTTTCGGTTGCTTGCACTTTGCCTCAGCGAACGATCCGATCACCGAATTAAAGTCCCAAGGCGATGGGAAGGGAGCCTCAAGCGAGTAAGCCGAACGCGTTTTGACTTGGTCGTCCGTCACACTGTCCAGGAGTCTTTCCATTCCAAGGTCGGCCGTCTCCTGCCAGTGGCAGTGCTGGCGCAGATCCGTCCTGCCCGAAGACAGACGTTCCCCCATGAACCGCGTGACGCCGCATCTCCGGCGTCCACCGCATCCCACCCCGCGAACGTGACGATCGCGATCGCCCCTCTCGGTGGGGCAGGACAAAGGAGAATATAAACCTGATGGGGATATTGTCAACGGGAGATAGGAAAAAATGTTTGGGCGCTGTCTTGCCGCCCCCACACTCGTCATTCCGGGGCGGGACCGGCGCCGCAGGTGACGGGACCGAGTCCGGAATCCCAGCATGTTCAGCGCTAAACACTCCGGGATTCCGGGCTCAGTCCGGCCCGCTTCGCGGTCCGTCCTGCCCCGGAATGACAAAGAGGGCGGCCCGGCATTGACGGCCGGCCTTCAGCCGCACATCGCATGTCCACACGCCATCCCCTTGAAATCCAACCGTAATCCGCCGGTCGCAGCGGGCAGGGGATGCGACCTCGCATGAGGTTGAGACCCGCCGCGCAACGTGTTACCTGACGCGACACGCGGGTATAGCTCAATGGTAGAGCAGCAGCCTTCCAAGCTGAATACGAGGGTTCGATTCCCTCTACCCGCTCCAATGTTTTCAATGACTTAGCGCGTCAAGAACATTCCATTCCGACAAGCTCGACAAATTCATTCCGACAAACGTTCACTTTTTGGCCGCCTGCTCGCGCCGTTTAATGCGCTTGATCTGAGCTTGCTGCTTGCCTTCGTCGTCGTCGTGCAGGTAGTTCGCCATCGCCGCCACCGACGACCACTGACCCTTGTCCATCAATTGCAACGTGGTCAGTCCCGACGATTTAGATTCAGTGGCCCCGCCGTGCCGACCGAACGATGTGAAGGTTAGCTCAGGTCGCAAGCCCGCAGCGATGATGATCTTTTTCGAGATGCGCTCCACTTGCGTCAGCATCTCGCCCTTGCCGCTCCACGGCAGGTTGCTGCCGTCCCGCCGCAACATCAGGCCGCCTGTTGGCCGCAGCGCCTTCATGGCATCCAGCTCAGCCATCAGCAGGGGATAAAGCGGCTTGCCCTTCTTATCGAACAACGGTTCCCATGAGCCGGTGCTGGTTTTGTAGTTGATGACGTAAACGTGGTTCGGGTGGCTGTCCGGGCGATAGTGCTCGGCCATAAATCGGATGAAGATATGCGCCTTGCGCTGGAGCCATTCCCAGCCGATCAGAACGCCGGTTGCCAGCGACGCGAATTCCATTTCGAATGCCTTGGCGCGGAAAGCCATCAGTTCATCAAAGTTCGCGTGCGGCGTCTCGCGCGATGTCGATCGCAGGCCCATCTTTTCGAATGGGTTTCGCGGCGGAAACATGTGAGGGTGCGCCCGTGAGATTGTGTTCCACGCGCCGCGCGCGGTTTTCATGGCGTGATTAACGGTAGTGCGGCGTTCGATCTTCTCGCTATCAACTTTTTTGTAGAGCAGCTTCTCGAACAGATCGTCAGCAAACGCCGTGTCGATGCTCGACACCCGCCGCGCGCCTAGACGTCTGCCATCCTGCAACAGATATTCGCAGATCATCTTGATGCCGGTTTCATGGACGCGGCATTGTCCGGGGCTCAACGGCTGCAATCGCTTCGCAGTTTTCTGTTTCCACGTCCGGCGGTACTCGTGAAACATCCAGTCCAGCGTTCCGATCACCACGCCGATGCCGACCGGATTTGCATCTTCGCCGCCGCTCAGCCAGCTGTCGAACGCGGGTAGTAATATCCTTTCGGCGCGCTGCACCGCCAAGTCGTAATCGGTACCCAGCGGTTCATTCTTGATTGGGCAACCGCTCTTGCGTGCCCACGTCGGCGGATCGAAAAAATATCCGATCCCGCCCTTCTTGAGGCGTTTGCGCCTCGTGTAGCGCGGCAAGGGCAGGGCAGATCGGCCAATTTTCACAGAAGCCTCCGCGACACCTCCGGATCATCTTCCGGGGCGATCGAGCGGTGTTTGTCCTCTTTGACTGTAATCGATATGCGTCCGTCAGGCCAGATATCAACGCTCGCGACCCTGCCGCCGCCATCGATGATGCCTTTCACGGCGCGCTTAACATCGGCTTCTGTGAATTTGGCTTTCGACATTATTGTAGCGCAAAAGGTGAAGTCTCTACGACCGGTGACTCAGTTTTTGGCTGGCCGTCTGCCGCGTCTTTACGGATCGCGCCAACCGAAATTCTGAAGTTGAGGCCCGTGCGTGCGTTCAAAGAATGCCTCCCGTGTCAACGAGGTGCTGCACCATCAAATCCGTTGAGTCTGTGTATGGAAAGAGCCCTTATTTCCGTATGCGGCAATTTGCGGTGATCGGGTGTAGATATGTCGATCTGGCGCAAGCAATCGAGCCTATAATCCGTCTACAGCGCTGCGGCTCGATGGCGCGCACCATGTCTTTGGTGACGACCCTGTTGGGAAGCGACCATCTGCGGGCCGCCTTTAAGCACCGTTTTATAAGCCTTCCAAAGATTCTTTGACGTTGCCCAGGCCAACCGAAAAGTAGGCCCGAGTGAGCCGTGGGCAGATGCGAGGAGCGATCTGGACTGTAGTGTAGGTCTTCCAGACGAGGTGCTTTTGGGAGGTTTGCGGTGGAAAGACCCTGACCGGATCGGCGCTCTACTATCCAAACATCGACGTGAGCGATCAGACCTGGCTACGTTCGGCGCTCCTGTACTGGGACAATATCTACACCATCGTGCCGAAGGCCATTCGGAAACCTTACGAGACCCCGGATACGCAAATTTGTGTCACTGAGGGCCACCTTCGGCCGCTTTATTGCGACGACTACCCGACGTCATTAAAAGCTTGGGAAATCATACGCTGGAGCTCCTTAAGCCTCAAAGGCCCCGCTGCCGTTTTGCTTGGATGTCTGCTCTTGCAAAGAGGTAAGTGCGATCAGCATCGGCTCGATGATCGTAAGCAGAATTGGGTGATCCTGGATGGCCGTCCGGACCAATTGAACGTACCGGAGTTGACTGCCGATCTTGAGCACCACTCCAAAGGTCTTGAGCAACCCGCGGACAGTATTTTTGATCTTCAAAGCCGTGCTGACGAACTGCGCTCGTGCGGTGGTCATGGCACGGACGGCGTGCGTCTGCATACTCTTTACCGGCACTTGCCGATACCAACCGACGCGCACGATTTGAGCAATGCCGTGCGCATCGTTCGCGCCTGTTTTGTTGATCTGCAGCGATACCGCCGCTTTAGCGGGACGCGCATCAATACAAACCACCGGCAGTCCGCAGCTCTTGAGTTCATGGAACAACCAGACCGAACGCATCCCCGTCTCGAGGCCAATGCGAGCGGCGTTCGGCGCATGCTTACTGACAAGCTTCTCAATGTCGTCCGGTATAGAGGCGCACTTACCGCGCCAGATCGGACGGCCGGATTCGTCGACTACGCAAGCTTTGGTTTCCTCAAGAGAGACATCGAGGCCAACATATTGGGCAATCGGTTGCATTTTGCTGCTCCTGTCATTGGGGATCAGAGCGCAAAGACTAGCAATGACGGCGCTCCGCGATAACCCATTTCCCGACCAACAATCGCAAAGCCGCCGCGCGCAGTTGCGGTCCAGGGCGGCCGCAAGGCCGGCGCGAAGAAGCTTCACCCTGGACGGGCGCGAGTACGGTGGCATGTTTGCGTCGTTTAGGGACGGTCGCTTGTACCGTCGTAATGGTGTTGTCGTTTGCGATCGTACCGGTGAATGCAGCACAAGCCGATAACGCATCAACCGGACATCCGGCGAGCGCACGACTTGCCGGACCGTTTGCGAATTTAATCGAAGAGGCCTCACGCCGCTTCGCTATACCGGCGCACTGGATACGCGCCGTGATGACCGTCGAAAGTGCTGGTGACGCGTGGGCCAGATCGCCAAAAGGTGCCATGGGGTTGATGCAGATCATGCCCGAGACCTGGGCAGATCTGCGCACGCGTCATCGCTTCGGTGACAATCCCTACGATCCGCGTGACAACATCCTGGCCGGTGCTGCGTACCTCCACGAACTGCACGACCGCTATGGCTCGCCCGGCTTCCTAGCTGCGTACAATGCGGGACCAGGCCGCTACGAACAATATCTCGGAGGCCGACCGCTGCCGGCCGAGACCCGCGCTTATGTGGCGACCCTTGCTCCTTTCTTCGGTAACGGTGAACTTGCCAATTCGATCTCCGTCGCAGCTGTTCATTCGAAGTCATGGACCGAGGCGCCGCTGTTCATCGGACGACCCGAACGCGCAACCGCTACCGATCGTGTGTCGGCTGAGCAGCGATCGGACCGCGCTCAGGCGGGCGATCCGATGCGCAATATCTCTGCAGTCCTGCCGCAAGCGCGAGGCCTGTTTGTTGCTCGATCCAGTGCGGGAGGCCTGTAATGACGGGATTTGCAGCTTGTCGTGCCATGGCGTGCTCCAGGATAGAACGGCCGGGAAGAGGAGAGCAGCAGGGAGGCACGACAGCGGGACGGCTCTTCAAATCGGGCTCCGAGAAACCGGTGCACGGGGATAAGCGAACCGTGGCGGAATCCGGAGCCTGGTGCAACGACTTAGGCTGTCGTTGGCACAAAGGAGAGCTCCGATGAAACTCTACGTTGGATTGGACGTCGGTCTTGAAGAAACCAGCCTTTGCATCGTCGATAGCGAGGGTCTCACGGTCCGCGAAGTTAAGATCAGCACGGAGCCCGCGGTGATCCGCGCCGCTCTTGAGGGCTGCGCGGATCGCCTCGATCGCGTGGGTGTTGAAGCGTCATCGCTTGGCATATGGCTGTATCGGGAACTGCAGCCCGTTGGGCTGCCGGTCATTGTCGTGGAAGCGCACCACATGCGGGTGTCGTTGTCGACCATGCGCAATAAGACCGATCGGAACGATGCGCGTGGCATCGCACAGATGATGCGGCTGGGCTGGTATCGTGCCGTCCACGTCGAGAATATCGAGATGCAGAAGATGCGCTCGTTATTGGCCAACAGGAAGCTCCTCACGCGCAAACTGATCGACATCGAGAACCATATTCGTGGCACGCTGAGGGCTTATGGCTTGCTGATTGGCGCAGTCGGCCGGGGAGGATACGAGGCTCGGGTCCGGGAGCTGATCGAGCACGGCGACCCGGTATTTTCTCTGATGATTGAGGCCATGCTGGACGTAAGGCGGGCGATCTTCGAGGGGTATGAACGACTTCACCGAGTGGTGCCGCAAGTGGTTCAGCACGATCCGGTCTGCCGCCGCTTGATGACGGTTCCAGGCGTCGGTCCGGTCGCCGCGCTCTCGTTCAAGGTTGGTGTGGATGATCCCTTGCGCTTCACTCGATCGCGAACAGTCGGTGCCCATTTTGGGTTGACGCCCAGGCGACATCAATCCGGCACCTCGATCGACTTTGAGGGGCGCATCACTAAACAAGGCAACGTCAACGTCCGCGAAGCGCTGTGCGAGGCGGCCGCGAGCCTGCTGCTGCGAATTAGAAGGTGGTCTGCGCTACGGGCGTGGGGCCTTCGCATCGCTAAGCGATCAAGCATGTTGTGCGCGATCGTCGCGGTGGCGCGCAAGCTTGCCGGAATCCTGCATCGCATGTGGATCAGCGAGACCGATTTCCACGTCGGCTTCGGCGCCAAGGTTACGCAGCGGCTGCGATTGAAACCTGCGCAGTAACTGCTGCACGGATCGCAAGGAATTAGCGCTGGTGTTGCATCCAGCATGTTGAAGAGGAGCAAAGATTAGAGATCCGCGCGCGCGGTGAGCGTCCCCTGGCGGGGCCGCGAAACGGGGAATGTCCGCTATCTCTTGCCTGCTTCCGTCCATGTGACGAGAGCGCCGGACTGCTTGGACAGCCCTGTTTACGAACCTGATGAAGAGCATGCGACAGCCAAGTGCTGAACGCGAAGGAACGCATGGACCCCGCCTGGAGAATGCAGATCGTGCACGTGGTCATAGCGGACTCTGCTCGCCATCAGCGCAGAGAGAAAGGAAATGGTGATATGCGGAAAATCGCGAAAAAGCGTAGTGAAGTGTTGACTTTGCACGCCCGATTAGGAAGGCGAGATAAAAGAGGCTCGCTGGTCGAACCACAAGCCATTGCGATGGCTTGGGTTCTGCCGTGCCGGTCGGTCGGGGCGCGTGCCGCCCCTGATGCTTTCGCCAATGAATTCAAGAACATTTTCGGCACTGCTCCACATTCCGCGTTCGTGGAGCCTTTGCCATGAGCGCAGGCGACAGCGAGTTACGCATCCGGCCTGGCCGCATCCGCGGCACACGAGCGCCAAAGCCGAAGAGCTTTATCAGACCGGCGCCGACCTCGTGATCTCCAGAGATTACATCAGCCGGGGCCTGCGCTCGCGCGTCGAGGAGTTCGCGTCTATCGAGCTTGGTCCAAAGCCCGAGCACGAGATCCGCAACGCTCTGGAAAAGGAGATTGCGGCCGAACGCTGGACGCGGCTCGACGTTGAGATCCGCATGGCCGCCGATGAGACGGGCGCCATCGACCTGCGCCCCGAAAATCCTGGCGCGGCCGACCCCGAAATCCGCCGCCTGATGATCGGACGGCTCCAGCACCTGGAGAAGATGGGCCTTGCCGCGCCTGCCGGCCCCGGCGAATGGATGGTCGGGCTGGAGGCCGAGCGCAATCTCCGCGACCTTGGCGTGCGCGGCGACGTCATCAAGACCATGCACCGCGTCTTCACCGACCGCGGGGAGGCCCGTGGCGTCGCAATTCCTGTTCATTGGATTGTCATACTATACCGGTATCACGCCGCCGATTGCCTTTGGCTCGCGGGGGTGACGTGTTGCTGGGCAATCCTGCGCGCAGAAAGGGTGGGGCATGCTTGGCCAAGGCGCTGGCGGCGCGATCGTCGCGCTAAGGGCATGTGTTCTGCTCGCGTCGTCCCTTCTCGTGACATTCCTCGAGCCGGTGCGTGCCGAAACAACGCGGGATTCGTCGTTATCAGGACCGGTAAGTTTCGACATCCCCGCGCAACCGTTGGGAGCCGCACTGGACGCCTATAGTATGACGACGGGGCTGGATGTCTTCTACAACGCTGCCATCGCCGAACGACGTCATTCCAATGCAGCGCACGGAACATTCACGCCGCTTCGCGCCATTCAGATCATACTTGGTGGTTCAGGCTATGTCGCGCATGTTACGGCACCCTGGTCCTTGACGATCGTCCCCGAAAACACTGGAGCGCGCGCAGCGTCCGGGCCCGGCAGGGCGGATGTGCGCTTCGAGCCGTATTTCTCGCTTGTTCAGCAGCAGGTTGACCAAATTCTCTGCGATCTCTCGGATGAGGCCACCGGCCGTACCGAAGTCTTGCTTCGGATGTGGCTCAAACCAACAGGCGAGGTTGTACGTGCGGATGTGCTCGCCGATGCAAACGGTGCAAGCCGGCCGCTCGCCAGTATCATTAGTCAGTTGAGGTTTGTCGCGCCTCCTGCGGACATGCCGCAACCCGTCACATTAGTGATTTTCCCGCCGGTGTCGAAAGCGGACCGGCAATGCTTGGTCGCGCCCCGCAAAGATTCTTCAAACGACGACGTCGGTAAAAAGTCGCCGCGGTCTGCACAACAGCTTGAAGCGGTGCAGCAATGACGCATTCAAACGGGCAAAGTCTTCGCCGGCTGCTGCTCGTCGATTATCCCGAGCTCAAGAAGCAACTTACCCGGCGGATCGGTTCTGCGGAGCGGGCGGAGGATGCCCTGCAGGATGCCTGGATGCGACTCGAAGGCGTGACGCCCGCCGAGCCGATTCGCCGGCCGTTTTCCTATCTGCTGCGTATTGCGTATTTTCTCGCTCTCAAACGTCTTCATAAGGAGCGCGTTAGCGCGACTATCGATGATGCCCGTTCGGCACTGGACCTGATCGACGAGACGCCGGATCCCGAACGGGTTGCGGTGGCGCGATCCGAGCTGGCTGCGGTGCGTGAAGCGCTTGCGGAGCTGACGCCGCGCCGTCGGCAGATTCTGCTCGCGGCCCGTATTGAGGGATTGCCGATGCGTGCGATTGCCGAGCAACATGGCATTTCGCTACGGATGACCGAACTCGAGCTGAAAGCTGCGATCCGGCATTGCGGCGAGCGGATCGAACGAAAGATCATCCAGCGTTTCGGTCCCAGGGCGGCCGATGCATCCGATACATGAGATACCTAACGCGACGATCGACGAAATATGGACGCGATGGCCAAGGCTGAAGACACATCGAGGCAGACAGGCCTTCCGGACCGCGACGCCTATGACTGGGTGGCGCGATTTGCATCGGGCGATGCAAGCCAGAAGGACATCGACGATCTGAAGCGCTGGGCGGCGCGCGATCCCGCGCATGCGGAAGCCTTCGATCGCGCCAGCCGGGCGTGGCAGACGATCGGCACCGCAGCATCGGAGACACCGCATCCGGCTGGTGCGATGCGCGTTGTGCGACCCAGCCGTCGGCTCTTTATTGGCGGTGCGTTGGCGGCGTCGGCTGCGGCAGCGACTGTCGTTGCTGTCCGCCCGCCGCTCGATCTGTGGCCGTCATGGTCGGAACTCGCGGCCGACTACCGGACCGATATCGGCGAGCGCCGGCAGATCAAGCTGTTCGACAATATCGCCGTCGACATGAACACGCGGACAAGCATCGCCATGCTATCCTCGAAGTCTGGCGACGATCGTATCGAATTATTGACTGGCGAGGCTGTGGTTGCGACGCCACTACAAAGCTCGTCAGCACTGACGGTCGTTGCGGGAGGTGGCCACATCGTCGCACGCCGTGCGCGCTTTAATGTGCGGCGCGACCCGGCATCGGTCTGCGTGACATGTATCGATGGTGAGACGACGATCGAGCGCAACTCAGCCAGACAAATCCTGACGGCCGGACAACAGATCGTCTATTCGGATCAAGGAGTCGGCGTCACATCGGCGGCCGATACGGGCACGGTGACCGCATGGCAGGGCGGCCTCATGATCTTCAAGGCAATGCCGGTTGCCGATGTTGTCGTTGAGGTCAATCGCTATCGACGCGGCCGGATCATCCTGACCAATGCGGCGCTTGGACGTGAACGTTTCAGTGCCCGGTTCAGGATCGAGAACGTGGACCAAGTCGTGCATCAGATAGAGCACATTTTCAACGCACGTGTGACAGCGCTGCCGGGTGGCATCATTCTGCTCGGTTGAGCGTTCTCAAATAAATTTCATTCGGTCGTTTCGGTTTGCGCCTGCAATCGGGATCAGCATGACGAGAGCATCGCAAACATTCTGTGATGCTTCGCTTTGCCAGATCTGAAAGTGCAGTCATGTCCGCATTCCATGCCAGTGCCCGTCGCTCCTCCCGCATCGTCCGCCGGGCGGTGTTTCTCGCAGGTGCCAGCGCACTGGCTTTGATTGGATCGATGGGCGCCGCCGGTGCCCGCAATCTGAACGGCAGCGCCTCCACGCCGGTGACCACGCAGGCCGCGGTGGCGGCACAGGCTGGCGCCCAGCAGGCCGCCCAAGCGGCGTCGCTGGCGATGCGTCGCGCATCGGCCGCGATGGAGAATATGCGTGGCGTGCAGGCGGCAGCGCGGGCAGCGGCTGCTGCCGCTGCGGCATCGGCGGTGCCGAATGGGCTGGCGCCGGGCGGCCTCGTCGTGGCGCCAGGTGCAGTCCCGGGCACGACTGATGGCGGCGCTGGTCTGTGGCAGGGCGCCAATCTACCCACGCAGACGGCCACGGGCGGACGGACGCAGGTCGAGATCAAGCAGACCGAGGCCAAGGCGATCCTGACCTGGGACAAGTTCAACATTGGTCGCGAGACGGATCTGTATTTCAACCAGACGGCCGGCGGTGCCGACAAGGCCAACTGGATTGCGCTCAACCGCGTCACAGATCCCTCGCTGGCACCGAGCCGGATTCTCGGTACCATCAAGGCGGATGGGCAAGTCTATGTCATCAATCGCAACGGCATCGTGTTCGGCGGAGCGAGCCAGGTCAACGTCCACACGTTCGTGGCGTCCTCGCTCAGCCTGAGCAACGAGCAGTTTCGAGCGGGTATCAACAACACGCTCTCCATCTTTGGGAGCGACGGCTTCGATCACGGTATTCCGACCTTCGGGGACAGTTCGACCGACACGGAGCCGACGAACATCGTTCATTACGGCCGGACGCCAGGAAATGTCGTTGTCGAGGCGGGCGCAATCATCGAAAGCCATAGCGGTGGCAAGGCGATGTTGTTCGCACCACGTGTCGCCAACGCCGGAACGATCCGGACGCCGAACGGCCAGGTGCTTTTCGGAGCGGGCGAAAATGTCTGGCTGGCGGATCCGAAGTTGAATGACGCGAGCACTACCATACGCGGCCTTGACTTTGCCGTGTCGTCGCCGTTGGCGGCTCTGCCGAATTATTTGCTATTGAGCAGGGCGGTCGGCAACCCCAACATAAGCCCGGCTTATGTGGCGGTGATGACTGAAATGGACGCGCGTGCCGCCAGCGTCGGATATCTCGTGTCGAATACCGGAGCCATCGAAGCTCCCCGCGGCAATATTACGATCAAGGGCCGGGAGATTCAGCAGAGCGGTACGGTGGTCGCATCGACCGCGCTCAACAATCAGGACGGCTCCATCAATATCAGTGCCTGGAGTCAGGGCATCGTGGGAGTTCACACCGACTTCCCGTCCGGTCGTGGCCTCTATTCGTGGGGCAGCGGAAAGCTGAGCCTCGGTTCGGGCAGCCTCACGATGGTCATGCCGGACCTGACCGATACAAGCGTCATCGAGCAGAGCAATGTCGGAACGCGTTATCGCGCGGGTACGATCGATCTGCGCGGCACGTTGATTGACATTCAATCCGGAGCCAGCGTCGTTGCACCTTCTGGCACGATCACGGTGATCGCCAGCAAGCTTCCGCCAACGATTCCCGGCGCCGTGCCTGGCGCGTTGGACAAGACTGACGATGGCAGCCGCATATATATGGATTCCGATGCGTTGATCAGCGTTGGTGGTCTGCGTGACGTGGTGCTCGCGATGGAAACCAATAATGTGACGGCGGAGCTGCGCATCAACGAGTTGCGTGACAGCGTTCTCTATATCGACTCGTGGTTGCGTGGCGCGACGGTTCATATCGACAAGCGCGTGAATGGGACGTTTGCCGATGGCCCAATGGCGGGCGTGCAGTGGTTCAAGGACAAGAGCGGCACTTACCAGACCGGACGCTGGGAAGGGACGCCGATCGGCGATGCGAGTGGATGGATCGGAACCGGCAACACGACCCTCGCCGAACTATCGACCGCCGGTGGCAAGATCTCTCTGAGGGCGGGCGGCGAGACGATCATTCGTGCCGGTGCGATGCTCGACGTGTCCGGCGGTTCGGTGCGCTACACCGATGGCTGGATCACCACGACCAAACTGCTGGGCGCCGATGGTCGTATCTACGATATCGGCAACGCAATGCCCGACCAGCAATATGTCGGATTTCCCGGCAGCTTCATGCGTCATCATGAACGCATCAACCTGACGGAGACGTGGCGAACTATATTCGATCGCAACACCGTAAGACGTTTCGAACTGGGCTATATCGAAGGCCGCAATGCCGGTAGCATCCTGATCTATGACGGTGCCGGTCTGGCCATGGAGGGTGAACTCGACGGCCACGTCATCACGGGCCGACGCCAGCTGGCAAATGGCAAGCCCGCCACCGCCGGTATATTGCAATTTGGGGGCGGCAGCGTTCCGGAGGGACCGTGGCTGGGTTCAACATTCGTGATCACGCATGCTGCGCCGACGCTTGGCAGTGGCTTTACCGTCGCCAGCAAATTGCCGAGTACCTTCTACGATCCGCGATTGAACGACGCCGATATGACGCGCGAGCAGCCTGCGCGCGCGAAGACAGTCTACATCGAGGATGGCATCCTCAACCGATCGGGCATGGCCAGGATCGACATCACTTACAACAAGATGTTCAGGCTTGAGGAGGGCGCGCAACTCGATCTGACGCCGGGCGCAACGCTGAACGTCCTCCAGCATGGCGCCCCGAGCGATGCATTACCAGCCACCGCAGAAATCAACGGCAGTATCCGCATCGCTGGCGGCACTATCAGTATTGGGGTCGGAAACAAGATAAGCGTGGGTACCAAAGCGGTTCTCGACGTCAGTGGAAGCTGGCTCAACGACGCTGCCGATGGCGGACCGGCGCCGTTTTCGCAGATCAATGGCGGCACGATTACGTTGGCGGTGGATGCCAATGCGCTGGCGTCAGGGGTCAAAGGCGAGGTCGCCATTGCATCCGGAGCCACCATCGATGTCTCCGGTGGCGCCAGACTGAGTGCGAATGGCGCAAAGACGAAACTAAAATTGGGCGACGCCGGCTCGATCACGCTCACCAACCTCTCCAACAAGAGTCTCGACGGTATCAATCTGCGTGGCTATGCGGCTGGATCCGGCGGCACGCTCAACATCGGCGTGCTGGCTGATGTACAGGTCGGCGGAACAGCGCCGGCAGATGCTGCAACATTCCATCTGCATGACACTTTGTTTGCAGATCGCGGCTTCCGCGCCGTCTCCATCTCCACGATGGGCAACGCCATGGTTCCCGTCGGCACAACGGTCAGTCAGTTGCCGCAGAATGTCGATCTGACTGGCGTCGACCCATCGTCCTTTGCCACGGGCACGAAGCTGACCGATATCGGCACCGTCCGGTTGCTTGATTTGCAAGAACGTCTGGCGCGTAAGCCGGCGAGCCTGGGCATCACGGCGTTCAATACGGTCACGGTGGGTGCCGGCGCTACTCTGATGACGGATGTTCGGGGAAGCATTGCCCTCTCGCAGCATACTGCGAGCACAATAAAGACGGGGGGCGTCATTGTTGCCGGCACGATCGTTGCCCCTGCCGGAGCGGTGTCGATCGATGCGAAGACCGTGACGCTGGCTGCCACGGCTCAGATCCTGGCCAGAGGCGAGGCAACGATCTACACGGATCCGCGCACCGGTCTGCGCAGCGGCAATGTTCTCGATGGCGGATCTGTCAGCCTGAAAGGCGGGCTCACGCTCGATCCATCGGCTCTGGTCGATGTGTCCGGCACCAGCGGCATGATCGACGATCCCCAGCGCGCACGGGACAGCGATGCGACATTACTGCTGACCAGCGACGGCGGCGAGATCACGTTGACGAGCGGAGGCATCGGCGGATCGAAGATCGACGCCAGGCTGATCGCCCGGGCGGGAGGGGCCGGCGCGTCTGGTGGCAGGTTGAACATCGTCGACCCGGGAGTGCCGTCCGGCTCCGTTCAGAACAGCATGGCCGGCACGTATATGGGATACTTCCGGCTGGTCGGAACTGGCGGCCAGTATTCCTTCGATGCGGCGACTGGCACATACTATGCGAACGCCGCGTCGGGCACGTACAATTTCATCGGCGGAACGATGGCGGGGTCGCCGATCTCCACGCTTGTCCTCGATCTCGATGTCTATGACGAATACGGGACGGCGGCGTATAAAATTCCCATTGCGATGAAAACTGCGATCAATGCACTGCCGTCGGTCATCGGGCTGACCCCGCGCATTGTGAGCGGCCGTGCGGCGGACGCGCAAGGAGGCGGTGCAGTCGTGCCCTGGGTCATCGATCCGACCATCGACCAGAAGGCCGTTGTTCTCATCAACAAGTATTTCTATCGCGCAACGCGTATAGGCACGACGAGCGTCTACACGCCGGGAGCGAAAATCCGGATCGACGACACCGTCTATGCCGGGATGACGATGTCTGCGGATGCCATCAGTGGCGGTGGCTTCGGCGGTGTCAATCTCCCCGGCATGCTGCGGCTCGACAACGGCGTCGTGCTCAATCTGCAGAATGCGGCAGTTTCGATCGCCGGCAAAATTTCGGCTGCGACGCCGACCGCGAGCGCGGAGATTCACGCAGGCTATCTCGCCCTCGATCTGGCTGTGGCGGATGCGAACACGAGCAGTGGTTCGGGAACGCTGCTGCTCGACGCCGGCCTGATCGACATCACGTCCGGTGTTATCCGCGGCTACGGCAACACCAGGCTCGTGGCCAATGAAATCCGCATGCACGCGTTCGAGGTTGGCGCGACGGCCTTGCTCGATGTCGATGGCGCGCTGACCTTGCAAGCCGGGCAGATCTATCCATCGACGCAAACGACGGCGATGATCAAGGCGCCAGAGAAAATCCTGGTATTGCCCAACGGTGCGCCATCCGCGCCGTTGTCGGCCGGCGGCAACCTCACTCTGTCGTCCAGAGACATCGACATCTATGGCTCCGTGCGCGTGCCGTTCGGCAGTCTGACGCTCAAGGCCACGCGCGAAATCACATTGGGGACGGGCGCCACCGTGTCGGTGTCGGGCGAAGGGCTGACGGTGCCTTACGGCATGCTGTTGAACGGTGAAGACTGGGCGTTGCCGGTGAGCAGCGGTCTGCCGACCGTGATCGCAGCGCCGCCGGAAAAGAAGCTTCTCCTCGATGCACCGGCGGTCAATGTGGCTGTGGGCGCGAAAGTCGATATTCGCGGCGGCGGCGATCTACGGGCTTCGGAATTCGTCGTTGGCAGCGGTGGCTCGCACGATATTCTGGCGATGAACGGCGTTTACGCAGTTCTTCCCTCGTCACGGTCGGCGACCGCACCGAAAAGCGGCGGTGTTGCAGTGGGCAGCCGCATTTGGCTGGCTGGCGGCGGCGGTCTCGAAGCGGGCTGGTACAATCTGTTGCCAGCGAAATACGCATTGTTGCCCGGCGGCTTCGCCGTCCAGGTCACAGCCGGGAGCACCGGAAACTCTGTCCGGAATGCTGTGAGGATGCTCGACGGGACATGGCTGATGTCCGGCCGTCTCGGCAGCGGTCTCGACGGCTCGGCAGATGTGCGCGCGTCGAATTGGCGTGTGATGGACGGCAGCGTGATCCGTTCCTATTCCGAATATAACGAAGCCGGCGCTAATGACTTCTTTGCTTCGGATACTTTCAAGCTGGTGCAATACCGCAAGCTCGGTCTTGATGTGGTGACGCCCCGGCTGCCGTCGGATGGCGGCGCCATCGTGTTCAGGGCCAGCAACCAGCTCGTATTGGATGGGCAGTTGCTGTCGCAGGCCGCAGCGGGTGGTCGTGCGGGTATCGTCGACATCGCAGCGGCCAATATCGCGGTGGTCGGGGCCGGAGCCGACACCAGTGGCCTTGGCGGCTATCTGATCATCGATGCAAGCCGGCTCAGCAATTTCGGTGCTGCAAGTCTGCTGCTCGGAGGCGTCCGCACGGGAACCAATCTCGGCGTCTCGCTTACGGTACAGGCCGGCAGCATCGTGGTTCGTAACGACGCGAACAGCGCCTTGACCGGCCCCGAGATGATCCTCGCTGCGAACGGCGACATCACCATCGCTGCCGGCAGCGTGCTACGGGCCGAAGGTGTCTCGACCAGCGATTCCGGGGATATCACGATCGTGCCGCAAGTGGCGTCGCCCGCGCGCGACTACGGCGCGCTGATGCGTCTGTCCAACGGCACCGTCGCCAGCGTTCGTCGCACCGATATCGATGGTACGGCGCCGGGCACTGTCGATATCGGTGCTGGTGCTGTGGTTGCCGGCGGCAAGGCACTGCTGATCGACGCTACCCGCAACACTACGCTTGCAAATTCTGCGCAGATCTCCGCTACCGACGTCACGCTGTCCGGCAGCAAGATCGGATTCGGCGGCGGTAGTTCGGGCCTCGTATTCGATGCGGCCGGTCTGGCCCGCTTCAGTCAGGCGCAGAATCTCACGTTGCGCAGTTACTCCACGTTCGACTTCCACACTGGAATCGATTTTGGCTCGGCCGGTCTCAGGTCGGTCACACTCGATGCGGCCGGAATGGTCGGTTACAGTGCTGGCGCGACGACGGTGACCGGCAACACGATCCTGCTGCGTAACAGCGGTGGTAGTTTCGTTGATCCGTTGGTTACGGCGCAAGGCACGCTTGCGGTCAATGCCGAGCGCATTGTGCTCGGTGCGGGCGCCAAGACGATGCGCGGTTTCAACGCCGTCACGCTGACGGCGGCGAAGGTCATTGCCGGGCAGGGCGATGGCAGTCTGGATGCATCTGGCAATCTCACACTGGTGGCGCCGCTCCTCATGGGCGAGAATGGTGCGGGCCAGTCCATCGTTACCACAGGCCACCTGACGGTCACGGCGCATGACACGACCGCTGCTCGTGACGTCAACAGTCTCGGTTCACGCTGGGCATTGACGGGCGCCGCCGTCGATTTCGGCGGTCGTATCGATGCGCTCGGCGGCAGCGTGTCGCTGACCGCAACCGGGGGCAACGTCAATGTCCTGGGCGGTGCCATTATCGATGTCGGCGGGTTCGGCAAGACGTTCAACGACGTCACGGACTATGCCAGTGCTGGCAGTATCGAGCTCACATCCGTTGGCGGCAGTGTTGTGGCCCATGCCGGTTCGACGCTGAATCTCTCCGCGGCGTCCGGTGGCGGAGACGCCGGAAAACTGGCAGCCATCGCCTCCGGTGGCGGTAGCGTGACCTTGAATGGTCAGATCGATGCGCATGCTGCATCTGGCAAGGGCGGCGCGTTCGCGCTCGATATCGGTGCGTTGCCCGATTTCGCCGGCTTCTCTCAACAACTGGCAACCGCCGGTTTCTCGCGCTCGCGCACGTTCCGAATCCGCAGCGGTGACATCGTGCTCAATGGCGTGACGCAAGTGGAAAACTTCGATCTCAGCACGGATGCCGGCAAGGTTACGATCACCGGCACCGTCGATGGCAGTGCGGCCTATGGCGGCAATATCGCGATTTCCGCCGGCAACGGTCTGGTGATGACGGGGACGGCCAATCTGTTCGCGCGGTCCACGACGGCGCTCGGCAGCGGCCGCGTCGCGCTGACTGCGTCCGGCGGGCGCCTCGATGTCCAGGGCGGCATCATCGATGTCTCCGGCGGCAATGGCGGCAAGGTGCGTTTCCGTGCCGAGCAGGTTGCCGGCCCCGATTATGTCGCCGTCGATACTCTGTCGGCCACGATCGTCGGTGCGCGGTCTACGGTGCTCGAGGGCGTGTGGCGTCCAGGAACGACGGTGACTACCGTCGATGCCGCCCTGCGTGACCATGCCAATGCGGTCGCCAACGACTTTGTCGGCCACGGCAACGATATCAAAGCGCGCCTGCATGCCGGCAACGATGTCATCGTTGCATCGGGCATCGAAATCCGCAGCGATACCGATCTCTCACTGAACGTCGATTGGGATCTGTCGGGGCTGACTGCGCGCGAAGGCGCTCTCACTTTGCGTGCCGCAGGAAACCTGAACATCAATGGTCATATCAGCGACGGCTTCAGTGACGTCACGCGGAGCGGCGCGCTGCTGGCGCAGGATTCGTGGGACATAAAGCTGGTGGCCGGCGCAGACCTCGGAGCCGCAGATGCCTTATCGGTCAAACCGCTCGCGGCGCTCGCAGCCGGCAAGGGTTCGCTGATCGTCGGCGATGCGACCCATGGCTATCAGATCCGTACCGGGACTGGCGATATCGCTGTGCAAGCCGGCGGTAACATCGAGCTCGCGCACTACGAATCGGTGATCTACACCGCGGGCCGCAACGATACGACGGTTCATTCCGACTTTGTCGCGCCGCCTGGCGCCGAATACGGTATCTTCGGCGGAAACCTCGCCATCGCGGCCAATGGCAATGTCAGCACCACACTGCCCGTCGATAATTCCGACAACATGCTCTACACCAACTGGCTGAAGAAGGATGGCGTGACTGACGACCAGCTCTTGTTCACCAGTCAGCAGGCGACCTGGTGGATCAACTACGGCCGCTTCACGCAAGGCATCGGCGTTCTCGGCGGCGGCAATATCGATGTGCAGGCGGGTGGTGATCTCGACAATCTGACCGTCGTGCTCGCGACCACGGGGCGTGTTCATGGAGGCACGGTCCAAGGCGCCTTGCGCTCGTTGCAGATCGACAATGGTGGTGCGCTCAACGTCGTCGCCGGCGGTGACATCAAGGCCGGCAACTACTACATTGCGCGCGGTGCTGGTGCGCTCGATGCAGGCACCTTCGCCATTGGGCGAACGGTTCGCGGGCGGTCGTTCGATACAGCCGTAGGTGTCATGACATCTTACGATATCGCGCCTGTGCTGGCACTCGGGGACGCGACCCTGAATGTTCGCACGGCAGGAGACCTGCGGCTGCAGGCCGTACTCGATCCGCTGATGACGTTGGACCCGTCCAAGCCAGTTTCCGACGGTCAGACCTTCATGCTCAGTCAGACCGACGATACGCGGTTAAGTCTGGCATCGACCGGCGGCAACATCACGCTGGTCAATCAGGTTCACTATCTGTCGCAGGACGTAAACACTACCAATTTCTGGCATGAGAACGCGAACGGTACGTTGTTTGTCCAGTTCGCGAATCTGTACGCGAATCTTTATCCGGCACTCACCAACATTGTTGCGCTGAACGGTTCGATTTCCAATCCCGGTCGCATGAACGTGCTTCCCGCCAGTAGTGGCGGATTGACGGTGCTGGCCGGGCAGGACGTCACGCTAGGCAATCTCGTGATGTCGCGTGCCACGCCTGAAATGCTGCCTACGGCTCTCCGGCCGTTCGGGAGTGGCATCAAGCTGAATCCGGGGTCGAGCCAGTCGGAGGCGCACTTCCTCGCGCTGTTGACCAATTCCATCGATCCATATGGCTACTACGCGCTTAGCATGGATTATTTCCGTGAGGTCGCCAATCCATCCGTACTTTTGAATGCCGGGGACAGGGAGCCGAGCCGTATCTATGCGATGACCGGCAGTATCCGCAGCGGCAACGTGACCACCAACGAACAGACGCTGATGTCGGCCAAAACGGATATCCGCGACTTGACGCTCAATCTGCGCAACCTTCACGCCACCGACGTAACATGGCTGAACGCGGGCAACGACATCCTCAACAACAATCTCAATACCGAACGTACCCTTGGCACCGTCATCCAGGGGCCGGGATCGCTGTTGCTGACGGCCGGACGTGACATCCATGCAGCCTCGCAGGTGATCATTAGTCAGGGCAATGAAAGCTATAACGCATCTGGACCGGTCAAGGATGCGCAAGTCAAAGGTCTCTCGGAGGCTGGGGCATCGATCGACATGATTGCCGGCCTGAATGGCCGACAGCCGGATTATGCCGCTGTGTCGAAAACCTATCTCGATCCGTCCATGGTGAGCACGATGCCCAACTATCTGACCACCACGGTCGATGGTCGGATACTGCCGCTCTATCTGGTCAACGAGACCAATGCTCTCGCCGACGGGAGGAGCAAACTGACCCGCACCGGCCTGGTCGCCTTCATCAAGCAGACGACCGGCGAGACTCTGTCACCGCTGCAGGCCTGGGAGACATTCCAGTCGCTTCCCGCGCTCACCCAGCAACGCTTCCTGCGCCAGATCTATATGCAGGAACTCCGGATGGCCGGCCGCGACCAGAACGAGCGCGATGCGGACGGGCGTCCGCTGAACGGGGGCTACCGGCGTGGCTATCAGGCCATCGCGGCGCTGTTCCCGGGCGACACCTGGAAGGGCTCCGTGCTGTCAGCCAATTCGCTAATCCGCACCGAACATGGTGGCGACATCAACATCTTGGTCCCCGGCGGCAGCCTTCAGGTTGCCGCATTGAATCAGGCCGTCAATCCGGGTGATGGTCTCGTTACTCTCGGCTTCGGCCAGGTTAATATCGCGGCCCGCGACGATGTGGTTGTGAACCGTTCGCGCATTCTCACCTTCAGCGGCGGCGACGTGACGATCTGGTCGACGCTCGGCGATATCGATGCCGGCAAGGGCGCCAAGACTACGCGCGTGCCGAAGGCGCCGTTGACGGAAACCGATGTGGATACGGTAACGCTGACCAAGGAGCAAGCCGACATCAGCGGTTCCGGCATCGGCACCATCGTCGGCTTCGCCGGCGTCGAGCCCGGCGATCTCGATATGGTCGCACCGTCCGGCACGGTGGATGCAGGTGATGCCGGCATTCGTGTCGCCGGCAACTTCAACGTCGCTGCGCTCGTTGTGTTGAACACCGACAACATCAAGGTTGGCGGCGAGAGCAAAGGCGTACCGAAGGCACAAGCACCGGTGGTCAATCTGATGGCCGAGACCAAGGACAAGGCGGCTGCTGATGCGGTCAAGGATGCGAGCCAGCAGGGCAATGGCAACGAACGGCCATCGGTGATCATTGTTGAAGTGCTGGGCTATGGCGGCGGAGACGATCAGCGTACAAAAGACGATGAGGATATCCGTAAACGCAGCGACAATCGGCTGCAGGATCCGCGCAGCCGGGTACAGGTGTTAGGCGCAGGCGAGTTTTCCTACGATGAAGCGCAGCGCCTGGCTGACGTGAAGCGTGGATCGCGGGGGGACTAGAGAGCGCAAATTCATGCATCTCGTCAAACTGGCCCGGTCGCCCACATGATGGCTTGTCCGTAAGGGCGTCGCCGACCGTCGTCATGGCCTGTCGTCGACTTGTGTTACTTCCGCCGGTGAACTCATTAGTGAAGGGCATTCACTAAGGGGCACTATGCCGATCCTGACGTTCGTTTGTCATCTGTATCTCCGCCGCCTTTCTCCGCACGAAAGCAGTCTTGCTGCGAGTACGCCAATTATCTCGACGTCGAAATCGGTGTTGCGATGATTGAGCTTTCCGAGCAATGCCATCGTACTGACCCGATGGATTCCTCGGCAGTTATGCCTCGGCGGCTACCGATACGGTCGTTCGCGGTGTCAAACTGCTCGCAGGCGGCCAGCATGCCAGAGCCTCGATCGCCGATCTCGCGATCCACAAGCCTCGGCAACCGAGAGGGCATCAGACCTCGGTGCTCGCTTCGCATTCGGAAGCCGCCCTGTACTTTCTTGACTTGATCGCGGAAGTTCTGGCGCCACCACTGCAGGCGGCCCGCTGCGCCGGGCTCGAACTAAGCGGCGGCCTGGATTCGTCATGCGTCTCGGTCGCGTTGCCGCGCACGGCGCGTAATGTCGGACGCTCCGCAAGACTTCTGAGCTACGGGCTCGTACACGCGGGTCCCGTCGACTCTCAGCAGATCGCACGTCGAAACGAGATTGTGCGGCTTCTAGCCCTGTCCGACATTGCCGAACCATCGTCTTCATGCTCGCCGTTCTCGTTCACGCCCGCCCCGGTCCGTCGAGTTCCGAGCGATGAATTCTTCAGATCTGGAATCGACGCCTGCATCGCGCCCCTTCCGCCCCCCAAAGCGGTGATAACCGGAATAGGAGGCGACGAGATCACCCCCTCGACGAGCCCGGTCCGAAGCGGGATGATGGCGTTGAACCGCGAACCCGCGGCGATTGACAACCCCGGTCTCGCGGGGTTGGGATTCTATTGCAGCTGATGGTCGCAACTTCCCCCGCCCAACGATCAATTAGCCGGAGCCGCACTCTCAGCCGGCACGGAGCCTTCCGAGAGATCGAATTCAGCACTGAGCCCCTCGGGACTCATTTTGATCCCCACGCGAAAAACGAACGATAAGGCAACATTATCGTTCGTTTTTATTAACCATAACCTGGGGCGGTTTCGGCCGTTTTAATGGCAATAAGCGCCGCGGCGACTTACGCTGCGGCATGTCCTCCCGTGCTCGAACGATTCCCGCACCACCCCGCCGCTTCCCGCCGATGCCGGGCTGGGCGCGGCTGCGCGATGTCCCGGGCGGCGCGGACGATGCGCCATTTGTGGCCGGCGCAGCGCTGGCGGCGCTGCACCCGATCGCCCGCGACGAGCATCTGCTCGGCGCGTTGTGGCGTCAGCGCCTCGCGCTCACATGCGCAACTAGGCTGGCCGGGCAGGGCGGCCGCAGCGAAGACGAAGCGATGCTGCGTGATCACTGGTATCTGCGCCAGAACCGCGATGATCCGGGCCCCGCCGGCCGACTGCTCGGCGCCTGGCGTCGCCTCGGGACCGGCAAGGCACTCACGCTGAAGGACACTTGCCCGGCTTGCTCATTATTCTCCAATGATAGCTACGCACGTATGGGCTTTCCATGTGAGCCATATGATCTGGAAGTCTGACGCATCTCAAATTCAGCCCGATCCAACCAAAATGACATATCCATTTCGCGGTACATAGCGGTCGCGGCGCCGAAGTGCTTGTCGGACTGATCCAGTTTGCCTGCACCGCGATAGATGTTAGCGAGCCCATGTAGTCCGTGAGCTACCAGCGGAGACATGCCAAGCTTTCTGGCGAGTGCAAGCGCACGACGAAAGTGTCGCTCTCCGGCTTCGGCATCTCGACCGGAATGTGTCACGATGTCCCCAAGCAAGAGATGCGCATGGGCCTCGAATCCCGGCTGCCGCCGCGAAGCCTCCAGCGCGCGTTCGCCCAGGCCATGCGCGTGCTCAAGGCGCCCTAGCGCCAGCGCGCTCCGGCCGAGCCGTAAAAAAAGCCATCCCAGAAGACCGAGGTAACCACTTTCGCTATGAAGCTGGACAAGTTGTTCGCCTTCCTTCAACCGACCTTCGGCTTCGTTCACGTCACCAAGCTGCGCGGTCACCCAGGCCAGGCAGGCCACCAATGACGGGTATAATACACCGACATTGCCCTGCTTGCTCATCATGGCCGAACGTTCGAGCAACGGGAGCGCGTGTGCCCATTCTCCCCTCAGCATGTGTACGGTCCCGGCGCTGATGTCTGCCCAGCCGATCGAATGCGCATGCTGCGTTGCCATGGCGCTTAAATGTGCCTCCGCCGCCGGTCTGGACGCTTCTTTGAAACGGCCGAGTTCTGCGAGGCTCATCATCAACCAGCCGCGATCGTAAACCGATGGAGGCGTTTCGATTCCGAAGGAGTCGGATGTCCAATCGCCCTGTAGCCTGGCAATGTTTTCGGTAGCGAGGTCCACGACGACCCGATGATCACCTCGGAAGAAATGCGCCTGCTCCAGATAAGTTGTTGCGACAACACGAAGCCGCTCGTCCGCCAAGCGATCAGCCGCTTTCAAGGCGCGTTTACCGCAGGCCAGAGCTTTGTTCAGTTCGGCGAGCAACGTGTGGGCGTTTGTCGTAAGCGCATGAATCCGGCCACGCCGGTGATGGTCATCCAGCCGGTTGGCGAGAATCTCGGCTTCGCGCAGGCACTGAAGCGCTCGCCTTGGTTCAGCGAGCTGCGCCAGAACTGCTCGCAACTCGAGCCGGGCGTCGACGGCTGCCGTCATGGCTTTGCTGGTCTGCGGCGATGTCGCCAGAAGACCAAGCGCCTTCTCAAAAAATTCGACGGCCTCGCGGTTGGCCCAGCGCGCTCGCGCGAGCCGTGCGGCCGTGATCCAGTACCCTATCGCTTCGCCTCCACGATCGGCCTTTTCGAGGTGGTGGGCGATGGTTTCGGGCTGGTTTTCCACCACCGCTGGGAAACGCTCGACAAGCGCAACAGCAACGGCGGCATGCAGTTGCCGGCGGCGGCTCCGGAGCATGGTGGCATAGGCCGCATCTCTCACAAGCGCATGCTTGAAAGAATAGCTAACGTCCGGCGGCGTCCCGCGGCGAGAAATGAGGCCGGAACTTATCAAATCTCCGATCGCCGCATCGAGTTCAGCGGAAGACCAGTTCAAGACCGCCGAGATCAGTCCGTGGGAGAATTCCCGCCCAATCGTGGCGCCGATGCGCGCCACATCTCGCGCAATTCCCAGCCGGTCCAACCGGCCCGCCAGAGAGGCTTGCAGTGTCGTCGGAACGGCGATCGGCGGCAGCGGTCCTTCACTGACATAGCCGTCGGCTGTCTCACGCAGGAGCCCGCTATCGAGCAGCGTGGCCGTGAGTTCTTCGACAAAGAGAGGAATACCATCTGTTCGCGACAAGATTTGCTCGACAACATCGTATGGTAATTGCTTGTGTTGCGTAATTTGACCGATGATGCCGATGCTATCGCTGCGGCGGAGGCGATTCAGGGACAGCATGGTGACATTTGGCTGGCTGAGCCAAGTCGGCTGAAATTCCGGACGGAAGGTAACGACCACCATTATCGGTAGAGCCGCAGCCCGGGTGACCAACCGGTCAAGGAGATCCAGAGATGTCGGATCAATCCAGTGAACGTCCTCTATGACTATAAGGACGGGACGCTGCGCGGCAGCACTGGTCAAACAGCCCAAAAGCATTGCGAAAGTCATCTCGCGCTTCTGCTCTGGGCTGGCAGTCAGCGCCTCGTACCGCGTATCGGGCGGGATCCCCATCAGCTCCGCGAGCAGCGTGACATCACGCGTTGGAAGGTGCGTTCCAGGCGTCAGAAGGTCGCGCAGCCGATTGAATTGCGATCGGGGGGCATCGTCCCTTTTGGAGTTCATCACCCGATTGAAAAGATCGATGAGGGGATGGAGCGAACTATGCGAATGATGTGGCGAGCAGGATAGGCGCAGGCGCGTATGCAACTCGTTCTCGATGCTTGTTAAAAGATTCTCCGCAAGGCGCGATTTGCCGATCCCAGCTTCGCCCGACAGCAGCACCACACTTCCGTCGCCAAGCTTGGCCTGCCTCCAGCGGCGAAGCAGCAATTCGGCCTCATCCTGGCGGCCCATCAGAGGGGATATCACTGGTCCTCGCCGCGCATGGAAGCGGCTGGCGGCTGGGCTCTCGCCGTTGACCTTCCAGGCCGCCAGCGGTGGCAAGGCATTGTCTTCCGCGGTACTCAAAGCTCGGCCATCGAACATTTGGCCAACGAGACGTCGTGTGCCCTCTGCAATGACAACCTCTCCAGATGCGGCCACCGCCTGCAGGCGCGCCGCCAAGTTCGGCGTATCGCCGATCGCGACGTGTTGCCTCTTGTCGCCGGCGATTGTTTTTTCGCCGACAACAACAAGGCCGGAGGCGATGCCGGCACTGGCCTGAAGCGCGGTGCCGAAGGAGGTTTTTAAGGTGCCGACGGCATCTAGAAGGGCACGACCAGCGCGAACCGCTTGCTCGGCGTCATGCTCACGCGCAGCGGGATACCCGAAATAGACAAGCGCGCCGCTGCCTTCATAGTGCGCGACGAATCCGTCGAACTGCGCCACTATTTCCGCGGTCATCCTGTGGAATGCCGTGATCAGATCGTGGACATCTTCCGCATCCAGCCGATCGGAAAACGAGCCGACTAATTTGCAGACAAGTATCGTCAACTGGCGTTGTTCGAGATCATCGATGTTCGCCGTAGTTGCCGCGTACCTAGCACGGCCGGCGGGGGGAAATGCTTCAACGACGGCAGGCGCGGCATGCTGCGGCTCGAAGCCGTGCGCCTCTGGCGTGTCGGCCGCTCCAGCGCCTCGGATTTCTGAGGCGAGCGCCCGCGTCGCAGCATCTGGCTCGGTGCTGAGCTCGCGCTTCAACATCGAAACGATATCTAGATAATACGTCAGCGCTTCGGTTCTACGGCCCTTGGCGACGAGCGCCTGCATGATTAAACGGTGGACGTCGTCTCGCATGTTGTTGAGAGCGTGGGCTCGTTGGCCCGCCTGCAAGGCTTGGTCGACACGGCCGGCGGTCAACTCTTGCCGGCCAATGCCGACCAGTGCGTTCAAAGCCAGTTCCTGGAGCCGCTCGCGTTCGCCGGTTAGCCACTCGCTCCAGCTCTCTTCGTTGACACCGATATCGTCCACGAATGGACCCCGGTAGAGAAGCGCCGCCGTACGCATCGCATCGTGGCTACCATCCCGGATCAGTGCCTCGAACCGGCCGACATCGCACGACACCACGGTTGGGTTCAGCCATACGGACTCGCCATCGCTTTTGATGGCGTCCGAGCCGATAACCTGACGAACTTTGAAAAGTGCCTGGCGCAGGTTCTGCCGGGCCTGGGTGTCGAAGTGGGAGCCCCATAGGAGCGTCGAAAGCCGCTCGCGCGGCTGGGGCGCAAGCCCCGTACAGCCCAGATAACTCAGCAGTGCAGCGAGCTTTTTGTTCGGCAGGCCTATTGCGCCATCGGGCCCCGTCAGGACGAAACGGCCCAAAAGTGAAAGATTGATCCTTGGGCTAACTGCGTCCACTGCTCGGCTTCCAGCTTTTCACCAAGCTGTAGCAGTTTTGGTTGTGCAACTTGCACGAATTCACCCCGCGCGAGAAATAATAACGCTGGAATGACGGTCCACTAACGTCATAGCCGTACCGAACTGCCCTTATGCGCACGTGTCGAAAGCAAATGCGCCTGGCGCTTTGGAGTTAAGTGATGAAGTTCGAGTTCGGTTCGACGACAAAGCAAACGGTGCAGCCCACCTTCAAGGATTCGCATCTTCGCAGCGCTTTTCTCAAAACCACCGCGCTGTGGCTGTCATTGTGCATCGTGACGATCGCCACCGGCGTCGGCGGCGCTCCCGCGCGCGCGGGTGGTGGTACGGGCGGAGAAGGAGCAACGGGCGCATTAGGGGCAGGCAGCGGCGGCGCCGATGATTTGTCGGGTGGAACGGGAGATCCCGGGATTTTCGGCTCTCCCAATGCAGGTGGGGGCGGCGGCGGCGGCGGTGGCGGATCTGGAGGGAACGCACAGGGACCGGGTACAGCGGGCGGCGCTGGCGGTGCTGGAAGTGGCGGTGCCGCGGGAGGAACGGGGGCGACCCAGGCGAACGCTTCTGCCGGAGATGGCGCTGCGGGTGCAGCCCCCGGCGACGGCGGTGCGGGCGGCGGCGGCGGCTTCAATATATACTACGGCAGCACATCTGTTTCCACCGGTGGCGGAGGCTTCACGGGAAGCGCCGGAGGTAACGGTGGTGCTGGAAACGGCACCGGAGGCGGAGGCGGAGGCGGAACGGGCGGTGCCGGTTTAGCGTTGTCCGGAAATGCCACCTACAATGTCGCGTTAAGTGCTCAGCGGATTGCCGGTGCCGGCGGTGCGGGCGGATCGAGCGCAACCGGGTTCGGCGGTTCGGGCGGTAACGGTGGATCCGGCGCGTTTTTCGCCGCCGGCGGAACGGTGAATGTGGAGACAGGCTCGCTGTTGAGCGGCGGCGCGGGCGGCGCCGGAGGCGTGGGCGGCGCCGGCAATGGCGCCAACGGCGCAGGGGGGGGCGGTATTTCCGGTACTGATATCACGATCTTCAACAGCGGGACGATCCAGGGCGGACTGAATGGTGACGGCATAACACGGGCCAATGCGATCAGCTTCGCAGGTGGCGCCAACACCTTGACTCTCGGCAATCCGACCGATGGCCTCGTTGGAAATATCGACCTCGGGGGCAGCTCGCTCACCCTTGCCCAATCGACCAACGCAACGCTCGCTGCAATGATTACCGGGAGCGGGTTCATTTCGAAAACCGGCGCCGGCACTCTGGTGCTGTCCGGAACCAACACGTTTGCCGGTGACGTCGCTATCCAAGCGGGTACGTTGTCCATTGCGAACGGCGTCAACTTGGGCAGCGGCAATAAACAGATCAAGATGTTCGATGGCGGAACGTTGGCCGTCACGGCCAATACCACGCTAGCCAACAACCTCACATTTGTGACCAGCGGCAATCCCAACTTCGACATCGCAGCGGGAACGACGACCGTCCTGCAAGGCGTGATCTCAAACGTGGTCGGGCCTCTCGGGAACGGCTTCGGCTTTACCAAGACCGGCGCCGGCACCCTGGAGCTGGCGGGGACGAACATTTACTGGGGTACGACCTATGTCAGCGCCGGCACGTTGCGGGCCGGATCTGCCGGCGCATTTGGACCTTTTGGAGTAGTCGACGTGTCAGCCGGCGCGACCCTGGATTTGAACGGCTTCAACCAGACGTTCTCCAACCTGAGCGGCGCCGGCACTGTAACGGGCGGCAACAGCACGATTTCCTTCGTGATGTCTGCCGGTGATCTCACCGTACCGGGCTCATCAACGAAGATTGCTGGCAATCTCGCGTTCCAGTCCAGTGCATTCTATACAGTTGCCGTCACTCCAGGTACGTCGACGTTTGCCAATGTCACCGGCACGGCCACACTTGGCGGCGCAACCGCGTTCGTCGTGTACGCCGACGGCGCCTATGTGCAAAAGACGTACAAGATCCTTACCGCGACCGGCGGCATCAGCGGCACCTTCTCGCCCTCGGTGTCCACCTACAATGCGCCGTCAAACTACAGTTCAACGCTGAGCTACGATGCCAACAATGTGTATCTCGGTCTGATTCTGGATTTCAGCATTCCAGGCCGCCTGAACACCAACCAGCGGAACGTCGGCGACGCGCTGACCAATTTCTTCAACAGCACCGGCGGCATTCCCGCTGTTTTCGCCAACATGTCCGCAAGCGGCCTGTCGCAGGCATCCGGCGAGACAGCCACCGGCGCCCAGCAGACCAGTTTCGACGCCATGACCCAATTCATGAGCGTGATGACCGATCCGTTCACCGCAAGCCGCGGCACGTCGCAGGCTGGCGCGGTGGGCTATGCCGATGAGACGCTGGCCTATGCCGCGAAGCGCTCTCCGAGCGATGCGCTGGCCGCCATCTATCGCAAAGCTCCGCCAATGGCACCGGTGTTCGAGGGGCGCTGGAACGTGTGGGCGGCGGCCTTCGGCGGCTCGCGTAACACCGACGGCAATACGGCGGTCGGCTCGAACGATACCCGGTCGAGCATCGGCGGCGTCGCGGTCGGCGCCGACTACTGGTTCTCGCCGACGACGCTGGCGGGCTTCTCGCTGGCTGGCGGCGGCACCAACTTCTCGGTGGCCAACGGCGGCTCGGGCCGCAGCGACCTGTTCCAGGCGGGTGCATTCGTGCGCCATACGGTTGGATCAGCTTACATCACAGCAGCGGCGGCCTATGGCTGGCAGGATATCACCACCGTTCGGGTTGTCGGCGGTGATCGCCTGCGCGCGCAGTTCAATGCCAACAGCTATTCCGGCCGCATCGAAGGCGGCAATCGTTACCTGATGTCGTGGCTGGGTGGCGTCGGCCTCACACCTTACGCAGCGGCGCAGGTCACAGCCCTCGACTTGCCTTTCTATGCAGAGACCGCCGGCGGCGGTGCCAACACCTTCGCGCTGGCCTATGCGGGCAAGACGGTGACCAGCACCCGCAGCGAACTCGGCTTCCGCACCGACAAGTCGTTTGCCGTGACTGACGCGATCTTGACGCTGCGCGGCCGCGTCGCATGGGCGCACGATTTCAATAGCGACCGTTCGGCTTCGGCGACGTTCCAGACGCTGCCCGGTGCGAGCTTCGTCGTGAACGGCGCGGCGCAGGCGCGCGATGCCGCGTTGACGACCACATCCGCGGAGATGAAGTGGACGAACGGTTGGGCCGTCGCCGGCATCTTTGAAGGCGAGTTCTCCGACGTCACACGCAGCTACGCCGGCAAGGGCGTGGTGCGGTACGCGTGGTGAGACGCTGACATTCGAGATGTTTCCATAACACCCGAACGGCGAAATTGGTGTGTTGCAGCAAAGTTGAGATGTCCGCTCTGTGCAAAGAGATGTCATCCGGGGGCTGACAGAGAGGGAAGACGGCGCCGCGGACTTTCATCGCGGCGTTTACACGCAAATTGAAGCATCTCAGCCCTCAATCGGGACGGCTGCTTTTGGTCAATTCTGCAATCTGAGCCCTCGTTAAGAGCGTCGCGATTGGCTTGGGTTGCTGTCGATCATCGTTTGGTCTCGCACCGATGCGGTCGGTCGCTCCATACCAAACTATGCAGAAAAACGTCCAAGCCATCAGCTTCCAAGATGGCTGCAGATCGCACCATGCCGCAACGATAGGCAATGGCAGCCCGAAAATCATGGGTCGCACGACCCAGCATCGCCAAGCATATCGTATGTCGATCTTCAACAAGGTTCGCACTCACGCCAAAAATGGTGGGTCGCCGGCCACTCCCTTTTGGTTCGAAAGATCGCGTTGCAACAAAGGATGTCCCTGTCTGTGCAGGAGCAGAGATGCCACCCGACGACTGTCAAGGGAGGAACGTCCTGCCATGATTCAGCGCCTATGTACGGGAGTTTGACGCGGCACGCGCCGCCTTGCCGATTAGTGTGCTTTGCGCCGCGACCCAGTCGGGATCAATCCGGGTCGCCTCAGCGATATCATTGAGTCCGCCCTCGGCATCGCCCGTCACGCGTTTCTGCACGCCGCGGTAATACAGCGCCTTGGCGTTGTCGGGCGTATGCGTCAGCACGGCATCGAAATCGGCGATGGCGCGCAGCGGCGCGTGCTTGTCAATCAGGGCCGCCCCGCGGTTGAACAGATAGAGCTCGGACTCTGGGTTGAGCTTGATGGCCATGCCGAAATCGGCGATGGCGCGGTCGAGATCGTTCCGCATGTAGTGGATGACGCCGCGGCTGTTATAGGCGCTGGGATAGTCCGGGCTGATCCGTATCGCTGTCTCGAAATCGGCGAGGGCGCGGTCCCCGTCGCCCTTGTCGTCCCAGGTGCGGCCGCGCCAATAGACTGTCACGGCATTGGTGGGATCGAGGCGGATCGCTTCGGTGTAATCCGCGATGGCCCGGTCGAGATCGTGCTTGTCTTTCCAGGCCCGGGCGCGGCTCTCATGGGCGGAGGCGTCGTCCGGCGCGAGGCGGATCGCGGCATCGAAATCCGCGATGGCCTGGTCGGGCTGGGCGGTGTCGAACCAGATGCTGCCGCGGCCCTTGTAGAAGTTTGCATCGTCGGGCCGCAGCTGAATGGCGGCGCTGAAATCCGCGATGGCCCGGTCATACACTTTCATGACCTTCCAGAGGTGGCCACGCATGACGTAGCCAGATGCGTCGTCCGGCTCGAGCCGGATGGCGGCGTCGGCATCAGCGAGAGCTTCATCCGTTTCGCTAAAGCTCTCATGCAAGAGCGAGCGGCTGCGATGTAGCGCCGCCAGATCGCCGCCGCGGTAATAGTCGAGCCCGATGGCGCGATCGCAGGCCGCCATCGCCTTGGTGCCGGGGCCTTTCAGGCAAATGGCATAATCGCCGCCAGGGCCGGCTAGTGCCCCGGTGGTGGCATAAGTCGGCGTTGCGGCGGCACTGGCGGCCAGCGCCATTGCCATCAGCGTGAGGCAAAACGGTGGGCGCGAGGACAAGCCTAATCGTGCGTTCGGGCGCATGTGTCGTGCTCGGATTGCGGAGAGCGCCGGGGCGGCGTTGCTTCTTGGTCGGCGGCGTCGGCCGAAAGGTTCGACGGCGCGTCGCGAAAGCAGCAGCGGGTGCGCACGCAAGATGGAAGCAACAACGCCCGATTCCGCATAGAAATGCCGTTAGCGGCCACCTAATCGAGCGAATGCTGAATGCGTAATTGGCGCGGCAAGATTACGCGTCGACCGCGACCGTGAACCTTGCCTTACCTCCGCAGCACCAAGGGAGGCACCGCTTAGGCGGGAAACCCTTACGCATAAGCGGAGTACATGATGGCGAACGAGTTCAGGTTCGAAGACTATCCCGATGCGATGACATTCAAGCCGGTGATGGACAAAGCCATAGCGGCTTTTGCCGCGGAGCAGGGCATCGAATTCTCGTCCGATTATACGGCGTTTCTGAAAGCGTATAACGGCTTCTATTTCGATCTCGATACAGCCAGCCCGCTGGCCGATGGCGTCGAGACATTCGATTCGGTGCGCTACCTGCGCGGTCTCGACACCGGCTTCGAATACAACGACCTGCGTGTGTTCCTCGCCGACGCCGATCTCTGGGACAAGTCCTTCCGTGCCTTCTGCTATCCGGTGGCGGAAAGTCACGGCGGCGATCCGATCGTCGCAATCTACAAGGGTAAGGCGAAGGGCAAGATCTACTTCGTCGATCACGAGGTCATCCCGGACATCAGCGAACTGGCTGATGCAGGCGTGAACCTGGAGAATGCCGACGACGTCCTCGCTTACATGATCGACAGACAGGGTTGCTTCATCGAAGTCGCCACGTCGTTCTCGAATTTCATCGGCAAGCTGGTGGCATATGACGATGACGGCAGCATCAATGTCAGCATCCGCCGCCCGCTGGCGTGAGCGAGCGGCGCATCACCTGAAAACAAAAACGCGGCGGGATGAACCGTCGCGTTTATTCTGTCGGGACAGCAGTGCAGGCGCCTAACAGACTTGGAGCGCTCAAGTCAGCTAGAATCTCAGTCGGACACCCTGGACGATCTGATTAGATTTTCATCCATAGCTTTAGAAGAGATGCGTTGACCTGCTCGCCTGAAATGCCCTCGATTTCAAGTTAGGGTTTTGTTCTCCATCGGGGAGACGGACGACGGCTAAAAAGGCTCTCCGGTTGGTGCCGTGACAAGGGCCGCTTGTACGGAACAGCGCAAGCCTCCAGTTTCTCTGATACATGGAACAAATGTCGCGTTCGGCCGCTAAGATTCCATGCCGCCCAAAAAACAGAGTTTCCAGAGACCAGACGGATCGACCACCAGCGTCAGCCTAGAGCCGGCATTCTTGCTGGCGTTTCAGGAAATAGCTGCCGAGCGAGGGGTGACAACGACCGCGCTCATGCGTGAGATCGATCAACATCGCTCGCAGGCCAATCTTACATCGGCGTTGCGATTGTTTGTGCTGGATCATTTCATCGCGCAGGCTTCCGAAGGAAATGAGTAGCTTGTTGCGTCAGCGTTCCTTGCATCTATAGAACACGAAACGAAAGCTTAGATGAACGTGCCTTAGATAATCTTGAAAGCAATAAGAATGACGACTAAAGAACGATGCCGATGCTGGCCTAGATCTTCGCAGCGTCGAAGAAATGATACGCGTTCGGAGCGGTTTCGTGCGCCCCATTCTCGAACATTAGCGCTCAGATCTTGCGGGTGGAGCTGGTCTACATAGCACTCGACCGCGAAGGTCCGGTGTGGGCAGTCGCCTCCCGGCGGAAACAGACATAAGACTGTCTGAAAATGTCCCGGTAGCAGAGGTTCTCCACGAGACAGGACTTCACCGGCACCAGATTATCAGCTTCGAGCTCGTCTTGTCCGCGCTGGAAGGGCTTCCGCTGTAAATCCGGCAGAAGCATCCACGCGATAAGACGAAATCATAAAAAAGGCGGCCCCGAAGGGCCGCCGGCGTTCATTATTTAGCGACAAACGCGCCGGGTAGTCACGACGCGCCGACCGTAAGGCCCGCGCCGAACGATCCGCTCGGTGCGACAAACGTGGGGCCGCATACGATGGCGATACTGCACTGCCTCGACATCACTGATGGCTCCGACCTTAAGCCCGTGCGCCGGCATCGCGATTGCCGGGGCGCTTACGGAGGCGATGCCAAGCAGCGCAACGCTAACGGCGGCGAGGATTAGCTTTTTCATGTTTTCTGGCTTCCGTTCATAAGATTCAATATTGCGATTTTTGGCAATTTGAAATGAACCTGCAATGAACGGCCGGCGGCGAATCTCGTCAGAAACAATCGACTGCTGATCTTTTAACGAACTCTCAGTCGTCTCTATCTAGTTGCCCAAGCAAGACGCTGTTCCGGTGATCCACGCTTCGCGCCCAACCAGCTAGAGGGAGTTCCTTTGCCGAGACTTGCCCAGGCCGACGTCTCACGGGTGTTTGGGGCGCCGCCGATTGGAACCTGAGGGTTGGAAATCGGACGATTGAATTTTCGTCTTCGACAAGCTTCGGCTTTCAAACCGGCAGCAGCTCAGATCTTCGCGCCGGCGCCATGCTTCACCAGACGATGCGGAATCCGCCAGTGCCCTTGTAGCTGCGGTTCGCCGCCGCGTCCTCGAGGCTCGCGCTATAGGAGACCTCGCCGAAGACAGCGTAGCGGCCATTGGCCCAGCTATAGGTGCCGCCGCCGCCGATGCTGCCCCACAGCCGGTCTTGCGCGCTGGCGAAGCCGGTGCCGGCCACATCGACACGGGTGCCGTCGAGGAACTCGTAGCGCAGGTTGCCGATGCCGTAGATATCCGAGCGCACGATGCCCGCACCATCGTTCCAGGTCTTCTGGTGGTTGAGCGCAAGTCCGGCGCGGCCGAGCAGGCTGTCGCCGTCGCGCAGCGACACCGGGGCGCCGAACCGATCGGCGAAGCGATCGAACTCGGCCTTCGAATAGGACAGCTGCGCCTGCGGCGTCAGCGACCAGCCGTTGCCGACAAAGAACCGCTTGCCGGTTTCAGCGCTGAAGGCATAGCCCACCCCTTCGTTGCCGTGGGTCAGGCTGCCGGCCAGCACCGAGGACAGATCGCTGCGGTAGAACATCGATTGCGCCTGGCCGTCGACATAGAAGCCGTTGTCGCCGAACCAAGTCAGCGTGCCGCCGACACCCGAACCTTCGACGCGGATCCGGCCATTGCCGAAGGCCGATGCGACATTGGCGGTGGTCAGGCCGTATTGCCCGGTGAGACCGACGATCAGCCTTCCGCGCTCGTTCTCCATCAGGAGACCGTCGAGGCCGGCCTGCACTTTCAACTGATCGGCCTTATAGGTGGAGCCTGTCGTGGTGGAGGGCTGTAAATCGGATTGGCCGCCTTCGATGCGGCCCCAGAACGCCGTGGGCGTCGGTGACGCCTCACCTGGCGCCGGAGCGACACCGGCGCGCGCCATGGCATCGCTGCCGCCCCAATAGCGATTGCCGACGCGCTGCTGCATAGTCGGCAGCTCGTTCATGCCGAGCAGCACCTGTGCATAATTCTCGTAAAGCGGAACGCCGGGCTGATACAGCGGGCCCGCAGTCGCTGCTGGACCCGATGCAGACTGCGGATTGATCAGGCTGGAACGCAGATACCAGTCGCCGTCGGTCGGCGTGCTGACGCCGTTCTTCTGCAGCGTATAGGCATAGGCGCCGCCGACCACGGCCTGCTGGCCCTGAACGACGTAATTGCCGAGCAGTGAGAACGCGCCGTTCGACGCGCCGCCGACATCGATGACCTTGATGCCTTCGACGGTTTGCGCGCCGCTGCCGCCGAGATTGATCACCCGCACATTGGTGCTGCCTGCGGTATTGCCGGTGACGACAAGCCGATCGGTCGGCGAGGAATCGCCGCCGAGCGCCGTCTCAATCTGCAACGTTCCGCCATTGCCGGTGTAGTTGCCCGCGACAGTGAGCGTTCCGATAGAGTTACCGGGCGCCACGATGCCTGCGTTCGACGTGTCGCAGACCGTGCCGGTGCCTTGCAGCGTGCCGCCGGCCAGCACGGTCATGGCGCCGCAGACGCTGCCGTTGACGCTGAGCGTGCCGCCGCTCACCGTAGTGCCACCAGTATAGGTGTTGACGCCCGAAAGGATCTGCATGCGGCTGCTAAGCGTTAGTCCGCCGGTGCCGGAAATGACGCCGGAGAACAGGTCGTTCGCATTGGTGATGGTCAGGTTCTTTGCGCCCAGCGCGACGGCGCCGCTTCCCGCCAGGCTCTGGATATCAGTGCCAGCCGCCGTGATACCCGAAACATCGAGCGTCGAATTGGCCACGACGCGGCTCGAATTGCTGATGGCGCCCGCGCCGGTCAGCGCCAGGGTACCGGCCTGGATCACCGTCTGGCCGGCATACGTGCTGCTGGCAGCGAGATTCAAAGTACCGGTGCCTGTCTTGGTCAATCCGCCGACACCGGTGAAGGCCGATGCCGCATCGGTGCCGGCCGTGAAAGTACCGGTGTCGATCGTCAGCCCGCCCGCGAGGATGTTAAGGTTCGGGCCGGAAAATCCACTGATGAAGGTTGCGTTGGTGGCAGTCGCTTTCAAAACGCTATTGTCGAAATTGACCTGCGCCGCGCCAGTCCCTCTTCGCAGGAAGCTGGTCTCCAGCGTACCGCCGCCGCTGACATTGAGCGTGCCTGAGCCCACGAGTTGCGCCCCCAGCCGCAGGCCGTTTTGGGCGGTAACCCGTGCGCCATTCTCGATATTGAGTATGCCTGTCCCGCTGAGGCCTACGTTGAAGGCGCCACCGGATAGAGTCCACTGCGATCCGGCCCCGGTCACGGTGGCCGTTCCGGCGCTTCCTGCTTGCGAGGCGATAGAAAGAAGTGCCCCAGTGCTAGTAAGTGTACTGCCATTCTGAATGGTTAGATCGGCCCATGTTCCAGTTGGGTTTTGGCCGACGGTGATGTTAGCAGTTGCGCCGCTTGCCGCGCCATTGACGCCAAGGACCGTTGGATTTGGCGATGACGGATTGATGGTGGCAAAAGTTAAGCTTGTCGGCGCGACACCGCTGTTCCAGTTCGAGCCGATGGTCCAATCGTTGCTCGTCGCGCCGGTCCAGGTTTGGGCGGCCGCCGCCCCCCCGGACAGGGCCGTCAGCGCCGTAGCCGACACGCTCACGAGCAACAAGTGGAACCAGAGCGCTCCGTGGTCAGGTTCAGGTTGCCGCGCGCGATCCAGAGTCTCCCGGCGGATGTCATCTGATTGTCGTCGGATTGTTACATCGCTCACGCATTCGCGCATGACGCTCATTCCAGTTTCGCTTGGGTCGGCACGGTTCGAGGATGCGAATCTCGAAGCGTGCAATCCGCGAAGAACTGTTGCGACGGTAAATGAGCTAAATCAATCGGACAACAACTGGAAGTGTTGCCGCGGAACAAACAAGCCGCGTGTGTCGCTCGCGCAACGAAACACGCTTAACAAAGCCTTTCGCGAGAGAACAAGGGCGTCAAACCTGCTTCTGCAGCTATCAGGCTGCCAGTGGGGGCAATCGGTGACATCGCATCACCATAGAAGGCGTGTCACGCGACGCCGTCCAGCGTCACTCCGCCGGAAGCCTCAATGCCGCATTTCTTCGCGCGGTCGGCTATTGATTTCACCGGTGGCCGCCTCGAAGGTGCCAGTGCTGCTGGTCCTGAACGAGGTATCGACGCCATAGAGCTCGCGCAGCCTTCTTTGCACCGAAGCGACCGCGCGAGTGGTGGCGAGCAGTTCAGATGGACCGGCACGGCTGACGTCTTTGGTGGGCCTCTGAAGATTCGCTATGCGCCAATTCTCTGAAAAACGATCATCGAATATAAGCTCAATCTCGACGCCGCTGACGTCCTCGCACCCGTAGCACGAGCGGAGCTCAACCAGCACTGCATGCTCGAGCGCGCCCTTGGGCAGAAGTTTTTTGCCATACACGTACTCCGAATTCCTACGCCGCCGCGGAATTAAGCCCGACGCACGACAGCGTCAGCCGGTACCGGGCGTCGAAAAGGATGCTGATTTTGTTCTTTTTTGGCGACCGGCGAGCCTCCGATTTGCGACTGTTTCGGACGTCGCCTCATAAGAGAGCCGGGCAGCTATCGATCCATCAAGGAGCAATTTTGTCGAACGTAAGCCGGACGAGCCCGTCCACGGTGAACGCGTCCTCCGCGAGAAACGACAGATGAGAACAGGAGGCATTACAATGCAAGGCTGGCCAACGTTCGTTGCGGGGAGCGCTCCCGAGAACGTTTTAATTCGTTGCCCGCTGAGCCGCGCGATAGGGCGCGGGCTCGAGTTCGCCCGGACGGTCTTTTGCCGCCGCGCTCTCAAGTCGATGATTCTCAGTGTAGCAATAACTGGCCTGTTTGGCCGCTCGCTCTAACGGCCGAACTTAGCTGCGGGCGCTATGCTGTCTTTAACAAGCTTCCGAGCAGCTTTCAGGAGATCGCGAGCGGCGATCTCGTCGGCGGTCCCGAGATATTCGTTTTGTCGAACGGCCATTGCACCTGCGACAACGGCCCCGCGGTCTCACGCCATTATAACCGACCGGCACCCCTGGGTGAAAACTGGTCATGTCGCCATGCATCCGGCGACGAGCTGGAGGTTAGACAGCGGTAGGTGCACCTGGGCCAATCAGCATTAAACTCGAGGTGCTAACGCTTGAAGAAATCGTTCATGGCGCGTTCAGGGTCGCTGACCTACATCCGTCCGCAGAATAGGCGGGAGAAAAGTAAGTGGGAGGCCTCAACGGTTCGGCGGCTGGAATTCGGAAGCGGTCAGTTGTGATAGGCGGCCACAAGACGAGCGTCAGTCTAGAGGATGAATTCTGGGACGCGATCAAGGAGATCGCTGCCGAACGCGAGCAGTCAGCATCAGATCTCATCAGTGCTGTAGCTGAGGGCCGCGATAGGACTAACCTCTCGTCGGCTCTGCGCATTTTTACGCTAAATCACTACAAGCAGATACGAGGAATTCGCTGAACGAGCGCTTAGATGTTCGGATAGGACACCACTCTCAACCGCACGAGATATCATTGATCGTTCTGGTTTTCTGATCATAAGTTACGTTCATCCGCATCCAAACCATGTCAGAGAGTCTAGCGCAAGTAGAACAGGCGAGTCGCCATGTCGCATTTGCTGGCCTCTCTGGAAGCGCGCCGATGCTCTGGCCAATGAAGCTTTGAAATTCCGAGGCACGGCACTGGTCGCCGAAATAATACTTCCGCGAGCCATCTTTTGATTCTGCGACCCAGATACCGGGTTGCCGCGAATGGTTGCGAACTGTCGAGTGTGCTGGCGCCCAGTAGGTAAACGGCGGCTGTGGATGGGCGGCCATCACGACACTCAGTGAAGCGTATGCTGACTTAGCAGCGGGAGCGGTCTCAGCAGTGGTGTAGTTGGTCAGCCCCGGCATGAAGCAAAATGCCATACCCAGGATACGGTATAAAGAAGATACACGCATAACGAACCTTTGCAGCAGCCATTCGCCCCAAGGTAGATTCGCAACGCGGCATAAACAAGGCGGGATGGCGCGCGCTAATAGCCGGTCATCTCTTGGCGCGCGCCTCTAGACGAGTGAATATCAATTGATTTAGCTAAGGTGCAGCAGCCCCTGCTGGGCGAATCACATCAACTTCGCCGCGTCATCCCTTGGATGGCGCGGTTTTTTCCTGCGGGCCGACGAGACATAGAGGGCCGCCCCGCTCACTGCCGCGCAAAAGTCACGTAAGGAGCAGATGGTGCAGTCGCTGGGAAAGTCGCCGGTCGTGAAGCGTGGAGTTGTCGTGCGTGGGGTAAGAACAAGCGCGACGTTAGAACAGGCGTTCTGGGATGGATTGAGGGAGATTGCCCACGAGCGAGGGGTCACCGTCAAGGATCTCGTTGCGGAAATCGAAGCAGCCCGCGATTACCCGAACATGTCGTCAGCGATCCGGCTGTTCGTCCTCGCACATTTTCGCGATAGGCCAGTTTGATTGGGACGGTCCGAAGTGTCTAGGGTGCACCCTTGGGCAGCTCGCAAGGCATTTTGACCGTTTAGGTCATCACTAAGTCAATCGAAGATAGTCCGCGTCCTCCGCCTTCAGGCGAAATAGACTGTCCTTCATTTGCTGAGCCCTGCTCAGAAGAGGGATCGGTCGGCTTGGTGACTTCGTCGAGAACCCGCAAGGAATCGCGGGATCATCAGCGGACAGCGGCGCTTTACGAACCAACTGATGACGCCGCTTGATAAGTCGCGAGCGGCTCCTCCGAGCCTAATCGCTGAGCGATCGCCACTCCGGGCATTGCCGCGCTGAACAAGTAGCCCTGTAGGTGAGTGCATCCGAGTTTGCTCAGGAGAATTCGTTGAGCTTCGGTCTCGACGCCTTCTGCCGTTGTCGTCATGCCGGAAGCAGCCGCAATGTTCATGACGGCCTCAACGACCGCCAGTGATTCTTTAGTCTCAAGGTCCTTCACGAACGACCTGTCGATCTTGATTTGGTCGAAAGGAAACCGCCTCAGGTAACTTAGCGACGAATAGCCGGTACCAAAATCGTCCAACGCAATCTGGATACCCATACCGCGGAGTTCATACAATGCCGGGAGCGCGGCATCGTCGTCTCCAATCAAAACAGCCTCGGTGATCTCGATCACCAGCCGACTGGGATCAAGCCCCGCGGACATGAGAGCACTCGCGACGGTCAAGGCGAAGGAGGTCGCCTTGACCTGCATCGGCGACACGTTGATCGCTATTCGGATATGGGCAGGCCAACCGGCAGCCTCTGCGCATGCAACCCGGAGAACCAAGCTGCCAAGTTCTGTGATCAAGCCGGTATCCTCAGCAACCGGAATGAATTCGGCAGGCGAGATCATGCCCCGGATGGGATGCCGCCAACGGAGGAGGGCTTCGCAGCAGACGATTGCACCGTTTAGATCGACGATCGGCTGGTAATGAACTTCGAACCCCTTAGCGGCGATCGCTTCCCGCAATTCCTGCTCCATCAATAGCCTGGCTTTTGCCCTCTCGGTCATCGAGCGTTCGAAAAAGCGATGCGTTCTCCGGCCGTCCAGTTTCGCAGCGTACATGGCGAGATCAGCATGTCTGACCAGATCGTCGATACCCTCGGCATCATTCGGAGCAATTGCGATGCCGATACTCGCGTCGCTGGACAGCCGATGCCCGCCAACGTCGAAAGGATTGCGGACGGCCTTTTGCAGCTTGCCCACGAGATCTGCGACTTCATCGCGTGTTTCAAAGCGACCCGTTACGACTGCGAATTCGTCGCCGCCCAGCCGTGCGATCAGGTCACCATCTTCCAAGCAGGATCGAAGCCGTGCCGAGATCTGTTGCAGCAGGCCGTCACCAACGTGGTGTCCGAGCGTATCGTTGATGCCCTTGAAGCCATCGATATCAATGTAGAGAAGCGCGAAAGGTCTTCCCTGAGTTGCTCCTGACCATCGCTCCTCCAACTGCATCCGGAAAAGTACTCGGTTAGGCAGATCGGTCAGCGCGTCATAGTGGGCAAGATGGGCAATCCTGGCGTTAGCAAGGCGGCGCTCGGTTACATCGTCGAGCACATTAATAATATACCGAGCACAACCGCCTTCATCACGTATACCGATGCTGCTCGACGTTATGTACCGTTCGCCGAGACCTTCTCTTACGCAGACATGTTCGCTTATAACGATGTTATCGCGGGAGTTGATGGTGCGTTCATCCTCGGCCGTGACCAAGCGGGCGTCGCTCTCGTTGAAAAACTCAAAAGCTGTCTTTCCAACCATCATTTCGGCGGAGAATCCGAAATGCGTTTCGGCGTTACGGTTGACCAGCAGATATCGCCGGGTTTGCGCGTCCTTAACGGTGATCAGGGACGGTATGTGGTCGATGATCTCCCGCACAAACGCAATATTCCGATCGCGATCGTGCTCAAGCCGGGTGCGCTCGGTTGTATCCTCGATCGTTGCCACCCATCCTCCCGTACTCAACGGTCGGTTAATAGCAAGGAACGATCGGCCGTCCTTCGCTTGACTACTGATGCGCTCGACGCTCCCTTTAGCAATCGCTCTCATGACGGTTGAGCAAAAAGCATCAACGTCGCCGTCGAAATGGCTGCGCCGCTGGCGCTCGGCCATCAAATCTCTGAAGTGCCATCCGACGGCGTCGGTGTCCGGCGGAAAGTCAAACATCTCAAGATAGCGGATGTTTATGGAAGTAACGACACCGGCCCTATCGTAGACAACCAAACCTTGAACCATGCCGTTTAAGGCGGTGTCGAGACGTTCCCTCTCCAGCTCCAATCGCCGCCGATTCTCGCGGTTGTTCAATACAATCTGTCTGACGACGAGTAGCATGACTCCAGCAACCGCCAGCGCGGCGAGTACCGCTGCAATGAGGGTGGAGCGGCTTTGCGAGTTCCAATCGGCAAGCGCCGCATCCGTCGTCTTAGCTGCGACGACAACACCGGGGAAATGGCTCAGTCGGACACCGGCCGCCAGTCGCGAAACTCCGTCCACCGGGCCGGTACCGCGGACCGTTAGAGTCGTCGCGTCGTCGGCCAGTTGGCTGACGAGAGAACCGTCAGGAAGCTTGCTGCCAACAAGGTGCGGGGCTTGCGGGTAGCGGGCAAGTAACGTGCCGTCATTTTGAAGCAGCGTTACAGCCAAGCCGCTCACAGGACCAATCGACGCCAGAAACTGTTCAAATTGCGCCGGCGCGATGCGGCGTATCATGACGCCTAAGAATACGCCGCCAACACCCGTCAAACGATGCGCGATGACGGTTTGCTGATTACCGGATACAAGGCTTGGCACTGTCTCGACCAACGTCGAGACAGACGCATCGGAAATAATCCGCTGAAAGTAAGCTCTTTTTGCGATGGATATCCGAGGTGCCGGGACCGGATGCGACCAGGAGATCATTTCGCCAGACGCATCGAAAAAGGATATGTCGCCGACGTACGAGACCCCTTTGGATCGAAAGACTTGCCGCGCCTCCTCAGCTGCCATCACGGCGCGAAATTCGGAGGCGGCGGGAATGTCCCGGATGTGGAGCCGGTCGATCATGTCGGAGGCGATGATCGTGGAATCGTCGAACTGGCGATCAAGATGGCGGGCCAGCATCGTCGCCATCTGGGTTAATTCGCGCTCGGTCTCGACGAGGGCTCGCTCCTTGGAGCGGCTTACAGCATGCAGGGTAAGAAGGAAGATTGCCGCGACCAGTGCTGCGCTGCATCCGCACAGCGTAACGACTGGCATGCGGCCGGGCGTCAGCGCTCGCGCCAGCAACCCGCGTTTTACCGCCTTCAATGCAACCTCGCTCGTCCCTCGCATTCGCTCTCTCCCCCGGTAGACATCTACGCAACATTGGTACCGAACTGATTGACGAACGCAGTTAACGGCCGCCTGCCGTTCTAGGTGGCATCTCGGGAACATTGAGGGTTTGGCGTCGTACGAAGAAGCTCTGATTTATGGGGCAGATGAGCGCACTTCGATCGCTAAGGTCGACTTTAAGTATTCATTAGCCATCTGAGGCGCCCCTAGGCTGCAAGCTATATGACACAGGAAGCTCAAAATGTTTTCACCCCATCAATGCCTTGGAATCCTGAGTCTTGGTTGCTTCCTGTTGATCGCATTGCAGATGGCAACCGGCATCAGCTTCCGGTGACGAGAAACGACCACACCAATGCATGTTGTCGTACTGCGTGAGAGGCGTGCAAGCGAGCAATATGCATTCGAAGAATTCAAAACCTCGACCGATCTCAGCTCTTCGCGAACTTCTTACCAACCGGTCGTGAGCTAATGTCGCGGACCTATTCTGGACGGAATGACTGCGCGAACTGCACGCGGTGCGCGCCGCCGTTGATTGTTGCCGTCGAGCAGGCTGGCCTGGGAAGCGCGCCAGTTCACATCGATTTTAAAAAGATCAACCCAGTTCTGGTGCAGCCATCCGACCGGTGACCGTCAATCAACTCGCATTTGAGGCATTTCGGATCGAATTTTATAGTGTTCTTTGGCTACGAGGCACCGTGCCCAAGCCGTGCGTCGCAACGGCTTGGGCGCCTATTGGAAAGTTTGAGCGAGATGGATGGGGTCATCGTCAAGACAACGCTCCAACTGATCACGCCCGGAATATTGTTCGTCTTCGGGGTTGCTTTCGTCTGCGCGTGGCTCATGGAGAAAAAGCGTAACTACCTGCTTTTGCTGGCCGGCGCGTGCGTCCTGTTTGCCCTCGGTGCGATGTCGCAGACCTTGAGCTTGCCGCCCGGCGTGGGGGCCAATGCCATTGTGTCAGGCGCGCTCTACACGTCGGCGGTTATTGCCGCCATGGAGGGCATCCTGGTGCGTTCGGGAAAGGGGTTCGGTCCGGTCATCGATATGGCGATCCTTGCCGGCTTCGTTCTTCTGCTCGCCTATTTCTTTTATATCGATCGTAATCTGATCGCCCGGGTCTACATCCAGAATTTCGGTTACTGCCTCCTGATGCTGATCGCAGCGGCGCGGCTCACCGCTTTGGCGCGCGGGCCGTATGTCGATCGGGCTCTGTTCTGGGTGCTGTTGCTGTTCGGGTTGCATTTTTTTCCACGAACCTTGCTGACCGTCGGATTTTCCGCGCCGATTGACAAGATCACGTTCGGCAATTCGATGTTCTGGCAGGCACTTCAGCTTTCTCTCGCCGTGCTTGGCGCTGGCCTGGCGCTGGCCATCCTCGCCGCGGCGGTGTCCGACATGATCGACGATCTCCGCCGCGAACGCGATCTCGATCTGTTGACCGGCATCCTGAACCGGCGCGGCTTTCAAGAACGGGTATCCGCCCATCTGCTCAAACACGGACCGAGCCGCGCTGCGCTCGCCTTGTGCGACATCGACAACTTCAAGAGCATCAATGATACCCTCGGTCATCACGTCGGAGACGATGTCCTCGGAGAGATGGGGCGCATGCTGCGCAACGCGTCCCGCAAACGCGATATTGTCGGGCGACTGGGCGGCGAGGAATTTGCGGTGTTCCTTCCGGATACAGACGAACAGGAAGCGGTTGATTATGCCGAACGGTTGAGGACAGCCATCGAGCAGAACAGCTTTTCTGTCCTGGGGGGAGCGAGGCAGGTCACTGCGAGCTTCGGCGTGGGGAAGCTGCAGCCGGGAGATAACTGGCCGAGCCTGTACAAACGGATTGATGGGCGACTTTACGAAGCGAAGCGGACCGGCCGAAACCGCACGATTTCGTCAGCGTCACCGAGCGCTGTGATCGATGCACGCGCTCGCGCAGAACGTTTGCGATTGGACCGGGCAACGTAGTCAGGATTGGCTCGCTCCGGAATTCGAACCAGGATCAGAGGGAGGCCACGCAGTTTTCGGCATGCCTGCCAAGGAGCCAGCTAGGCACAATCCCGCTCCGAATCGCATAACTTACGTTGTGGAATAAATCTGGGATCGATTGTGATGCGCTGCAGAACAGCGATATGGCCAGCAGTCGGACTACACATCTAGTCGGCCGAGACCTCCAATTTATAGATCAATGGGCGATCAGCGTCGGGACGGTGATGTTCCTGAGCAGTGATCGGGTGACGCCGCCGAAGATGAATTCTCTGGTTCTCGCATGGCTGTAGGCCCCGAGCACGATCAGGTCCGACCCATCGTGGGTTGCGAATTCGCGGATCACGTCGGCGATGGCTTTGCCATCGGACAGTCGTTGTTCGACGGTCGCGATGACGCCATGCCGGCAGAGATAGTGCGCTACATCGGCGCCTGGCTGTTCGCCGTGGGATGCATTCTTCTTCGCATCAATCACTAGCACGGTAACAGATTGCGCGGTCTTCATTAGCGGCAGTGCATCGCTAATCGCCCGCCGCGCCTGGCGGCTCGCATTCCAAGCAAACAGGATTCTGTTAGCGACACCGTCGCTGATCCAGCTCTCCGGCACGATCAAAAACGGAACACCAGTCGCCAGCAACATGCCCGCCGGAGTTCCCTGCGCTGGCAGGCCGCCTGGCGACGGATAGCCAACGATGACTAAGTCGCTGTGAAGCGAATGCAGGCGTGCCAATTCGTCGGCGTTGTTGGCCTCGATGGACCTGAATTCAAAGGTCACGCGCTCGCGGCCGGCTAGGGCTTCGAAATTCTTGATGGCTCCCGCAGCCGCCTCCCGCTCGAACAGGCTGTGGCGCTCGACCATTTCGCGCACGGCAACGGCTCCGGCGACGAAGCCATCGGCGGGATTTCGCCGCCAGCCTGTGGGCGCGATGAACACGCCGATCAGGTGCGCGTCGTGCTCAGCAGCAAGGCGGACGGCATAGCGGGTCCGGGCCTCGCCTCCTGGCGAAGGGTCGACGAAAACGATCAAAGACTTGATGGCCATGGTGCCTATCCGTTCTTCCGCGCGTCGCACCGGTTGCCAGTCGCAGTGCGAGCGATCTGCCCGGATTGCGCTGGCGGGCCGTCTACAGCGGGCCAATCCATATGTAAGACGGCGTTCGTCCGGTACAAAGATGACGTTGGCCTGCCAAGGGGAGGTACCGACGCCCCCGTGTATGTTGCACAAGCAGCAGCATGGTCCGGCGGGACTGAACAACCCCTGAACGAATCAGCGGACAGCGGCAAGTGACGTTCTCACCGCGCAATCTCTTCGGCCGACGGATATTGAGATCGAAGTAAACGCCATCGAGCGTGGCGGCGCCGCTATTTGCTTAGGTGCTCTGCAACAAGCCCGAGTCGCATGACATAGATAATAGAATACCAACCTAGACGTGTGAAGCGATTAGCGACTATGCCCGTCGGCGCGTCCGTTCTATACCGTCATTGATCTCGCTGTGGCATGCCTCTACAGCTAGCTCACGCGAGCGAAACGTGGCCGGCCCTTGTACCGAGCGATTGCCCGGATAAATGTTCCAGCGCCAAAGCCCCGGCTGGACCTCCTGCACTTCGTATTGAACTGTTCGATGTAGCATTCGGCGCAGTCCCCGATCCCAACGGGGGTATATCACAGATAGCGCGGCCAAACTGAAAATCGCGAGTCGGCCTTCGCAGAACATGTTCGCTGACAAGCTAACGACTCCGCCCCCGGGGGGTACCCCGGGTTATCGCGTCTGCCGAGGTTGAACTACATCGGCACCAGTGCTGCGAGCGAGGCCGGGTAGCGGGTACGCGATCTCGTACGCGTGGCCTTTAATCGGGCAGGGTTCGGCGAAATCGCTACGTTCGTGGCCCTGGAGGTCCTTTAGCTGCTGTCAAACCATCTTTGCAGGCCTGAGATAATTGATCTCGTTTCTGCAACATACATTCCTTGATCCGGCCGCCGCCCGGAACAACAGCCGCACATAAAGTACGGACGTCCGAAGAGCAGGCCTGCCGGATCGCCGAATTCGGTTGCGGAGATGTCTGCGCTTCCGCCGGAAGAGCGAAAGCCAGAATAACGAGCCAGCCAAAAATCAGAATCCAACCCAATAGCCCCGTGTTTATCTCGGGCCGCCAGTCGGGCGATTTCATCATGAACTTCATCGTATGTTTGTCCTCATGGTCACGGGAGCTGGTTAGTTCCGCCGATGCGGGTGGTGATGCGATTCTCCGCTGACGTCGAATAGGCGTGTTGCGTGTGTTCTCGGGGATCACCATGCGCAAACTTGGACTGGCCCCAATCGTCCTGGTCGCCACCAACAGCGGTGGTACGGCGCAGCATATGCGTAAGGCCCATATGCATAGGGATAGCCGTTTCGCCGACAGCCGCCCCAGGGGCCGCGGTGCCATCCAAGCCCACAAAGTCCGCGGACCTGAATGATGTCGGTTGAATCCATACGGCTTGGCAGTATCGGCGCTGCTTCGACACTCGTGGTCGCGAGCAGAACTGCCGCTCCAATTCCAAAGGTTGCGATGATTCTTTTCATAGTAGGCCTCATTGCTGGTTGTGTAGGAGAATTTCGGCCGCCGGACGAAGGGGGCTCGGCTCGTCCGGCGGCCGCGGCAGCAGCCTGTCAATAGCGAGAGACAGAGCCGCTGCGCGTTACGCTGTTGCCGTTCGGACCGGAGGTGGTGCGCGAGTAGCTGAAACTATCGGGACTAGTTCGCGAGACACTACCGGTTCGAGCGATGATTCCGCCGTTTGGGCCGGTTACGGAGCGTGAACGCGAGCATGTGCCGCCATAGCAACCGCCCGAAGCTGCGCCGTGATACGTACCGCGCCACGTCGTTACGGTGCCGTTGCGCGTCCAGGCGACGGCGTCCGACAAGGTGGCCAGACTGATCGTTCCGGCGACCGACAACGACACAAGAGCGAGCTTCATAGATTTCTCCTTTGCGGTTGTAGCTCGGCTGTTGCGTCATCGCCGGCTGATTGCATGGGAGCCATCTTCACAGCCGTTCTTTGCGCGGGCATTTCAGGAGAGCCCAGTTTTGTAACGTTTTGTAACGATTGCAGGCGAGCCGTTGCCTCGGCGCGAGCCAGCTTTAAAATGGCGATCCATGGCAGAGCGAACCATCTTAATCGTCGAGGACGACCGCGAGATACGGTCCTTGCTCGCGGACTTTCTCGGACGAGAGGGATTTAAAACGACCTGTGCGGCTGATGGTGCCGCGATGGATAAGGCGCTTGATCATGCGCGTCCCGACCTGGTCGTACTCGACATCATGTTGCCGGGCGAAGACGGTCTTTCCATCTGTCGAAGACTTCGAGCAAAAGGCAATCTTCCGATCCTCATGCTTACAGCAAGGGGAGAGGATGTGGATCGGATCATCGGACTCGAAATTGGAGCTGATGACTATCTGCCGAAGCCGTTTAATCCGCGCGAGTTACTTGCGCGTATTCGCGCAATTTTGCGTCGGGTAGATAGTGCCGGAGTTAAAGAGGCAAAGAGCCGTCTCGCCTTCTGCGCACTGTTGGCGGATTTGAATTCCCGGAGTGTTGTGACAGCTGGCGGTGCTTCAATTGATCTGACATCGGCGGAATTTGATCTGCTTGTCTGTTTCTTGGAGCGCCCAAAACGTGTGCTTTCGCGCGATCAACTCCTCGACTGGACTCGGGGGCGCAGCGCCGATCCGTTCGATCGCACAATCGATGTTTCAGTCAGCCGTCTGCGCCGCAAGCTCTTCGGTGCAGATCCCGCGGCGCGGCAAATCATAAAGACGGTGCGCAACGGCGGCTATCTCTTTGCCGCCGATGTGCAGGCCATCTGACGATCTCATCAGGAGAATTTTTCCATGGGCCGCATCACGATGGCGAGTCGGCTGACTCTGATTGTTGTCGGTGGTCTCATCGTAGCTCAGTTACTGACGCTTGGTGCATACTTTGTCGACCGTCGCCATGCCGCCGAAGGTGCGACCTTTGCCCCGCTGCTCGGGCAGATCGCAGCACTCACGCTCCTGTTGGACAAGGTTCCAGATGCGGACCGTTCGCTAGCTTTGCGCTCGGCTGCCGGCACCGGATTTCTTCCAAGCGTTCGTCCTGATGTTCCTGATGGCGTCTCCGATACGCCGCCGATGCGGCTTGCTGAGCGGCGATTACGCAAGTTGCTTGGCGATGGCGACGAACGCTTTATCGCTCTGACGCTTTTAGCCGACAGCCAGCGCGGCACTCAGTTCCGCAAGCTTATCAACTCGCGACTGCATGCCGTTATCGGACTGAAATCGGGCGACTATCTTGAAGTGCGGACCACCGGCGACCTCACGATGCGGATCTTGGGTGTTCCCGTAGGATTGGTTGCTGGAATACTCGGTATATTTGTCGCCATCGTTGCGCTCATCGCGGTTCGCCGTGAGACGCGACCGCTATCCGAGCTCAGCGCGGCTATCGAGCGATTCGGGCCGACTCTCGAATTGAGACCAGTTGCGGAGCGAGGAGCACCTGAGGTCCGCGCGCTGGCGCGCTCTATGAATATCATGCAGGCGCGTATCGTCGAACTGGTGCGTAGCCGAACTCTAGTGCTTGGCGCCATCAGCCATGACCTTCGCACCTATCTCACTCGCCTCAGGCTGCGCCTCGAAATGCTTCCCGAAAGCGAGCAGCGAACCAAAGCGTCATCCGACCTGGATGGCATGCAGGCCTTGGTGGATGATGCACTGGCATTTGCACGAGTTTCATTTGGAGATGGTTCGGACGAAGCGGCGGACCTTTCGTTCGTAGCTCAGGTGGAGCTGGACGCACGGATTGCTCTTGGCGACAACGTAACGCTGTCTGGCGCGGCAGCTCCTCTTTTTGTACGAGGATCCACCACCGCCCTCGCAAGGGTTGTAGCAAACCTCGTAAGTAACGCACTCGCTTATGGCGGTTGCGCCGAGCTGTCGCTGCTCTCATCGGAAGTGTGTGTGGAGCTACGTGTGGAAGATCGTGGACCAGGCATCCCCGCAGATGCGCGCACGACGGTGTTTGAGCCGTTCTATAGACTGGAACCATCGAGAAATCGCGACAGCGGTGGAGCGGGTCTTGGGCTTACTATCGTTCGGCAGATCGTGGAAAGCTACGGTGGCCGGATAGTCATTGAAGAAAGACCTGGGGGCGGTGCACGGGTCCGTGTGCATCTTCGGCATAGTGGTAAATGACCGGAAATGTAAATGCACTGCGGAAACAGCGGGCGTTTGGTAAAGAATTTTACGTGGTCGCGGCGCGAGAAGACAATGAGATCCTAATTCGCATAAGTTTCACTATGGAATAGACACCTAGACCGCTGGCGAAGCGACTAACCGCGAGTCGCCTGTCGGCGCGTCCGTTCAATGCCGTTATTTATCTCGCCATGGCATGCTTCAACAGCAAGCTCGTGAGCGAAACTTGGCGGGCCCCGTACGGAGCGATTGCCGGGATAGATGTTCCAGCGCCAAACCCCGGCTAAACCTCTTGCACGTCGTATCGCGCTGTTCAATGTAGCTTCGGCGCAGGCCCCATTCCCCGTCGGAGTATATCACAGTTGGCTAAACTGAAAATGCGAACTGGCCTATTCGAGCAAGTTCCGGGAAACAACCTGCTTGTTTACGCCCTTCGTAGACATGCCCCAGTGGAGTCATGGGATCGAGGGCGGTCCCCGAAGAGACAACCGAGGCCGGTGCTGCGTTTGATGCGGTCAGCCTAGCCGAAGGCTTTGCTTGCGGCGCCGTCCAGCCCGAGAAATATCAACGTACACGTCACGCAACAGGCGAACGAAGCCGCGTAAGCTCGGGCCTTCTCCAGCGCCTAATTTCTACTTGACGTACCCGCTCCCGTGACACGCTCAACTCTCCGGCCAACTCGTCAAGAGTTAGAGGACTGTCCGACAGCCATCATGCTTCGATGATGCGCCGTTCGCGGGCGGTAATTGCAGCCGATAGAAGGCCGCACTTGATTGATGGCGCCATGACGATGGCGACGATGCGCTCCACCAGATCGTCCTTCAGTTAGCTGTTTTAAAGCGCCTCAGCGCTGGCTATCGAGTGGCCTTTGACATGAGATTGTTATATCGCGTGCCTATACCTAGCCGCGCCATGACGCTCATGTGAATGCGTGAAGGGATATTGTGTGCTGGATGCGTCGTGCTCAGTCAAAAACTGGCTCGGCCGCAGGAGCCACGTTGTTGCGCTGGTTGTGGCCGTGCTGTCGGTTAATAGCGCGGCAACTCAGGAGATTCTGTTTTTATTCAATATTCCTGCACAACGACTGGCCGTGGCGCTTGAGCAGTATAGTGCCGTAACGGGGCGGGATCTTCTCTACAACAGCAATCTCGCTGCCGGCCGGCAATCGAACAGAGTACAGGGACGCTTGTCGGCGGACGGTGCTCTCGGTTTGCTGCTTGAAGGCACCGGGCTGTCTGCCCAGCGCATCACGCAGACGTCGTTCGTTCTTTCGCCGGTCTCATCTGCAATGAATCCGTCGACACCCGCTGACTTGGCCGCCTATTATGGGCAGATTCAGAACAGCCTGCGTCAAGCGCTATGTCACGATGGCCTTACCAGACCGGGGAGCTATCGGATTGCCATTCGTTTCCGCGTCGGTGCAGCAGGAACGGTGACGCAATATGAGCAATTCGGTTCGGGCGGCAGCAGCGATGTTGACGCCGCTATTCAGCGTGCCGTAAGTCATATCCGCATTGGAGAGCCTCCTCCGAATGGCTCAGGGCAGCCCTTTGTGATCGTTATCTTACCGCAGGCGCCAGGATTGACGGGATGTGAAACCGTTGCGACGCGGACGCCATGACTAACGCATCTCTCGTGCAAGTACGGCAGCTCTTGATCGACCGCTACGATGAACTTAGGCGGCGTCTGACGGTTCGGCTAGGATCTCCTGACCTTGCCGCCGATGCCCTGCAGGACGCATGGCTGCGGATTGACCGTGTCGAGTCGATCGGAACTGTCCGGAATCCCACAAACTATATTTTCGGGGTCGCCATGAATGCCGCGCGAGATCGGATGCGCGAGGCCAACAGCCGCTATCTCAGTGCCGCTGAAGTCGATAGTCTGCTCGACATCCCGGACGAGGCACCGGCGCCAGCGAACATCGTCGAGATGCGCTCCGACCTGCGGCAGTTAGAAGCGATCCTGCGCGAATTGCCTGAGCGGCAGCGCGACATCCTGCTTGCGGCCCGGCTTGATCAAATGCCGCGAGCCGAGATTGCGCGCCGGTTCGATATTTCGTTGAGTCTCGTGGAAAAAGAACTGCAGCGTGCGCAAGAGTATTGCCTCGCTCGGCGCGATAAATTTCGCATATGAATATGCGGAATTACCCGATGAAAAACGTCATCCCTAAAGAGATCTATGTTCGGCGCGGGCAATCTCAGAGAGACAACTATGACCGGTGCTGAACATGGCGAGGAGGAATTGGATTCTCTGAAACGGCAGGCAATCGTCTGGGTTCAGCGCCTGACTTCCGGCCGGGCCACGTCGGCGGACGCCGATGCGCTTAGGCGCTGGTGCGGCCTTAGCCCGGACCATGCGAAGGCCTTTGCGGCGGCGCGCCTGCTGTGGCGTGACCTGCAGGCTGCTGGCAGCAATCTGCGGCGCCACGACCAGCAAGCAAGGGGGCGCCCGATTACTCGCGGGAACGCGATACTCGGGCGACGAGCATTCCTGGGCGGTGGTTTACTGGCGGCATCGGTCGCCGGCGCCTATGCCGTAGTCCGTCCGCCGCTGGAGTTGTGGCCGTCCTTGACCGAGCTGGCGGCAGACTACCGAACCGGAACGGGGGAGCAGAAGAACCTGGCTCTGTCCGACGATATTTCGATCCGGATGAACACGCGGACCAGCATCGCCCGCCAACCGTCCGAGGTCGGGACCGACAGGGTCAAGCTGATCGCGGGCGAAGCGTCGTTCTCGACCTCGCAACAGGCTCACAAGTTTTCTGTTATCGCTGCCGACAGCGAGATTGCTGCCACGTCGGCTCGGTTCGATGTCAGCTATCTGCCCGGCGGCGACAGCGCAGTTGTGTGCGCTACATGCCTGCAAGGCGAACTGAACGTTCGACGCGGGGATGAGACGTCACTCGTCACAGCCGGGCAGCAGCTGAGATATGACCGCGGCGGCGCCAAGCATATACGCACCATCGATCCAGAGATCGCAACGGCCTGGCATCAGGGCGTCCTGATTTTCAGGTTCACCCCGTTGGACGACGTCGTTAGCGAGATCAATCGTTATCGACCGGGCAGAATCGTCGTCATGAATGCGCAGATCGGCCGGGTTCCTGTCAGTGGTCGGTTTCGCATCACCCGACTGGACGACATTCTTACCCAGTTGGAGCAAGCATTCGGTGCCAAACTCCGCTCGTTACCCGGTGGAGTCGTTTTGCTGAGCTGATTCAGCGTTCTCGGGCGACATTGCCCGAGCGTCTGCGGGCGCGTCTGACACGAAACTTTCACAAAAAAACTCGTGTGGTTTCGAAGGACCTACTCCCGTCACCAAAGTGACGTTCTCTTCATAGTCGGGAGAGCGGGCTGCAACACTGCGGCCGCGCAGGAGTGTCCATGTCCGATCTCGCTTTTGTTCGCCGTCGTCGCAGCAATGAGTTCCGTCGTGCGTTGCTCACCGGAACGAGCCTCGCTGTTCTTCTGATGACAGCACACGCGGCTTACGCGCGGCCCCTGAGCGGCGGTGCCACCGGCGTGGTGCCGGCGCCGACGGTCGCCTCGGATGCGGCGGCCTATGCGGCGCAGCAGGCGGCAGCGATGGCGCGGCAGACGCAGAATTCGCTGGCGCGGGCGGCGAGGACGATCCTGGACGTTCAGGGCATGCAAGCCGCCGCACGGGCAGCTGCTGCCGCTCGTCAGACGTCCACCACAGCGCCCGTTATCGTGCCGAACGGGCTCGGCGCCGGTGGCCTGCTTCCGAACGCTCCCGCTGGCTGGACCGGCGCCAATGCGCCGACGCAGAGCGTGGACAGTGCGGGCCAGACCCAGGTCGGGATCCGGCAGACCGAGTCTCGGGCAATCCTGAACTGGCAATCGTTCAATGTCGGTGCGCGGACCACGCTGACTTTCGATCAACAAGGCAACGCCAACTGGGTAGCGCTGAACCGCGTGAACAACGCGACCGCGCCCAGCCAGATCCTCGGCAACATCAAGGCCGACGGTCAGGTCTATGTGATCAACCAGAGCGGCATCATTTTCGGCGGCAACAGCCAGATCAATGTCGGATCGTTGATCGCTTCCAGTGCGGGGGTCACCGACGATCAGTTCCGCAAAAAAGGCATCTATTCGACCCACACCGGGACGACTTACGCGCCGTCGTTCACCGCAGCCGGCGGCAAGGTTGTGGTTGAGGCGGGGTCTTCGATCAACACCAATGCGCCGTCGTCGGTGACGTCTGGCGGCGGCTTCGTGCTGCTGCTGGGTTCATCAGTTGAGAATGCCGGTTCGATCGGCACGCCGAAGGGCCAGGCGATGCTGGCAGCGGGCGACGACTTCATCCTGCGTCCAGGCCTCGGAACTCAGGCCAATACGGCTTCCACGACCCGTGGGGGTGAGGTCGCGCCGGTGATCGCGGTCGGCAGCTCGAGCGGCAATGTCACCAACAGCGGTTTGATCTTCGCCCAGCAAGGCGACATCACGCTGGCTGGTCGCACGCTCACTCAGAGCGGCGCGTTGATCGCCACGACGTCGGTGAACACCCGCGGCACGATCCATCTGCTCAATTCGGCCTCGGACAGTGCAGGCAACATCACGCTCGGTGCCGGTAGCCTGACCAGTGTGATTCCCGAACTCGACAGCACCGAGACGGCGCTCGACAGCCAGCGTGATGCGCTGATCAAAGCATCGACCGCCGCCAACCTGCTGCGTGCTGGCAGCACCACCGGTGTCTTCGATAATCTCTCTTTGCTCGCCGACCGCCAGGACCAGTCCCGCGTCGAGATCGTCACCGGCGGCATCGTGACCTTCAAGGGCGGCTCGACCACCTCGTCACAAGGCGGTCAGATCGCGGTGTCGGCCGGCAAGCGCATCTTTGCTGAAGACGGTGCCTCGCTCGATGCCTCCGGCGTGCGCAATGTTGCGCTGGCGATGGCCTCCAACAACATCAAGGTCAACATTCAGGGCAACGAACTGCGCGATAGTCCGCAGAACCGCGATTCCGACGTGCTCAAGAACAATGACGTCTGGATCGATGTGCGCAGCCTCACGCTGGTCCCCGCCGGCACCGGCGGATATGCGTCGGATCGCTACTACACAGCGGGCGGGCTGCTTGAGGTCGGTGGCTATCTCGGCACTACCACCCACAAGATTGGCGAATGGGCAGCCATTGGCGGCAGCATCACGCTGGCGGCACCCGAAGTGATCGCGCAGAAGGGATCGACCTTCGACATCTCCGGCGGCTCGCTGGACTATGCCGCTGGCTGGATCCGCTCTACCAATCTGATCGGCAGCGATGGTCGCCGCTACAGTGTGGATCAGGCGCCGGCCGATCTCGATTTCGTAAACTTTGCCGGCGGTTTTTCTCGAACCCATAACATCCAGGGCCAGGTCGATAAGCGGTTGACCGAAACATGGTCCAGCATTTTTGACCGCGGCCGCACGTCCATGCGCTGGGAAGACGGCTACAGCGTCGGCCGCGATGCGGGCAGGCTGGTTCTATCAACGCCGACGAGCATGTTCGAGGGCGATATAATCGCCAAGGTCGTCAACGGCCAGCGCCAGAGCGGCGTGCGGCCGTCTGGCGTCGCCGACAGCTACAGGCTTACACAGAATACCGCGGCGCTGCCGGGCACGCTGGCGCTTCAGGGCTATGGTATCGTCAACAACATTCCGACGGTCTTGGCCTCAGACACGCAGGTCACCTTCAGTAACGCCGCGGCGCCCGCCGATCGCACCGGCACGAGCTGGTTCAGCGCCGATGCGATCAGCAGCTTCGGCCTCGGCGGCCTCACCGTTTGGTCGACCAAGGGCATCGCCGTCGTCGATGCCGTGATGCTGACTCCCGGAGGCAACGTCGATTTCGCCGCGCCAAGCATCGACGTCCATGCCGCTCTCACCGCGCGCGGCGGCAGCGTGTCGCTCGGCAGCCTGGCCGGTTCGGTGGGGCTGATCGATGCCAATGGCGCGGTCCATATCGGACTGCATGGCGGCGCCACGATCGATACCCGCGGGTTGTGGATCAACGCGCTCACCGATCCCTACGCCGATCTGTCGCGCCTTGCCTTTATCGATGGCGGCAAGGTTTCGCTCAAACTGACCGGCGGCGACAATACGCAAACCACCAAGTCTGGCGACGTCACGCTGGACAAGGGCTCGCGGATCAACGCTTCCGCGGGCGGCGCGATCCTCGCCAACGGCAAATTCACCGGCGGTAAGGGCGGCGACATCACGCTATCAACCTTCGACTGGACCGACACGTCGCATCAATCGTCGCTGATCGCTGCAACGCTGACGCTGGACGGCACGCTGGCTTCCTATGGCTTCAGCAAGGGCGGTGCCCTGACGATCCGCACCGGCGCACCGGTGGTGATCGGCGAGGCGACGGTCGATCTCTCCTCGGGGCAATTGCCGGCGGGCGTTGCCGCGCCCTACAGCCTCACGCTGACGCAGGATTTGGTCATTCCGGCCGGCGTGCCGCTCCCGGTCGACGCTGTGAGAACCTTCACCGTGGGCACGTCGCTTGTCGGAATCCCGATACCGGCGAAGCAGGCAAACGGCCCAATACAGGACAACGGTGCGACCACTGCCGACTGGGCCAACGTCCCGTACGATCTCACTTACGCTGCGCCGGGCAGAAGGGATGTCTTCTTACCGAAGGGCGGCACACTGCCGGCCGGGAGTATTCCCACCTTCCGATTTGCGGGGTTGCCCGACGACGCAACGATTACCATTCCGCAGGGTGTCTACGCCACATTCACAGCGAGATATTACCCCCTGAATGCGGCCTATGCTGCTGGAAATATAGTGCCCTTCAATTTGACGCTGCAAGCGGGCATCAACATCCCGCGCGGCGCAGTGTTGCCGCAGACGGCGGCGGTGCAGGTCCCACTGCAACTCGATCCCGGCCTGTTCGGCTCCGGTTTCTCCAACTATGCGGTCAATGGCAATCGCGGAGTCTACGTCAGCGACGGAGCCAAGGTCGATGTGACTATGCCCGTCTATCAACTCTCGGCGTCGGCCTATGGGCTGGCGGCCGGCAGCGATCGAGCACCTGCGGCAGATCTGGTGCTGCCGTCGCTCTATCTGGAAAATCCCAACAAGGGCACGCTGACCCAGCGGGCGGGCGCCAGCCTCGTGCTCGCAGGCAGTGAAATCAGGGTCGGCAGCGGCGCCAGCGTGGCAGTCGATCCCGCGCAGTCGATCCGTTTGACATCATCGAACCGGATCGTCGTCGAAGGCGAACTGCTCGCCCATGGCGGCACCATCGCCTTGCTGCCTGATCTCACAGCTGCGATTTCCAACAATAACAACGGCGTTCTCTGGATTGGAGAGGACGCGCTGCTTGACGTCTCGGGCGCGGCAGCCACCGGCATCGACAGTCGGGGGCGACGCTACGGTTTTGCGCAGGCCGGCGGCTCGCTGCTGATCGGGCTGGAGAGCAACTCGTCGACCGCCGACGCCGTTGGCAACTGGTCGATGCTGAATGCGATGGGGACGCCGGTGGTGATCCGGCCAGGTGCGCGGCTTCTGGCCAACGGTGCAGCCGCGACGATCGATGTCGCGCAGGCCTATGGTTTGTCCAGCGCGGCCACACCTGTCGCGCTGGCCGGTGAGGGCGGTCTGATCCGCATCGGTTCGACCAAGAGCATCTTCAACGACGGATTTCTGGAGGCGCGCTCCGGTGGTGCCAGTGCGGCTGGCGGCACGCTCAATTTCGTGCTCGAGTCCATGCTTGTTGCCGCTCAGCAGGGCTCAGTGCTGGATCCACGGTCGCGCATCGTGACCGTGACGCAGGATAGGGTCGGATCAGGTCTCAGCGCCGATCTGACACCTGCGGACGCCGGGGCTCTGCCAGTCGGTCAGGCGCGCATCAGTGCCGCCGAAGTCGCGGCCGGCGGATTCGCTACGCTCGACCTGTGGTCGCGGAACAAGTTCACCTTCGCTAGTGATGTCTCCCTGAACCTGCCAATGTCCCTGTTACTGCATCGCGGGATGCTCACGCATACAGAGGCAGCGTCGAGCGTCGTTCTGGCTGCGCCATATGTGCTTCTGGATGGCGCCGCTGCGGTCAAGGACGCTGCAGCGATAAACCTGGATGTCGGGGCTACCAACTCCGGCAGCCTGACAATCTCTGCTGCGCTCATCGATGTCTGGAATGCAGTGTACTTCGGTGCATCGTCTTCGTTCGGCGCGGTGCAGGATCGAGGCTTCGCGCATGTCGCGCTGAATAGCTCTGGCGACATCCGCTTCGCCGGGATCAGATACCTCCGCGATGCCTTGTTCGACCCCGCCGACCCAGCCAGCTACGCGATCGCCCCTGCGGGGCTATATTTGGGGGGAGGAAATCTCACCATCACCGCCTCGCAGCTCTATCCGGTCACTGGCGGGGTCGGGGTGATACAGGTCGGCCCGAACCAAAACCCGACCGTCGGCGATCCCAACTGGACGCTGACCATCAACGGCCTCGGCGACAACCCCGCCGTGCCGCTATCGGCGTTCGGATCGCTGACCCTGAATGCGCCGACTATCCATCAGAACGGTATCGTCCGCGCACCACTCGGGACGATCGCTTTCGGTAAAGAAAATTATTCCTATTATGACACTGTCAGCGGGGGCACTGTACAATATGTCTCGCATGTCACGCTCGGCGCCCGCAGCACCACCTCGGTCAGCGCCGACGGGCTGACAATGCCCTATGGTGGCACCGTGGACGGACTGTCCTGGCTCTATAACAAGGAGACAGTTTATTTTTCCGATCTGGCGACGTTCAACGGCGGCGTCGCCTTCGCCAGCGCGACGCTGACGGCCGAGCCGGGATCGCTGATCGACGTCTCCGGCGGCGGTTCGCTGACCGGAGCAGGCTTCATTACCGGACGCGGCGGCTCGGTCGATGTGTTGCGCACCGCATTGGTCAACGCCAATCCGGCCAACACCTACAGCACTGCGAAAGCGCAGGTCTATGCGCTGGTACCCAGCAATGCATCCGCCTACGCGCCGGCGACCCCCGACGCTGCGATGCCGGCGATCGGCAGGCAGATCACGCTGGACCGCGCGGTCGGCGACTTGCCGGCCGGCACCTACACTTTGATGCCGGCGACCTATGCACTGCTGCCGGGCGCCTACCGCATCGAGCTCGGAGCAAAGACCACCCTTGCTCAGGACGCTGTCCGGCTGGCCAACGGCTCCTATGTCGCCACCGGCATGCTCGGCACGGCCAATACAGGTTTGCGCGACTCATTGTCGACGCGGGTGATCATCACCCCGGCGGCGACGGTCCGCACTTATTCGCAATATAACGAGACCAGCTACAGCCAGTTCGCCATCGCCAATGCCGCCACCTTCGGCGGGGTAACCCCGCGCCTAGAGCGCGACGCTTCGTCGATCTCGATCGATTTTGGCTCCAACACCGGCAATGTGCTCGACTTCCGCGGCAGCGCCGACCTTACCGCCGACGACGGCGGCCAGGCCGGCACCTTGTTCGTGACCACTAGCAGCAGACTGGGCCTCGCCACCGCGATCGAGGTGAGGGCGGTGGGTTCCGCGGCAACCGCCGGCATGGCCTCGGTCACCGCCGAACACCTGTCGCGTTTCAACGCCGGCACGCTGGCGCTCGGCGGCGGCTACAGCCTCCAGAACGTGGTCAATCCGCAGGCGGTGGGCCCCACAACGTTCGGGTCGCAGGTCGTCCTCGCTGCCGCCTCCGATAACACGGTTCTGCGCGCCGGTGCGGTTCTTAAGGCCGGGCAGGTGTTCCTGCTGGCCAAGAACGCGGTCACCATCGAAAGCGGCGCGACGATCGACACGCGAGAGGGTGCCACCAACCTGCTCGATTCCTCGTTGGGCTACGTGTTCAATGTCTCGTCTCCCGGGAATGGCCTGGGCAGCAGCGCCGCGCTCGCGGTCGGCAACGGCCAGCTGAACTTTCTCGGCGCGACGGGCGGCTCCTCGCCCAGCACCATCGCCATCGCGGATGGCGCATCGCTCCTGACGCGTGGCACCATCGCGCTGTCGAGCAGCGGCGCGCAGACGCTCGGCGATGTCAATCTCGAAGCACGCTATCTCGCGCTGGCGGCCACGGCTTTCAACATCGGCAGCGCGCAAAGCCTCAATGATGGCGGCAGCACGGGCGGCATCAACCTGACCCAGCAAATCATCGATCGCCTGCTCGGATCGAGTACGCCGCTGGAGCAGATCACGCTGGCGGCCAGCCAGTCGATCAATTTCTACGGCAATGCGCGGCTCGACCTGACCGGCAAGGCCGGCGTGGCTCCAACCCTGGTGCTGGCGACGCCCGCACTTTATGGCTGGGGCGCCGTCTCGGACCAGGCCTCGATCGCCGCCGACACGGTAGTGTGGAGCGGCGTCAGCAGCGGCGTCGGCGTGCCGGGCAGCCCGTTCGTCAGCGCCACCCCCGGCGCGGTGACGGCAGGTGGTGCCGGCACCGGCGCCGGCAGCCTGACCATCGATGCCCGCAACATCGTGTTCGGCTATGCGCCGGGCGCCCGCAGCCAGGACCAGACCGCGCTCGACCGGCTGGCGCTCGGCTTCTCGGTGGTGAACCTCAATGCCCGCGAACGCATCACCGCCAACAACCGCAACACGCTCTCGGTCTATGCCTCGGGACCCAACCCCGGTGCGGGCTTCGACGCTAAGACCTATGCCGGCCAGGGTGGCGCGCTGAACCTCGTCACGCCGCTTTTGACCGGCGAGGCAGGCTCGTCGATGACCTATCGCACCGGCGGCGGCCTGAGCGTCAGCGCGCCGGCGGCGGGCGCCGCGGCGACCGCGTCGGTCACCGCACTCGGCGCCGACATCCAGCTGTTCGGCAACCAGGTTAGCATCGATACCGCCGTGGCGCTGCCGAGCGGCCGGCTATCCATCACTGCAGGCAATGGCATCGTGCTCGACCGCCGCGCCGCCATCGACCTCGCCGGCCGCGCGGTGCGTTTTTTCGACGTCACCAAATATAGTTGGGGCGGCGATCTCGTGTTGGAAGCCACCAATGGCGCCATCACCCAGGCGGCCACGTCCAGCATCGACATCTCGTCGACGCGCGGCGAGGCCGGGTCGATCACGGTCACGGCGACCGGCAACGGCGGCACCGTCGAATTCGCCGGCAGCCTGGCCGGCGCCGGCCGGCAGGGCGTAGCCTCCGGCAGCATCGATCTGCGCGTCACCAGCCTCGCCGATTTCGCCGGCTTCAACCAAAAGCTGAACGGCGCCGGCTTCTTCGAGGCGCGCAGCTTCGTGATCAAGACCGGCGACCTCACCATCGGCGACGAGGTGCGCGCCAGGACCGTCGCGATCTCCGCCGATGGCGGCTCACTCACCATTAATGGCCGGATCGACGCCTCGGGCACGCATGTCGGCAGCATCTCGCTGGCGGCGCGCGACGACCTGACCCTGGCCTCAACCGCCGTTCTCGACGTCCATGGCACGGTGCTCGCCGTTGATGGTCGCGGCGCGCCGATCGAGGCCAACAATCGCGGCCACATCGAATTGACCGCAAAGATCGGCACGCTGCGGCTCACTCCCGGTGCGACGCTGGACCTGTCGACGCCGGGTGGCGCCTATGGACAGGTGGTGCTCAACGCGCCGCGCACCGGCGAGACATCGGGCGACGTCAGGATCGAGGCCGGCGGTCCGCTCGCGATCAACGGCGCCGCCAGCATCGCGCTGAACGCGTTCTGGACCTACACACTGCCGGGCGGCAGCGTGATCACCCAAACCACGCTCGATGGCTACGATGCGGCGAATGTCAGCTTCATCAACGCCGCGCTCGGCAATGGCGGCTTGCAGACCCGCATCGCTGGTCTCACCGCCTATGGCAGTGCCTTTCACCTACGGCCAGGCGTCGAGATCGCTTCGAGGGGCGATCTCTCCACCGATGGCGATCTCGATCTGTCAGGCTATCGCTATGGCGCCAATGCTAACCGCGACGCAAGCTCGGCCACCTATGGCGCCGGCGAGCCGATGGCGCTGGTGATCCGCGCCGCCGGCACGCTCACCGTCAAGGGCAGCATTTCCGACGGATTTGTCGGCACGCCCGGCATCCCGGGAACGCCGAATATCTATGACGGCGTTGTCGATATTCCCGCGACATTCGATCCTGACGGTGCAGGGGGTTACTACAGTTTCGACTATAGCACCGAATACTACATGGCCACGGATTGGGTCGTTCCCAATACGCCGAGTTATGAGTTCGGACTTTACCTCGGCAACAACTCCTACAATCCCGGCGATACCGTCAGGGCGGGAACTCCGTTGTATTTAGGAGAGCTCTATATCGACCCAGGCGTTACGTTGCCGGTCATCGCCGCGACGTTTACGGCCGGCATCCCGAGCATTCCAGGCCAATCCGGCGCATCGGCGGGCGCGGTCATGCAGGCGTCGGGCACGCAAAGCGCTTCGCTGCGGCTGGTCGCCGGCGCCGATCTGGCGTCCGCCGACCTGCGCACGCTTGCGGCCGCCTCGGCATTGCGCGCCGTCGGACTTGGCTACGGCAGCCTGGTGCTGGATGCGCCGGTCACCACCAACCCGAACACCGGCCTTGAGGTCGCCTCGGTCCTGCGCACCGGCACCGGCTCGCTCGACCTGCGCGCCGGCGGCGATTTCAAGCAGAATTCGCTGTACGGCATCTACACCGCCGGCACGCAGGTGGCCGACACCGATGCCTATAACAAGACGGCGTCGGACACTCAGCGCATGTACTTCACTGATCACGGCGGCGATTTCAGCCTGACCGCCCAGGGCGATCTGCGTAGCTATGGGATCGAATATACTGATAGTGGCACGAACAGCAGCGATCCGTCCAACTGGCTGTGGCGTCAGGGTAACCCGTCGACGGGCGAGGCGACTTCCTGGGGCATTTATTTCGGCGGCTTTTCCGGCATCGGTACTCTCGGCGGTGGCAATGTCCGCGTGACAGCCGGCGGCGACGCCGGCTCCACCAGCAACTGGAATGTGAGAGACAACAGCGCGCCATATACGCACTCCGACGACTCCTTCAATCTCGTGGTCGCCGGCAGCGGCTATGTCGCGGGCGGCACGCCGAGCCAATTCGGCGGCGGCACCCTGCAACTCGATGTCGGCGGCCGCATCAATACCGGCGTTTATACCAACGGATCCCTCACCGATTTCCTGGGCTACGGCACCGGCGCCGTGGTCAATCTGCGCGGCGACACCGCAATCGAGGCCGGATCGGTCGGCCAGCTTCTGAGCAGCGGCTACGGCCTGCGAAATCCCGACGGTTCGTCCATCTACGACCCGCGCGCCGCCGACACCACCCAGCCGCGCGAGCGCACATTCTACACGCCGCTGCGGCTGGTGACTGCCGACGGCACCATCGACCTGCAGTCTCGCGGTACGGCGGCCGTGCTCACGGCCACCGATCTGTCTCCGAACGGTGTGTCGCTCTGGACCGAACGCAGCGGCACAAGGTTGTTTTCGGCCGGCGGAAGTCTCAGCCAGCTTCCGGTGGCGGGCCCGGGTGCCGGCAATAGCGACAATCTGATTTTCGATCCGGCCAACTTCACGGCCATCGCGCCCTCCGGTTCGATCACTGTGGCACTGATGCTGTCCCCGACCAGCACTGGACGCCTGGAATTGCTGGCCGGCGACAGCCTGTTCGGTAAAGCCATCATGACCAGCGGCACCACGGCGACCGATCTTCATGCCGGCGACCACGATCCGATCCGCCTCTATGCGACGGCCGGCGACGTGATGCTGACGGTCGGTGACTACTACAATAACGCCAGTCTCGGTAACGCCACCCAGCTGCTCGCGGCCAAGCCCGTCGTGATGCGGGCGGGCCGCGACATTCTCACCAATGCCTATATCCTCAACAACGATCCGACCGACGTCTCCGTCATCTCCGCCGGCCGCGACATCCTGAACTCCGTGATCGGAATCTGGGGGCCGGGCCAGCTCGAGGTCTCGGCCGGCCGCAACATCTATCAGAGCGACAAGGGCGATCAGTACCTGAGCGACAGGGGTTCGATCATCTCCTATGGCGCCGTCGTCTCCGGCGACACGCGCCCCGGTGCCTCGATCTCGGTGATGGCGGGCGTCGGCGCTGCCGGGCCGGACTATGCGGCGCTGGCACGGCTCTATCTCGATCCGGCCAACCAGGCGGTGGCGGGCACGCCGCTCGCCGACCAGCCCGGCAAGGTCGCCAGAACCTATCAGGACGACCTCATCGCCTGGCTCAAGGACCGCTTCGGCTATGTCGCCCGCGACGCCGCCGATGCCCGCGCCTATTTCGCAGCGCTGGCGCCGGAGCAGCAGAACATCCTGCTGCGCCAGGTCTATTTCGCCGAACTGAAGGCGGGCGGCCGCGAATACAACGATCGGACAAGCTCGCGCTACGGATCCTATCAGCGTGGCCGTGCTGCCATCGCCGCGCTGTTTCCGGCCGACCGGACCTATGACGGCGATATCACAATGCTCACAACGGCGGCCGCGCTCGGCCCCAATGTCAGGCCGGGCGGCGGCATTCGCACATTATTCGGCGGCGACATCCAGATGCTGACGCCGGGCGGCCGACAGATCATCGGCGTCGAAGGGCAGGTGCCGCCCGCGACATCGGGCGTCGTGACGCAGGGCGCCGGCAACATCTCGATGTATTCTAAGGACTCGATCCTGCTCGGCCTCTCACGCATCATGACGACCTTCGGCGGAAATATCCTGGCCTGGTCGGCGCAGGGCGACATCAACGCCGGCCGTGGTTCGAAAACCACGGTGGTCTACACCCCGCCGAAGCGGACCTACGACATCTACGGCAATGTCGCGCTGGCACCGGTGGCGCCGTCCTCGGGCGCCGGCATCGCGACGCTCAACCCGATCCCGGAAGTCCCGGCAGGCGACATCGACCTGATCGCCCCGCTCGGCACCATCGACGCCGGCGAGGCCGGCATCCGCGTCTCCGGCAACGTCAACCTCGCCGCATTGCAGATCGTCAACGCGGCCAACATCGCGGTGCAGGGCTCGTCCTCGGGCATCCCGACCGTGCAGGCGCCAAGCATCACCGCCGCGCTATCGACATCGAACGCAACGGCGGCAACGCAGCAGACGACGACACCACCGCAAGGCAGCGGCAACGCGCAGCCGTCTATCATCATCGTCGAAGTACTCGGCTATGGCGGGGGCAGTGACTCGTCGGCCCAGCCCGAAACGGAAGATGCGCCGAAGCGTCGTCGCCAGAACGACGACCGACAAAGCTATGATCCAAACTCAATGTTTCAGGTCGTCGGTAGCGGCATCTTGAACGACGAGCAGAAAAAGAAGCTGACGGATGAAGAGCGGGCGAAAATGTCTATCAGGTAGCGCTAGAGCGATTTGCGCGCGGGCAAGCGGTTGTGAACGGCTGTCACGAATAGTTTCACATCAATCGAGCAGCAGCGGCGTTTCAATCGTAGCACCAACGGCGCGTTTATCCGCACTTGCGGCACGGGCCCGTGCCGAACTAAACCCTTTGTGGCTCTGTCCCGGCACGGCAGCGTTCTCTGTGCCTGAGATCACGCTCAATCGCGTTGGTCGTCTGTTCGCCGTGACCAAAGGTTCTCGCGACGAGCAATTCGTCCCCACCGGACCACCGCCATCAAAGCGTGTAGACGTTGAATGATCGTCCCCCGAAGGCGATATTGATGACCAGGAGGACCGGAGTGCGCCGAAATGCCGCGGAGCTCGGCATGATGTAGATGATGCCGACAATCAGGAGGCCGGATGACTCGGCTTTGGTCCGGCGGAAGTCGGATGCCGCAGTTCCAGATGGACTAGAGTATTCCCATCTCGCTAGCTGGCTTCGCTTAACGACCGTTGCCGGCTTTGGTCGACTGTCATATGGATCAGGATCCATCCGTGTCTCAGGTCACCGATGTCCTTTTACGCTTTTGGTAATTTCTCAACGGAAGCGGGAACGCTCTAATGCATGCCTTAACCGAGATTCGATGTATTTATCTCGTTGTGAGCTCTAAATTTGTCCGCGCGACATTTATATTTGAGCCGACTTAGCCTCGTTCGAACCGGACCTGTCCATGCCAATTGCCAACGGGCTCTATTCGATACGCATCTCGATGGACGGAGAGGATCGACGCCGGGCGTCTGGCATCATCAACTTGCAGGATGGAGCGCTTATCGGAGGCGACAGCTTCTTTTATTACACAGGGACCTTCGATGCCAAGAATGGACGATGGCGCGGCGAGTTGATGACGCGTCAACACACCGATGCGCCCGGGAAGAACCTCTTGTTTGGTGGACGGGAAGTCAGCTGCGGGTTCTCCGGATCTTATGCCGGCAAGACTGCAAAAGTTGAGGGCACGGCCCTTGTCGGCAAAGTCAGCGTGGCTTTCAGAGCTGAGTTACAGCTGCTCGTACCAACGCAGGCTTGAAGACGATAGTCGCAAGCACAGATCGACTGGACTCGAATTAGAGCTGCTGAACGACCTTTCCCTGCGCATCGGCGTCGACGTCAATGTATCGCTGTGTCGTTCGAGGATGGACGTGACCCGCAAGGGCTCGGAATCTCGCCGCGCCGGGGCTAACGTGGCATGTTCATCAACGCGCGTCTGTCGTGGGGCGCTATTTACAACGATTGCCTGCTCCCGTTATCGATGCTGTTCGGGCTCGTCCGCGTGACCTCCGTTGCCTCGCTAGCTCGAAGCGCGCAGCCCGCGGGCCGCTCGGCATCCGTTATCGGACGTGATGTCGGAGGAATGCCCATGAATGATCGGAACCTTTGGACGCCGCGCTGCTGCGGTCCGGGGCGTAACGACTTTATCCCCTGTTCTGGCGCTGGCACGTTCTCGCGGCGCATCGTGTTCCCTTCGTATTTTGGTAGAGCGTGAACGGGACGCTCTACGTATGGTCCGAGAAGGGATGAATGTCTGGATGCCGCGGTCGAGAGGCGCGGCGGCGAGATCGCCGGCGGGATGCCTTAGATCGAGTGGCTCGTGGTGATCGACTAAAAGCCGATCGGCCGTACGCCGCGCTCCCGGCTCGCAAACTATACCGGCCTGTTGCATCATGTGCGGAAGCTGTTTGCTGCTACCAAGCAGGCCAAGACGCGGGGGCGAGAAACCGCAATTTACAAGCGAAGATCACTTCGCCAGTACATCTAACTCTCGATGGAGATCGGCAGCCGTAGCTCGGCAGCCCGATCCATTCGTGCCTGTTTCCGAAGCTCATGCTCGCGCTTCTCGAACGCAGCCATCTCATCCTGCACCGAGTTGGCCGGGGATGTCACCAAACTGTTACCTAAACGAGCGTAAGAAACGGACGGGCTATCGGTCGTTGCTGGCGTGCGACCGCATCGTATTCCTGTTCAGGATGTGTCGGCGTGAAGATCTGGTGCTCATCGAGCCGCTATCGCCGATGGCACGCAGTCATTCGCGTCACTTTTTTGGTATCCAGCGTGCTCCCATTCACCTTGATCGCGAATTCGCGGGTGGCACTATCCGAGACGGTCGCGCCGGACACGGTTTTGCAGTTTGACATTCCTCGGCAGTCTCTGGCGTCGGCGCTTGATCGATACAGCGCCACGACGGGCATCGTCGGGCTCTATCAGGGGCGTCTCACTGTCGGGCGCGTGTCGAAGACGGTGGCGGGGCGCTTCACGCCGACCGCGGCACTTGCGCTGCTCCTGCACGATAGCGGTCTGCGGGCGGAATACGCCGCGGCAGATGCTTTCGCGATCGTCGCGGCTCCTGGCGTCTCGCCGGCGATGAAACCGGTCAATGCTGTGGCGCGAGCGGGCATCATACAGCAGGATGCGATCCAGCAGGGTTACTCCGCGCTGCTTCAGGAAAAGATCAGCTATGTGCTGTGTGGAAGCACGCTGACGCGTCCGGGAGACTACCGTGTCGCGCTGAATTTCGGGGTCGGACCGGCAGGCGGGGTCGAGCATTTCAACCTGCTTGGATCGTCCGGCGACGACAAGCGCGACGACGCCATTTTCAACGCGCTGCAATCGCTTGCGATCGGGCGGCCGGCGCCCGCTCATATGCCGCAGCCGTTCACGATCGTCGTGCTGCCGACATCGTCCGGCGGCACCGTCGATTGCCGTCCGACCAGAAGTGCCGGCCGCAATGGCTGAGAAACCGCATTTGCCCGCCAAGCCGGAGCCGGCCGATCGCTTCTCATCGCGCCCGCAGAGTGCGTCGGCGCTGCTGGCGTTGCAGGAGCTTTTGATCAACCGGTATGGCGATCTCAAAACCCGGCTGGCGCGTCGCCTTGGCTCGCAGGAATGGGCCGAAGAGGCACTGCAGGACACTTATTTGCGCCTGAACGGCGCCGAGCTGACCGGGACGGTGCGCAACCCGACCGCTTATTTGTTCAGGACCGCCTTCAACATTGCTCTCAACCGCGTGCGCGCCGACCAGCGCCGGTTGTCGGCGGTCGAAGTTGAGGGGCTGCTCCACATCGCCGACGAAGCCCCCGATGCATTGCAGATATTCGAAGGCCGTTCCGATATCGCGCGTCTCGGCGCGATCCTCGCACGGCTGCCGGCGCGGCAGCGCGCGATCCTGCTGGCATCGCGCGTCGAAGGAGCGTCGCGGCTGCAGATCTCCAAACGTTTCTCAATATCGGTGAGCATGGTCGACAAGGAATTGCAGCAGGCGCAGGAATATTGCGCGACGCGGTTTGGCTGGAAAAAGATATGACGATGCAATCCACGCATGAACTGGCGCCTCTCGACCGTGAAGCCCATGCATGGGTCCGGCACCTCACATCGGGGGAGGCCACCGCAACCGACGCGGATGCGCTGCGCGAATGGTGCGGGCGGAGCCCCGCGCATGCAACTGCGTTCTCCGCCGCAAGCCGGCTGTGGCGTCAGTTCGGCCCCGCGGCGCGCGTTCTCGAGGACAGCCGGACGCCGTCGGATTTGTCTGCGCGACGCGCGAGGACGATGGGGCGCCGCGCCTTCATCGGCGGCGCGCTTGCAGCCTCCGCAGCCGGGGTGATGCTGGTGAAGCCACCGCTCGATCTCTGGCCATCGTTCGCCGAATTGCAGGCCGATTTCCGTACCGGTGTCGGCGAGCAACGGACTATCTCGGTGTCCGACGGGGTTGCGATCGAGATGAATGCACGAACGAGCATCTCGGTGGCGTCGGATGCCATCGAACTGATTGCAGGCGAGGCCTCGTTCGCGCTTCCGGAAAGCCGCCCGCGGCAGTTCGAGGTCGTTGCCGGCAACGGCAGGGCGTCCGCCACGAATGCGCGTTTTGATATCCGCCATATCGGTGCGCATGTGCGGGTGACATGCTTCGCGAACGAAGTCCGGATCGAGCATCCTGACCGCACCATGACGCTCGGCCCTCGTCAGCAGGTCAGCTATCGGGCCGACGTGATTGAAGATGTTCTTACCATCGATCCTGCGGTCGCTTCTGCGTGGCAGCGTGGGTTGATGATCTTCAACATGACGCCGCTCGGTGACGTGATCGACGAGTTGAATCGCTACCGGTCGGGCCGCATCGTTCTGCTGGACCGAAGCCTCGCAGAAAGCCCCGTCAACGGTCGCTTCAAGATCGATCGTCCCGACGATGCCCTGGCCCAGATCGAACTAGCGTTCAGCGTCCGTCGACGGACCTTGCCGGGCGGATTGATCCTGCTCGGCTGACCTCTGCCGTTACCTGCGCTGGCTCGCGATCGCAGTGACATGAAACATTCATAAATTTCCGGTGGGGGCCGCGGAGGCTCAGGTGTCTCAGGGAGGACGTTACATTTGCCGGAGTCGTTCCCGGCGAATCCTGTCTGCCTTCGGAATTGTGAGAGTCTCCATGGTCGTTCATGCCACCACTTCGCCATCGCGCCGCACGCGTAAGTCGTTCAACCGCAGCAGGATGCTCGTTGGCGTCAGCCTTCTGGCGTTGCTCGGCACGGTAGCGAAGGTAGATGCGCGCGGCTTGGGCGGCAGCGGCTCCACTGCGCCCAGCAGCCCGGCGGCGATCGCAGCGGCTGCCGCGGCTGCAAGCGCGCAGCAGTCGTCGGCAGCGGGGCGGCAGGCGGTTGAATCCATGGCGCGCGCCACCCAGGCGCTGCAGGGTATCCGTGCAGCTCAGACCGCTGCGCGTGCTGCCGCCCTCGCAGCCCCCGGCATCGCCGTTCCCAATGGTCTGATGCCGGGTGGTCTCGTCGTTGCGCCCGGTGCCGGCATCACGCCGGATGTCTGGACGGGAGCCGGCACGCCGACGCCGACGCAGGCCGGCGGTCGCACCCTGGTCGAGATCAAGCAGACCGAACAGAAGGCGATCCTCAATTGGTCGAGCTTCAATGTAGGCCGCGAGACCGATGTTTATTTCAATCAGAGTTCCGGCGGCGCCGACAAAGCAAACTGGATCGCGCTCAATCGCGTCACCGATCCGTCGCTGGCGCCGAGCCGCATTCTCGGCACCATCAAGGCCGACGGGCAGGTCTATGTCATCAACAAGAACGGCATCGTGTTCGGCGGGGCGTCCCAGGTCAACGTCAACAGTTTCGTTGCCTCCTCGCTCAGCCTGTCGGACGAACAGTTCCGCGCCGGCATCAACAAGCAACTTCTGATCTTCGACGACCCGTCGGGAGGAAGTATCGCCAAGCCGCAATTCGGCTATCTGGGCCAAGAAAACCCAAACAGATATATTGGCCTGAATGCCCCAGGTCAGGTCGCGGGGGTCGTGATCGGCGACGCGCCGGGCGATGTGCGCATCGAGGCAGGCGCGCAACTGACCATGGCCTCCGGCGGCAAGGCGATGGTGTTTGCGCCGCATGTCGTCAACAGCGGCCGAATTTCCGCGGTCGACGGCCAGGTAATTCTGGGGGCCGGCGAGCAGGTCTATCTGGCCACCGATACTTCCGGCATTCGCGGCCTGGATGTCGCCGTGTCGGCGCCGATGCGCTGGGTGTTCACCTATTTCCAGATGGACCGGTGGGCCAGTTCGACCCCCGGCAATTTCGGCGATTATCAGGACGGCCTGAACGCCATCGTATTTCCCGAAATGGCGGCGCGCGCTGCGTCGGTCGGCTATAGCGTCGTCAATAACGGTATGGTCAAAGCCGATCACGGCAACATCACGTTGATATCACGTGCCGTCACCCAGAACGGCGCACTCGAGGCATCGACCGCGCTGAACAATCGCGACGGTTCGATCCGGCTGCGCGCGTGGGAAAACGGAATGGCCTCCTATGGCGGCGATGTGCCGCCGGGTTCGCTGCGCTTCTGGACGGCAGGTTCGCTGACGCTCGGCCGGGGCAGCGTCACCACGGCGATGCCCGACCTGACGGATACCAGCGAGATCGAACAGACCTCCCTGGCGGCACGTTACACGCCAGGCCGTATCGAAATGCGCGGCAAGTCGATCGACATCGAGGCGCAGGCCAGTGTCATCGTGCCGACGGGCACCATTAGCATCGTCGCCAGCACATCGACGCTGTCGGGCGAGACGCCGATTGTCGGCGAGCCGGTCAAGCGCGACGGCAGCCGCGTCTATATCGGCGAAGACGCTTTTCTGAGCGTGGCCGGCCTGCAGGACATGTTGCTCACCATGGAGAGCAATACGGTCACCGGCGAACTGCGTATCAACGAACTGCGCGACTCGCCGCTGTATCGGGATTCCTGGCTGCGCGGCAAAACCGTCAGCGTGGACAAGCGCGTCGCCGGGCTGTTCACCGATGGTCCGATGGCGGACGTGCAGTGGATCTCGGGATCGCCGGGCGCCTGGGTGGGTACACCGCTCGGCGATTTCTCGGGCTGGATCGGCGTCGGAAAAACTACTTTAGGAGAGTTGTCTGCCAATGCTGCGAAGGCGTCGATTGCGATCAAGTCGAGCGGGTCGATCATCACGCGGCAGGGCTCGCTGCTAGACGTCTCCGGCGGATCGGTGCGCTACCAGGACGGCTGGATCACCACCACCCGGTTGCTCGGTGCCGACGGGCGCGTCCACGATATCGGCAAAGCGATGCCGGATCAGCTTTATGTCGGCCTCGCGGGTTCGTTTTCGCGGACCCATAACGTCCAGGGCAAGCTAGCCCCGAAGCTGACCGAGACCTGGTCTTCCGTTTTCGATCGCAATCAGTCGCGGCGTTTCGAGCGCGGCTATACGGAAGGTCGCGCGGCCGGCTCGATCAGGTTTTTTGCCGCCGAAGCCATGGTGCTCGAGGGCGGCTATTGGGGTGGTACGATTGCGGGAGAGCGCCAGGCGGCGTCCGGCAAACTTGCGACCGCAGGTTCGTTCATCATCGGCGGCGGCAGCGACGAACACCGGCAGTGGTTGGTCGGCGATCTCATCATCGCCGACAAGCCGAAACTGCTGCCGACCGGCTTCACCGCCACGAGCGCCCTCGACCCGATCTGGTATGTCGAACTTCCGGCCAGCGATCCGAGCGATCCGTCGGTGCGCCGGAAAACCACCTATCTCGACTCCGACGTTCTTGCCGACGCAGGCATGTCCAAATTCATTTTCCATGTCTCGACCGGCTTTACGCTGGCGCAGGACGAGAAGCTCGAACTGGCGCCAGGCACCAGCTTCAACGTCGTCGCCAATGTCAGCGCGATCAATCCGGCTAAATTCGCGATCGATGGCAGTATCCGTATCGCGGGCGGGCAGGTTGGATTGGGGGGGACCGCGACGGCCATCTATGGCGCCACGGCGGATATCGATGTCAGCGGCGTCTGGTTCAACGGCCCACGCGACTGGCTGCCACCCGTCATCAAGGGCGGTACGATCGACGTTGCCGGCGAATTCGCGCCGGGCGTTACGCTCGATGTCTCCGGCGGTGGCTGGTATGACACCACGGGCGTCAAGCCGAAGCTGAAGCTCGGCGATGCCGGTGCGCTGACGATTTCGCCGACGACGACCTCACAATTGGCGGGCCTCGACCTGCGCGGATATTCTGCGGCCTCGGGCGGCACGATCACCGTCGTATCGACCGGGTCGATTCGGATCGGCGGCCCAGCGCCGACCGATCCGGCCACTGGCTGGCTTCCAAACTCGTTGTTTGCCGAGCGCGGTTTCCGCGGATTTGCGCTGACGACGACGGGTGATGTCAGCGTTGTGGACGCTGCAGTGATCTCGCAGCTTCCGCTGAGCGTCGATCTGCGCGGTGTCAACCTCGCCGCCGTCGCGTCCGGCACGCGGATCGACGCTATCGGTCCGCTAACGGTTCAGCCACTTGTCGAACGTGCCACCTACAAGCCGACGGAACTCAGCCTGTTCGGCGCCAATGTCTCGATCGGCGCCGATGCAGTCATCACGACCGATGTTCGCGGCACGATCAATCTGGCGGCCACCGGCAATCCCGGCACCTCGGGCACATATGCGTCGGGAAATCTCACCATTCACGGCACCTTGAACGCCCCGGCTGGCACGATTTCGCTCAGAGCCGAAGGTGAATTGAAACTTACCGCCAATGCGCGGATTCTCGCGCGGGGCCTGGCGGTGGGTGACACCAACATCCGTGGTATGCGCTCGGGCAGCGTCCTGGCCGGTGGTGCCGTGAGCCTCGAAAAAGCGCTGAAGATGACGCTCGAAAACGGATCGGTCATCGATGTCTCCGGCGCGAGCGGCACGTTCGATCTCGACCGCGGCCGCAATGGCGCCGAGGCCTACACGCTGGCCAGCAATGGCGGCAGCATTTCGCTGAAATTCAGCGGTGAAGCGATGGATGTGGTCGATGCGACCTTGCTTGCGCATGCCGGCGGCGCCGGGGCGAGTGGGGGCCGTCTGAACATCAGCGTCGCGTCGGTCCCCGTAGTCGATAGTGCTTACCCTGAGCCGTATACGCTATATTATCGCGATCGCCGGGACGGTGTGATCAAGGTCCTCGACCTCGGTGAGGGCTATTATCTCGATCTGGACATCTATCACGAGTATACTTCAGGCGGCGATCTGGCGTTTGAATTCTACACCGTGATCACGCAGCTTTACGGCTTGACCAGCGGCCTCAATCGCTCCGGCGGTCTCGCATTCGTCAACCTCAAATCCGATACGTCTCCCGCCACCGTCAACCAGCCGTTGGCATTGCTCGCGCCCAGACTGATCGATCAGATCGATCTTCTCACGAGACATTTCTACGTCGATGCCGCTGCGACGGTTCCATTATCGCAGGAATTGCCCATCCTCAACATCAAGATGACCAAGGTCTCAGCCGATGCCGTCAACGGCGGCGGCTTCGCGACGCTCACCACCAATTCCAGTGTGCTGATGGTGGCGCCGGGCGTGGATCTTGCGGTCGGAAAATCCATCTCGATCGGCAGCCCGATTGTCAGCGGCGGCGCCGGTGCAGCTAGCATCACCGCGCCTTACATCCAGATCCTGTCAGGCAACGGCATGGCGGCCGCGGCCGGCAGCGGCAGACTGACCGTGACGGCCGACATGATCGACGTGACCCGCGCGACGTTCTCCGGCTTCGCCGAGACGCGGGTGGTGACCGGCGACCTGCGCATCGGCGCCCTCATCGGCGGCATCGACGGCACCGAGGATCGCACGTCCTATCTGACGGCAGATGGCCAGCTCACGCTCAAGGCTGCCCAGATCTATCCCGCAACGGGCATCGTGGCATCGATCAAGGCGGGCACGCAGCTCGATATCCTGCCCAACGGCGACAATGGCCTGCCGCTGTCCGCAGCCGGCACCTTGAAGCTGCGGGCTCCGGTGATCGTTCAGGGCGGCGTGGTGCGCGCGCCGTTCGGCAGCATCACGATGACGGCAACCGACAGTCTCACGCTCGGCGCCGGCAGCATCACGTCGGTCTCGGGCGACGGCCTGATCCTGCCTTACGGCACGCTGAGCAACAACGAGTTCTGGAACGCGCCAGCCGTAACTCAGTCCCTGGAGCAGGAGACACTGCCGCTGAGCCGGCTGCCAGAAAAGAACATCGTCCTGCAAGGTCCGAAAGTCACGCTCGCGGCGGGATCGGTGGTCGATATCCGCGGCGGCGGCGATCTCTATGCCTGGGAGCATGTGCCGGGCCCCGGCGGCTCGCACGATGTGCTGGCCCAGCCGGGGATGTACGCCGTCATGCCGGGGCTGAATGTCTCGGCGGCATCGCAGCAGAAGGTCTGGCTCGCTGGCGGCAACGGGCTTGCCGCGGGCTGGTACGCGCTGCTTCCGGCGCGCTACGCGCTGCTGCCGGGTGCCTTCGCCGTGTCGATGGTGAAAGGCTCCGCGAGCGCGCGCACGACGAATACGATGACGATGCCGGATGGCTCGACGACCATGGCCGGCCGTCTCGCCGACAACCATGGCGGCGGCTTCGACCAGCTCGCGTCGTCCTGGCGGGTGATGTCGGGCACGACGCTGCGCAGCTACAGCGAATATAACGAGGCCTATGCCAACACGTACTTCGCGTCGGATGCGTTCAAGCTCGGCCAGTACCGCCTCACTGGCGTCGATGTGGTGACGCCGCGCATGCCGGTGGATGGCGGCGCGGTGGTGTTCGAGGCGACATCGAGCCTGGTTCTCGACGGCACGCTGCAATCGCAGCCCGCAGCGGGCGGGCGCGGCGGACTGGTCGATATTTCCGGCAGCAAAATCGCGATCGTCGGGGCAGGGATGGACCGCAGCGATCTCGCCGGCTACCTGATCATCGATGCCACGTCGCTCAGCAGTTTCGGCGCGGGAAGCGTACTGATCGGCGGCGTGCGCCACGGCGACGCGCGCGGCGTGCGCATCGACGTGGCGGCCAGCGACGTGCTGGTTCGCAACGACGCCTCCAGCAGCCTCACCGGACCGGAAATCCTGCTGGCGGCGATCGGCGAGATCAGGGTTTCCGAGGGCAGCGTCATCGTCGCAGCGGGCCATTCACCGGGCAGCGGCGTCGATCTCGTGATCGCGCCCCGGGTTGCGGCCGTCTATGGCGATATCGACGGTCACAATGACTACAATCCCGCCAATGACGTGCTGATCTCTCCGTCGCGCGACTATGGCGCATTGATCCGGGTGTCGGTGAGCGATGCGGTGAACGTGTTGCGTGAAACGGTCGATACCTCGACGGGCGGCATCGTCACCATCGGCGCCAACGCCACGTTGTCGGGCGGCAATGCGCTGCTGCTGGATGCCACGCAGAACACGGTCGTCGCCGGCAGCGCGCGGCTGTCGGGCGCGGCGATGTCGCTGGCGAGCGGTCGCATCGGGTTTGGCGGTGGCAGCAGCGGCCTCGTACTCGATGCCGCGTCGCTGGCACAACTCTCCAACACCCAGGCGCTGACATTGCGCAGCTACAGCACGATGGACTTCTACACCTCCGTCAATCTGGGCGGCGCCGGTCTCGACAAGGTCGTGTTCGATGCCGCGGGCTTCGTCGGCTATGGTGCCGGCGCGATCGCCGTCACCGGCAAGACCATCGCCTTCCAGAACAGCGGGGGCACTTTCAGCAGTCCCGGTGCGGTCGGTTCGATCCTGCTGTCGATGAATGCCGATGAAATCGTACTTGGCAGCGGCGCAAAGACGCTGCGCGGCTTCGATACGGTCACGTTGTTCGCCAGCCGCCAGATCACCGGCGAGGGCAACGGCTCGATCGATGCGGGGACGGCGGCGGTCACGCTCGTAAGCCCGGTGGTGACCGGGCGCGCTGGCGCGTCGCAATCGCTGACGGCGCAGAACGCGATCCGAATTCTCGCAGGCGGTACCGCGCCCCTGGACAATCCGGAAGCCAGCCTCGGTGCACGACTCAATTTCACCGGCACCAGCGTCGAACTCGGCGGACGGATCGTGGCGCTTGGCGGTTCGGTCAACCTCGCGTCCACGGCCGGCGATGTCACGATCGGCCAGGGCGGCACGATCGATGTGGGCGGCTTCCGAAAACAGTTCTTTGACGTCGCGCAATATGCCGATGCGGGCAGCATCACGCTGACGGCGGCGGGTTCGGTGGTCGTGGCGCCGGGCGGCACGCTCAATCTGTCGGCCCATGCGGACGGCGGCGCGGCCGGCAGGTTGTCGCTGGTGTCGAATGGCGGCACCGTGGTGCTCGGCGGGCGCATTGAGGCGCATGCCGCGGCGGGCCAGACGGGCGGCTCCTTTGCCCTGGATATCGCCGCACTTCCCGATTTTGCGGCGCAGAGCCAGTTGTTGAACGCCGCCGGCTTCTCGGCGTCGCGTCAATTCCGTATCCGCTCCGGCAATGTGGTGATCGACGGCCTGACGCAGGTCGCGGATTTCGCGCTGGTCGCGGACCAGGGCTCGGTGACTTTGGCCGGCACCATCGATACCCGCTCCGGATATGGCGGCAGGATCTCGGTCAGCGCCGGCAATGGTCTGACGATGCTGGGCTCGGCCCTGCTGCAGGCCGGCGCGACCGGCGAGTTCGGCGGCGGCCGGGTGACGCTGGAAGCCAGTGGCGGCCAGCTCGATATCCGAGGCGGCACGATCGATGTGGCGGGAGGCGATGGCGGCCGCGTGCGGTTCCGCGCGTTGCAAGCGACGAACCATGACGAGATCGAGGTTGCGAACCTGCAGGCGACCATCGTCGGCTCGGGCTCCAGCGTTCTGGAGGGTGTCAGTGTCTACAACAGCGGGTCGGTGGATGCGGTTCGCGGCGATGCGATTACCGACGCCAATACGTTCTTAGCTAGCGCTGCAGCGATCGCAGCGCGCCTCAACGCGAATGCCAGTGGCGTCGCGGTGATGCCCGGCATCGAAATTCGCAGCACCGGGGATCTCGTTGCGGCGACCGACTGGAATCTGGCCGCCGATTTTGCTTCCGCTCGTATGGGCGCTCTTACGCTGCGCGCAGCCGGAAACCTCATTATCCTTGGCAATATCAGCGACGGCTTCTCGTCTGCGGGTCCCAGCGGCGTGCTGCAGGACATGGCGTCGTGGGACCTGCGCCTTGTCGCGGGCGCAGACCTGACCTCGGCGAGCGCGCTTTCCGTCAAGCCGCTGGCAGCCCTGGCGGCGAATAGCGGTACCCTCACCGTCGGCAACAGCACGGCAGGCAACGTGGTCCGCACGGGAACCGGCGATATCGACATCGTCGCCGGCCGCGATCTGCTGCTCGCGCACAACACATCGGCCGTCTACACCGCCGGCCGTGCCGACCAGACCGTCTATGCGGACTTCGTCACGCCGACGGGCGCGGCCTATGGCATCGGCGGCGGCAACCTGCGGATCGCCGCACAGGGCAACGCGACGTCGGTGCTCCCCTCGAATCCCGATGACAACCAGTTGTTCATGGAATGGCTGAAGAAGGTCGGCTCGCTCGACGCGAACTTCGTGTTCGAGACGGACCGGCAAAGCTCGTGGTGGATCGACTACAGCATGTTCCAGCAAGGTGTCGGCGCGCTCGGTGGTGGCAACGTGTTGGTGAAGACCGGCGGCGATCTCGTCAATATGCTGGTGGCGCTGCCGACCAACGGTCGCGTCCGGGGCGGGCGATCGAGCGGCGAAGCGATGCTTCTCGATATGCGCAATGGCGGCCTGATGCGGGTCGAGGCATCGGGCGCCGTTCGCGCGGGCTATTATTACGTCGGCCGCGGTGAAGGCGACATCAATGCGGGCGAGTTCGCCAATGGCCGCACCGTGTCTGCAGTTCTCCGGTCAAAACAAAATGTCGTCTACAATATCGCGCCGGTGCTCGCGCTGGGCGATGCCGCGATGAAAGTGAAGACCTCGGGCGACCTGATGCTGCAGACGGTCATGGACCCGCTGCTGCTCAATTCCGATACCTATCAGTCGGGCGGCATCACTCGCTACAATGCTTATATGAGCGGATACACGGAACGGACCTCACTGGAACTGCTGTCGGTGGGCGGAAGCGTTTCGCTCACCAACCAGGGGCGCTTCCTTTCCAAGCAGCTCGACCTGTCCGGCGGCTCCTATGACCCTGATGTCGACTATTCGCTGATCGGCCTGTTGGCGACAAATCTGTATCCATCGGTGACGCGCATTGCCGCGCTGAATGGATCGGTGACCAATCAGAACCGCATGTTCACCTCGACGGGAGCGAATCCCGAGCTCCGCATCCTGGCCGAGCGGGATATCGTGCTCGGCGAGATCACCATGTCGCGGGCCAATCCGGCGATGATGCCAAGTCCGCTGCGGCCCTACGGCGGTATGGCAGGTGCCGCGCTACAATTGCGCCTGGAAACGACACCCAGGGATTTCCAGGACGTGTCGGAAAGCGGCTTCACGGCCCTGCTTCGCAATGAGCTGGAAGCAAGATGGGGACCCAGCGATGGCGGCGCATTGCGCAGCTATCTTGAAAGCGTGCGTAATCCGCTGCGGCTGGTCAACGAGAATGACATGGAGCCCAGCCGCATTTTTGCGAAGAACGGCTCGATCGTCGGCTCGCTGATCGACACGGCAATGGGCCCGACGCTCGGCAAGGTGACGACCAACGAACAGACCTGGTTCCGCGCCGGAACGGACATCCGCAACATCGACTACAACTTGCGCAACCTGCACCGGACCGACGTGTCGGTGCTGGAAGCCGGCACCGACATCATCGGTGGCAAGGTCGATATCCAGGGCCCGGGCGCGATTGCGCTCGCCGCGGGACGCGACGTCTATGGCGCCGCGCTCCAGATCTTCAGTGGCGGCAATTTCGATAAATACGATGGCAGCACGCTTGGGAGTACCGAACGTGTCCGGGCCGACGCCCTCAGCGAAGTGCGCGGACTTGCCAAAGACGGTGCGTCGATCTCGGTGATGGCGGGACTGAAAGGCAAGCAGCCGACTTACGATGCACTGGCGGCGATGTATCTCGATCCGGCAAACCTGGCGTCAATGCCCGATTATCTGAAGGGCTATTCCACCGGCGGCGTCCTGATGCCACTCCATTGGCTGGATCTCTATGAAACCCGCGACGGCAAACCGCACCTGCTGCAGACGGGCATGGCCCACTTCGTCTATGATATGATAGGAGAGTACCCGAAACCGGCCGACGTCTGGGATCGCTTCAGGGCACTGCCAGTGCTCACCCAGCAACGTTTTCTCCGGCAGGTTTACTTCAACGAGTTGAGGGCTACCGGCGACGACCAGAACACGCCGGACGCCGATGGCCGGCCGCGCAATGGCGGCTACCAGCGCGGCTACAACGCGATCGAGGCGCTGTTCCCCGGTCAGGCCTGGAGTGGCAATATCCAGATCGGCAATTCGACCTTCCGGACCATGGCCGGCGGGAGCATCGAGACGCTGGCCCCAGGCGGCGGATTGCAGGTGGCGGCACTTGGCACGGTGGTGCCGGACGGCGCCGGCCTCGTGACCTTCGGCGGCGGCGGCATCAATATCTTCGCCCGCGACAGCGTCACGGTGAACCGCTCGCGCGTGCTGACCTTCGGCGGCGGCGACGAAGTGATCTGGTCGACGCTCGGCGACATCGACGCCGGCCGCGGCGCCAAGACGACGCGCGTTCCCTCGGCACCCGACATCACCACAAGTGTCGATGCGATCACCAAAGTGCAGGAACGCCCGGATATCGGCGGCAGCGGCATCGGCACGGTCATCGGCTTTGGCGGCGTGGAGGAGGGCGACGTCACCCTGGTTGCGCCGCACGGCACGGTCGATGCGGGCGACGCCGGCATTCGGGTCAGCGGCAACTTCACGGTGGCGGCGCTGATCGTGCTCAATGCCGAAAATATCAAGGTCGGCGGCGAAACCAAGGGTGTGCCGAAAGTGGCAAGCGCGCCGGTCAACCTCACCGTGGAAACCAAGGACAAGGCGGCGTCGGATACGGTGAAGGACGCGACGCAAACCAGCACCAGCGAGCGCCCCTCGGTCATCATCGTCGAGGTGCTTGGTTATGGCGGGGGCGGCAATGACACTCAGCAGCGTGAGGATGACGACCGCCGCAAGTCGGATGATCGACGCAGCTACAACACCAACAGTGTCATTCAAGTCGTCGGCAGCGGACCGCTGAATCAGGAGCAGAAACAGGTCCTGACGGACGCAGAAAGATCACGCCTCGCCGAGATTGCGGGGAGGTGACAGATTCGCTGAGAACGCCGAGATGATGCGATATGGAACCAAACGTGTGCAATACCGGGTTCCTGGCGGCGCAAAGCGTCGTCAACGCCGGAGGGAAGGCGGAATTCGCGATCGAGACGCTTCTCGGCAAGGGATATTCAGGAGTCAGCAATCCAATAACAGGGCACTGAGAATGAGTGCCGTACATCCTCGACGCACTTTTCCTTGCGAAACGGCGCCTCGCTTGGATGCCGGCGACGACGGACAGCGTGGATGATCGACGCGGGCGAGGTCGCCTCCGGAGTCTTCGGCAACGTCGATCTGGCGGCGCTGCAGGTGTTGAAAGTGGTGATCATCCGGCGCAAGGGCACGTCGATGGGCTTGCCGACCGTGCAGATGCCGGGCACCAGCGCAGCGTTGTCGAACTCCAATGCTTCAGCGGCGACGCGGCAGACGGCGAGGCCGATTCAGGGCAACGGCAACGCGTACCCCTCGGTCATCATCGTGGAGTGCTCGGTGATGGCTGCGGTGGAGGCGAGCTGGACGGCGCGCAAGCGGGGGAACGCCAGGTTATGTGGGCGCCACAGTCGACGCGCTAAACTATAACGATCGCAGCACCGTTACGTCGCGCGCTACAGAGCGCAGCCGGATGTCCAAGCGCAGATGCTGCCCCTGGAAGATCGACAAAGAATGATGACGGAGTGATTTGCGACGTGGTGCCAGCCGACAGTTGCGGTTGGCGCCATATTGAACGCCGATCTTTCGCGTTGAATCGAAATATAGTGAGATACATAACATGCCTGTCACAAAAACTACGTAAACGAGTGTGGCGGCTTAGCAATCGCTATCGTCGGTCTGTAGAGTTGGTGCGTCCGTATCCTTGCTGTATCATTGCGCGTCCGATATGAGTGCCTCACGCAACGTCGCCAGCGACTACGGGCATTGTCAGTGTTCTGGTCGAGGTCAATAAGTCGAAGTCTGTAATATGAGTGCTATTCGGCAGTGGGACGATCTCGATCTGTTCATGCGCCTTCGGTCGAGGGCGTGCTTCAGCGTTGCCTGTCACCGTTTCTTTCCGCTGTTGTTCGTTGGTGCTACCATCGTTGTGTTCGGTGCAATGATTTCGGCGCTGGCCGCGAGCGAACAGCGAGAAAATCCGGCGCTGATGCGCTTCCATATTCCGATTCAGCCACTGGCCTCTGCATTGCAGACGTATAGCAAGATCACCGGCGTTCAGTTACTGTATGAAAGCAGCGCGGCCAATAATCTTGTTTCAACATTGGTCGAGGGCGATTTCACCAGGGATACGGCGCTGCGGGTTTTGCTCGGCGATGTCGATCTGCTGATCCGCTACACGCGTGCCAATTCCATCACCTTGGTGCCGGCCTCGGCAGATCCCGACATGCCGCCCGTTGCGGTGTTTGATAAAGCCGATCTGGTGCTCGATCCGTTACGGGTTCGCAGTACACGGGAAAGTCGCGATCCATCGCAATTGCGGGTGTATAGCGGCGTGATCCAGTCCGACATTCAGCAGGCGTTGCGTAAGGAAGCTAAGACGCGCAATGGTAGCTATAGTGCGGGTATCAAACTCTGGATCGACGGACCGCGGACCGTGAAACGGACCGAGTTGTTCCGTTCGTCGGGCGACCAGGAGCGGGACGATGCCATCGGGCGGCTGCTTGATGGGCTACAGGTGAGCCAGGCCCCGCCTGCGAACACGCCGCAGCCCGTCATGGTCATGATCACCGTGCGCTAGGCAGGATCAGATGGCATCGCCAGCACATTGGAGAGCGCTGGATCTGACACGGAGCAATCCCGTATCCGATCAGTATGACGACACCTCGGGCAGCTTTGGGCATTGGCGCTGGCTGGCCGGTAGCGTCGTGCTGGTGCCGGTGATGCTCGCCGCCGGTGTTTATTGGCTGCATCATATGCCCACTGGTCCATCGGCGCGGCAGGGCAATTCGACGATTCAGGTCGAATTGCTTCCGTCGCCGACGCCTTCACCTGAAGTGAAGCAAGCTTCACTACATGCTAGCCCGCCGATTGCCGATTTCCAGGTGACGCCGACGATTTCGGAGCAGGTGCTGCCGCCGGTCGAACAGCAGGCGATGCCGCCACAGCCGCTGCTCCCGCCACGTCCCGCGGCATCTCCGGAGCAAAAGCCGGCGGGAGGCGGGCAGGCGCGCCCAGTCCCGGCAGGAACGGCAACGCGTTATCAGCGCCAGCTCGAAGCGCATATCGAGCGCTATCAGCGCTATCCGAACGATGCGCGCCGCGATGGCTCGCAGGAAACGGTGATGGTCATGTTCGCCATGCGTCGCGATGGCAGCATCGTTCGCGTCGATATCAAGTCGAGTTCAGGGCGTTCCGTACTGGACAGGGAAGCGATCGAAACGATCCGCCGCGCGCAACCGCTGCCGCGCATTCCGGCCGATATGCCCGAGCTTCTAACCGTGATGATCCCCGTCACCTTCGATGCGCGATAGTCTCACATCTCTGTTGAGTTCGAGGTGTTCTAGCTTCGTAATCAATCTGTCATGTGCGATGGGTAACACCGTGCTGCTGAGACGAGTATTTCTACGCGTAGGGGCTATAGCCGGTGACTGGGGCAAATCGTACAACTCTGCGGAACGTGTTAACGGCCGATTATAGCGGTCTGTTCAAGCGTTTGACGCGACGATTGGGGTCGGAAGATTTGGCTGGTGATGCGTTACAGGAGACTTTCCTGCGCATCGAGCAAATGCAGAATGCCCCGGCGGTGAACAGTCCGAAAGATTATCTGTTCCGCATCGCGCTCAACGTGGCGACAGATCGGCGTCGTGGCGAAAAGCGTCTGCTGAGTATGGATGCGATCGACGCCTTGCTCGACATCCCGGACGAGTCGCCCGACGCGGCGGCGATCGTCGAGGGCCGACAGGATATTCAGGCACTTGATCTTGCACTTGCCGAGTTGCCGAGCCGAGCCCGCCAGGTGTTCATGGCTGCCGTTGTCAGGAAAATGCCGGATCACGAGATCGCTGCGCAGCTTGGCGTCAGCGTCCGGACTGTCGAGATCGACCTTCGCAATTCGCTGAAGCACTGCGCTGCGCGCCTCGGCCGGACGTTGCTGCGACGATCCGGTGGCCCGCGTCCCAAATAATTGCGGTCTTACTGCCATTTCCCGCGTTTGATCACCGGGCCGTTGTTGCGGTCCCGCGAATCCCGTTAATTATTGTTATTTTCGCTTGCGGGATAGCCTTGCCTCAACCGTCTATACATCAGAAGGTAATTTTCGCGGCCCCCAATAGCAGAATCAGAAGCTCAGCGACGACAATGACTCACATCATTATCCCTGCCCAAGCTTCCGCCTTTTTGGTGGTGATCTCGTGAGCGCCCCTCTCGACGAAGCCGACTTGCTCGAGCGTGCGGCGGACTGGGTCCTGCTGCTGCGTTCCGGCAAGGCGACGACTGAAGATGCCGAGCAGCTGCAGCTTTGGCGCCGACGGAGCGATCTGCATGAGCAAGCCTTTGTTCAAGCGGTGCGCCTGTATCGCGATCTTGGCGCGATGGGAGCGGAGCTCGAGAACCGCAATGTCCGTCCCTTCGTGGCACGTGTGTCCGCCGCAAAACAGATGGTCAGCCGTCGTAGCCTGATCGGCGGCGCGCTTGCGGCATCCGTCGCGGGCTACATGATCGTAAAGCCGCCGCTGGAGATGTGGCCATCGCTAGCCGAACTGTCGGCGGACTATCGGACGGCAAAGGGTGAGCAGCTCGACGTCAAGCTGGCATCGAATGTCGCGCTCAAGCTGAACACCCAGACCAGCATCGCCGTTCGTGGGAATGATGTGAACCCGCGGATCGAGTTGATTTCCGGAGAAGCTGCGATCACCACGCGGCGCGACAGCTTCGAGCCCCTGGTGATGATCGCTGCGGATGGGCAAATTACTTCCAGCGCCGCAGATTTCAACCTGCGATGCATCGACGGTGTTGTTCTCGCGACATGCAATGAAGGCTCGGTGACCATCTCGCATGGCGGACGCAGCGTTCGGCTCGGCCGCGGCGAGCAGGTTAGTTATTCGGCGTCAGATCCTTTGGGGCGGCCGGTGTCGATCGTCGATGCGGGTTCTTCGAGCGCGTGGCGTGAGAAACTGCTGATCTTCCGCGATCAGCCGCTGTCGGCCGTCGTGGCTGAAGTCAATCGTTATCGCCCTGGTAAGATCGTCGTGACCAATGCGCAGCTTGGCCAGCGCCTCGTCAACGGTACGTTTCACACTGACAAGCTTGATGATTTCGTTGCGCAGGTGCGGCAGCTTTTTGCCGCCAACGTGCGCGCGCTGCCGGGCGGCATCGTCCTGCTGAGCTGACTGCTGTCCTCTCTCTTTCTCTTTTCTCTTTGGTTGTCTTCAAACCGTCGCATGTTGCGTGTTGCGCGCAGTATTCTTCGCGACCGTTTTGCTACCGCGCTCTGTCGGTGATTCGGGTGGCACCAACCTCTTAATTTTCTTTTGCGGGTTGCGACCGGCCCAAACGTCTTCAAGACGTAGGGACCTGAACATGGGCGTGCGGCTCGTGCTCGGTGTGCCCTCTTATGGGCTTGATATATGCTTCTTCTGAATAGAGACGGTGTCGGCGCAGGCCGGGCAAAGCAACACTTCCTGCGTTGTTCGGCGCCAGCCGCACTGATGCTCGCGAGCATCAGTGTTATTTTTGCATCGACGGTCACCGCCGATGCGAAGCCGAGCCAGCAATCGGATAAGCCCTCGGCCACTGTCAAGCCCGCAGCGGACGGCAAGGACGCGAAAGCCGCAGCGGATGCCAAGCAGGCGCCGGCAGCGCCATTGCAGCGCTTTGATATCGATGATTTCGCCGTGCAGGGCGCCGACACCCTGCCGCAGATCGATGTCGAGGAAGCGATCTATCCGTTCCTTGGCCCCGGCAGGAGCGCCGATGACGTGGAGAAGGCCCGAGCCGCGCTTGAAAAGGCCTATCACGACAAGGGTTTCCAGACCGTCAGCGTGTCCGTTCCGCAGCAGAATGCGTTGACCGGACGCGTGATCCTGAAGGTTTCCGAACTCAAGGTCGGTCAGGTGCGCGTCAAGAATTCGCGGTATTTCGATCTTGCCAATATCAAGAACCGCGCGACGTCGCTGAAGCAGGGGGCGGTACCGAACTTCAACGATGTGACGCGCGACATCGTCAGCCTCAATCAATGGCCTGATCGCCGCGTCACGCCGGCGCTGCGTGCGGGCGTCACCCCCGGCACGGTCGATGTCGATCTGGCGGTCGAGGACAAGGCGCCGATTCACGGCAGCCTTGAAGTCAACAATCGTCGCTCGCCCAACACATCGGCCACGCGCATGATCGGTACCGTGCGCTACGACAATCTGTGGCAGCTCGGTCACTCGTTCAGCTTCACCTATCAGGTTGCGCCGGAAAACAAGAGCGATGCCGAGGTGTTTTCGGGCTCGTATCTCGCGCGTGTCGAGGGTATCGATTGGCTGACACTGCTGGTTTACGGCGTGAAGTCGAGCAGCGACGTTGCGACCGTGGGCGGCATGAACGTGATCGGCCCCGGCCAGATCGTCGGTGGCCGTGCCGTCATGACGCTGCCTGCGCGCGATAACTTCTTCCACACGCTCTCGGCCGGTATCGATTACAAGCACTTTGATCAGACGGTGCGCGACTTCACCGGCGGCTTCTCGACTCCGATCACCTACTATCCGTTCGTCGCCAGCTATGGCGCGACGTTCCAGGCAGAGAAGTCGCTCACGCAGCTCAATGCGTCGGTCACGGCGAATATGCGCCCATCGAGCAGCGACTGGATTGCTTTCGACAACAAGCGTGCCTGGGCTTCCGGCAGCTTCTCGCATCTGAACGTTGATCTCACGCATACCCACGAACTGCCTGAAGGCTTCCAGCTCTGGGGCAAGATGCAGGGCCAGGTATCGGATGGCCCGCAGGTATCCAGCGAACAGTTCAGCGTCGGTGGCCTCGATACGGTCCGCGGCTATCTTGAGTCCGAAGTTCTCGGCGATGACGGCGTCGTCGGCAATCTCGAACTGCGCTCGCCCGATGTCGGGTCGATGCTGCAGAAGGAAATGAAGGACGAGACCGGGCAGGGCACACCGCGTTTCGTGACCTTCAACGAGTGGCGTTTCTTCGGCTTTGCGGATGCCGGCCATGTGCGCGTGCAGCGCCCGCTACCTGAACAACAATCGAAATTCGATGTCTGGAGCTACGGCGCAGGCACGCGTTTCAAAGTCTTCGACGGCGTCAACGGCATGCTCGCCTACTCGGTGCCCATGATCAGCCAGGCCTATTCGCAGGCCGGCTCGGGACGCGTCAATTTCCGACTTTGGGGTGAATTCTAATGGCTATGGGGTCTGGTCAAATGAGCAATGGCATTTCGGTCCTGCGCCGACGAATGAAAAATGCGGCTGCCGGGCTTGCGCTCGGTTTCGCTGCCTCGATGACGCTGTTTCCGTCCACAGCAAATGCCTGGTGGAACGACGAGTGGCAGCTGCGCAAGAAGATCAATATCGATGTCAGCGCCACCGGCGCCAACATCACCGATCCGATCGGCACTACGCCGACGCTGGTGCGTCTGCATATCGGCAATTTCCGTTTCAGCGTTGCAAAGGATGACGGTAGCGATCTTCGCTTCGTGGCCTCCGACGACAAGACTCCGCTGAAGCATCACGTCGAGAAATGGGACTCGCTGCTCGGCGAGGCCCTGGTCTGGGTATCGCTGCCGAACGTGGCACCGGGCGCCAAGTCCGAGTTCTGGATCTACTACGGCAACAAGAAAGCCGCCGCGACCAACGACGCCAAGGGCACCTACGATGCCGATACGGCGCTGGTCTATCACTTTAACGAACGCGGCACGCCGGCGATCGACTCGTCGGTCTGGGCCAACAACGCACAGAGCGTCGGCCAGCCGGCTGACGGTGCGCTGATCGGTACCGGTCTGCGTCTCGACGGCCGCAACATCGTCACCTTGCCGGCTTCGCCCTCGCTCGGCATGGCTGACAGCGCACCATTCACCTGGTCGGCCTGGATCAAGCCGGCTGCACCGCAGCCCAACTCGGCGCTGTTCAGCCGTCGTGATGGCGCAAATGCACTGATCATCGGTCTCGACAATGGTGCCCCATTTGTCGAGGTGAGCAATGCGGCCGGTACCCAGCGCAGCGGCGCTGGCGCGCCGGTCGCTGCAAATTCCTGGCACCATCTCGCCGTCGTTGCGGCGAGTGGCACGGTCACCGTCTATCTCGACGGCGCGGCCTATGCGACCGTGGCCGCGACGCTGCCGGCACTGACCGGCGTTGCCCGGCTTGGCGGAGATTCCGCGCCTCCCGCCGTCGCGGCGCCTGTCGCGCCTGCAGCCGATCCCGCGGCACCTGCTGTCGACGGAACAACGCCTGCTGTCGAAGCGGCTCCAGCGCCCGTCGCTGCAGCGGCGATGGCCGGCTTCGTCGGTGACATCGACGAACTGCAGATCGCAAAGATTGCGCGCTCGGCCGGCTTTATCAAGTTCTCTGCCGTCGAACAGGGCAGTGAACCCGCCAAGCTGATCACATTCAGCGCCGATGAAGAGACCGCCAGCTGGCTGTCCGGTCACTTCGCCATCATCCTGAAATCGGTCACCATCGACGGCTGGATCGTTATCGGCATCCTGATGATCATGGCGATTGCGAGCTGGTTCGTGACCTATGACCGGGTCACCTATCTGAAGCGCCAGGCCAACGCCAACGACCGCTTCATGAAGAGTTTCCGCAAGCTCGCCGATAACCTTACTGCGCTCGATCGCGGCGAGGCTGACGAGAATGCGGCTGTACTGGGTAGCCGGATCACCGACGATGAAGCGCAAGTCGTTCGCGCCTCCTCGCTCTATCGCATCTATCACGTCGGTGCCGAGCAAATCAGTCATCGCTTCACCAATAACGACAAGCTGATCCGCCTCAGCGGTCCGGCAATTGCGTCGATCCGCGCATCGCTCGACAGTGCATTCATCAAGGAAAGCCAACGTCTCAACAAGATGATGGTGGTGCTCACCATTTCGATCTCGGGCGGACCGTTCTTGGGTTTGCTCGGCACCGTGGTCGGCGTCATGATCACCTTCGCGGCTATTGCCGAGAGCGGCGACGTGAACGTCAACGCGATCGCGCCGGGTATCGCGGCGGCGCTCGTCGCCACCATCGCCGGGCTCGTGGTCGCGATCCCCGCGCTGTTCGCCTACAACTATCTCGTCACCCGCATCGGCGAACTGACCACCGACATGCAGGTCTTCATCGACGAGTTCGTGACCAAGATGGCCGAGGCTTACTCGCTTGAAGCCGTTGTGGATCACCGTCAGGCTGCGGAGTAACAACTGTGCAGCTCCAGAGCCGTAACAAACCCTATGACGACATCAATATCACACCGATGTTGGATCTGGCCTATGTGTTGCTGATCATCTTCATCGTTATGACGACGGCGACGGTGCAGGGCCAGAAGGTCAATCTACCAAAGGCCTCTGCAGCGCCAAGCCTGGCGACGCAGACCACCAAGGCGATCACCGTGTCCAATGACGGAAAGATCTTCCTGGACACCATTCCGGTGACGCTGCCCGAGCTCGAGCAGCGCCTGGTCCAGCAAAAAGCTCTGACGCCGGAATTCCCGGTGGTTCTGCGCGGTGATGCGCAGACCCAGTACCAGAGCGTCATGGATGTGCTTGATCTGCTCGGCCGTGTCGGCCTGTCCCAGGTCGGTCTCGCCACCAAACCACTCGTGAAGTAACACGCCGATGCACAGCGCCAGCCACATTCCTGACGAAACCAAGCGGGCGTTCGCGACCCTGTGGTCCTGGTTGCGCCGTGGGGCGTCGAAGAAGGAATCGATCCAGGTCGATTTGCCGCTTTACGGGGACTCGGAGCCGAGCCTGCATCAGGAGAACGGCACCGTGCTGCAATTCCCGCTGCGCGGCGAGGCGCTGTTGGTGCGATTGGCGGAACTGTTGCGCCGCCGGGTGGCGGAGCTCGTTCCGCAATTCGATCGTCTGTTGCTGACATTGTCGCGTCATCCGCTGTTGCGGCTATCGATCGATGAAAGCGCCTACATCGAATTCGATACGCAGAGCACCGAATTCGACCTGGTGATCGAAGCGCCAAGCGGGACGCGGATGATCATCCAGACGACGGACTTCGATGCAGTAGTGAAATTCGTTCTGCAATACGTGGTTGAAAAGCTGTCCGACGAGACAGTGCTGGAGGCTGCTGCGTCGTGAAGAATTCATTCGAACAGCAACAGGACGAGGACGCGCGGAGCAGCCGGACTGCCTATATCCGTTACGGAAGCGCCGTCGCCGTGATCACGGTGATGTTTGCCGGTGGTTGGTACTTCATGAGCGGTGGCAGCGATGTGCCGGCGCCGAAGCAGGTTCGCGAACTCACGGTTGTGAACATCGTGCCACCACCGCCCCCGCCACCTCCGCCGCCTCCAAAAATGATGGAGCAGCCGAAGGTGACCGAAGAGACCAAGATGGTCGAACAGCCGCTCGAGGATAAGCCCGTCGAGAAGCCGGCTGACGATCCTGTCAAGGACGCCAAGAACGAGGAGCCGCCGGGACCGCTGGCGCTCGACGCCAAGGCGACCGGGCCGGGCGATCTGTTCAATCTCGGCAGCAAGGTCGGCGGCAGCCCTTATGGCGGTCGCGGCGGCGGCGGCAGTCGTTGGGGGTGGTACGCATCGATCGTGCAGACGCAGATCGAAGCCGCGATCCGCGCCAACGAGAAGACCAAGAATGCGGTGATGCAGCTGCAGTTTCGCATCTGGGCGGACAACACCGGCCGCATCAGCCGCGTCGAGCTCGTCAACTCGAGCGGCAGTCCGGAAGTGGATGCCGCGGTTCGAAGCGATGTGATCGGCCGTTTGACGCTACGCGAACCGCCGCCCACCGACATGCCTATGCCCATCAACATCCGTGCGACCGGCCGGAAACCAACTTAGTTCGCTCGACCGGGGGACGGTCGGGAATACGCATCACGTTATCACTAGGGGACTCGAGACCGATGTTTGACAGAAAATCCGATATCGCCTGGCGCCTGGCGCCGCTCGCCGTATCGATGTGCGCACTGGCCTGTACCGTTCCTGCCCTGGCGCAGGATGGCGGCGGTCGTGCCGATGGCAAACGTCCGGCAGTGTCGCGCGCCAAGCCGATCTCGCCGAACTCGACCGCAAGCTTGGTCAATCTGCTGGTGAAGCAGGGCGTGATCACCGAGGAACAGGCAACGGCGCTGATCAAGCAGGCTGATGACGAAGCCTATGTCGCCCGCGAATCCGCCAAGGGCGCAACGGCGCGTGCGGAAGAAGCCGCAAAGACCGCCAACGCCGCCTCGGCCGCGGCGTCACCTCCGGGAACGAAGCACGTCACCTATGTGCCCGAGATCGTGAAGCGCCAACTGCGCGAAGAAATCAGGCGCGATGTCATGGCGCGTGCACATAGCGAGAACTGGGCGTCGCCAGGCAAGTATCCGGAATGGGCACAGCGTATCCGTTTCAGCGGCGACATGCGCGCGCGTTACGAAGGTCAGTTCTACCCGACCGGAAATGATCCGCGATTCTATAATTTCAACGCAATCAATACCGGCTCGCCTTACGAGCTTTCCGACAACAATCCGTACTTTGCGCCGACGATCAACACCAGCCAGAACCGCGATCGTGCACGCCTGCGCGTTCGTCTGGGTGCCGATATCGACATCGCCGACAGTTTCGTCGGTGGCTTGCGCATCGCAACGGGTGATAGCAATTCCCCGGTGTCTCTGAACCAGACCATGGGCGGCAGTGGCGGAAATTTCTCGAAGTACTCGCTGTGGCTCGACCGCGCTTTTGTGCGGTATCAGCCGTCGAGCGATTTCAACGTTGCGGTCGGTCGGTTCGACAATCCGTTCTGGTCGCCCACCGATCTCGCCTGGCATCGCGATCTTGGTTTTGACGGTATTGCTACGCAGATCAGGCACGAAGTGTCGCCCGGCGTAACGCCGTTTTTCGTGGCCGGCGCCTTCCCGACTTTCAATTCGGATCTGAACGTCGGCTACAATATCGACCAAAAGGACTTCAAGGACGGACTGCCAGGGAAATATAGAAGTAACGACAAATGGATGTTCGGTGCTCAGGCCGGCGTTGGCGTGAAGTTCGATCCGCAATCGAGTTTCCGGCTCGGCGTCGCCTATTACGATTTCACGAACACTCAGGGGCGTGGCTCGTCGCCTTGCTTCGCGGTTGGCCCGTCTGACGTCTGCGATACCGACCAGACACGTCCGTCGTTTGCGCAGAAGGGCAACACTTACGTCACATTGCGCAATATTCTGCCGGATGGATCGGTGACCCCTGCGACGCAGCCGTTCTATCAGTACTTCGGTTTGGCCAGTCAGTTCCGCCCCGTAGTTGTTAGCGGTCAACTTGATCTTGGCGACTTCCATCCAGTCCATGTCGTGATCGATGGTGAATACGTCAACAACACGGCCCTCGACCGCAATGCCATGCTCGCTCTTCCGCGTAACGTCGCCAATAACGCCGGCACGATCGGCAACAACACCGCTCCTACGTCGGATGGTTCGATCGGTGCTTATGACGGCGGTAATCAAGGCTGGATGGGCCGCGTGACCGTTGGTCATAAGGAAGTCAAACGACTGTGGGATTGGAATGTCCACGTAGGCTACAAGTACCTCGAATCCGATGCCACGATCGACGCGTTCGCCGACTCTGACTTCGGCCTCGGTGGTACCAACCTCAAGGGTTACTTCATCGGCGGTAATGTCGGCATTGCAGACAATGTCTGGGCGTCGCTCCGCTGGATGAGTGCCAACAACATCGCAGGCGGTCCCTATGCCGTCGACGTCGTCCAGTTCGACCTGAATGCGAAATTCTGATCATGACCAGACATTTGCTCACTGTCGTTGTTGTCCTCTCGTCGTTGGCAAGCGTGGAAGCGCATGCCGATGCCGAGTCGGACAAGCTTCGCGATGCCCTGCGTAGCGCAACGGCCCAGACACGTTCCCTTGAAGATCAACGCTCGGCATTGCAGGCCAAGGTCGCCGATGCCGAGCGTGAAAAGGCGGCACTGACTTCCCAGATCGCTGCGGCCAAGGCCCAGGTCAAGGAAGTCGAGAAGACCCATCGTGAAGCGGTGGACGAATTCAACCAGCGTCTGGAAGATCGCAATCAGACGCTGGAAAAGTGGAAGGGCGCCTATGAGGAAGCCGCCACGGTCGCGCGTACGAAGGACGCCGAGCGCGCCAAGTTCGAAGGCGAAGCGACGGCCTATAAAGCCAGCACCAAAAGCTGCGTGGCCAAGAATACCCAGCTGATGAAAGTCGGCCGCGAATTGCTGCGTCGCTACGAAGGCGTCTCGTTCGGCGACATTGCCGTGATCAACGAACCGTTGATCGGCGCCCGCCGTGTCGAGGTTCAGAACATCCTGCAGGACTACGACGACAAACTGCTTGAGCAAAAGGTTATCCAATAATGCCTACGCATTCCTCCATCTTCGCAACGAGCTTCGCCATTGCAGGCGTGTCTGCCCTCATGCTGACGGCAGCGCACGCACAGGCACCGGTTCAACCGACGCAGCCACGCGTGGCTCAGGCGCCTGCACCGGCGAAGCAGAAGGCCGCTGCTCCAGCAGCTCCGGCTCCGGTTGCTCCGGCGCTAGCTGCTCCCGCAGCGGCTGCGAGCACTGTGGCGTCGGCAAAGGCATCGGGCGAAGTGGTCGCTCGCGTCGGCAACAACGATGTCGGTGCGGACGATCTGCGCGCCTATCTCGCGACGCTCGGACCGCGCGAGCAGGCTGCGGTGGCTCAGGACCCGGCATTGCTGAGCCAGGCCGTGCGCATGATGTTGGCCAATCGCCTGGTGCTGCAGGAGTTGAATGCCAAGAAGTGGGACCAGCAGCCCCAGGTCACCGCCCAGCTGCAGAAGCTGCGCGAGAATGCGCTTGTCGAACTGTATCTTCAGTCGGTTTCGAATCCGCCGGCGAACTTCCCGTCGGATGACGATCTGCAGAAGGTTTATGACGCCAACCGCGGGGCATTTCTGGTGCCGCGGCAATATCAGCTGTCGCAGATCTTCATTCCCATGGCGAAGGATGCGGACAAGGCAACCGCCGACGCCGCCAAGAAGAAGCTCGACGAAGTTCAGAGGAAGCTGAAAGCGCCGGGTGCCGACTTTGCCGGGATCGCGCGTGCAGATAGTGCTGCGGGCGAAAGTGCCGAGCGCGGTGGCGATCTCGGCCTGCTGCCGGAAGATCAGATCCGTCCGGAAATCCGTGCGCAGATCACTGGCCTCGCGAAGGGTGGTGTGTCCGATCCAATTACGCTAGACGATGGCTACCACGTCATTCGTCTGGTTGACACAAAAGTGCCGTATACGCGCACGTTGCCGGAAGTGCGCGAACAACTTGTTCGCCAGATCCGCACTCAGCGCGCGGCCGCGTTGCGACAGAACTACCTCGCGGAAATGCTCAAGCAACAGCCGCCTATCATCAACGAACTCGCTCTTGCCAAACTGCTCGATGACAAGGCGCGGAACTAACAAGTTCGCAACTCAGGAGTTTCTGTAATGACCGATACCAATCTCGTCAGCGTCACGCTGGAATCGCTTCGCGATCTCATGCAGAATTCGGGCTACCGGGTCGATCTGGTTTCCGATCCCGCAGCCAACATCTCGCTGCTGCGCTCGTCGACCGCCGGCTTCGGCTTCGATGTTCGCCCCGGCAATCGCCTGGCAGCGGACGAGAACAGCTTCGTGGATTTCACGTTCAGCGCCTGGCTGAACATCGAGGGCGAGTTGCCGCTGGACGTTGTCAATCGCTGGAACGCGCTGCGTCGCTTCGGTCGCTTGCAGGTCGTTCCGGGTTTCCTGGCACTCACCATGGACGTATCGCTGATCGGTGGCGTTTCGCCGAACAATGTGCGCGCCAATGTGGAGATCTGGGATCATCTGGTGCAGGCGCTAGTGCCGTATCTGCGGGAGGAACTGCAGAAGCTTACCTCACAACAGGCGAACGTTGCTCCTGCGGCGCCTGATCAGTTGCCCGCCGAAGCCAAGGTTGCCTGACAGGACCCGGGATAAGTTCGTGCTCTCTTCCGCAAGCCACCGTGCTTCCCTCGTCATCCGGACTGCCTGCAATGCGGGCGCCCGGATGGCTCTTGGCGTCGGCTTGCTGGCAGCATGCATTGTCCCGTCGCTGGCTCAAACCATCGAGAACACCAGGGTCGCTTCGGTGCAGACCGAAGTTGCGGAAGCCCAGACTGATGCTGTGACTTCCGACAAACAGCGAACGGATGCTCCGCCGGCGTCGCCGATGGTGCCGGTCGCAACGTCACGCGCAGCCAATCCGCGTGCGCTCTACCGTTCGTTGATCGAGCAAGAAGTGCGTCTAACGAGCCTTCCGGCGGATGTCGCCGAAGCGGTGATGGGTGTGGAGAGTGGCTACGAGCCGAGCCGGATCGGCGCTGACGGCGAGATCGGCTTGATGCAGGTGATGCCGGCGACGGCGCGCATGCTCGGCTATTCAGGCGACATGGCTGGCTTCGCCGCGCCCGAGGTCAATATCAAATATGGTGTGCGCTATCTCGCGCAAGCGTGGTCAAAAGCCGGCGGCGATCTGTGTACGGCGCTGATGAAATATCGTGCCGGCCATGGCGAGACACGGTTCTCGCAATTGTCGGTCGATTATTGCACGAAGGCGCGGGCACGTTTGGCTGCTAAAGGTTATCCGCTGACCGGAACGGTGCCGGTTGCCACATTCGGTTTCCGCCCGGGTCTCGGTGGCGGCACGGCGATGGCGAGCTGCCGTAAGCGCTGTCTTACGTTGGGTGGCGTCGGCCGTGTGGACTTCGCAGCGCTAAACAATCGTCTCGCGCAGGTTGCCATTCAGATCAACGTCCCGAAGACGGCAGGAAAGTGAAGCGTAATGATCGCCAGGCTTTCCATCATGATCTGTTCCGTCTTGCTGTCGATGCCGGCATCGGCACAACAGCCGCCGCCAGCTGATGCACCAAAGCCTGAGGTGATCATCGGTGGTCAGGCAGCGCCGACGCGTACGTTCGAGCGCTGCGTAGACGTGGAGATCGGCGGCTCGCGGAGTTATGGTTGTCTCAATCAAACGCTGAAGCGGGATGTCGACAAGGTCAATCCGAGCCTGAACCTGCCGCCGATTGACGCCCGTTCGTCCGATACCCGGATCGGGATCGTGAACCTGCCTGGGGTTCAGCAGCAATATGGTCAGAACTACGGTCGCTCGATCGTGCCGTTCCGACTGCCGCAGCCGACGTTCAATGGCAATCCGCGGCGTTAGCCAGACATGTCTGTCCCGATATTGCCGATGACCGTCGCGCCTCCGGATCGCTTTGCGCAGCCGGGCAGGTCAGGCATCGCCAGATGGTGCGCCAGAGTGATCCTGTTGGTCGTCCCGTTTGCCGCGGGTTCGGTGTCGCCGGCTCGGTCTCAATTCCTGTTGCCAGCCCGAACCGACGTGCCCGTGCTTGCGCCGCCGAAGCCGTTGACGCGCGCTGATCTCCCGCCGGTGGAGCGCGGTGAGCGCGCGGGTACAGGGTTCTTCGTCGATGATGCTGGTCATGTGCTGACGGCGCGCCATGTGGTGCAGGCCTGCGGCCGTATCATGGTGCAAAAAGAGGGGCGCACCAGCGCCGCCCGACTGGTGGCCGTCTCGACACCCTATGATCTGGCCTTGTTGAAGACCGCGAAAACGCGTGGCCTAGCTGCTACATTCCCGCGCAGCATTGCTTCCGCTCCCAATGGCATCGTCTTCGCGGCCGACTACGCGAATTTGCCGACATCGCTGGCCAGGGGAGCGATGCTCGCCAACGCATCCGTGGGCACGACCAATGGAAGTGACGAAGCCGGGCATATCGCGCTCAATACCAACATCACCTTCGGCGCGAGCGGCGCGCCGGTTCTGGACTCGCGCGGGCTCGTCGAAGGCGTTGTCAGTCGCAAGACCGCTGTCAATCGCGTGCTCGCTGTCGGCGCTAATGGCGCAAAGGCGTTTCTTGCTGCCAGCAATGTGCGGCTTCAGGAAGACGATCGGCCTCAAATCAGCGGCTCCGCATCGCGGGCGCATCGGGCGGCAAGTATTTCCGCACGCGTCATTTGTTTAAATTAGAGGGCGTCACCATGAAACGAACGCGCAGCTCTTTCACGGGAGCCCTGAGAATGGGCAAGCTACGTGCACTGCTTGCTTCCGTCGGCCTGATTACGATTGCGGCGTCGCCGGCGATCGCTCAAGGTCTCGATTACCGCAGCCCTGACGCCGCGCCACCGGCGTGGGGGCAGTTTGCGAAGCTGGTGAAGTACAGGTTCGAGGAATGGATTTCTGCCGATGAAGCGATCGCCAATCGCTTCCGCTCCTGGCTGAAAGAGACGAACGGCACTCAGAATGGTGCGCCGGCATCGCTCGTCGTTAAGGCCTGGCTCAACCCCGATGGCACCGTTGAACGAGTATCATTCGCGCCGTTCAAGGACGAGCGCGCCAACACCGATCTGCGCACCGTTCTGACCCGCGGCAATATCGGCGAAGCGCCGCCGCCAGAGATGTTGCAGCCGATCAACCTGCGCTTCTCGCTCAATCTATCGAAAGACTAGCGAGGAGCCAGAAGTGGAAGCGAGGACGCCTGCCAGCCAGCTGAGCCACCCACAAGAAATGCGACGTCGCAGTTCACTCCCACACTCTATCTTTCCTGGAAGATTTGATTATTGCGCGCAGCGGTTGACGTCATTGCGCGACCTGTAGGTTGGACCGTTCTCGTCCAATCCCTGGGTGGTCGTCTATCTGTAATAATTGATCTCTAAGAGATTAAGTATGATCGGCGCGTTCGGATGCGCCGTCTTGTCGGGCGAAACGGCCTGGCTGAATTGCTCGTGATCGCGACGGCATGTACAAATATCAGATCGCGTATGCGTGGCCAGAAGCGCTTTTGAGGGTTGGGCAGCGGTCTTTTTCAGGCTGTCGGCTATTGGTGGCCGCGGCGGTCATGACGCTGACGGTTGCAACCGCACTTTACGCGAAAGACGATCAGCTCAGTTTCGACATCCCCGCGCAGTCGTTGGCATCCGCACTGGATGCCTATGCGACCACAACGAATATCGAGACCTTCTACGATAGTGAACTCGTGCGGACGCGGCGATCGACCGGGCTGAAAGGCATCCTCGCGCCTGATGTCGCGTTGCGGGTCTTGCTCGAAGGGACCGGTCTAACCGAAGTATCGACCGGAAAGGCCTTTGCGGTCGTGGCAGCAGCGCGGCCGACGCAATATGGCGGTGTGCGACTTTCCGAGTTCGGCTCATATTATAATGCCCTGCAGGTCGGCGTGGCGCGAGCCTTCTGTCGCCATGCCGAGACTATCCCGGGTGACTATCGCGCGGTCATTCGATTTTCCGTCGGCTTGTCCGGTGAGTTGCAGGGTCTCAACCTGCTCAACTCGACCGGCGACCTGCGGCGGGATTCGATCATCGCCGACGAGTTGCGCGGCGTGAGCTTCGACGCGCCGCCTGCGAGGCTGCCGCAGCCGGTGACGATGGTGGTCACGCCGCGCGCGCCTGGCGCGACCGGCGATTGCGATGCCGGGTCGGGACGGCAGGCCACGCGCTCAAAAGCGGGCAGGCCATGACCGACCCCGCCTGGATAGGCCTCCGCCAGTTGCTGGTGGACCGTTATGATGATTTTCGCAAACGGCTCACCCGGCGTCTGGGTTCGGCGGAGCTTGCCCGCGAGACCCTGCACGAGACCTGGCTTCACCTGCATCGCGCCGCACCGATAGGGACGATCGCCAGTCCGCCGAGCTACCTGCTGCGGATCGCCTTTAATATCGCGACCGATCGCGGTCGCAAACAGTCCCGGCTGGCGCGCCGGACGGAGGTGATGGCGGTGCTCGATATGGCCGACGATGCCCCGTCCGCCGAGCGCGAGCTCGCCGCGCGCCAGGAGATTTCAGAGCTTGAGGCCGCGTTGGAGGAGCTCACGCCGCGGCGGCGGATAATCCTGCTGGCATCGCGGGTCGAGGAGGCCACATTGCAGGAGATCGCCCAGCGGCTCGGTGTCTCGCAGCGTCTCGTCGAGATCGAACTGAAACATGCGCTGGACCACTGTGCCGAACGCCTGCAACGTCAGGTCGTTCGGAGATTCGGTCCAAAGCCGCGAGAAACGTCTATCTAATTAAGGCCGCGAATTTCCGCGCCGTCAGAACGAACAGCAACCGTGACCCCATCCATCGGCAATGACGACGATCTCACCGAGCTGCAGCGCCAGGCGCTCGGGAAGGTGCGCCATCTCATCTCCGGCGAGGCGACCATCGCCGACGTCGAGGACGCCAAGGCTTGGCACGCGCGCAGTGCCGCGCATAAGGAGGCTTTTGCCTTTGCCAGCCGGCTGTGGGGGCAGCTTGGGTCAGCCGGGCAGAACGTCCTCGCGCGCAGCGGTGAGGATCTTCTGGCGCCCGCGCGGCCAGCGTTTCGTCCTAGCCGGCGCCTGTTAGTAGGCGGCGCATTGGCAGCCTGCGCCGCCTATGTGGTGGTGCGACCGCCGCTGCAGCTCTGGCCGTCGATGTCAGAGCTTGCCGCAGATTATCGGACAGCGGCGGGCGAACAGAAGAGTGTCCGGCTTGTCGATGGCGCTTCAATTGAACTGAATACGCGGACCAGCGTGGCGCTGGCGAAGTCAGCGACCAACACCACAACCAACCAGATCGAATTGATCGATGGTGAAGCGCTGATCGATACCGGCCGCCAGTTGACCAGCCCACTGACCGTGATCGCGGGCAATGGCCGGGTCAGCGCCACCGGCGCGCGCTTCAATGTTCGCCATGACGACACACTGTCGTGTGTGACTTGTCTTGCGGGCGTGGTGGACATTGCGCGCTTTGGCGCCCCGAGGCGACTTGAGGCGCGTCAGCAATATACGTATGGCGGGCAGAATCCCGGGGCGATCGCGGCTGCCGACCTGACGGCGGTGACCGCGTGGCAGGAGGGCCTGCTGGTGTTCCATCAGACGCCGCTGACCAAGGTCGTCGCCGAGATCAACCGCTATCGCCCCGGCAAGATCGTGCTGATGAATGCCAGCCTGGGCGAGCGATCCGTCAATGCCCGTTTTCGCGTGCAGAATGTCGATGAAATCATGACGCTGGCGCAACAGGTGTTTGGCGCCAAGGTGACGTCGCTCCCGGGCGGCCTGGTGTTCTTGAGCTAGGCGGAAAAACTTTCCGGATCTTAAGATTTCTTTTCGGTCTCGCGGATCGGCGAACGTCCTTATCGGTCAGGAGGCGTTTGGTCTGCTGGCCCGGTGCCTTCCTGTTGAATTCATTCGTCCGGAAGGTTCGTCATGCTCATCTCCCGTTATGCTCAAGGTGTTGCCGCTCAAGGTCTCGCCGCGACGGCCATGTTGCTCGCAGGCACGAGCTTTCTGGCATTGACGCTGAGCGTGTCGGGTGCGGACGCGCGTTCCATGAACGGGGGCAGCAGCGGCGGCACATTCTCGGCACCGAACATTGCGTCGGACGCCGCTGCGCAGGCGGCGCAGCAGGCCGCAGCCGCGGCGCGGCAAGCACAGAACTCGCTGGCGCGCGCGGCACGTGCCATGCAAGACATGCAGGGCGTACAGGCCGCGGCGCGGGCTGCGGCAGCGGCACGGCAGACTTCCATGACGGCGCCTGTCAACGTCCCGAACGGCCTCGGTGTCGGCGGGCTTCTTCCGAACATGCCCGCCAACTGGACCGGGGCCAACGCACCAACGGAGGGCGTCGATGGCGCCGGTCAAACGCAAGTCAATATCCGCCAGACCACGCAACAGGCGATCCTGGACTGGCGATCGTTCAATATCGGCGCGCGCACCACGCTGACCTTCGACCAGCAGGGCAACAGCAAGTGGGTTGCGCTCAATCGCGTGACAGGCGCGACCGCGCCGAGCCAGATCCTCGGGAACATCAAGGCCGATGGTCATGTCTATGTGATCAATCAGAGCGGCATCATCTTTGGCGGCAACAGCCAGGTCAATGTCGGGTCACTGATCGCGTCGACCGCCGATATTACCGACACCCAGTTCCGCAACAACGGTATCTACAGCACCCAGACCGGCAACATCTACGCGCCGAGTTTCACCGCAGCCGGCGGCAAGGTCGTCGTCGAGGCCGGCGCATCGATCTCGACGCGCACGCCATCGTCGGTGACCTCGGGCGGCGGCTTCGTGCTGATGATCGGCTCGGAGGTCGAGAACGCCGGCTCCATCGCTACACCGCGCGGCCAGACGTTACTTGCGGCCGGTGACGACTTCATCCTGCGCGCTGGCTTTGGGACCGACGCGAACCAGACATCGACTACGCGTGGCAACGAGATATCGCCGGTTATTGGACTGAACAGTGCGGGCGGAACTGTCAGCAATCGAGGCCTGATCCGGGCGCAGCAGGGCGACATCACGCTCGCGGGCCGCGCGATTATCCAGAACGGTGCGTTGATCGCAACGACGTCAGTGAACACCCGCGGCACCATCCATCTGCTGAACAAGGCATCCGACGCGGTAGGAAACATCACGTTCGCCAGCGGCAGCCTGACCGCGGTCCTGCCGGAGCTCGACAGTAAGGAGACCGCGCTCGACAGCCAGCGCGATGCGCTGATCACGGCTTCCACGGCGGCAAACCTGCTACGTGCCACCAGCACCACCGGCAATTTCGACAACCTGTCATTGCTCGCCGACAGGCAGGATCAGTCGCGCATCGAAGTCGTCACCGGCGGCACCGTCACTTTCAAAGGCGGCTCGGCCACGGCGGCGCAAGGCGGCCAGATCGCCGTCTCCGCGGGCAAGCGCATCTTCACCGAAGACGGGGCGCTGCTCGATGCATCGGGTCTGCGCAATGTCGCGCTGGCGATGGCCTCGAACAATATCAAGGTCAACATTCAGGGCAACGAACTGCGGGACACGCCACAGAACCGTGATTCCGATGTGTTGAAGAACAACGACGTCTGGATCGACGTTCGCGGTCTCACATGGGTGTCGGCCGTTACCGGCACCTACGCGTCGGATCGCTACTATACGTCAGGTGGATTGCTCGAGGTTGGCGGTTATCTCGGCACCACGGCCCATTCGAGCGGCGAGTGGTCCGCCATCGGCGGCACGATCACGCTGTCTGCTCCGGAAGTGATCGCGCAACGTGGCGCGGTATTCGATATTTCCGGTGGCTCGCTCGATTATGCGGCGGGCTGGATCCGATCGACCAATCTTATCGGCAGTGACGGGCGCCGGTACAGCGTTGATACCGCGCCAGGCGATATGAACTTCGCAGGCTTCGCCGGAGGCTTCTCGCGCAAGCATAATATTCAGGGTAAGGTTGACGACCGCCTCACTGAAACATGGACCAGCGTGTTCGACCGCGGGCGCAATTCGATGCGCTGGGAGGAGGGCTACTCGGTCGGCCGCGACGCAGGGCGGTTGATCCTGTCGATGCCGACCGCGGTCTTCGAGGCCAATATCGTCGCCGACACGATCACGGGAGAACGCCAGACCACGAAACGCGCGAGTAGCCTGGCCGATGCCTACAAGGCCACGCAGACGACCGTCGCGCAGAACGGCACGCTGGCGCTCGGCGACTATAACGCCAATGGTCGCGTCAATCTCCATGGCAGCGATGTGCGCATCTCCACCGTCCCGAATGTGAGCGACGGGCTTGCCGCCGATGCCGCATCGGTGCTGCCGGCCGACCGGATCAACACCGTCTGGCTCGATGCCGCTCATCTCAACGCGCAAAAGCTCGGCGGGCTCGATCTCGGTACCCGTGGCACGATCTCCATCGATGCGCCGCTGACGCTGGCCGATGGCGGCAGCGTCAATCTCATCGCGCCGGTGATCGATATCAAGGCCGACGTGACCATCCGGTCAGGCAGCTTGACCGCAACCAATATTTTTACGGCAGCGGATGCCAGCGGCCTGTCGGGCCCGCTGACGCTGGCCGGTGCGTCCACTCTGACGGTTCATCGCGGAGCGACCATCGATCTGCGTGGCAACTGGGTCGATCAGCGCGAGGATGCGGCTGCGACCGGACTGGCCTATCTGAATGGCGGCGCAGTCTCCTTTGTGTCAACGCATGATATCGCGGTGGAAGCTGGCAGCCTGATCGATGTGTCTTCGGGTGCGGCATTGCTGCGCAAAGGATCGATCAAGGGAGGTCGCGGCGGCGACGTGACCCTGTCGGCGGATATCGAAGGATTTAGCGTCGCCGGCGGTGGATCGCTCAGGCTGGCCGGCGCCATCGCCGGCTATGGCGCCAGCGGCGGTGGCATGCTCAAGCTCGAATCAGGATCGGCCGTGGTGATCGGCAAGCCGGCCGTCGCCGGCACGGCGCTGGTGCTCGATGTCGAGCGTTTCAAATCAGGCTTTTCCAGTTACGACATCAACGGCCATGCCGGGCTTTCGGTCGCTGTAGGAACGGTGCTTGATGTCACGGTCCCGGTCTACACGCTGGCCGCTTCCGGACAGGAAGGCGTCTTCGGCGCTGGTGGCCGCGATTTGTGGACGCCGCCGCTCTATCTGGCGTCCTTCGCGTCGAACAGGATTGTCCAGCGCGCGGGTGCCGATCTCGTTCTGCGTTCGCAGCGTCAGTTCGAGGGCGGTGACATCGCGATCGGCGCCGATGCGCGGATCACGGTGGATGCCGGACGCAGCATCAGCCTGATCGGCGGCGGCACCAGCCAGATCACCGTCGATGGCGCCCTGCATGCCAAATCCGGCAAGATTGCCATCGATATCGTGGCGGCCCTGACTTCGGCGCAGACATCACCATCGGCGACGGCCAATCATCGCTCGATCTGGATCGGCGAAGGGGCGGTGCTCGACGTTGCCGGCATCGCGGTGACGGCGATCGATGGCCATGGCCGTGGTTTCGAGAAAGTGCTCGACGGCGGCACCATCGCCATCGGCGGCAATATCGACTGGGAATCGACGGGGGCATCGATAACCGCGCCTGATATCGCGGTGATCGTCAGGTCGGGCGCATTGCTCGATGCGTCCGGCACCCATGCGGTGATCGACGTGCAGGGCCCGAATGGTTTCGTGGCAACCAACGTGGCCAGCAATGGTGGCATCATCGTGCTGAAGTCGTCGCGCAGCCTGTATCTCGACGGCATGATGCGGGCGCAGGCCGGTGGCGCCGGCGCGGCGGGCGGCACTTTGGCGATCGCACTGGAAACGCCGGTGCTCAGCGTGAACGCGGCGGCGGATGACGCCGTCCGCGTGCCGCGCGAGTTCATCATCTCGCAGATCAATCGCGGCAGCGGCCTTGCTTCCAATCTGACGCCCAATGCAGCCGATCCGGCGCTGGGCTACGGCACCGGCCGGCTCGGCGCCAACCAGGTGACCGATGGCGGCTTCGGCACGCTGTCGCTGCTGGTCAACGGCATTCTCAGCTTCGATGGTGACGTCACGCTATCGGCGGCGCAGAGCCTGCGGCTTTATGCCGGCAGCTACGCGCTGGCCGAGACGGCGGCGGGCACGTCGGCGGTGTCGCTCGCGACATCCTATCTGCGACTGGCGGGGTCCACCCGCGCGAAGGCAGACTTCCAGATTATGCCGACGGTGACCTGGCGCGACGGCCCTTCGAGCCGCAGCAGCGAGGCTCGGTTCTCCGCCACGGCGGATCTCATCGAGATCCGCGACCGCGTCGGCTTCGGCGCGGGGGGCACAGTCGCGATGGAGTCGGGTGCACTGGTGATGATGGACCGCCGTGGCTTCGGCCATGTGGATGTCACCAGCCGCGGCGATGTGCGGTTGCTTGGCGGCAAGTTCGGCATGGGCCTGAGCGGCGCCACCACCACCGAATTGTCGTCGCCCGGCGACCTGACGCTGACGGCAGCGCAGATCTATCCGGCCAGCGACGTCGACGCACAGCTGCTGGCCGGCGCCACCACTGGCGCCTATGCGGCCGGCAGCGTGTTGACGATCAACGGCTATGGCACCCCGGTTGCAGCGCCGCTATCGGTGTTCGGAACGCTGGCCCTCGGCGGCGATACCGTCCTGCAGGGCGGCGTTGTCCGCGCCCCCATGGGCAATCTGATCCTCGGCGCAGATACCCGCGGCAACAATGTCGCACGCGCGAGCCTGCTGTCCCTGCTGCCGGGCAGCGTGACCTCGGTGAGCGGCGCCGGCGTGATGATGCCCTATGGCGGCACTTCCGACGGCGTGTCCTACAGCTATAACGGCACGGCGATCAAACCGCGTGCGCTCGGCACCAGCGGCATCAGCGTGAACGGCGACAGCGTGATCGGCGAAGCCGGCGCACTGCTCGATCTGTCCGGCGGCGGCGTGCTGACGGGGGCCGGCTTCATCAGCGGCCGTGGCGGTTCCGTGGATGTGCTGCGCACGCCCTTCGCCAATGCCAATCCGGCATTCCCGGTCAGTGCTGCGGGCAACAGCGTCTATGCGATCGTGCCGTCCTTCGGCAATGCGTATGCACCGGTTACTGCAGATGCCGGAGCGGGCAACCCGCTGATCGGCCAGCAGATCACGCTGACGCAGGATGCCGGCGGCCTCAAGGCCGGCACCTATACGCTGCTGCCTTCCACCTATGCCTTGATGCCCGGCGCTTTTCGCGTCGAGATCGGCAAGACCGGTGCAATGGTCGGCAATACAGCGACGCTGGGCAATGGCAGCACGATCAGCGCCGGCTATCTCGGCATCGCCAATACGGCGATCCGCAATACGCTGCCAAGCCAGTTGATCGTCACCTCGGCCGACACGGTGCGCCGCCATTCGACCTATAACGAGACGGGCTACGACGCCTACACCGTCGCCAATGCGGCGAAGCTCGGCGGCATGCGCGGCCAGATCGCCGCCGATGCCGGCACGCTGAGGCTCGAATATTTCTATTCGAGACCGAAGCCCGGTGTGGCGATGTTCAGTTTCGACGGCACAGCGCTGTTCAATCCGGAAGCAGGCAGCGCCGGCTTCGGCGGTACCACTTCGGTGATCGCGCAGTATATCGAAATCCTCGGCGCCGGCGCGGCGCCGACGGCCGGCTATACCGGCCTGTCGATTCACGCCGACGACCTCAATGCGCTTGGCACGCCTCGGCTGCTGGTCGGCGGTGCTCTTCAACTCGATTACGCCGAGAATTTTGCGAGCTTTAAGGCCCAGGCCGCCGTCATCGATATCCGCAGTGGCGCGCATCTGACTGGCGCCGAGATATTCCTGATGTCCTTCACACCATGGGGCGGCATCACGATCGAGCAGGGCGCATCGATCGACACGATCGGACGCGGCCGGGCGGTCTATGACTCCACCAACGGCATTGTGTTCAATGCGAGCACGGCTGGTGTGGTGGCCGTTTCCAACGGGCTGATCAATCTGCTGCCGCCGGTGGCGGAGGGATTCTCCTCTCCAGGTACGATCCGCATCGGCGATTGCGCCGGCGGCGGCTGCAGCGGGATCACGTCGATCCTCACCGAAGGCACGCTGGCGATCGCCACCGACAAGGCCTTCACGCTGACGCCGCAGACGGTCTATGGCGCCAAAAATCTGGCGCTGGCGGTGTCGTCGGTCAATCTCGGCAGCGACGCGGCTTTGCAGCAGGCGACAGCCAACGGACAATTGCCGGCGGGTCTGTCGCTCAATCAGGGCATTCTGAACAATTTGCTGGCGGGCAACGCGGCTGCCAACGTGCCCAAGGTCGAAACGCTGACGATCACGGCGCGGGATTCCGTCAACATCTACGGTTCGGTGGTGCTCGATACCTTCGATCCCGCGACCGGAAAATCCTCGATTGCCCAGCTGGTGATAGGCACGCCCGCGATCTATGGCTATGGCAGCGCGGGGGATCGCGCTGTCATCACGACCGAACAATTCGTCTGGACCGGGCTTGCGCAGAAGCCAAATCGGTATCTGTCGGAGGGTTACGCGCCGAATACACCCGGCGCTGTCATCGGCGGCCTGCTTGGCAGCAGCACGCTCGACATCAACGCGAAGAACATCGTTCTCGGTTATGCCAGCGGCACCCAGCCGATCGCGATCATGCCGGCGGAGCGTCTGGCGCTCGGCTTCGGCACGATCAACATGACCGCGTCCGAAAGCGTCACCTCGAATGCCAAGGGAACGCTCAAGGTCTATCAGCAGCAGGGCAGCTACGATGCCGTGACCGGCTACCAGTATTCCGGCGGCAACCTGACCATCACCGCGCCGGTACTGACCGGCGTGTCCGGATCGGACAATGCGATCACCGCCGGGGGCACCATCGCAGTACTGGCGCCGGCAGGAGGCGAGATCGGAACCTCCACGACACTCGGCGCGCAACTCAGCCTGTCCGCGCAGAATATCCGCATCGACGGCGCCATCGCGCTTTCGTCCGGCAAACTGACCCTGAACGCCACCGGCGATATCCTGCTGGACGATCGCTCGCGCATCGATCTGGCCGGCCGCAAGCTCTCCTTCTTCGAAGCCAACCGCTATAGTGCCGGCGGCCAGCTGTTGATGGCCAGCACTGGCGGAAACATCACGCAGACGGCCGGCTCGGTGATCGACGTTTCGGCAGTGTTGAACAGTGCCGGTTCCGTCGAGGCCGTCGCGCTCGGTACGGGAGCCGGGCAGGTTGCGCTCGGCGGAACGGTGCTCGGCAGCAGCAGCGGCTGGTATGATGCGGGCGGCACTATCGTCCCCGCCGCGGGATCGGAGATCACGATCCGCGCGCAGGCGGTGAACGATTTCGCCGGGCTGAATACACGTCTCACCAATGGCCAGGTATTCGGCGCGCGGCGTTTCCAGATCAAGCAGGGCGACATCGTCATCGGCGACGAAGTGCGTGCCCGCGATGTAGAGATCACGGCCGACGGCGGCAGCCTCATCGTCAACGGCACCGTCGATGCCAGCGGCTTCGAGGTCGGTACGATCCGGCTTGCGGCGCGCGACAATCTGACCGTCAACGGTACGCTCGATGCGCATGCCACCGGCATCCGCCGCGACAGCTATGGCAAGATCATCGACAGTCCGAACCGGGCCATCGTCGATCTCACCACGCGCGACGGCAGGGTCACGCTTGGCAACACAGCACGGATCGATCTGCGCTTCGGCACATCCGATGCGGCTCATCACGATGGCGTGGCGCGCGGCACGCTGACGCTGAACGCGCCGCGTATCGGACGCACCGATGTCGCGCCCGATAACGACGTTGCGGTCGATGTCGCCGGCAGGCCTGAGATCCTTGGCGCCAAGACCATCGCCGTTTACGGCTTCCGAACCTATGACGATGCGCAGGTGGCGCCGACGACAGATGCCGCCGGGCAAACCACGCAGCTGATCACGCAGGACTATCTCAACATTATCGACGGTCACAGCAGGACCTATATCGAGGACGCCCTGAAAAATGACGCCCTCACGGCGCGACTTGCCGGGCTCGGCAACTATCATCTGCGTCCGGGTGTCGAGATCGTCAGCAACAGCACCATCAACCCCGATGGCAATCTGACCGTGCTGGGTGACATCGATCTGTCGAACTGGCGCTACGGGCCGGATTCCGACATCCACAGCGTAGCGCGGCGCGGCTTCGGCGAACCGGGTGCGCTGGTGCTGCGCGCGGCAGGCAATCTCCATGTCTATGGCAGCATCACGGACGGCTTCGCACCGCCCGCTGAGACGCCGGGCGACAAGGGCTGGTATCTTTCGGAAAAGAGCCTGCCGCAATTCGACAAGCACATTGCCTATGGCGCCGACATCACGATTCCCATCGATGGCGTGGTGCTGGACATCGGAACCGTGTTTCCGATGAAGGTCGCCTTGAACTTCGATATCTCGGTTGCCGCGATGACGCTGCCGGTCGGCACGACGCTGCCGGTGGATGCGGTGCTGACGGGAAGCTACACATTCGGAGCCGGCACCGTGTTGTCGGCGAATGTCTATAACGCCGATGGCAGCATTCGCGCTGCCGCCGGCACCGTGCTGACGGCCGATCTCGTTGCCGATGCCGGCATGAAGCTTGGCGCGGGCACGCCGCTGCGCGCCGCTGCCGATGTTGCGGCGCTGGTCTGGCCGAAGAACGTCGTGCTGCCCACCGCCATGAAGACGGTGGTGCAGACGACGCTGGCGCGCGGCTCCGTCATCCCGTCGGGGACGGATGTCCAGTTGCCGGGCGATTCTGCTGTCAATCTGCGGCCGGGCGCCGTGCGGAGCGATAACTGGGCGGTTGCGCCGATGTTGCCCGAAGGCACGACGAGCTGGAACATACAGCTCACTGCCGGTGCGGATCTCGCCTCGGCGGATCGCCGCGCCACCAATCCGTCGGCGCATGGTTCGATCATTCTCGCCGACACGCATTCCAACATGACCACGGCAGTCGTACAGGCTGGTGGCGACTACTATGCCTGGACGCAAGAAGGTGCCGACGGCGGGGCTGGTGTTGCCGGTGACCCTGTTGGCGATCTCAGCTTCTACTGCGATATCTTTCCTACATGGTGTGTCACCGTCAGCAGCCCGATCCGCGACGTAACCACCGCGAACTATCTGTCACCGGCATTCAGCGTGGTCCGGACCGGAACCGGCGATCTCGGCATGGTTGCTGCGGGCGACCTGCGGATGAATTCGGCCTTCGGCGTCTATACCGCCGGCACACAGTCCGCCGCAATCCTGGACGGCGCCGGCAAAAACCCGTTTAACCTGGAACGCGGCCAGAGCGTCAACGGGGCCTTGCCTTCGAACTATGACGATGTGGCGAGCACTTATCAGGCCTGGTATCCCGAGCACGGCGGCAATCTGGATATTCGCGTCGGCCGCGATCTCGTCGGCGACGTCTGGGGGCAGATGCCGCACGACAACGTGCCGAGTTCGGGCGTGGGCAATTGGTTATGGCGGCAGGGCACCGGCAGTGCGATCACCGATGCATCCGGCATCGCAACCTCGTGGTGGATCAATTTCGGTGCCTATACGTCGGCACCGATCAGCAATCAGCCTGCGTCGCCATTTTTGGCAGGCTTTACCGGTTTCGGCACACTTGGCGGCGGCAACATCACCATCAATGCCGCAGGGGATGCCGGCATCATCACGCCGCGAGGGGACATTTTGGCCGCCGCGCCGCGCAGCCAGGCGCTGGTCGTGGCGGTGGGCAGCACCGGGCGGGTCGATGCATCGGGCAATCTGACATTGACCGGCGGCGGCGACCTGCAGATCAGGATCGGCGGCGCGCTCAACCCCAATCTCGACGCGGTCCAGTTCGCGAGCAGCCGCTCCTCCAATAGCCAGAATACCGGCCTCAATGGCACGCTGACCAATCTGCGCGGTCTGACGACCCTGTCGGCGGCGTCAGTCGGCGGCGTCAATCTGCTGTATCGCATCAATCCGACCACGCTACGCGGCTTCGATGGCGACCTCATGGATGTCCGGCCGGTCGATCCGTTTACCTCGAGCGTGGCCAATAGCCAGGGCGGCATCGAGTTGTTGCCGGGCGATTCCGCGATCTACCTGAACACGTCGGGCGATCTGGTGCTCGGCACCGCGTCCGATCCCGGCCGCGTCTTCACCAGCAATCTCTCGAAGCTCACGGCCAGCGGCACGGCGACCATCGGCCAGAGCTGGTTCTCGCTCTGGACCGACCACACGGCCATCAATCTGTTGTCCGCAGGCGGCAACCTGACGCCGGGCACCGATGCGTTCAACCGGAACCGGAACTACAATTTCGGCAATGCCAATACCGGCGATACGGCGACCGTCTATCCGTCCATCCTGCGCGCGGTGGCCGGATCGGGCAGCATCTATTACGGCAATGGGGCCGGCGGCGGCGGCGCGACCCCGCCCACGAGTTCGATCCTGCTGGCACCGTCCACGAAAGGTGCGCTGGAATTGTTGGCGGGGACATCGATCTATGGCGGCGGCTACGGCATCGGCATGTCTGGTTCGGACGCGCCGCTTCCGACGCCGTTCCGTGCGGCCTTTGTCGGCTATCAGGCCGGAGGTACCCCCGAATTCTCCAACACCAGTCCGCAAGGTGCGCTGGTTGATTCCTATGGAAGCTCGGTCATCGGTATATCTGACACGTATCCGCTGTTCGCCTTTGGCCCCGACACCATCGGCACGACCTCACTGCATGCCGGCGATCCGTCATCCGCGCTGTTCTATGCGGCCAATGGCGATATCGTCGGACTGTCGAGCGGCGCGATCCGGACCTTCGAACCGGGCACCGCGGCGGGGCGCACACAACTGACCTGGTATCGCGCCGGCATCGCCATGCGGGTGCGTGCCAGCGGCGACATCATCAATCCCGACCTGATGATCGTGAACAACAACAGCGACGACGTCTCGCTGCTGCAGGCGGGCCGCGACATCACTTATGCCAATGTGCAGGTTGCCGGGCCGGGCGCATTGGAAATCATGGCCGGGCGCAATCTCGATCAGGCAGACCAGGCCTCGGTCACCTCGATCGGGCCACTGGTCGCGGGCGACGATCGACCGGGCGCATCCATCGCGATGATGGCGGGCGTCGGCGTCAACGGGCCGGACTACGCCAGGCTCGCGGCGCTCTATCTCGATCCTGCCAATGTAGCGACGGCCGGCGTGCCGCTCGCCGATCAGGTCGGCCGGGTTGCCAAAACCTATGAAGGCGAACTTGTTACCTGGCTGAAAGAGCGCAACGGCTTCTCCGGTTCGGTGGAGGAGGCGCGCACCGCTTTCGCCGCGCTGCCGCCGGAGCAGCAGCGCATCTTCCTGCGGCAAGTCTATTTCGCAGAGCTCCGCGCAGGCGGTCGCGAATATAACGACACGGTAAGCTCGCGTTACAAGTCCTATCTGCGCGGTCGCCAGATGATCGCGACGCTGTTCCCGGATCAGGATGCTGCCGGCAATCCGATCGCGCACCGCGGGGACATCACCATGTTCGGTAGTGCCGGTGTGCACACCAATTTCGGTGGCGATATCCAGGTGCTGGCGCCGTCCGGCAAGGTCGTGGTCGGTGTCGAAGGAACGTTGCCGGCGGCGACGTCGGGCGTCGTCACGCAAGGCCGGGGCGACATCCAGATCTACGCACAGGGCAGCGTGCTGCTCGGCCTGTCGCGCATCATGACGACCTTCGGTGGCAACATCCTCGCATGGTCGGCATCGGGTGACATCAATGCCGGCCGCGGCGCCAAGACCACTGTCCTCTACACGCCGCCGAAGCGGGTCTATGACATCTACGGCAACGTGACGCTGTCGCCGCAGGTGCCATCGGCCGGCGCGGGCATTGCCACGCTGAACCCGATTCCGGAAGTTCAGGCTGGGGACATCGACCTGATCGCGCCGCTCGGCACCATCGATGCGGGCGAAGCGGGAATCCGCGTCTCGGGAAATATCAACCTGGCCGCGCTGCAGATCGTCAACGCGGCCAACATCCAGGTGCAGGGATCGTCATCGGGCATCCCGACGGTGCAGGCGCCGAGCATCACGGCGGCCCTGTCGAGCTCCAACGCGACCACGGCGACGCAGCAGACGGCGACGCCGCAGCAGGCTGCCAACACCAATCCATCGGTGATCATCGTCGAGGTGCTCGGCTATGGTGGCGGAGAAGGCTCAACGCCAGCCGGCAGCGAGGACTTGAAGCGATCGAAGCGAAGCGAGCGCAGCTACGACCACAACAGCGCATTCCAGGTCGTCGGCGTTGGCGAACTGAACGAAACGGAGAAACAGAACCTCAGCATGTCCGAGCGTCGGTCGTTAAACACGCGGTAAGATGCAGGGCGAATGATCGATCTGGGGAGGTCATGGTCGCCGGGCGCAATGTCCCGGAGCCGTTGTTTGACATGTCAGTGTCACAGACGGGGCCTACATCAGCGCTGATGTGATAGTTGCAGATGGGGAGGGCGGACGTGGCTCCGGGGGCGCGTTTGTCGATCTGGGCCCGTGCCTGGTCTGGCCGTGCGTCGCTGATAGGTCTCGTTTTGTTGCTGTCCAGTCACCCCCTCGCTGCGGAAAGCAGGATTGATCGCGTGCGCGTTGATGCGACGTAGGAAGACGCCGGCGTCAAGTCTGTCATGCTGGATATTCCGTCGCAGGCCCTGGACGTCGCGCTCAAGGCATTCGGTGTCGCCACGCAGGTCGCGTTGTTTTACGAAACTGGCGTCGTCTCCGGGCGGCGTTCGTTCCCGGTGCATGGCGAATATCCGRTAGACGCTGCGCTGCGGGTGATGTTGAAGGGCACCGGCTTGTCGAGCACCTCGTTCGATCGCGGTACCATCACCATTCTTGCGCCGGCACCACACGCCGTGGCCTCCGATGTGAAACGGGCAAAGGCGGGGCTCGCGGAGTTTTCCCTTTATCTCGCTTTGGTCCAGCAAGGCCTGGATCGGGCGTTCTGCCGCGCCCCCGTGGCTGCGAGCGACCCTGACGATTTTCTCGCGCGGGTCTGGATATCGTCGACGGGCGAAGTGCAACGCGCGGAACTGCTGCCAGGAACCGGGATCGAAGCGCGTGATCGTGTCTACATAGCCGCCCTGACGGGGCTGTTGATCGGCGCGCCGCCATTGGCCGCCATGCCTCAGCCAGTCAACCTGATGATCATGCCGAAACAGTCTCAGGGTCGTCGGCCTGCATGATGCAGGGGCAAGGAACGGATTCGCGATCCGCTGCCCATGAGTAATTCTGCGGATGTCACCCTGCTACGACAGATGCTGGTCAGCGAGTATGACGATCTGCGACGGCGACTCATGCGTCGGCTCGGATCCGAGGGTGTTGCAAGCGAGGTGTTGCAGGAGACTTATCTGCATATCGAGCGTTCCTCGCTGATGAGCGTCATCTATAGTCCGAAGCGCTATCTGCTGACGATTGCCACCAATATTGTGCGGATGCGCTTTCGCCGCGAACGCCGCCTGACCAACCTGTCCGACTTGGATGAAGGGCTCGGCTTTGTCGATGAAGCGCTCGATCCGCTGCGCAGCCTGGAAGCCCGGCAGGAGTTCGAGGCCCTCAAGGCGGCGTTCGACGAACTCTCTCCGCGTCGGCGCTAATCCCGTTTGCATCGCGGCTGGAAGGGCGCAAGTTGCGCGAGATCGCCGACGAACTGGCCGTCTCGGAGCGCCTCGTCGAAAAAGAATTGAGAGCAGCGCTGATGTTTTGTGGCGTGACGCAGATGTCCGCTTGCTGCAAGGAACATGCCGCACCATCACACTTCTGGAGGGATTGAAACCGATCCTGGCGGCCGCGCGTCTGCCATTGTTCGAACTGACTGGAGAGAAGACGGATCAGGAAAGAAAGCTGGCTATCGACCGGTTTCGCAAGAGCACCAACGGCTTGCTTCTCATGACGCGCACGACGGGAGGACGAGGCCTCGATCTTCTTTTCGCGCATTGCGCCGTGTTCTATTCCCAAAATCCGATCCCGACGATGTGGCAGAGATGTCGCATTGGCCAACTTCATCGAAAACTATTCGGACTGTGCTCTTAAGATGATCCATTGCCCGGCGTCATGATGGTGTCATAGCGCTCCAGTATCGCTCCCGGCGAGATCGGGTCCATAAATGTTACGAATGGAGCGGGCCGGTCTGTTTTTGTTCGCGCGGCTTTTGCGGCCCGATCTGTCTCCTGTTCAGGGTGGGCGCAGCAGGCTCGCCTGAGCGGGCATCGATTCGAGGATGTTTGGGTGCGATCGGGTCTAGGAGACTGCGTGCGGTCTGCGTCCCGACGGTTGCCGTTGTGCGTGCCCTTAGTATTCCTGTTGCTGTTCTCATGCATTGAGCAGGTTTTCGCGCAGCAGCCCAAGCACGAGAAAATCTCGTTCGATATAGCGGCGCAACCTCTGGCGGATGCCCTCGTCGTCTATGCGCGAGTAACCGGTATCGAAATTCTGGTAGATGACGATCTTCTTGCAGGCCGCTACGCCTCACCTGTCAGTGGCATGTTTCATCCCACGATCGCCTTGCGCCGGATGGTGGCGGCAGGCGGTCTCGATGTCCGCTATGTGGACCGCGGCGCCGTCACTCTGTTGCCGCACCAAGCGCCCGGTCGCCAGGTCGGAGATAGTCCGGATCCATACGCATCATTTTCCGCGGCGCTGCAGTCCGCACTTGGGCGGGTGATGTGCAGTTACGATGACGATTCTAGGGGGCCATATCGCGTTGCCGCGCAAATGTGGATCGGTCCCACCGGCAGCGTCCAGCATGCGGTGCTGCTCGATACAACGGGCGATGGCGACCGCGACGCCGCGGTTGCCAAGCGACTTGAGTCATTGGAAGTCGGGCAAAAGCGACCGGACGGACTGCCGCAGCCAGCGACCGTGATTGTTGTGTCGCGCCCGTCGCATAATGCCAGCGGCTGTCGGCCCGTGCGCGCAGGGCAGCTCCCGTGACTGAAACCAGCTGGGCGACTTTGCGCGATCTTCTGGTCGATCGCTATGATGATCTGAGAAATCGGTTGGCGAGACGCTTGCGCTCGCCCGATCTTGCCAGCGATTCCCTTCAGGAGACCTGGCTGCGGCTGAACCGGATGGGCAGCGCCGGCACTCTGCGCAGCCCCGAGGCCTATCTGTTTCGGATGGCGCTGAACGTTGCCGCAGACGCACGCGACTCTCAAAAGCGGCGATTGACCTATTCCGAAGTCGAGCCGTTGATGGCGCTTGATGAAGATGAACTCGATCCAGAGCGGTTCGCCGAAGCGCGCTCGGACGTCAATGCTTTGGCGCAGGCTCTCGACGAACTGCCGCCGCGACGGCGCGCGATCTTCATCATGGCACGTGTGGACGAATTGCCCCATCGCGTGATCGCGGAGCGGACCGGTCTATCTGTTCGCATGGTGGATCGCGAATTACGCAAGGCGCTTGATTATTGCGGCGAGCGGCTCGACAGGAATGTCGTTAGAGTGTTCGGCCCGCGAGATTCGGAAAGGCAATCATGACTCCGACCGTTCTCTTTCGCATCCCGGGACGGCGTCGCACATGACGAGCGGGGTTGCCAAAACAAGTCTTCCGGTGGATGAACTCACGCGTGAGGCGCGGGCCTGGGTATCGCGCCTGACCTCCGGAGAGGCCACCACCGCAGATCTCTCCGCGTTCGATCGCTGGCGCTCGACAAGCCCGGCTCATCGCAGGGCTTTTGCCGAAGCAAAATTGCTGTGGAGCGTGCTGCGCCCAGCTGCTGAACAGGCGGTCAGTCGGTCGGAAACGTTCGACAGCGCACGTCGTCGATCAGACCCGCAGAACGGGCTCGGGCGCCGAGCCTTCCTCGGCGGCGCGATGGCGGCGTCGGTGGTCGGCGTCGCAGTGATAACAAGCCGGCCGCCGCTTGGGCTGTGGCCGACGCTCACCGAGATGACATCCGATTACCGGACTGCGAAGGGCGAAACCCGGAAGATCCAGCTCGCGGATGTTTCGGTGGCATTGAATACCCAGACCAGCGTTGCACTGCTACCGGTGTCCGGAAATACCGACCAGATCGAGTTGGTGTCCGGCGAGGCTGCGATCGTCGCGGATCGTCAATCGATGCGGCCCTTCGTGGTCCTCGCTGGCGGTGGTCGCGCCACTGGTCAGAATGCAGCCTTCAATGTCCGACATACCGGATCAACCGGGTGCGTCAGTTGTCTGACCGGAGAGGTTCTGGTCGAGCACGGCGAATCTGCGGTGAGGCTGCAACCGCAACAACAGGTGACTTACGACGCCAAAGGTTTACAGCCAGCCATCCCGACCGATGTCGCTTCGGTGACAGCGTGGCAACACGGAATGCTGGTGTTTCGTAGCGATCCGTTGTCCCGCGTGATCGACGAGGTCAATCGTTATCGGCCAGGTCGATTGGTTCTGATGAGCGAAGAGCTCGGTCGCCGTCAGGTGTTTGCCAACTTCCGCATCGACCGGATTGATGAGGTCGTACCGAGGCTGCAGTCTGTGTTCGGCATTCGCGTGCGGTCGCTTCCTGGCGGAATAGTCCTGCTCGGCTGACGCATGCCCTGCATGACAGGAGTGTGACGCGCGATCGCAAAAGATTCTCAAAAAAACGACGTTTGACGTGTCTGTCTGGGGTCATCCCATCGGTCAACCTAATGAGACGGTGCTGGCAGTCGTTTGCCTGCCAATGTCGATCTTGGTTTGTCCGAGGTCAAAACTGACCGAACTGATGCCTAGAGGTTTCACGATGTTGATGTCACGGATCGCCATTCGCTCTGCAACGCAATCATCCCAGCGCACATCGTATCTCCACGGTTCGCTGCTTGTCGGCGTCAGCGCGACAGCGTTGTTGATCGGTTCACTGGCCGGCGCTCAGGCGCGGAGCCTGCAGGGCAGTGGACCGTCGGTGAGCGCAGCGGCAGCCGCCGCAGCAACGGCCCAGGCGGGCACCGCGCAGGCGGCAGCGACGGCGTCACAGGCGATGATCCGTGCCGCGGCGTCGATGCAGGGCATGCGTAACATCCAGGCGGCGGCGCGCGCCGCGGCGCTGGCGGCCGGCAGCACGGTGCCGAATGGACTGACGCCGGGCGGGCTGGTGATGGCGCCAGGCGCGGTGCCGGGCAAGACCGATGGCGGCGCCGGCCTGTGGCAGGGCGCCAACCTGCCGACGCAGATGGTCTCTGGCGGCCGCACGCAGGTCGAGATCAAGCAGAACGAAGCCAAGGCTATTCTCACATGGCAGACGTTCAATGTCGGCCGCGACACCGACCTACGGTTCGACCAGAGTGCCGGCGGCAAGGACACGGCGAACTGGATCGCACTCAACCGGGTGCTGGATTCATCGGCGGCGCCGAGCCGGATTCTCGGTACCATCAAGGCCGATGGACAAGTCTATGTGATCAACCGCAACGGAATCATTTTCGGCGGATCGAGCCAGGTCAACGTCCACACGCTGGTGGCGTCGTCGCTGAGCCTGAGCAACGAGCAGTTCAAGGCTGGTATCGCCAAGAATATCCTTGTCGGCGCGAGCTCGATACTCCCGACATTCGGCGACATCCCCGCTGAGACATCGCCGACAGCAAATCCTGCCGTTTACGGCTCCACGCCCGGAAGCGTCGTGGTCGAAGCTGGCGCGCTGATCGAGAGCCAGACAGGCGGCAAGGCGATGTTTTTTGCGCCGCACGTGGTGAATGCGGGTTCGATCAGGACCCCCGGCGGGCAGATACTAATGGCCGGCGGCGAAAATGCATGGGTGTTCGATCCGCTGGTTTTCGAGGCTGGTGCCAATTCGATTGCGGATCCAGACAGGACGGTGCGCGGTCTCGACGTGCTCGCCTCGTCTCCGATGCGATTTCTGATGAGCTACAGCGACTGGACCTGGAGCGGTTCTCCACAGGCCGTCAAAGACATCTACGTTTCGGCGGCGGCAGAAATGGACGCGCGCGCGGCCAGCGTCGGCTACCAGGTCGTGAACAACGGAGCGATCGAGGCGAGCCGCGGCAATATCACCATCGCGGCCCGCAACGTCACTCAGAACGGCGTGCTGCTCGCATCGACCGCCCTGAACAACCAGGACGGTTCGGTGCTGCTGCGCGGCACCAGTCAGGGTTTCGTCGGCCATACCGGTGATAAGCTCGTGACCTATTCCTGGTTGAACGGCACGCTGACACTGGCCAGTGGTAGCGTCACCACGGTCGTGCCCGACCTGACCGATACCGGCAGCATCGAATTGAGCGCCATCGAAGCGCGGTATCGCACGGGAAGGGTCGATCTGCGTGGCGCGCTGATCGACATCCAGAGCGGGGCAACGGTCGTGGTTCCGTCGGGCACCATATCGGCCGTCGCGAGCAAAGTCTGGATCGCCGGTTCCAAGCCCACCACGACCGAACCGGTGCGCGATGGCAGCCGGCTCTATATCGGTGAGAACGCGCTGCTCAGCGTCGCCGGCTTGCAGGATGTTCTGCTCAGCATGGAGAGCAACAGCGTCAAGGCGGAGCTGCGCATCAATGAACTGCGCGACAGCGTACTCTATATCGATTCCTGGCTGCGCGGCGCGACGGTCTATGTGGACAAGCGGGTGAGCGGATCGTTCAAGGATGGCCCGATGGCGGGCGTCCAATGGATTCAGAACGCGGATGGCAGCTACCAGACCGGCAACTGGGTGGGGACGCCGATCGGCGATGTCAGCGCCTGGATCGGCACGGGATCGACCTCGCTGGCAGAACTTTCGACCGCGGGTGGCAAAATCATTCTGAAGTCCAGCGGCGATATCGTGGTTCGCGCCGGGGCAACACTCGACATCGCCGGAGGAACAGTCCGTTACGCTGACGGCTACATCCGCACGACGAATCTCGTCGGCGCGGACGGGCGCATCTACGGCATTGGCGACGCGACCCCGGATCGACTCTATGTCGGGCTTCCCGGGAAATTCTCTCGCTATCATACTCGAACCAATATCACCGAGACATGGAGCACCATCTTCGATCGTGGTATCGGCGAGCGTTTCGAGCGGGGCTATGTCGAAGGCCGTGATGCCGGACGCCTCGTCGTCTATAATGCCGCGGGCTTCGCCATGGAAGGCGAGATCGATGGTCGCGTCGTTACCGGGGAGAGGCAGGCAGCCAGCGGTGAGGCGGCAACCGCCGGGACGCTGCAAGTTGGCGGCGGCGGCGTGGAGGATACGCTGTGGCTGAGTTCCAGCATCGCCATGACCGCTAGCCCGACATTGCTCGGCAGCGGCTTCACCGCCAACTCGGCGATGCCGGCTGCGTTCTACGACCCCACGTCCGACGGGCCATCCCGTGCCAAGACCACCTATCTCGATGTTGCTATGCTCAACAAATCCGGGCTCGGCAATTTCGAACTGTACTACAATAAAAACTTCAGCGTTACCGAAGACGCCAGCCTCGAATTGATCCCGGGTGCGTCGCTGGCGCTGATCCAGAACATCACGTCCTCGGAGCTGACCAAAACCAGCGTCGTCATCGATGGTCGCATTCGTGCGGCCGGCGGCACCATCACTTTGAACACCAACAACAACCTGACGCTTGGTGCTAGTGCGGTCATCGATGTCAGCGGTCAGTGGATCAATGAATATGCCAGTGGCGCGCCGACCCAGGCGCCGAATATCAGCGGCGGCAGGATCGGCCTGATCGTCAGTCCGAACTCCGCGAAACTCGGCGTGGTCGGCACGGTCAGCGTGGCATCCAGCGCGGTGCTGGATGTGTCCGGTGGCGGCTGGCTCAGCAGGCGCGGCGGCAAACAGAATTTGCGGCTGGGCGATGCCGGTACGCTCGAATTGACGAACATGGCGAACAACGACCTGTCCATCATCGACATGCGTGCCTACGCCGCCGGGTCGGGCGGCACTCTTATCCTGTCGATGCTGGGCGACGTCCGGATCGGCGGCACGCTGCCTGCAGACCCCCTGACACGATACGTGCCGGGAACGCTGTATGCTGACCGCGGTTTCCGCTCGGTGTCAATTCAGACTACCGGCAACGTCACCATTCCCGAGGGGGAGACTGTCTCGCAGATTCCGGTCGGCGTCGAACTGGGCTCCGGCGGCGCGCTCGGCTATGTCACTGGCAGCAAGGTCACGTCGCTCGGTGCGGTCCGCGTCCTCGATCTGCAGGAACGCATGACGCGCGGCGCAGCGTCACTGAGCATCGATACGCCAAATCTGATCAGGATCGGCGCCGGCGCCACGCTGACCACCGATATTGGAGGCAATATCAGCTTTAGTCAGGGGGCGGGGTTCACGGGCTCCGTGCAGATCGACGGCGCCATCGAGGCGCGAGCCGGTATGGTCACAATCAACACCGGCAACTTCACGCTGGCAAATGGCGGTCGCATCGACACGCGCGGCGTCGCCGCGATCATGGTTGATACCTGGACTGGCCTACGCACCGGCAGCGTGCTTAGCGGCGGCTCCGTAAAACTCACTGCAACCAACATTGATATCAAAGCCGGCTCGCTGATCGATGTGTCAGGCGCGGACGGCGAAGTCGATCTCAGGGCGGGACGTGGCTTCAGGTCGGTCGGCTTGCCCAGCAATGGCGGTCTGATTTCCGCAGAGATGTTCGGCGGTCTGATCGAAGGAGACCTTCGCGGTCGATCCGGCGGCCCTGGCGCTTCCGGCGGCAGTATCAAAATCAATCAGAGAGCCGGAACGATCTTCGTTTCCGATGCAATCAATGCCGCAGCGGGCCGCGGCGTCGTCAGGCCGGGCTCACTACAGGACGGGGGCTTCGCCGAATTGACGCTCGTGTCCGTTGGGAGCGTGGTGTTCGACCGCGTCGATCTCAGCTTCACGCGCTCGATCGCAATAGATGGGATCATTGCCAGTGCAGGAGCGGGCACCGTACAGCTTGCGGCGCCCTATGTTTCGCTGTCCAATAGCCTGCTGCCAAGCACTGTTCCGACTCGGGCTCCCACTGCGGCAGGGAGCGGCGAGATCGTGCTCATTGCCGACCTGATCGACGTTACCCAGGGTGCATTCACCGGCTTCGCCGAAACCCGACTCGTGGCTCACGATCTGCGGCTGGGCGGGCTGCTCGCCGACCTGACGTTTGACCGCCAGGCGATGCTGTTTGCGGACGGTAAGCTCGCCCTGAAGGCCGGCCAGATCTATCCGGCGACCGGCGTGCAAGCCTCGATCAAGGCCGGTGCGCAACTGCTCATCGAAGCCAATGGCGAGTCCGCGTTGCCGCTGTCTGCGGCGGGCTCTCTGACGCTGGAAGCGCCGGTGATCGAGCAGAACGGTGTCGTCCGCGCGCCGTTCGGTGTGATCAATTTCAAGGCGAGCAGCCGCGTTACGCTAGGCTCCGGCAGCACCACGTCGGTGTCCGGCGACGGGCTGGTTCTGCCCTATGGCCTCCTGATCAATGGCGAGTTCTGGGGAGATCCGACCAAGCGGGCGACCACGACGCGTCCTCCGACGCTGGATCGTCTTCCGGAGAAGCAGATCACGCTCGATGCGCCCTCCATCAATGTGGCGACAGGGTCGGTGATCGACATTCGCGGTGGCGGCGATCTGCACGCATCGGAATTCGTGGTCGGTAGCGGCGGCTCGCACAATATTCTCGCAATGCCTGGCGTCTACGCCATCGTCCCCGCGGCGGGCGGAGCGACCGCGCCCAGCAGCAATGCCGGCATCGGCAGCAGAATCTGGCTCGCGGGCGGCAATGGTTTGGCGGCGGGCTGGTACGCGCTGATGCCACCGCAATATGCGCTGCTGCCTGGCGCGTTTGCCGTCCAGGCTGTCGCCGGCAGCGACAGCCATAGCGTCGTCGATCCCGTCACTTTGCTGGACGGTACAGTGCTGATGTCGGGACGTCTGGGCAATGGCCGGGATGGCGCTGCCGATGCGCTGACCTCGACGTTCCGCGTGATGAGCGGCAGCGTGGTGCGCGCCTACAGCGAATTCAACGAAGCCAGTGCCAACAGCTTTTTCGCCTCCGATGCTTTCAAACTGACGCAGTACCGCTTGATCGGCCGCGATATCGTGACGCCGCGGCTGCCCGCCGACGGCGGCGCGGTGGTGTTCAGGGCGACCAGTGAACTGTCGCTCGATGGCCAACTCCGCTCTGCCGCGGCGCCGGAGGGCGGTCGCGCAGGTCTGGTGGATATCGCAGCGACCAATATCGCGGTGATCGGCGCCGGACAGGACCGCAGCGGTCTGGCGGGGTATCTGATCATCGACTCCGCGCGGCTTTCCAGCTTCGGTGCAGCGAGCCTGCTGCTCGGCGGCGTTCGCAGCGGCGCGACGGCCGGCCTCGGCATCGAAGTCATTGGCGGCAGCATCGTGGTGCGCAACGACGCGTCGAGTGCGCTGGTCGGACCCGAAATCATCCTGGCCTCGACGAACACCATCAGCATCAGCGCCGGCAGCGTGCTGCGGGCAGAGGGAGTGGTGAACGGCGGCAGCGGCGACCTCATTATCAAGCCGCAATTCGCTGAGAACCCGGCCAACAACAATACACCTGACAACACCGCTGATGATCACGCGCTGATCCCGGCGCGGGACTACGGCGCGCTTATTCGGCTTTCGAACGGCGACGTCGCCAGCGTCGTTCGCGCGGGCGCGGAGGCGACACGCGGCGAGGTCGAAATCGGAGCCGGCGCAGTCCTCGCAGGCGGCACGGCGCTGATGATCGATGCGACCCGCAACACCACGCTCGCCGGTTCGGCACAGGTGTCTGCGGCGGACATCACGCTGTCCGGCAGCAACATCGGGTTCGGGGGCGGCAATTCTGGCCTGGTGTTCGATGCCGCCAGCCTGGCGCGTTTCAACAGCGCGCAGAATCTGACGCTGCGCAGCTACGCGACGATCGATTTCTACAACGGCATCGATTTCGGCTCGGCGGGTCTGAAGTCGATCACGCTGGACGCGACGGCATTGGTCGGTCGCGGCGCCGGCGCGACCGTCGTTACGGGTGACACGATCGTCCTCCGCAACTCGTCGGGCAGCCTGGTCGATCCGCTGGTCGCCAATCAGGGCACGCTGGCGCTGAACGCCAACCAACTCGTCCTCGGCAGTGGCGTCAAATCGCTGCGCGGTTTCAACACGGTATCGATCAATGCCGGTAGCCGCCTCGTCGCCCAAGGCAAAGGCAGCCTCGACGCCGGTTCGGCCAGCTTGTACATCGCGGTCCCGGTCATCACCGGGCAGGGCGGTGCGAACCAGTCGATTGTTACCAGCGGCGCTCTGTCGGTCGATGCCCTCGGGGCAATGTCAGCGCGCGATGTCGATAGCCTCGGTTCGCGCTGGGCTTTCACCGGCAGCCAAGTTGATTTCGGCGGTCGCGTCATGGCGATCGGCGGCGGCGTGTCGCTGACGGCAACCGCGGGCAACGTGGTGCTGCGCAACGGGGCCTCCCTTGACGTCGGCGGTTTCGGCAAGGTCTTCAACGACGTCACAGCCTATACCAATGCCGGGACGATCAATCTCACGGCGGTTGGCGGCAATGTGCTGCTCGACGCCGGCGCTACCCTCAACCTTGCGGCAACCGCCGGCGGCGGCGATGCCGGCAGCCTGTCCGCCGTGGCCTCGGGCGGCGGCACGGTGGTGCTGGCCGGTGCGATCGACGCACATGCCGCGGCGGGTCGGGGCGGCTCGTTCGCGCTCGACATCGGCGCACTGTCGAACTTCGGCGGCTTCGGCCAGCAATTGGAAGCTGCGGGCTTCAGCCGCGCGCGCCAGTTCCGCATCCGCGACGGCGACGTCACGCTCGATGGCAATACCCGCGTGGAAAGCTTCGTCCTCACCACCGATGCCGGCAGGGTGACCATCACCGGCACTGTCGATGCCAGCGCGGCCTACGGCGGCAGCATCGCGATTGCCGGCGGCAACGGCGTGGCGATGGCGAATGGCGCCAGCCTGATCGCGCGCTCGACCACGGCGCTCGGCAGCGGCCGGGTCACGCTCGACGCCAGCGGCGGCATGCTCGACATCACAGGCGGCGTGATCGACGTCTCTGGCGGCGAAGGCGGCAAGGTTCGTTTCCGCGCGCAGCAGACCATTGCGCCGAACCACGTCATGGTGAGCAATCTTGCCGCAACCATTGTCGGCGCGCGCTCGGCTGTCCTGGAGGGTGTCTGGCGGCAGACTGATGTCAATGGCAATCCCGTTCTGGTTTCGCTCATCGATGCCGCGCTGATCGCGCAGGCCAATGCAGCGGCCAACGCTTTCGCGGCGAACGCGGCCTCCGTTGCAACGCGCCTCGGCACCGGCGTCAATCTCGCCATCACGTCGGGGATCGATATCCGCAGCGACGGCGACCTGACGCTTGCCGCCGACTGGGATCTGTCCGGCCTGACGACACATCAGGGCAGCCTGACACTGCGCGCGGCGGGCAACCTCAACCTGCTCGGCAATATCAGCGACGGCTTCAGCAATGCCACCCGCACCAGCGCGTTGCTGGCCCAGGACTCTTGGGATCTCCGGCTGGTGGCCGGCGCCGACATCAATGCCGCGGATGCGCTGGCGGTGCGGCCGATCGCCGGACTTGCCACGGGCAGCGGCTCGCTGCGGCTCGGCAACGCCACCACCGGCTATCTGGCGCGCACCGGCACCGGCGATCTCGCCGTCCGCGCCGGGCGCGACATCCAGCTCGCCCATTATCAATCGGTGATCTACACCGCCGGCCGCCAGGATACGGCGCCCTTTGGCGATTTCAGCGCTGGAACGACAGGGGCGGTCTACGGCATCCAGGGCGGCAATCTCAGCATCGGCGCCGGTGGCAGCGTCATCAGCACGTTGCCAACTGTGAACGCCAACAACATGCTCTATACGGCCTGGCTCAGAAAAGCGGGCGCCGTCAACAACGCCAATGATCTGCTGTTGACGCAACAGAGCACATGGTGGATCGACTACAGCAAGTTCATCCAGGGCGTCGGCGCGCTCGGCGGCGGCAACGTCAATGTTCAGGCCGGCGGCGACCTCGACAACCTGCTGGTCGCGTTGGCCACCACCGGACGCGTCAGCGGCGGCAAGACAGCCAATTCGGAAAAGACGCTCCGGGTGGACAATGGCGGCGCCATGACCGTGGTCGCCGGCGGCGAAGTGAAGGCCGGCAACTATTACATCGCCCGCGGCGACGCCACGATCGATGCCGGAGCCTTTGTGGTAGGGCGCACCGTCTCCAGCATCATCACCGGGTCCCGGCCGCTCACGACTCGCTATGACATCGCGCCGGTGCTTGCGCTGGGAGATGCCTCGCTGACAGTTCGTGCCGCCGGCGATTTGCGGGTGCAGACCGTGCTCGATCCGCTGATGTCCTACGATCCCACCCGCGGTACAGGCATCGCGCAGACTTACATGCTTGGGCAGACCGACAACAGCCGTGTAAGCCTGATGTCGACAGGCGGCGATGTCACACTGGTCAACCAGAGCCTTTATCTGTCGCAGGACGTCACGACGGCGAATAACTGGTTCGCTGCAACCACGGTGAAAGTGCAATTTGCCAATCAGTACGCCGGCAATCTTTACCCCGCCTTGACCAGCATCACAGCGCTGAACGGCTCGATCGCCAATCTCGGTCAGCTCTCGACATTGCCGGCCGCCAGCGGCGAGCTGCAGATGCTGGCAGCGGGGAATATCGGCGTCGGCAACATCCTGATGTCGCGTGCGACGCCGCAGATGCTGGCGTCGCCCTTCCGCCCGTTCAACGGCAGCGGCGGCCCATTGCAGTATTCGGATCTTCAATCGACCAGCATCACCCGGTTTCTCGATCTGCTGCGCAACGCGGTCGATCCGTCGGCGTATTACGGAACGAGCCAGCCGTATTTCAACCGGGTCTCCAATCCCGATGTGCTGAGCAACGCCGGCGACTACGCACCGAGCCGCATCTACGCGCTGAACGGCAGCGTCCGCTCCGGCAGTCTGGTATCAAACGAACAGACCTGGATTTCGGCGGGGGCGGACATCCTCGACCTCAAGCTCAACCTGCGCAACCTGCACGGCATCGACGTATCATGGATGCATGCCGGCAACGACTTCCTGTATCACACGCCCGGCCTCAACGCGGTGCTTGATCCGGCCGTCACCATTCAGGGGCCGGGCGGATTGCTGCTGACCGCCGGCCGCGACATCTATGCCGACACGATGGGCGTCGTGAGCACGGGAAACCTGACCTTCCTCCGGTCAACGTCGCCGGCGCCCGTGGCAATCAAAGGCCTCTCCGCAGCCGGCGCGTCGATCGAATTGATGGCCGGCCTGCGCGGCCAGCAGCCGGACTACGCGGCAGTGGCAGCGGCGTATCTCGATCCGGCGAATGTCGGGAGCATGCCGAGCTATCTGACCGTCGCGATCAATGGAGAGTTGCGGCCGCTTTATATGACCGAGCTGCTCGGGGTAAGGGATGGTGCAATCGTCAAGCAACTGCGATTTGGGCTGATATCCTTCATCTACGATACCACTGGCCAGCTGCTTTTAGGGTCCCCGGCCGAGCTATGGGCCGCGTATCAGGCGCTGCCAGTGCTGACGCAGCAACGCTTCCTGCGCCAGGTCTACATGCAGGAACTGCGTGCCGCGGGGCGCGACTATACCGCGGGCGGCGCGACCGGCGGCTACGCGCGCGGTTACGATGCAATCGCCAGACTATTCCCGGGTGACGCCTGGAAAGGCAACGTGCAGAGCGGCAATCTGCTGGTTCGCACCAACCTCGGCGGGAGCATCGGCGTATATACGCCGGGCGGCGGGCTGGAGATCGCCGCATTGAACCAGAATGTCGAGGCGAATTACGGCCTGATCACGCTTGGCTATGGTCGCATCGATATTTTTGCGAAGCAAAACGTCGTCGTGAACCGCTCGCGCGTGCTCACTTTCTCCGGCGGCGATATCACGATCTGGTCCACGCTCGGCGATATCAACGCCGGCCGCGGCGCCAAGACGACGCGCGTGCCGAGCGCGCCCGTCGTGAGCACCAATGTCGATACAGTCACCCTGGTGAAGGAGAATTCCGACATTACCGGATCCGGCATCGGCACGGTGATTGGCTTCTCCGGCGTCGAGCCGGGTGATGTGGATCCGATCGCCCCGGTCGGCACCGTCGATGCCGGYGACGCCGGCATCCGGGTCAGCGGTAACTTCAATGTGGCTGCGTTATACGTGCTGAACACGGACAACATCAAAGTCGGCGGTGAAACGAAAGGCGTGCCGAAGGCGGAGGCGCCCGCGGTCAATCTGATCCCCGACACCAAAGACAAGGCTGCCGCCGATGCGGTCAAGGATTCAACGCAGCAAAATACTGCGAACGCGCAGCCGTCGGTGATCATCGTCGAGGTGTTGGGCTATGGCGGCGCGTCGAATCTCGCTCCGACGGACGACGACCGCCGCCGCGACAAAGACAAGGATGACCGGCAGGGCCTGCGTCAGGATCCGAACAACCCGGCGCAAGTCGTCGGCTTTGGCAATCTCACCGAGCAACAGAAGCAGGCTCTGACGGAAGAGGAGAAACGCAATCTTTGACCCAGGCACCTTGTCCATCCGTTGTTAAGGCGGGAATCAGCAGAAGCAATCACCGCCGTGTAACGGAAGCTAGCTCGCGGTCGAGATACCCGTTGTGGCACCGATCCAGCCGGCACCTCCAAATTGCCGGCGCGGTTCTCCTTCTCGGCGAAGCAATGTCACATCGCGCCTTATAAATAGCGGCAGCAATATGTGGCGTGCGACGAATGTTGCGCTTGATCATTCGGCAGATCGGCCTGACATCTAGTTGTTATACTTGTCACATAGGTACGAGCTTGGCACGTCACGTGCCCTTCAATGTGAGGATGGGGTCAAATGCCCGCGCCATGGGTTGCGCATGTGGGCGTTGCGCTTCGTCTTGCGGTAGGTGTTGCTTTGCTGGGTTCTCCGATCGACGCGCAAGCGTCCAGCGAAGCACGACGTTTCGACATTGCTGCGCAGCCGCTCGCCAGCGCGCTGGTCGAATTTGCCGACAGCACGGGGTTGGCTGCGTTGGTCGATGCCGAAGTCGCCAGCGGCAAGCGATCAACCGCCGTTCACGGGCGGTTGCTCCCGCAGGACGCATTGCGCATTCTTCTTGCTGGGACCGGTCTTTCGTTTCGTCGTGTCGGCGACACCGCCTTCACGGTCGGTCCGAACACGACGGCGCCGATGATCGACGGCGAGCATTCTGACGGGCATCGTCGCGCGGAGTTCAATCATTATTTCGCGCTGATTCAGGGTACGATCGAACAGGCGCTCTGCAGCGATGCGGAGGTACGGCCCGGACCGTACCGTTCGGTGGTGCAGGTGTGGGTGGGACGGGCTGGATCGATCGATGCGATTCATCCGGTCGGTTCGAGCGGCGACGATGGCCGCGATGCGCGCATAGCCCTCGCAATCGCGCGCGCCAGAGTGACACCGCCGCCGGTCGGGCTGCCGCAGCCCGTCACCGTCATTCTGCAGCACAGCACGTCCGACGCGGTCTGCGCGACCGGGGCTGCGGCGGCACGATGACGGAAACGTCGACCGTCCGGATGCGGAGCATCTTCGAGGCCAAATATCAGCGGTTTCGCGAGCGGCTGCGTCGCCGGCTAGGCTCCGATGCCCTGGCGGTCGAGGTGTTGCACGAGACTTGGCTGCGGCTCGACCGGATTGGCGACGTCAGCGCTATTCAGAAGCCGGAGTCTTACCTGTTCCGGATGGCACTGAACGAGGCCGCGGACCGTCGCAAGGCCGACAACCGCAAGCTCTCACCCGCCGAGATCGAGGCGGTGCGCCATATGATGGACCACACCCTCGATCCCGAGCGCATTTCGGACGCGCGACGGGAGATAGAGGAGCTTGCGGCTGCGCTGAACGAGCTGACGCCGCGCCGCAAGGCGATCTTCCTGCTCGCGCGGGTCAATGAAATGAAACACGCCGACATCGCGGTGAAATTCGGCATTTCCCCGCGAATGGTTGAAAAGGAGCTCGTGCAGGCCCTGCAGCACTGTTCGCAACGTCTGGGAAGAAAAGTCATCCGCCGGTTCGGTCCCGGCCTCCCGAAAGAGTCTTAGGGGTAGGGGATGGGCGAGGACAGCACTCCAATGACAGACGTGAACGGGCATGAGGCGCTGGCGCACGAGGCGCAGGCGTGGCTCGTCCGCCTGACATCCGGCGAGGTCACGGCTGCGGATAGCCGGGACCTGGCGAGCTGGTGCGCGCGCAGTCCGGCGCATGGGCGGGCTTTCGCCGAGGCCAATGCGCTGTGGGACAGGCTGGAACAGGCGGCGCGCCACCCAGCCGTATCGGCGTCGCTGGGGCTCGCGCCGTCAGGTCATGCATTGTCGGGCCGAACAGCACATTCCCGTCGCTGGTTTCTGGGCGGAGCGATTGCGGCATCGGTTGCCGGGGCCGGTTATCTGATTGCGCACCCGCCGATGGAGCTGTGGCCATCGCCCCAGGAGCTGGCCGCCGATTACCGAACCCGTACCGCGGAGCGGCGCCAGATTGCGGTGGGCGATGGAATTACGGTCGAATTGAACACCCGCAGCAGCCTCAACGTGCTTCACGACGCAAACGCGAACAGGCTCGAGTTGATTTCCGGTGAGGCCGCGATCTCCGTCTCGCAGCAACAGCCCGCAACACTGACGGTTGCGGCCGGAGGCGGGGCCGTTCACGCCACCGATGCGCAGTTCAACCTCCGATGCGAAGGCGGGCGCTCCGTGGTCACATGTCATCGCGGCACGGTCGCGATCGCCTATGCGGGGACATTCGTCACCGTGGGTGAGGGCAAGCAGGCCTTCTATGCCGATGGCATCGTGAACGCACCTGCCATCGTCGATCCTGCTGTCGTCATGGCCTGGCGCGACGGTCAACTGGTGTTTCGGCAAACGCCGCTTGCTGACGTCGTCAGCGAGGTCAATCGGTATCGGAACGGTCGGATCATTCTCGCGAATGAAGCGCTCGGGCGCCGTCCCGTCGAGGCACGCATTGCCATCGACCGGGTCGACGATCTGATCGCCCTTGTCAAGGAAGCCTATGGCGCCAAGGTGACGTCGCTTCCCGGTGCCATCGTCGTGCTCTCGTGATCGGCTTCGGCCGTGGCCATTTGCGAAATTTTCATGACACGGTTCAGTCCCGTTCTGCCTCGGACCGTCTTAGGGGCAATCAGAAGAAGAGACGAAGTGCAGGCGTGTTGAAGTCATCGGCGGTTGGCATTGCAGCGATAGAGCTGCCGATGCTGGGCGCGGATATTGATGCTGTTCTCCTTGGTCCCTTCTAACGAACGGTCTCGGTTCGACTTCGGTCGCGCCGTATGAGGGGCAATCATGGCGTCGCACATCAATAAAATGCAGGCTTTCTCGCGTCACGGCGTTTTGCTGACCACGGTCAGCGCAGTGGCGCTCCTGATATCCGCGTCATTGGTTCATGCACGTTCCATGAACGGCGGCAGCAGCGGCGGCACGTTCTCAGCACCGAACATCGCGTCCGATGCCGCTGCGCAGGCGGCGCAGCAGGCGGCGGCCGCCGCGCGGCAAGCACAAGGTTCGCTGGCGCGTGCAGCACGTGCCGTGCAGGATATGCAAAGCGTGCAGGCCGCCGCACGGGCTGCCGCAGCGGCGCGGCAAACCTCGATGACGGCGCCGGTCAATGTCCCGAACGGCCTCGGTGCCGGCGGGCTTCTTCCGAACATGCCCGCCAACTGGACTGGCGCCAATGCGCCAACTGAGGGCGTCGATGGTGCTGGTCAAACGCAAGTCAATATCCGTCAGACCACGCAACAGGCGATCCTGAACTGGCAGAGTTTCAATGTCGGCGCGCGCACGACGTTGACCTTCGACCAGCAGGGCAATGCCAATTGGGTGGCGCTCAACCGCGTCAACAACGCCACAGCGCCGAGCCAGATCCTCGGCACCATCAAGGCCGATGGTCATGTCTATGTCATCAATCAGAGCGGCATCATTTTCGGCGGCAACAGCCAGGTCAATGTCGGGTCGCTGATCGCGTCGACGGCCGATATTACTGATAGCCAGTTCCGCAACAACGGCATCTACAGCACCCAGACCGGCAACATCTACGCCCCGAGTTTCACCGCGGCCGGCGGCAAGGTCGTCGTCGAATCCGGTGCGTCGATCGCAACGCGCACGCCATCGTCGGTGACATCCGGCGGCGGCTATGTCCTGATGCTCGGCAGTGAGGTCGAGAATGCCGGCAGCATTTCGACGCCGAAGGGCCAGACCTTGCTCGCAGCCGGCGAGAGTTTCATCCTGCGCCGCGGCTTCGGCACTGAGGGCAACGCGACATCCACGACGCGCGGCATCGAGATCTCGACCGTCATCGGTATCGGCAGCACCAGTGGCCGCGTCATCAACAGCGGGGTGATCTTCGCGCAGCAGGGCGATATCACGCTGACCGGACGCACGCTCGCTCAAAGCGGCGTGCTCTTGGCGACCAGTTCGGTCAATACCCGCGGTACCATCCATCTGCTCAATTCGGCGGCGGACCGCCAGGGCAGCGTGACGCTGGGCGCAGGCAGTGTCACCGCCATCCTGCCCGAACTGGAGAGCAGCGAGACCGCGCTCGATAGCCAGCGCGACGCGCTGATCGCGGCGTCAACGGAGGCCAACAAGCTGCGCGCCGCCAGCGCCACGGGGGCGTTCGACAATCTGTCGATTCTGGCGGACCGGCAGGACCAGTCGCGCGTCGAGATCGTCACCGGCGGCGTGGTCAATTTCCAGAACCAGTCGCAAACCATGGCGCAAGGCGGCCAGGTTGCCGTCAGTGCCGGCACGCGCGTCTTTGCAGAAACCGGCGCCAGCATCGACGTCTCCGGCGTGCGGGGCACGGTACGGCCGATGTCAGCCAACCAGGTGCTGGTCAACGTCCAGGGCAACGAACTCCGGGATTCGCCGGTCAATCGCGACAGCGGCGCGCTGATCAACAAGAACGTCTGGATCGACATTCGCGATCTCGTGCTGCTGCCGGCCGGGACCGGCGGCTATGCCGGCGATCGCTACTACACCAGGGGCGGCCTGCTCGAACTCGGCGGCTATCTTTCCAACACCGCGCACACCATCGGCGAATGGACGGCGCTGGGCGGCACCATCACGCTGGCGGCGCCGGACGTCATCGCGCAGGCGGGCGCCAAGTTCGACATCTCCGGCGGATCGGTGAGCTACGATGGCGGCCGGATCTATTCGACCAAGCTGATCGGCTCGGACGGTCGCATCTACAGCTTTGATAACGCGCCCGCCGATATGAAGTTCATCGGCGCCGCTGGCGGCTTCGTGCGTCAGCACAATATCCAGGGCAAGATTGCCGACCAGCTGACCGAGGTCTGGAGCAGCATATTCGACCGCTCGTCGTCCTGGCGCTACGAGGCGGGCTATACCGTGGGCCGCGATGCCGGCCGTCTCAATCTTTCGACGCCGACCGCGATGTTCGAGGCGGATATCATCGCTGATGTCGTCGCCGGCGAGCGCCAGAACAGCGCACGCGCCGCCAATGTTGCCGACGGCTACAAGCAGGTGCAGAACGCCGCACCGCTCGCCGGCACGTTGGGCATCGGGCAATATACCGCGCTCGGTCAGCCGGATCTGTATAACAGCGACGTCCGGATCGAAGATGTCCCGATCGTCACGATGGCGCTCGGTGTGGCGGACGTGCTCCCGGCAGGCCGCACCAACACGGTTTGGCTTGACGCCCGGCATCTGTCCGAACAGGGCCTCGGCGGTTTGCAAATCGGCACTCGCGGCACCATCACCATCGACGGCGATCTGACGCTTGCCAATGGCGGCGCGCTTAGTCTCATTGCGCCGATCGTCGAGATCAAGGCCGATATCACCGCCCGTGGTGGTTCGATCGACGTCACCAATGTCTTCACCTCCGCGTCGCTCGGCACGATCAACCTGACCTCGAACGGAACAGCGCGGATCGCGGTGCGCGCGGGCGCCGTGCTCGATCTCAGCGGCGTGCAGGGCCTCGACGCCCCGAGCCAGGATCCGAATGTCCTCGCCTATCTTAATGGCGGTTCGGTCTCGCTGCGATCGAGCCGCGATGTCGTGCTTGAAGCCAAGGCGCTGATCAATGTGTCGTCGGGTGCCGGAATGCTGCGCACCGGAAAGATCCAGGGTGGCCGCGGCGGCTCCGTTACGCTCAGGGCCAATCTCAACGGCGTCGATTCGACGGGCGACCTGACCCTTGCCGGCGACGTGCGCGGCTATGGCATGAACGGCGGCGGCAGCTTGATCCTGCAGACCGATCGCGCCACGATCGGTGCAGCGTCCGATATCACTGGAGTTGGCACGCTGGTGCTGGCGGCGAATTTCCTCTCCAAGGGTTTTGGTACTTACACGATCATCGGCAATCGCGGCGTGACCGTGGCCGATGGTGCGACCGTGGATGTCACGATGCCGGTCTATCGTCCGGCTGATACGATGGCTGCAGGCCTCGAAGTCTGGACGCCGCCGGCTTACATCGCCAATAATCTGACAGGCGCACTGACCCAGCGCGGCGGCGCCAGCCTGACGCTGCAGGCCGGCAACAGCCAGTTGCTGGCGAGCGACCTGCCGTCGGTCGGTCTCAGCATAGGCAAGAATGCCGTGATCACGGTCGATCCCGGCAAGTCCATCTCGCTGAGCAGTGTCGGCCAGTTGACGGTAGACGGCACATTGCATGCCGCGGGCGGCAGCATCTCGCTCAAGACCATTGATCTGTCGGGGTTCCAGGTCGATCAGGTTGCGGCAACGACCAACAACCGGTCAATCTGGATCGGCGAAAGCGCGCGGCTCGACGTCGCGGCACAGGCCGTGGTCGGGCGCGACGCGGGGGGTGGTCGCCACGGTCTGGTGGCCAATGGCGGCAGCATCGTCATCGGCGGCGAGATCGATAGCGCGCTCGGCCAGGCGCCGGGCTCGAACAATTTCATCGTGGTGCGGCCGGGGGCGGTGCTCGACGCGTCGGGCACAGCGGCGACGCTCGATGTCAGCGGTCTCGGCGCGGTGGATGTCGCCAGCAATGGCGGCAGCATTTCGCTGATCTCCAACAACGGACTGTTCCTGGACGGCACGATGATCGCCCGTGCAGGCGGCGCCGGTGCGGCGGGCGGCAGCCTGAATGTCGCGCTGCAGATGCTCGAATATCGCATCCAGACATTGGATCCGGCCAATTTCCCGCTGGCGGACGCGGCTTATCTTGCACAGCGCCGGATCGTCCTCGCCGATACACAAGGCGGTTCGATACTCGCTGCGGGTCTGCAGGCTGGCGCGGCCGATGCAGCCATGACCTATGGCTATGGCCGCCTCGGCGCTGACACCGTTGCGCGCGGCGGCTTCGACAATCTTGCGGTCATGAGCAGCGCCATCGGCTTCGATGGCAACGTGACCCTGCGGGTCGGCCAGAGCCTCAACCTCTATAGCGACATGATGATGCCGGTCGCCGGCAGCGCGCAGGACGCGCGCATCACGCTGCAATCGACCTATGCACGGCTGGGCCAGATCAACTATGTCTATAAAGAACCGGACTCGCAGAAATCGCGCATCCCGGTCATCCCCGCTGATCCCACCCGTTACGACGTGCAGCTCAATGTCGCGGCAAAGCTGATCGACATTCGCGACACCGTCAATCTGACGTTCGGCAAGACACGCCTGGCAAGCGCCGGCGACCTGCGCTTCCTGCAGGGCGTGCGGCCGGTGCCTGGCGTGCCTGTCTTCGGTGCGATCACCACGTCGCTGCTCAGTCCCGGCAGCATCACACTGCGCGCGGCGCAGGTCTATCCGGCGACCGGCACGGTCGCGCAGGTCCAGGTCGGGCAAAACACCGTGAATGGCGTGATCGGCTACGATCCCGCACGAATTCTGCGCATCGAGGCGACTTCGGCCGAGATCCCGACGGTGCCGTACTCGGTGTTCGGTGACCTGACCCTGGCGGCCGCCTTTGTCGAGCAGGCCGGCGTCGTTCGCGCGCCGCTCGGCAAGCTGACGATCGGCACCGGTCAGTACGAGGGGTCGAACTCCACCCGCGTCAGCTTGCTGGCGGGCAGCCTGACCTCGGTGAGCGGGCGTGGCCTCGTGATGCCCTATGGCGGGACGGTCGACGGGTTGAGCTACCAATATAACGGCAAGGACGTGACGCTGGTCGGCGCGGGTGGGGCGGGCTCCACGACCTTGTTGATCGGCATCGCCTTGGGCGGCAAGAGCGCCATCGTCGATTCCGGCGCGCTGCTGGACCTCTCCGGTGGCGGCGATCTCACCGGCGCGGGCTTCATCAGCGGCCGCGGCGGTTCGGTCGATATCCTGCGCACGTCGTTCCGCAACGCCAATGCCGCGAACACATTCAGTGCCTCGGGCAATGCCGTCTATGCCATCGTTCCGGGCTACAAGGGTGACTACGCCCCGGTCGGCGCGGATGCCGGCGCCAGCAATCCGCTGGTCGGACGCCAGGTCACATTGGATGGCAGCACGCCCGGACTCCCGGCCGGCACCTACACCTTGATGCCCTCGACCTATGCGTTGTTGCCTGGCGCATTCCGCATCGAGATCGGCGCGCAGCAGGAACGCAATGCTATCCCCGGGGTGAATCTAGTCGCCAACGGGTCGTACCTGACGTCCGGCGTGCTCGGCTTTGCCAACACCACCATCCGGGACAGTCTCGCCAGCCAGGTCGTGCTGACGCCGTCCGCCGTGGTTCGCAGCTTCTCACAATATAACGAGACTGGCTACGCAGACTATGCGCTCGCCGACGCGGTGAAGCGCGGCGTGCCGCGCGCGATGCTGCCGGTGGACGCGCGCAGCCTGGTGCTGGACCTCAATCCTGGCGCCGGGATCGACGCACTCCGCTTCAACGGCACCGCAAAGTTCAATGCGGAGAGCGGCGGCTATGGCGGTGCGGTCATGCTCGCCACCCGTTCCGGCGGCGGCTACGATATCGAGGTTGTCGCAGGCGGTGCAGCCGCCACGGCCAGTTTCCAGGGCGTGTCGATCGATTCGACGATGCTCAACGCGCTTGGCGCCTCGCGCATCGTGGTCGGCGGAATCCAGTTCGTTGTGTACGGGCAGGGCGGCCGGCTCGTCGATAGTTACGACCAGACGCAATACATCTATCTCCGGCAGGGCTCGGTGCTATCGGCGCCGGAGGTCTTCCTGATGGCCAACAGCGGAAATACCAGAACCGGAAGCGGCATCGTCATCGAGCGCGGCGCCCATATCAACACCATCGGCAAAGGTGCTGCGGCCTACGATTCGCGGGATGGCTACGTTTACGCGGCGACCGGCAACCAGGTGATGGTCTCCAACGGCATGCTTGATCTGGTGCCGAATACGGCTAAGGCGAGTGCTGTCACAACCAGCGGCGTGCGCATCGGGGTTTGCGACGTCGGTATTTGCAGCGGGCAGACTGAAATCTATTCCGAAGGCACTATCGCGCTGGTGACTCCGAACCAGTTCCAGCTCGACGACGCCGTGCGTTACGGCACCCGCAATCTCACACTCTCGGTCAGCCGGATCAATCTTGGCGACAGCGCCGTGTTGATTGACGCGGCGGCGCGCAACATCCTGCCGAGCGGGCTGTCGATGAACCAGTCGCTGCTCGATCGGCTGCTGCGCGGCGATACCCGATATGGTGCGCCTGGGCTGGAGACGTTGACACTGTCGGCGTCCAATGCCGTCAACATTTTCGGCACCGTCACGCTGGACACCGTCGATCCCACCACCGGCAAATCGACGCTCGCCAATCTCGTGCTCAGCACTCCGGCGATCTATGGCGCCGGCACTGCCGGCGACGTCGCCACCATTCGCACCGGCAATTTCATCTGGCGCGGATCGACGCTGGCGCCGGGCGAACTTGTCGCCAACGGCGCGGGCACCGGCAGCGGTACCCTGAACGTCGCCGCCGATCGCATCGTGTTCGGCTACGGCCCCGATTCGCGCCCGAGCGGCAACGATATCGACAGCCGGGTCGCGCTCGGCTTCGCCAATGTTAATCTGTCGGCGACCGACCGCGTCAGCGCCAATCAGCAGGGCACGCTATCGGTCTATCAGGCGCGCGGCGCCTATGTGGCCGGACAAGGCTACAGCTATAACGGCGGCAATCTGTCCATCACAGCACCGCTGGTGACCGGCGAGGGCGGCTCGGTCAACAGCATCACCGCGGGCGGCGCACTGCGGCTGGTCGGCGCGGGCACGCCCGGCGCGGTGACGACCGATGCGCTCGGCGCAAATCTGACGCTGAACGGCAGCAGCATCACGCTGGAGACCGCGATCGTGCTGCCGAGCGGCAAGTTGGCGCTCAAATCGACTACCGACATCACACTCACCGGCGCTTCGCGCATCGATATGAGCGGCCGCGAGATCGTGTTCAACGATGTCAGAAAATATAGCTGGGGCGGCGATGTCACGCTCGACAGCAGCACCGGCAATGTCCGCCAGGCGCCGGGCTCGGTGATCGACCTTTCGGCGCGCTTCAACAATGCCGGCAGCCTCACCGCGATCGCGCTCGATGCCGCGGCCGGCACGGTCGATCTGCAGGGCGCGATCCTCGGCACGACGGAGGGCCACACCGATGCCGGCGGCACGCTGGTGTCGTATCGCGCCGGCAGCGCCACCGTGCGCGCGCAAAGCCTCGGCGATTTCGCCGCGCTCAATGCGCGGCTCAATGCCGGCGGCGTCTACGGCGCGCGCAGCTTCCAGATCAAGCAGGGCGATGTCACCATCGGCAACGAGTTGAAGGCGAACGAGATCAATGTCTCTCTCGACAACGGGCGTCTCACCGTCGTCGGCACCATCGATGCCAGCGGCGAAAGCGTCGGCACCATTCGCCTCGCCGCGAAGAACGGCCTCACGCTGGCGGGATCGGCAGTGCTCGATGCCCATGGCACAACGCTGCGGGTCGATAGCTACGGCATGATCATCGATAGTCCGAACCGTGCGATCGTCGAACTCAGCTCGGGCAACGGCCGGCTGACGCTGGCGCAGGGCGCCCGCATCGATCTGCGGCACGGCACCAATGCCGCAATGGGTACGGCCGTCGGGCAGAACGACGGTATTCCTCGCGGTACGCTCGACCTCAACGCGCCACGGATCGGCAGCGGCGGCAATGTCACCGATGCCAACGCGGCAACCTTCGGCGATATCGATATCGATGTCGGCGGCATGCCCATCATTCAGGGCGCGCGCTTCGTCGCCGTCAATGCGATGCGCAGCTATGACGATGCGCCTTATGCGGTGGATCCCGCGGCCAATGGCCGGCGCTATCAGGTCATCGACCAGGCCTGGCTCGACGGCAAGCATGCGGACAGCGAGGCGTTCATCAATGCGGCGCGCGGCAATGCCACGCTCGTCGACGGCAAGCTCGCCGGCCTCAACAATGCGACTTATCGCGACGCCTTCCATCTGCGTCCGGGTGTCGAAGTCGTCAGCAAGACGGCAGACGGCGATCTGGTTGTCACAGGCGATCTCGATCTGTCGCGCTATCGCTATGCCAGCCTCAATCCGCATTCGCAGCTGACCGGCATTTACGGATCGGGTGAAGCCGGCGCGCTGACGCTGCGGGCCGGCGGCGATCTCAACATCTATGGCAGCATCAATGACGGCTTCGCGCAGCCCCCGGCAACGCAGGACGACAAAGGCTGGGTGCTGCGGCCCGGGAAGGAATTCACCGGCGCCGATATCACGATCCCGCGCACCGGCGTGGTGCTGGCGACCGGCACCATTTTCTTCGGCGCCAAAGCGCTGAATTTCGATCTGCCAATCCGTGCGCGCGTTTTCTCCGCAGGCATGGTGATCCCCGTCGCCAGCGCTCTCAATGCCGTGATGAATTTGGTGCCGGGCACAGTCATAACCGCCAACATCCGCAATGCCGGCGGCAGTATCCTGTATCCCGCGGGCACCATCATCGGGAGCGCCGTCAGGCTTCCGGTCGGCACAAAGTTCGATGCCGGGTGGAAGATGCCCGTAAATGCCAGCTTGGCCGCGATGGTCTGGCCGAAGGGCGTTCCGTTGCCGGGCGTATCCGCTGCGCAATACCTTCTGAACGGTAATCTCACTTTGCCGATGGGGGCAGTCCTGCCAGCAGGCACCGATATTAAATTGCTGAGCGGTGTGACGTCGATCGAGTTGCGGCCCGGGGCGGCCGGAAAATTATACGCCGTGGCGGCGATGCTGCCGGAAGGTTCGCAGTCGTGGTCGATGCGGCTTGTGGCTGGCGCCGATACGAATGCGGCCGACGGCCGCCTGACCAATCCGCGCGCGAAGCACGGAGATCTGACGCTGGCCGACAATCACTACGGCCTCTATGGCGTGCCCGGACCGGGCGCAACCTATCTTTGGTCGGAATACGGCATCACCTGGTACGGAGATCCCAGCGATCCGTCCATTTATGTCGGTGCGCCGATGTCTCAGCAGCAGTACGAGGACGCCTGTATGTACGATTCGCAATCATGCACGGCGGATCCAAACTCTCCGTTCGATCTGTTGCCCGGCAGCACACGTTTCAGCGTCATTCGAACAGGCGCCGCCGATCTGGACCTCATCGCTTCCGGCAACGTGGCAATGGGTACGCTCTACGGCGTCTACACGGCCGGTACGTCCTCGACGACGACAAGCGCCAGCGATCCATACAATCTGCCGCGCGCGATGCATGGCTCGGGCACCGTTCTAACCGACGGTAATCAAGGTTACGAGAAGTTCGTCAATGGCGGTCCCGACAGTCTGGCACGCGCCTGGTATCCGACCGGCGGCGGTAATCTCACCGTCACGGCGGGCGGCGATCTCACCGGCGATCTGATGACCTTACCGGTCTATACGGGCGGAATCAGTCGCCCGAACGAGCGAGATATCGGTTACAACAGCGCGACGATCGGTAACTGGCTTTGGCGGCAAGGCACCGGATCCACGCTCGGCGGTGGCGCCGATCAGGCCACCGCATGGTCGATCAATTTCGGCAGCTATGTCTCGCCGTCAATTCTCAGCATCATCAGGGCCGACACCTTGATCGGCTTCACCGGCTTCGGCACGCTCGGCGGCGGCGATCTCCGCGTCGATGTGGGCGGCAATGCCGGCATCGTCACGCTGATGGGCACGAACGTTGTCTCATCGAGCGGCGTGGAAGCACAGGATCAGACCAGCAACCGGCGCACCCAGGGCCTCGTGCTCGCCGTGGGCAGCACCGGCCGCGTCGGCGCCGATGGCAGCCTGACGCTGACCGGCGGCGGCGATCTCGATCTGCGGGTCGGCGGCAAGCTGAACCCGGCCTCGCTGTATGTCGATGCCAGTTTCAACGGCACGGTTACCAACCTGCGCGGCGATACCAGGATCGTCGCAGGCGCGCTGGGCATGGTGAGCCCAATCTATGGCGTCCAGCCGATCGACCAGTCGCCGCGCGAAAGCCGGGCCTTTGACGTGCTGAATGCGTCGCGGGCATTAGCTTTTGGCGGCTTGGTGCTGGCGCCCGGCGACTCGGCCTTCACGCTGAACAGCGGCAGCGACCTGGTGCTGTCCGGCGCCAGCGATCCCGGCCGCGTGACCACCGTCGTCGATGCGCCCTATGGGCGCGACGGCGCGGCCGGCGGCAACACCTGGTTCTCGCTATGGACCGACCACAGCGCCATCAACCTGTTCTCTGCGGGTGGCGACCTGGTGCCGATCACCCTCGGCAGCGCTTTGCCCTCCACCGACTCGGCGCTGATGTATCCGTCGATCCTCACCGCCGTCGCGGCTGGCGGCAGCTTCTACTACGGTAATTCGATTTCCGATCGCTCGGCGCCGATCTCGTCCGTTTACGCGCCGCTGCTGCTGGCGCCTTCGGCCAACAGCCAGCTCGAATTCCTGGCATCGGGGTCGATCTATGCGGGCGGCTATACCGTGGCCCGATCGAGTGCATCGGCATCGTCGCTGGCGACGCCATTTCGTCCGGCCTTCACTCTGGTTGATGCTATCACAGGTGGGACCACGTTCAGTAATCTCTCGGCCACGGGCAACGTGGCGTATGAGAGCCAGGGCATCTATCCGCTGTTCGCCTTCGGGCCGAACACCGCCAGCGCGGAATGGGGCAGTCTAGATCCGACACGGTTTTATGCCGTCAATGGCGATCTCGTCGGTGTCAGCAGCGGCCGTATCATGACCTTTGCAGCCAATGATCCGACGCGGGCCGGACAGGTTTGGTATCAGGGCGCAGGCCCGATGAGCATGATGGCCGGGCGCGACATCGTCGGCAGTGGCACCGCGCTCGGGACCACCGAGGATGGGCTGGGGTCGAACTACCAGACCTACTTCTCCTCGACCGGCAATCTGTTCGTGCATCATTCCGAGACCGATGTGTCGCTGGTGCAGGCCGGCCACGACATCATCTATAGCAGCTTCAATGTAGGCGGCCCCGGCACGCTGCAGATCTCGGCCGGCCGCAACATCCTGATGGACGACAGAGCCAGCGTCGTCTCGGTCGGTCCGGCGGTCGCGGGCGATCGGCGGTCGGGTGCCAGCATCGCGATGCAGGCCGGCATCGGCAACACCGCGCCGAACTATCAGGCACTGCTGCGCTATCTCGACCCGGCTAATCTGCTGCCGACCGGCACGCCGCTGGAAGGATCAGGCAAGGTGGCGAAGACCTATGAGAAGGAACTCATCACATGGCTGCAGCACCGCACCGGCTTTGCCGGGACCGATGCCGAGGCGCGCGCCGCCTTTGGCGCTTTGCCAGCGGGGCAGCAGCAGGTGTTTCTGCGTCAGGTTTATTTTGCTGAACTGACAGAAGGCGGTCGCGAATACAACAACAGCGCCAGCCTGCGCCATTTCAGTTATCTGCGCGGCCGCGAGGCGATAGCGGCGCTGTTTCCCGGCAATGTCTATTCCGGCGACATCACGATGTTCGCAGGCTCCGGCGTTCGCACCTTGGAGGGCGGTGATATCTCGATGTTCACGCCCGGCGGCAGGCTGATCATCGGCACCGAAGGCGTCGCACCGCCGGGCTCGGCGGGCCTGATCACGCAGGGCGACGGCAATATCCAGATCTACAGCCAGGGCAGCGTCTTGTTGGGATTGTCGCGCATCATGACCACCTTCGGCGGCAACATCATCGCCTGGACCGCTAATGGCGACATCAATGCCGGCCGCGGCTCGAAGACCACCGTGGTCTACACACCGCCGAAGCGTGTCTACGACATCTATAGCAATGTCACGCTGTCGCCGCAGGTGCCCTCGGCGGGCGCCGGCATCGCGACTCTCAGGCCGATCCCGGAAAAGCCGCCCGGCGACATCGACCTGATCGCGCCGCTCGGCACCATCGATGCGGGCGAGGCGGGCATCCGCGTCTCCGGCAATATCAATCTCGCCGCACTGCAGATCGTCAATGCGGCGAATATTTCGGTGCAGGGCTCGTCTTCAGGTATTCCGACCGTGCAGGCGCCGAGCATCACTGCGGCGCTGTCGAGTTCCAACGCGACTACGGCGACGCAACAGACTGCAACGCCGAAGCAGGCCACCAACAACAATCCGTCGGTGATCATCGTCGAAGTGCTGGGCTATGGCGGCGGGGAACCGAGTGAGGACGACAAGAAGCGCAATCCGCCGCGCGAGGACAAGCGCGCGCAAAATCCAGCAAGCCCCGTGCAGGTTCTCGGCGCGGGCAGACTCGAACAGGCAGCGATAGATCAACTGACGCCAGATGAACGAAGGCGTCTGGTGCAGTAAGTCAGGGACCGCACGCATGTTGAAGGCGAATGGTTGATCGTTATCCCCACGGCAACAGCGCAGTTCGCGGCCGCCGTCGGCGTTGCGTACGACCGGCGCCATATAGTCCGGATAGATGCCCGGTCCAAGGCAGGTTGCCGGAGCTGTCCTGCTCGACCTTGAACAGATCTCGACTGGCGGCCTGGTTCTTGGTCATCGAATAGACATTGCACATTTGGCTATTCAGATTTTCGTGCGGCCTTTGTAAGAGGCGATAACGGCTTGAATGGCTTCGTCGCTCGAAATCTTGCCGTCAGCCACGTCGTTCGTTCGTGAAACAGCCGCGGTGACGAGGCGACTTCGATGCGTTCCGACGACTCGGAGATCGCTCATGAGTCTCACAAGACCATTCCGACAAAGAGAAATTCTGTAGTAATCTCAATCGCCCAAAGGGCTGCAAAATGTCGGAATGGGTTTTGAAAACACTGCCGAAATTCGAAGACTTCCAAGCTGAATACGAGGGTTCGATTCCCTCTACCCGCTCCAATGATTTCAATCGGTTAGCAGTGTCGATTTCTGATTTTCAGAAATTGGTGGCAACTCTGGTGGCAAGTATTCTACCTAAAGTATGCCTCGGAAAATAATAAAGCCGCCTAGTGGGCGGCTGTGAATATCTGTTAGTGGCGGCTTGCCCACGCCTTCACCTGGCGAATTAGCAAACGACGCTTTGTTCGGCGCTGATGCGCGTTTCCAGTAATCGCATTTCCACCGCACTCGATGTAATCGCGTGTGTTGCAGCAAGGACAGGGCGTATCGCCGCCAGAAAAGAGTGGGCCACCTGGTTCATCGCAACTATCCAAATCCCACAAGTAGCCATCAACACATCCAGCATCCGGGTAACGCGCTCCGAAGTGTGAACCTTGATAACCGCAACTCATACAGAACCCGACGCGGCTAATGCTTCCCGCGCCAAATGGATGCCTTCCCCGATTTCCTGACGCGTCAGTAGCCCACGTAGAACCTTGCGAGCTTCATATACCCCGCGCTCTGGAGCGACACTTATTGGCGCTACTTCAGATGGCGCATCCACGCCAGCGTTGACGTGCCACAAGATGCCATACGCAATTTTCAGTTCCCCTCGTGTATTCGAAAGCGCAGCGCTAGTCTCCAACGCTTCCATGATGGCTGTAACCACCCATTCGTGGGGACAAAATTGCTCGCCATAATAAGACGGCTTACAGCGTTCCGCGTGTCTTACCGCGATGACTTCTGCTTTTCGGCGCAGTTCTGACGGCTCGATGCTTAGATAGTCGGTTGCCATAAAAGTGCTCATACAATCCTTTCATTGACGCCGCGCCCACGCGCAGCCTGAAATGAATTGTACCACGGTGTATTTACTCGTGTGAATAAATTCCACGATCTGTTGCTTTTGGTGGCAACTTTGGTGGCAAAATGGTCCGAGTGACCAAGGGTTTGAAGGGCAACGATAATTCGCGAAAAACGCCGAAAAACCCTATAAAACAAGATGTTTGCAGTGTTTTCGGGTGATGCTCAGTGATGCCCGATTATGCGGGCGGGAAAGCCTTCCAAGCTGAATACGAGGGTTCGATTCCCTCTACCCGCTCCAATATTTTCAATGGCTTAGCGCGTCAGGAACTTTCCATTCCGACAAGCTCAACGAATTCATTCCGACAAACGTTCACTTTTTGGCCGCCTGCTTGCGCCGTTTAATGCGCTTGATCTGAGCTTGCTGCTTGCCTTCGTCGTCGTGCAGGTACTTCGCCATCGCCGCGACCGAGGACCACTGACCCTTGTCCATCAATTGCAATGTGGTCAGTCCCGAGGATTTCGATTCGGTGGCCCCGCCGTGCCGATCGATGTGAAGGTTAGCTCAGGTCGCAAGCCCGCAGCGATGATGATCTTTTTCGAGATGCGCTCCACTTGCGTCAGCATCTCGCCCTTGCCGCTCCACGGCAGGCTGCTGCCGTCCCGCCGCAGCATCAGGCCGCCTCTTGGTCGCAGTGCCTTCATGGCATCCAGCTCTGCCATCAGCAGGGGATAGAGCGGTTTGCCCTTCTTATCGAACAACGGTTCCCATGAGCCGGTGCTAGTCTTGTAGTTGATGACGTAGACGTGGTTCGGGTGGCTGTCCGGGCGATAGTGCTCGGCCATAAACCGGATGAAAATATGCGCCTTGCGCTGGAGCCATTCCCAGCCGATCAGAACGCGGGTTTCCAGCGACGCGAATTCCATTTCGAATGCCTTGGCGCGGAACGCCATCAGCTCATCGAAGTTCGCGTGCGGGGGTCTCGCGCGATGTCGATCGCAGGCCCATCTTTTCGAATGAGTTTTGCGGCGGAAACATGTGAGGATGCGCCCGTGAGATTGTGTTCCACGCACCGCGCGCGGTTTTCATGGCGTGGTTTACGGTAGTGCGGCGTTCGATTTTTTCGCCATCGACATTTTTGTAGAGCAGCTTCTCAAACAGATCATCGGCAAAGGCTGTATCGATGCTCGACACCCGCCGCGTGCCAAGCCGCCTGCCGTCCCGCAATAGATATTCGCAGATCATCTTGATGCCGGTTTCATGGACGCGGCATTGTCCTGGGCTCAACGGCTGCAAACGCTTCGCAGTTTTCTGTTTCCACGTCCGGCGGTACTCGTGAAACATCCAGTCCAGCGTTCCGATCACCACGCCGAAGCCGACCGGATTTGCATCTTCGCCGCCGCTCAGCCAGCTATCGAACGCGGGTAGTAATATTTTTTCGGCGCGTTGCACCGCCAAGTCGCAATCGGTACCCAGCGGTTCATTTTTGACCGGGCAACCTCTCTTGCGTGCCCACGTCGGCGCGTCAAAAAAATATCCGAGCCCACCCTCTTGAGGCGTTTGCGCCTTGTGTAGCGCGGCAAGGGCAGGGCAGATCGGCCAGTTTTCCAGAAGGAGGCTGAATAAGCAAGCGACAGGCCGCGAAAGCCCTGCGCGAATTGATTCAATCATCGGGTTCAATGCGGCTCAATCGAAGGCGAAGAAAACTTGGACCATGATGAGGCAGTTGAAAGAATCGAAGGATTGAGACGACGCTAGTATCGTCGAAGTAGAGGATAGCGATCATTTTTGTTGACCGATTCACCTCGTATCAGTGAGCACTGCGATCATATCGATTGAGCCGACACACCAAGTTGCAGAGGCCTTCCCGTGCAGAAGAATCCGTAACCGAGCGGGCGTTCGTTTGTCAGAAGCGCATTGGATAGCCCACGCTCGCTGAAGCTAGCTTACTCGCCATAAAATCCTGCGTTACTTCTTAAAGTCTTCATGGCAGGCTATGACTCTTGAGAGGGGGCTTCGTTTCACAATACCAGTGTGCCTAGCCTTGTTTTGAGTTTTTCTGGGATGGAGCAGCACTTGTGATGGCGCGAGGCGTTTCACAGATCAACCCCCGATTGTCGATATTACGCAGTCATCCATTTTTCATTGATCTCGACGCTAAGGCATTGGATCAACTATGCCAGTATGTGAGCTTCCGAAAGTTCAAACGCGGCGCGACCGTCTTTGTGAGAGGTGATCCCGGCAATAGTCTCTTCGTCGTGGTGAGCGGCGCTGTCAAGATGAGCGTCGCCTCATCTGAGGGACGCAGCGCCATCCTCAATCTTGTGACGAAAGGTGAGGTATTCGGGGAGATCGCGTTGCTCGACGGGCTTGCGCGAACGGCCGATGCGATTGCTCACACCAATTGCGAGCTTATCGTGATCGACCGGCGAGACTTCTTTCCATTTATCGAATCCCAACCGATGCTGGCCATGAAGTTCATTCACTTGCTTTGCGCCCGTCTGCGCTGGACGAGTGAACAGGTCGAGCATGTCATTCTGCAGGACCTGCCTGCGCGGCTAGCGAACCTGCTGATCGGTTTGGCCTCGAAGCACGAGCCTTCCGACGTCGGCCGTCCGTTTATCGTCACTCAACAAGAGATCGGCGAGATGGTCGGAGTGACCAGAGAAAGCATCAACAAGCAACTTCGTGCCTGGTCCTTGAAAGGGTGGATCCGCCTTGAGCCCGGCAGCATCGCCATCCTCAAGCCGAAGGCGCTAGCGGCTGTTGCCGAAGCCGAGCCTGCAACCCTTGATGCGTCGGGGCGGCCGCTCAAGGTGTGATGTGGTTCACATGACTTCGTTGGTGTTTGGCCCATTAGTGGCCGGGTATCAGGAGGTATTCGGCATGGCATCCGTCGACGAATTGGAGCAAACCTATCGCCGCATTTACCGACGCCTCACGCTCGGGGTGTTTATCCTCTACGGCGTCGTTGTAGTGTTGGCTGTCACGGTGCTGCTCGGCAACCCGATAAAAAGCTTCTAGACGCCGGACAGGTGGGAGCCCCCATCCCGAAGGGCGGCTCGTCTGCGTGTGGCGACAGTGAGCTCGCTAACGCGAAGGCTGGTTCCCCTTAAAGGTGAGGGGGGCCCGCTATGGGCTCGATAGATCCGAGAAATCATATGGGATGACGTTAACGCAGCGCACGGGCTGATTCAGCACGTGCTCGGCGGCCAGAGCGAAGTCATCCGTGTGAACCGCTTCGATCTCCGCTGCGCAGGCTTCGTTCGAGACAAAGACGTAGAGGACGTCTTCGTCCATTCCTCCGACTTTCATACCCAGGCACAAGCGGTCGTAAACACGCGGCCCCAGCAGACTGTTGAGCATGGCTTCGATGGCAAGTTGTTGTGTTGTCGTTGGTCGCATTTGGCCTCCATAAGGCTACTATGCGAATGAATGGACGGCTGTCTGTGATCTAGTTCACTGACGCGGGGAAATGCGGCAGCTAACGTGTCGGCCATGATGGCGCTGGCCAGCGGCTGGTTGTTGTGGCTTGCAAGTCTGACAACAATCCTAGTTTTGGCGAGCTGTCTTCGATGGAATATAGATAGTTCTACAACTACAAACGCTCTTGTTCTAATGCTGAGCACTCCAACCCGAGCCGAATAGGCGCACCGATGCATGGGATTCGCGAGACCAAGGATCTGGTGCTGCCGGCAGACGGCCAGGATCAACATTCATTGAAACTATTCCGGGATCAGGTGGTCGGCGACGATACGCCGGATCAGTCGGCAACCGGCATATCCGGCTCGAAGCTGACTGATCCCAATGGACTTGATCCAGGTGGCGCCAGCGCTGTGGATCGCTTCGGATGGCGCATGCGTATGTGGGGCGAGCTCGTCAAATATCGACTGTCCTGCCATGTGCTCTCCCATCTTCGGTTGTTCAAGGCGGTCTTCGCGGTGCTGCGCGTCGTGCGGCCCGTCACGATCGTCGGCAACGTCCTTGTGGCGACAAAAGCCAGCGATGTACGCGAGGTGCTCGAACGCTTCGACGACTTTGAACTGGGCGACACCATCGAGCCCGGAATGCCCTGGGGACCGTTTCTGATGACGGTCGATGGGCGAGAGCAGCATGCCCGCGAGAGGGAAATGCTGCAGAGCGTGGTCGAGAAGATTGATGACCGGCTCATCCGGACGATCTCTTCCGAGAATTGCCAGTCCTGCATCGAGGCATTGAAGGACTCGGGCCAGATCGACGTTGTCGCCGATCTGGCGGAGCCGGTGATGGTTGCCGTCCTGGCCGAATACTTTGGCGTCCCTCCACTGAATGGAGACCGGCAGCGAATGGCAGGCGTCATGCGGAATCTGGCCGGCATCATTATGGTCAACCCGCCAGTTGATTCGCTTCCGTGGAGCCGGTCTCGCGCCGATATCGCAGATCTGACCTGTCAACTGACGCAGCAGCTTGGATCCGGCGGCCCCACTACTGCCGCTGCATCGCACCCATCCATTCCCGCTCACAGCCTGCTGGCACGGTTGCAGCGCCGCCATGGTCAGCCGGGCAACCCGCCCTGGTTTGATGAGGAGTGGATTCGCTGCTATCTGACCGGGCTGGTTGCGACGGGCGGAGCCACCATTATCCGCGGTGTCACCCATGCCGTGGATCAGTTGCTGGAGCAGGCCGGGGCATTGGCGCATGCTCAGGCACTGTCCGCTGCACTCGAGCGTGCGATCCACACCGATCAAGGATCGGTCGCCGCTGATGCGCCGAATGGCCAGCTCGCAGCGGCGCGGGAGGCGTTACGTGGCTGCATCTATGAAGCCATGCGGTTTCGTCCGATGCTGCCTTTGCTGGTGCGAACATGCCCGCGTGATACGATCATCGCCAACGGCACCCCGCGGGCCCGGCGGGTGCCTGCCGGGACGCTTGTCTTGGCACCGCCGCTGGCGGCCATGTTCGATTCCGAAGCATTTCCAGACCCGCTCACATTTCGCGATCGTCCCATCGAGAGTTACTTTCATTTCGGTTTCGGGCCGCGCCACTGTTTCGGCAAATACATTGCTGACGTGGTCATGCTGGAGATCGTCCGCGCGCTGATGCGCCTGCCGGGTCTGGCGCGCGCGCCCGGACAGGGCGGTCAGGTCGGCTATGACGGGCCAGCACCTTGCTCGCTGCGCGTGACGTTCAATGCGAATGGATCGGAGCCCGTCCATTGAATCCGAATTTCACAACGATCATCACGCCGATCGAACCGTCCAAAGTGGAATGGTGCAGGGGCTATCTTCGCGACAATGCCGACCCGCAGTTTGGCGGTGAGGCAGCGTTTCTTGAGTGCCGCCCATTGTTTCCATTCGACAAGATTGCAGGTCTGCATTTTTGTAGTTTTGTCATCCTGGACGCTGCCGACGGGGTCGGGCCTTGTCTCGTATTCGAGGCAACGTTCGATGGCCCGAGAGCGGGTTTTCTGGATGAGCTGTTAAAGTATGCACCAATTGGTTTCGACGAGGTCTACCGCTGGTGTGTCGGCTATCCCTTGTCAGGAACAACGACCCCAAATCTGGTCCGGGAGTATTGGGAGCGCCATGACGTCGGCGCGAATACGTTCTTTAGTGGCAGTCCCGGCCGCACGGTGGTGCAGGTCAAAGGCGAGAATAGCGTCCGGAAGGGAATCGTGTCGTTTCTCTCGGCGCGATTTCTCGTCGATGCGATCTTGCCCGGTCGCCCGGCGGGGTTACTCGATCTCGTGACACGAGAGTGCATTCGCGGCAGTGCCGACAATCGCTGGGCAGAGCAGCCGGCGCAATTGCCATGGCAGATGACGCTTCGAACCCAGATCGCTGTTGCGGCTGGTATCGTCGTCGCGCTGCTGGCATGCGCTCTGGGCGCACTCGTGTGCTGGGCTTTGGGCTATCGACCATCAGCGCTCTACGCGGTGTTGCCGCTATGGCTTGAGGCGGTCGGTCACGCAACGCAGCATCTCGATACAAAGGTATCGGCATTGCCGTGGGTCTCACAGCTCACCGAAGTCATACAGCCGGCAACGCTGACCGGCTTGATGCTATTGAGCGTGATGTGGCTGGTGGTCCGGGCGGCAGAACTCCTTCTCCGGAGTGCGAGCAAAAATACCCGCGACCAGCATCTGTTCTGGCGCTTTCCGCTGCAATTAGCGGTCGTTACACGATACGCGCTGGTCGGTGTGCTCATCGGTGTTGTCACGCTCGCGGTCATCTCCGGCGTTGACAGATCACCGACATGGGCCGGGATATTGGTGGATGGTCCGAGTGGGATCCTGACGTCGCTGGGTGCGGTGCTGGTGGTCATGTTCCAGCTTGTCTGTATTGGAGGGCTGTTGCTCGTCGGCTGGTATTGCACGACATCGCTGCAGTTGATGATCGAGCTTCAGCCTCTCAGCAAGACGCGCGAGAATCTGCGGCGTATGGCATTGGATGTTATCCAGTTCGCCATGTTCCTTCTGGTCTCGGTCGGCGTCCTGCTCGTTGCAGCGCTGCTGCCGGAAACGGTCATCAGCAACGTGGCTGGAATGGCCAGATCGCTCACTTACGGCTGGCTTCTGATGGTTCTGTTGGGATGGAGCGGCGTGATGGCCGGCTATCTCGTCGGACTGCTGGCTCTGTGCGTGGTTGGGGCACTCGAGTATCGCGACAGGACGACGTTTGAACATCCCGCAGGTCTTTTGATCCGGGCTCGCGACAACGCGCGCAAATATGCGCGCGAGGAAGCCGGAATTAACCGGTACCAGAATCATCTGGCCAGCATCACCTGTGTAAAGCCGGGTGTCCTTCGATACTGGATCCTTCGACTGGTCCTGTTCGCCGTCAATGTTCTCGCGAAATTCTGGTTCAACAAGGGTGAGCTTGGCGGCATCCCAACCATCCTCTCGGCGCGCTGGGTGCTGATCGATGGTGGCCGGCGTCTGCTATTTCTCGACAATTTCGGCGGTGCCTGGGAGAGCTACCTCAACGAGTTCATCGATCTGGCCGCCGTGAAGGGGCTGAATGCGATCTGGACCAATACGTTCGTGAACGCGGCAGGGAAACGCTACGGTTTTCCGCCCACGCGTTTTCTGTTCTGGCAAGGCGCGCAGGATGCGAGGCCGTTCAAGGCCTATGTGCGGCAGAGCCAGGTGGAAACCATCGTCTGGTACGGCGCCTATCCTATGCTCGGTGTTGTCGGCATCAATGCGAACACCGATACCAGACAAGATCTGTTCGCTCCGTTGAGTTCGCCGGCTATCGATCGATTCCTCCAACGTCTTTGAAAAACCATGAACACGGAAAAAATCGAATGGCATGATGTGCAGGGGCTGCTGTTAAGCGGCTATCCGCAATTGCCGTACTCCGCCTATGTGGCCTGGCACTTTCTTCCAGGCCAGCGGGATGCTGCCAAGCGCTGGCTGCGCGATCTGGCCGAGCGATTGATGCGCGCGGACAGGATTGAGGGGGAAGATGACGGCGCGACGGATCTGCAGTTACCGCCGACGAACATCCGGGCACTTAAGGCCATGCGTGTTGGCGATCGGACGGCGATCAATCTGGCCATCACTGCCAGCGGCCTCCAGGAGCTAGATCTCGACGAGCATCAGCTGTCGGACTTCTCCGTGGAATTTCTCGAAGGCATGGCGCCGAAGCCGACGTCTGGCAGACGGATGCCCCGACGCTCCGGCCTTCTCGGCGACGCGGGAGAAAGCTCACCGTGCCGATGGGAGTGGGGTGGATGGGGGCCGTCCGCCGAGGTGCACGGCATGCTGTTGCTTTATGCATCCGAAGAACATGTGTTGCAGGCCCTAGTCCAGGCGGAGCAGCGCGCGATGAACGGCGTTGCTGACGTTGTTGTGACTGGTGACCAAGGCAACGGCCGGCCCGTCATCGTCCATGGCCGCCTCTATGACGATGCCAAGGAGCATTTCGGCTTCGTCGACGGCATCTCGCAGCCGATCATCGAGGGGTCGCCCCTGGCTATCCGAAGCGAGGAAAACGCCAAGAACGAGAAAAAAGCCAAGTCCTGTCACACCCTCGCGGGCAGTGGCGAAAGAGACAAGGTCCTGAGCGCAAAAGACCGCCGCATCTCCCTGGTCAAGCCAGGCGAATTTGTGCTCGGCTATCGCAATGAACGTCGGGAGCGCATCAGCAGCCAATCCGTGAAGCCCGGCTCCAATCTGCGCGATCTGCTGCGTAACGGAACCTACCTGGTGTTCCGGCAACTGGAGCAGGACGTGGACGCCTTCGAGAAATTTGTTGCCAGCCTCGCTACCCGAATGCATGGCAAAGCCGATGTCGAGGCGACAGAGGAGGTTGCGGCACGGCTGATCGGTCGGTACCGCAACGGTGCGCCGCTGGTGCGTGCCGGCGCCGATTCACCGTCGGCACCCGAACGCAATGATTTTCTTTACGCCTACGAAGACGAGTCAGGGATGGCCTGTCCGATTGGCGCGCATATTCGCCGTGCCAATCCGCGCGATGCCATTGGCTCCGACCCGGATGTCGCACTGAAGCTGTCCAAGATGCATCGCATTATCAGGCGCGGCCGGCCCTATGGAGCCAGGCGCGGCGAGCAGGACGAGACAATCGGCAAGGGTTCTCGGCGCGGGACCGCGTTCATCGCGTTGAACGCCGATATCGCTGGCCAATTCGAGATGATCCAGCATTCGTGGCTGAACAATCCTCAGTTCGGAGGACTGCCCGTCGGGACCGATCCGATTAGCCATGTTGCTCATGACGGAGATGAACTCGTCATTCAGCAGAGACCGTTCAATCTCCATATCGAAAAACCTCGCCCCTTTGTCACGGTGCGTGGTGGGGCGTACTTTTTCCTGCCGGGTATCAATGCCATCCGCGCCCTGGCCGATTGAGCTCGCAGCCAGGGTCTGATTCAGGCAACCAAGGTGGCAAGCGCATCGTTGCAGAGCGTCGTGTAAGGCTGCATGGAGCACTGTTCGGCGAGACCGAGCGCTTCGCGATAGTATCGTTCTGCGGTGGTCGTGTTGCTCGTATCGAGAATATGGGCAACGTCGCCCAGAAGCTTCTTGGCGTAGACTTGCTGTGGCAATTCTCCGCGCTCTTCCGCCAGTGCTAGCGCTCTTTCAGCTACGGCTTTGGCTTCCTTGCTGCGGCCGGCGGCAAGGAAAGCACGACCTTGAGCGATGAACAGAAAGCGCCAGCCGAATGCGTGTTCAGCGAGCGGAATATCCAGCTTTTCAGGCACTGCGAGGATGTTGAGCGCAGATTCGACATCGCCCAATGCGAGATAGGCTTCGCCCATCCGGGACGCGAAGACCGGGTACATCTGTTTCATCTCAAGATCGAGGCATGTCTGCCAGCTCTCATTCAGCAGCGCGAGCGCTTCGACAGGGCGCCCTTGCGCGATCCGGAGCCGACCAAAAACATGATTAATGTTGGCGCGGGAATACGAGTGGTTCGCCGCCACCGCCAACAGCCTTGCCTCTTTTGCAAGAGCCTCTGCGCGTGGGAAGTCACCGAGATCGATCAGTGAATCGGCCATGAAAGTCCGAAGCATCACGCTGGGAAGCGCGGCCCATCCAGCGCGCTTCTCGTCGATCTCTGGCGTTTCGATCGCGAGACATTTTTCGTGATACGCAAGCGATTGCGTGAAGTCGCCGGTTTCATGGTGGATGATGCCCACATTGTGGAGAGCGGCAAAGGTTAGGACGGGTTGGCCGATCTTCTCTGCGATCGACCGTGCCGTTTGGGCAGCGGTCATGGCTTCGACGTGATAGCCAAGTCTCCAGAGTGCGACTGTCAACTGACAATTCACCGCCGCAATCCGCCATGGTTCCCGGGATTCTTCGGCCAGCCGGCGCGCCTCGCGCAAGACGTCGGCAATCCGTTGATGCATGCCGATTGGTTCGAGCGCCGTAATTACCGTCAGATGCAGATCTATTTCAGAGATGGTTTTCTTCGACGACGGCGGCCAATGCGCCAGCGTTTCGCGACCACGCTCGTAAATGGCGATCGCATCCTGATTGGCGCCACGCTTGATTGCTCGACGGCAGCTCCGCAACTGATACGGAACCGCCTTTTGCCATAGCTCAGCGAGAAACGCGTGGTCGGCAAGTCGGTCGATATGTTCGTCGAGACGGTCGGCGAATCGAAGCTCGATAATTTCGATCGCCTTGGCGTGGAGATAGCGACGGACGCTGAGTAGCATCATGCCGTAGGCCACTTCTCTCGTGAGCTCATGTTTGAACGAATATTCGACCGTGCCGGAGGTAGTGGCCTTTCTGAGAAAATCCCCCGACTCGAGCGCCAGAAGACGAGGAGCCAGTTCGTCGGGATCAGTTCCAACCATGCCGGACAGCAGGATCAATGAGATGTCTTTGCCGATCACGGCGGACATTTGCAAAAGCGATTTCGTCGCTTGATCGAGTAGGTCGATACGCGATGCCAGAACGGAATGAATGGTCTCGGGGATTTTGATATTAGACGATCCATCGCTGACTTTGTAGCGGCCCGGATCGCCGACTAGCACCTTCGTATCTTTGAGTGCCTGGGCCAGTTCCTCCACGAAGAGTGGATTGCCTTGCGCTTTCGCGAGGACACGTCGTCTGATGTAGCCCAGACTTCCGTCATCGCCCAACAGCGATACAAGCAGTTGATCACCGTCCGGTTCGCTGAGCGGCGCGATGTCCAGGCGTTCAACCGCTCGGCCGGACCAGATGCGTTCCGGGCGTTGCGTGACGACCACGAGGACCCGGGCGTTATCGAGCATCCCCATGATGCTGTTCAGAATGAGCTGGGTTTCGGCATCGACCCAGTGGATGTCCTCGATCAGGATGAGCAAGGGCGTCAACCGTTCCTGCGAGAAGACGAGCGTCTTCATGGCGTCGATGACCTTGTTGCGTCTTTCGGATGGCTCAAGCTTTTTCCAGTCTTCGTCCTCGCTGTTGAGATCCAGGAGCGAGAGGATGGCCGGAAGATGTGGGGGCAGATTTGGATCGAGGCGGGCAACACGGGTGCTGGTCCGGCTGGCAGCTGAGGCGGGGCTATCCTCGGCGCGTACGCCGAAGAGCTCACGTATCAACGTGCTGACGGGATAGTAGCTGGAGTTCGCGCGTTGAGAAGCGCAGGTCGTCTGCAGGACGAGCCATTCTTCTGGAACGCTGGCGATGAACTCATGGACCAGACGCGATTTGCCGATCCCGGCAGGGCCGACAATGGTCACCGCGCGTCCGTGTCCCGCAGCGGCGTTATCCAGCAGTTTCTTGAGGAAATCTAATTCTGTCCGACGTCCGATCAGCGGACTGAGGCCGCCGGATGAGCGAGCCTGCCAGCGGGTGCGCGGCCGCATCGACACCAGTTCATAGGTCTCCACCGGCTCGGCGACCCCTTTGGCTTGTTCGGGCCCGAGCTGCAATGCGCTGATGAAGCCCTTCGCGAGTTGGAAGGTGTCGGACGACAATTTGATCGAGCCAGGGGAGGCAAGCGCTTCCATTCGGGCGGCGAGGTGAACCGTTTTTCCAACGGCGTCATAGTTCATCGCCAGATTGTTGCCGATCGAATGAATGATGACCTGTCCGGAATTCAGGCCAATTCTGATACTGATCGAGCGCTGATGCAGACGATTGAATTCGATGATCGCATTTCTTGCAGCCAGTGCTGCGCGGCAGGCCTGGACGGCGTGGTCTTCGCTCGCAATGGGGGCGCCGAAGAGCGCCATAATGCCGTCACCGCGCGTCTGATTGACCAACCCATCGTGCTCATGCACGGCGTCCATCAGCCGCTTGAGCACTGGGCCAATAACTTCCAGCGCTTCTTCTGGGTCCAACTGGTCGATGAGTTCGGTCGACCGCTGGATGTCGGCAAACAGGACGGTGACACGTTTGCGCTCGCCCAGCATGGATGTGCCGGACCGCATGATACGCTCAGCGAGTTCTGGCGGGATTTGCGATTGCAGGAATGAGAGTGCATGAACGCCAAGCGCAGTTGGAGCAGCCCTTGGCCGCCCGCAGCCACCGCAAAAGCGTGCATCCAATTGCATCGTGAACCCGCAATACGCGCATTGGTTGGCGGAATCGTCCAATAGGTTGTGCCCTTCTTTGGATGCCACCTTTCACCCTTTCCGGCGGAGCAAGCAATCTATCCAATTGCGCGATCATGGCAATGTCGGGAGCTATGTCTCAGGCCAGGGTGAGCGTGGTGTGATCTGGAAAGCGTCGGCCAGTTGCGCCTAGTACCAAATCGGACGGTTCGCCCGATTTGGATGGGGACAGCGCAATAGGCGCGCCATGCTGCAAGCGTCGACGAACATATGAGTGACAGCAATTGGCGCAATGCGGACGCCCCACAGCGACGGCTCACAGGGATGCAAAATCCGGAGGGGCGATCTCGCCGGTCCGATGGCAGGCGATGAAGTGTTCCTCGGCCTCGACCTGAAGGATCGGCAATTCGTCACGGCACCGCTCCACCACGAACGGGCAGCGCTGCGCGAAGCGGCAGCCGGGCGGTGGATCCACCGGACTCGGTGGATCGCCCTTGACCAGATAGTCCTTCTTCAGCCGGTCGCGCAGCGGGCCGGGCGGTGCGGCGGCTGATATCAGCGACCAGCTATAGGGATGCAAGGGTGCCGAGAAGAACACCTGCGCCGGCGCCTGTTCGACGATGCGTCCGAGATACATCACCGCAATCTCGTCGCAGAAATGCTGGATCACGCCGAGATCGTGCGAGATGAAGATATAGGTCAGGCCGCGCTCGCGCTGTAGCTTCTTCAGCAGGTTCAGGATCTGCGCCTGGATAGCGACGTCGAGTGCCGACACCGCTTCGTCGCAGACGATCAGGTCGGGTTCTGGCGCCATCGCACGTGCAATGCACAGACGCTGGCGCTGGCCGCCGGAAAACTGATGCGGAAACAGATCAGCCGCCTGCGGCGGCAGGCCGACTTCCTCCAGAAGCTGTTTGACCCGGACCTCGCGCTCGCGTGGCGAGCCGATGCCGAGCAGGTCGAGCGGTTCGCGGATCAGATCGCCCGCGCGGCGCCGCGGATCCAGTGCCGAGAACGGATCCTGGAACACGATCTGGAATTTGCTGCGCGCCAGCCGCAGTTTCTCGCCGCGGAAGTCTGCGATGTTCTCGCCGCCGAACACGATCTGGCCGGAGGTCATCGGGATCAGCCGCATCACCGCCTGCGCAGTGGTCGATTTGCCGGAGCCGCTTTCGCCGACGATGCCGAAGGTGGTGCCGCGGCGGACGCGAAAACTCACGCCGTCGACCGCGTGGACCTTCGAGGGTGGACCGAACATGCCGCGGCGTCCGGCCGGGAAGTGCACCACGAGATCGTTGACGTCGAGCAGGACGTCTGCGGGCGCAGATATATTCAAGCCATCGCTCACGGTGTGATCTCCTGATGACGCCAGCACGATACGGCGGCACCGGCATCGATGCGATCGAACGGCGGCTGCGGCTGTGCGCGACAGATCGCGCCGGCAAAGGCACAGCGCGGCAGGAAAGCGCAGTCCGGCCCGCGTGCGCCGAGCGGCGGCACCATACCTGGGATTTCGTCGAGCTCGGCCGAGGCATGGTTGCTCATGCGGCCGAGCTGCAGATGTGGCACACAGGCCATCAGCCCGCGCGTATAGGGATGCCGCGCACGGGCGATGATCTCGTGTGCGGCGCCCTGTTCGATGCAGCGGCCGGCATAGAGCACGGCGACATCGTCGGCGAGTTCGGCGACGGCGCCGAGATCATGGGTGATCAGCACGATGGCCGTGTCGGTGTCGTCCTGCAATTCGCTGAGCAGGTCGAAGATCTGCGCCTGCACGGTGACGTCGAGCGCGGTGGTCGGCTCGTCTGCGATCAGAAGCTTCGGCTTGCAGGCCAGCCCCATGGCGATCATCACACGTTGCCGCATGCCGCCGGACAATTGATGCGGATAGGCATCGACGCGTTTGTCAGCCGCGGGGATCTGCACCGCCTTGAGAAACTGTATCGCTTGCGCATGGGCATCGCGGCGGCTCAGTCCGCGGTGCTGACGCAGCACCTCGCCGATCTGGTCACCGACCGTGTAGAGCGGGTTGAGCGCCGTCATCGGCTCCTGGAAGATCATCGACATCTTGTCGCCGCGCAGGCTGCGCAACTCCTTGGGTGATGCCGATAAAACCTCGACGCCATCCAGCAGAATGCTGCCGGAGGTGACGCGAAAGTCTTCGGGCAATAGCTGCATGATCGCGAGCGCGGTCATGCTTTTGCCGCAGCCGGACTCGCCGACCAGCGCCATGGTCTTGCCTTGCGCGACGTCGAATGACAGATGCTCAAGCACCGGCACCATGCCCTTGGTGCCGTTCATCGAGACGCTGAGATCCTTGACGGAGAGAACGGGGGGCATCGCTCAGCCTCGCTTCCGCAGGCGCGGATTGATGGCGTCATTGACGCCGTCGCCGATCAGGCTGATGGCGAGCACCGCGATGAAGATTGCAGCACCGGGAAACGCCACGGTCCACCAGGCATTGAGCACATAATTGCGGTTCTGCCCAAGCATAAGGCCCCAGCTCATGGTGTTGGGATCGCCGAGGCCGAGGAAACTCAATCCGCCTTCGAACAGGATGGCCACGCCGATCGCGAGCGTCGCTGAGACGATGATCGGCGGCAGCGCATTGGGCAGCACGACGCGCAGGATGAGGTGACCATTGCCCGCGCCGGCGGCGCGCGATGCCTTGACGAAATCGAGATTGCGCAAGCGCAGGAACTCCGCGCGGGTCAGGCGCGCGGCAGACGGCCAGCTCACCACGCCAATCGCGATGGTCACGGTGGTCAGCGTCTGCCCGAACAGAGTGACCAGTACCATGGCAAACAGCAGCGGTGGCAGGATCTGGAAGAACTCGGTGATCTTGGTCAGTGCCGTGTCGATGGGGCCGCCGAAGAAGCCGGCCAGCGAACCGATGGTGACGCCGATCACGATGGTGATGATCGCGGCCACGCCTCCGACAGTCAGCGTGGCACGGCCGCCTTGCAGCAGCCCTGCCAGGATATCGCGGCCAAGATAGTCGGTGCCGAGCCAGGTGTCCGCATCCGGCGGCGTGAAGGGCGCGCCGGCAATGTCGAGCGGATCGACGCCGTAGATCGACGGCCCGAACAGGGTGGCGAGCATCAGAAACAGCAGCACAACCGCGCCGACGACGCCCGCCGGGCTGCGGGCAAACTGGCGCAGCGCGGCCATCGTGGGCGACGCCGCGGCGCTCACGGGCAGCGCGGTCCTATCGGGCTTGATGGCGGTGGATTCGATTGTGGTCATCGGGCCCCCGAACGGATGCGCGGATCGACCAGGCGATAGACCAGATCGGTGATGATATTGGCGGCCATGACCAAGACTGCCGAGAAGAACAGCACGGCGAGCAGGGTCGGATAATCTCGGCGCAGAATGGATTCGAACACCAGCCGTCCCATGCCGGGCCAGCTGAACACCGTCTCGACCAGCACGGCGCCCGCGAACAGATGGCCGAATTGCAGCCCGGCGACAGTGACAATCGGGATCAGCGTGTTGCGCAGCGCATGTTTGCCGATCACGATAAATTCTGGCAGGCCCTTGGCGCGGGCGGTGCGCACGTAGTCAGCCGTCAGCGCATCGATCATGTTGACACGGGCGAGCCGGCTATATTGCGCGATGAAGACGAGTGCGAGCGTGGTCGCGGGCAGCACGAGATGCTGCAATATATCCACGACATGCGCGAAGCCGACCTTGGGCCGCGCGACGTCGGTCATGCCCGTCACCGGCAGGATCGGCCACACCGATCCGAACAGCAGCAGCAACATCAGCCCGGTCCAGAACACCGGCGCGGCATAGCCCGCAAGCGAGATGATGGTGACGCCCTGGCTGAACAGCCCGTTCGGCTTGCGGGCGCTGACGACGCCGAGCAGCGTGCCGATCACCACCGAGATCGCCAGCGCCGACAGCACCAGATACAGCGTCGCCGGAATGCGCTGGGCGATCAGGCCGGTCACGGGGGCATTGAAATAATAGGAATAGCCGAAGTCGCCGGTGGCGACGCTGCCGAGATAGGTGAAGAGCTGTTCGAGCAGGCTCTTGTCGAGGCCGTATTTGACCCGCAGTGCAGCGATGACGTCGGCCGACGCACCGCCCATCTCGCCCGCGATCACTAGAGCGGGATCGCCGGGCGCAGCATGGATCAGGCAGAAATTGAGGACCAGCACGGCGATAAGGAGGCCAACTGCATTGGCCACCTGACGCAGAATGTGAAGAGCGAGGTTCATGGTGCTGGACCGTCAGAGTGAGCCGAAGACCATCAGGTCTTCGGCGGCACTTCCCAATAAAGCTCGTCGAGCGGCGACATCATGCCCCAGATCGACGTCGGCAGACCGCCGAGGCCCTTGCTGAAGGCGTTGCGATACGGCGCTCCGTTGATGAAATAGATCGGCACGTCGTTAACGACGATCTTCTGGAATTCCGAATACAATGCCTTGCGCTTCTCGGGCGACGTCTCCTGCGCGCCTGCGGCGAGCAGTTCGTCGACCTTCGGGTTGCTGTATTGCTGGGTGTTCGACCAGATGATGCCCTTGCGGATGTTGCTCGAAAGGTACGTGCGGTTGACGCCGATCACCGGATCGCCCCAGTTGAACACGTTGTCCATCGTCAGGTCAAAATCCCAATTCGAGACCCGCTGCGCCCAGGTCGGGAAGTCCGGAGCGGCACGGACTTCCAGATTGATGCCGACGCGCTTGAGCTGTGAGCGCAGATATTCGGCGACATTGCGCTGCTGTTCCTCGTCACCGGGGATGTAGTCGATGGTGAGGCTCATGCGCGTGCCGTCGGCAGCCTTCGGATAGCCGGCGTCGTCGAGTAGCTTCGCCGACTTCGCGAGATCGAGCTTGTACATCTCGATGCCGGGCTCCAGCAGCAGCGATCCCGGGGCGATCGGGCTGGTGGCGGTCTTCGCCTTGCCGCCCATCAGCTTGCCGGTGATGAATTCGCGGTTGGCGGCAAAGGCGATGGCTTGGCGCACGCGCACGTCATCGAGCGGCTTCTTCTTGGTGTTGAAGGCGAGCCAGTTGATCGGGCCGACGCCGGCAAAGCCCTTGTCGGTGATGGTGACGTTCGGCATCTTCTCGATGCGCTCGATGTCGCGGGTGTTTGAGACGAACGGCAGCACGTTGACGTCGCTGCGCTCAAGCGAGACCACAGCGGCATTGGAATCCGATACCAGCTTGACGACGATCTTGTCGAGCTTTGGCCTGCCGGTGATGAAGAACTTGTCGAACTTCTCCAGCGTGTAATATTCGCCCTGCTTGTATTCGGTGAGGCGATAGGGGCCTGAGCCTACCGGCTTCAGATTGGCGGGATGCGCCTTGATGTCCTGGCCGTCGCCATAGACGTGTTTCGGCAGGATCGGCATCAGTGCAGGCGACATCGCCAAAAGCAGCGCCGGGTGCGGATGCTTCAGGCGGATGATAGCGGTGAGCGGGTCGGGCGTATCGACCTTATCGACAGCGGCCAGCATGCTCTGAAAGGGATGGTTCGCCTTGATGGTCATGATTGAAAAGGCGACGTCTTCGGACGTGACCGGCTTGCCGTCGTGGAACAGGGCATTGTCGACCAGCTTCAGCGTCACCGAGAGGCCGTCCGGCGCGACCTCCCACGACTTTGCGAGATAAGGCTGCGGATTCCAGTTGTCGTCATAGCGCAGCGGACTGGCGAAGATTTGCGTGGACGGCATCGCGGTGGCGAGGCCGGACTGCACGGCGCCGTTGAAGTGGCGTGGCACCTGCGTCGAGGCGATCACCAGCGTGCCGCCGTCGGCGGCAAGTGCCGGCTTGACGCTTGGCGCGATGGCGGTTGCGACGAGGGCAAGGCCCAGAGCGCAGGTCAGAAGAGATGCTTTCAGCGAACGGGGTCGTCGTGACCAGATCGAAGACATCTTGTCGGTCCTTCTCTCAGAGGGTGAATGCAGCGTGCCGACGGTTGAGGTCCGCCGTTGTCGGGTGTGTTTGTGAAACCTGGATCAGCGCGCCATCGAGAATGGCATCAAGCGCGCCGGCATCGGGCAGGGCGTCGGTGCCGACGCCGACCAGCATGATGTCGTTTTGAGCCGTCATATCGGCGGGAGCAGGTGTCAGCGCCCAGTCTTGCCCGACCATCTGCAGCAGCGCTGGCGACGCATCACCGGCGATCCGGCATGGTCCTTTGAGGCGCAAAAGCTGCGGCGGCAATGCGGCTAGTGCTGCTGTAAGCTGGCCACGATCGAACGTGCCGCTGCGCCGATACGACCATCGGCGGAATGCGCTTTCATGATCGGCGCGGTCGTCCACCGCGGTTGCGGCGAAGCGCGATGTCGCCTTGACCTCGCCGTCCGGCAGGACCGGCAGCGTATGTTCTGTCGTCTCGATGATCTGGATGTCCGGACGCAGCGCCGCGACCGTGGCACGGGCCGCATCGACGGCGGTGCGGTTTAGCAGGTCTACCTTGTTGAGCAGCACGAGACTGCAGCGATCGAACTGGCCGCGCACGGTGTCGCCGACGCGACTGTCGATCAGCAGTTTTGAAATGCGGGATGCATCCGCGAGCACGATCACGGCATTCAGGCGCAGGCTCGGCTCCACCAGTGCGATCTCGGCGATGCGCCAGGGATCACCGACGCCCGACGCTTCGATGATGATGTGATCGAACGGGATTGCGTCGTCGAGAATCCGGCCCAGCGTATCCAGAAAGCCGCCGCCGATGCTGCAGCAGACGCAGCCATTGGTCAGCGTCATGGTGGTGCCGTCGTGCTGCGCGATCAGGCCGGCATCGATATTCACGGCACCGAAGTCGTTGACCAGAACGGCATAGCGGGCAGAGCCGGTGCGAAGGAGGTGATTGAGATAGGTCGTCTTGCCGGCGCCGAGAAAGCCGCCGACCACCGTCACGGGAATTTTCGCTGATGACGCTGCCGTCATGCCCGTGGCGCCTCCCGCACGTGGCCGCCGACCACGGTGCCCCAGATGGCAATATCCTTGAGCTTCTCCGGCGCGACTTCAAATGGATCTTCATCAAGTACCGCGAAGTCCGCATATTTGCCGGCCTCGATGCTGCCGACGATGTGATCGAGCTTCAGCGTATAGGCAGCGTTGATCGTGATCGCGGCAAGCGCCTGTTCGACGGTCAGCGCTTCGGTCTCCTTGCCGAGCATACGTCCGCTCGACGACACGCGGTTGACGGCACACCAGGCGGTGAACAGCGGGCTCAGCGGCGTCACCGGGGCGTCGGAATGGATTGCGAAGGGAACGCCGACGCGCAGCGCGGTACCGGTGGCGTCGAGTCTGTTGGCGCGTTCCGGACCCATGGTCAGCTCATAATGCGAGTCACCCCAGTAATAGACGTGATTGGAAAACAAGTTGACACACATGCCGAGCGATTTCATGCGCTTGAACTGCGCAGCATCCGCCATCTGGCAATGCTGCAGCGTATGGCGGTGATCGGGCCGCGGCTTTGCGATCTGCGCGGCCTCGACGGCATCGAGCGCCACTTCGGTGGCTTCGTCGCCATTGGTGTGGATGTGCAGCTGGATGCCCGCATTGTGGTAAGCTGCGACGATGGACGGCAGTTCTTCCGGCGCGATGTACCACAACCCGTTGGGCGCGCCGTTGTGATAGCCCGGCCAGCGCAGCCGCGCGGTAAAGCCCTGAATCGAGCCGTCGACCACCAGCTTGACGATGCCGTAGTGAAGCTTGTCGTTGTTCGACGCCTTCAGTGTCTTGATCTTCTCGACGCCCTGTTCCGGGCTGTGCGACACCGAGGCCATGGCCGGGACCAGGCGCACCGAGAAATCATCGCGCCAACTTGCGGCGCGATAGACCTCGATGGTCAGGTCAGCAAGATCGTTGTGCAGGTCGGTGATGGTAGTCACGCCCTGAATGCACGACGATGCCGCGTAGCGGTTGACGTCATCGGCTGTGAGATTGCCAGACAGTGGATTGGTGCCGAGCACGCGGAACACGCGAAAGCGAGCGGCAATGCCCTGGACTTCGCCGGATGGTTCGCCGTCCTTGCCCATCACCACGCCGGAAATATTGGTGGTGCGATCGAGCTCGGCGCGCTGCAGCACGATAGTGTTGACGTTGCTGATGTGGAACGATGCATGCACGACCATGATCGGCCGCGTGGTCGATACGCGGTCGAGATCCTGCCGCGTGAGGGACACGCTGCCGATATGCAGGGGATCGAAGCCCCAGGCGAATAGCGGTGCCTCGGGATCTGTCATCGCTGCCTCGGCTTCCTGCAGCCGCGCGACGATGGCATCGATATCCGGCAGGCCCTGGACGAGTTTGCCTTCGGGCGAGCGGCGGTCGAAGGCGCCGACATAAGGCAGCGACCACATCATGCCTTCCATGATGTGGCTGTGGCCTTCAACGAAGCCGGGCAGCAGCACCTTGTCCTTGAAATGGTCGTCGACCTTGGCGCCGCTGGTAGCGACGATCTCGTCGAAGCTGCCGACTGCGACGATCCGGCCGTCCCGCACTGCGACATGCGTTGCCGATGGCCGTGACGGATTCATGGTCACGATCTTGCGGGCCGAAAAAACAATCGTATCCTGGCTCAATGGACCACCCTCAAAATTCCGTCATCGAAGCGTGAGGCCTCGCATCGCTCCGAGCCAGCGCCAGATCGGATGCACGAATGGGGCCAGTCCCGCGGTGCCGACGGTCCACCTTGGCGCGGCTTTTGCTTAGCATCCTGTTAGGCCCGAAGATGGGTGCGGCTTTGGTTTCGGGATGAGTGTGGAGGGCGTGATGGGTAATCCCGGAGGTTCAGTGAAAGCCGCCCGTGCAGACGGGCGTCCTGCAGCGTCTGGCATTGGGGATGCGCTGTTCTGGGGATCGCTGTTCCAGGGGCTGGACCGGCGCGGTCCCTTCCTGCAGCTCCAGATCCGCCAGTTGATCTGTACCGCCATCGAAGAAGGCCGTCTGGCGCTTGGTGTGCGCATGCCGTCGAGCCGCGAACTGGCCACACTGCTCGAAGTGTCGCGTAATACCGTCGTGATTGCCTACGAGCAGCTGGTCGACCAGAATTTCCTCATTTCGCGCGAACGCAGCGGCTTCTTCGTGGCCGGCCTCCCCAGGGATCTCGGCACCCAGCGCGACGTCCGCGCGGCGCCCGACGAGGCCGGCGCCGCGCGCTGGGCCGGGCGCTTCGCAGTGCGGCCGTCGACCAACCGGAACATCGTCAAGCCGCTCAACTGGCAGGACTATCCGTATCCCTTCATCTTCGGGCAGTTCGATCCAAGTCTGTTTCCGACTAATGACTGGCGCGAAAGTGCGCGCGCCGCACTTAGCGTGCCCGAAATCAACAACTGGGCCCGCGATCTGATCGACGAGGACGATCCGGCGCTGATCGAGCAGCTCCGGCTGCAGGTGTTGCCGCGTCGCGGCGTTCGCGCGCGGCCCGACGAGATCATGATGACCATCGGCGCCCAGCATGCGCTGTATCTGATCGCCCGATTGTTCGTGAAGCAGGGCACCCGGGTCGGCATGGAAGATCCCGGCTATCCCGACGCCCGCAACATTTTCGGTATGCAGACCGACAATATCGTGCCGCTCGCAATCGACGGCGAGGGCATGGTGCCCGATACGAACTTCGAGAGCTGCGATCTCGCTTACGTCACCGCAGGTCATCAATGCCCGACCACGGTGGCGATGCCCGAGCAGCGCCGTCTCGACGTACTGCGCAAGGCTCAGGAGCGCGACATCATCCTGATCGAGGACGATTATGAGAGCGAGCTGATCTCGGAGGGGCCGGCACTGCCGCCGCTAATGAGCCTCGATCGCAACGACCGCGTGCTTTATGTCGGCAGCCTGTCTAAGGCGCTCGCGCCCGGCCTACGGCTCGGCTATGTCGCCGCACCAGCGCCGGTGATCCGTGAATTGCGCGCGCTGCGGCGCCTAATGCTGCGGCATCCACCGCTCAACAACCAGCGCGTTGCGGCGCTGTTCATCGGCCTTGGCCATTACCGCTCGCATCTGCAGCGCGTCTCACGCGTGCTACTGGAGCGCGCACGCATTCTCGATCAGTTGCTGCCCAAGCATCTCACCGGTTGCGATTTCGTGCGCGGCGTCGGCAGCACCAGCTATTGGGTGACATGTCCGGCGGCCTGCGATGCCACCGAACTTGCCACGGCCGCGTTGGCAGAAGGCGTGGTGATCGAGCCGGGCGACGTATTCTCGATGACGAGAGGTACCCATGCCAATTGCTTCCGGCTTGGCTTCTCGTCGATCCGCAATGACCGGATCGAACCGGGCATTGAACGTCTCGGTCGCATCATCGCACGCATGAGCTGACGCGGCTCAGGTCAGCTCGCTCACGCCCTTGACGGCGCTGACGAGGGCAATCGCGCCGAGGCTGATGATCGAGACTTGGCGATGCATCGCGTCGTTGCCGCGCCGGAATGCGATTTCGCCGAGTCTGGTGCCGAGCCACATCACCGGCAGGCCGAGCAACGACAGGCCGATGGTGTGAGCGTTCAACAAGCCCACGCTGACGAAAGTGATCGTTGCCGTGATCGAGGTCATCAGGAAGAACACCATCAGCGACGCGCGCGTTGCCAGGCGTGGCAGCGGAACCGACATATAGTAAGCGATCACTGGCGGTCCGGGCATCGCGGCGAGCCCGTTGAACAGGCCGGAGAAGAAACCGGCGATCGACGTCACAGGGCGTGGCGGGATCACGGGCAACGCGAAGCCGCGGCCCAGCGCGAACACCGCCAGCAGCGTGACCGAACTGATAATCAGACGCGAGATCGCCGCCGGGATTTCCGTCAGGATCAGGGTTCCCAGCGGCGATCCGATCAGTGCGCCGATCATCAGCCAGCGCAGCGACGGCCAGTCGCAGCTCTGCGATGCCTTGCGGAAATCAAGCAGGCTGCCAGCGAGTTGCAATCCGATCGCCACTGGCACGGCCTCGGTCGGTATCATGAACAAGCCGAGCAGCGGCACAGCGGCAAGGGCAAAACCAAAGCCGGTAAAGCCGCGCAGCACCGCGGCGACGAAGATCGAGGCAATCGACAGCAAAACCAGTTTTGGCGTTAGCGCGGCACCGAGATCGCCGATCGCGATCGTCAGGTCATGCATGTCGCGTCGGTCCGTCGCTTCGTCATGCCGCCACCATGGCGACATCCGTCAGCCCGGGGAGGGCCAGCCCGCGTCAATCTTTGGGCCAGATCGCCGGCGTGAACCGCTCGGCTCTGGACGGGTGCTTCGCCGCAACTGGCCCTAATCGCGCGGCACGGCCGCTGGCAATTTCGCGGCCATGGCTGGCCACCGTGCCGGCCGTTGTTGAAATGATCGAGAGAGTCTTGCAATGTCCGAGCAGCAGACCCAGCGCCACCAGCTTCTCGTTACGCTATTCGAGGCGTTCAATCGTCACGACGCCGATGGCGTGATGGCCTGCATGACCGACGATATCGTGTTCGATACCGCCGTCGGGTCGGAGATGTATGGCAACCGCATTATCGGCACCTCCGACGTGAAGGCGGCGTTCGAGAAGGTCTGGGGCGGTATGCCGGATGCGAGCTGGACCTGTACATCGCACAGCGTGTTCGGCGACCGCGGCCTATCTGAATGGATTTTCCGCGGCACAGCGGCGAATGGTGCCCGCATCGAAGTCGAAGGCTGCGACCTATTCACCTTCAAGGGCGACAAGCTCTCGCGCAAGAGTGCGTTCCGCAAGGATCGCCCGCCGCTGCCGGCGAAGTCGTGATCGCGTCGTGAAGGAGGTCGCGCCGATGTCGATTGCGCCTTACGATCAGCATTACGATCCGCTGGTGTCCCCCGGTCCCGGTACCCACCGCGACTACGCCCCGACTTATTGGGCCGCCACGGCAGGAACACCGCCAGACGACGACGGCCCGATCAATGGCGACATCGATGCCGACGTCGCGATTGTCGGTTCGGGCTATACCGGGCTGGCTTGCGCGATTTTTCTGGCGCGCGAATTCGGCATCAAGGCCGTGGTGCTGGAAGCCAATCGCGTCGCCTGGGGCTGCAGCACACGCAATGGCGGGCAGGGCCAGAACGCGTCGGGCCGGCTGTCGCGTTCACAGTGGATCGCGCGCTGGGGCCGCGATGTGGCGCTGCGGCTGCACGCGGAAATCCAGGACGGCTTCGAGACCTTCGAGGATCTGATCAAGACCGGAAATATCGATTGTGAACCGCAGCGCGGCGGCCACCTCTATCTCGCGCATCGCCAGCGGATGTTCGAGAAGATCGCAGCCGAGTCGAAAGTCCAGAACAAGGTGTTCGGCTACAAGACACGCGTGCTGTCCGCCGAGGACGTACGCCGTGACTATGTGAACGAGGCAGAATGTGTCGGCGCTGTACATGAGCCGCTGGGTACTGGCGTCCATCCTGCCAAACTCGCTTTCGGCTATCTGCGCATGGCGCGCGAACTCGGCTCCAAGGTGCATCCCGGCAGTCCGGTGCTGGAGATCACGACGCGCAATGGTGTGCATCATCTGCGCACGCCCAGCGGCACCGTGCGCGCCCGCGCGGTTGGCATCGCCACCGGCGCCTATACGTCGCTCGGCCTGACGTCGATGCTGCGTGGCCGCTGCATGCCGATTATGTCCAACTCGATTGTGACGCGGCCGCTTAGCGAAGCAGAGCTGGAGGCGACCGGCTTCAAGACCACCGAAGTCATCACCGACACCCGCACGCTGCGCTTCTATTATCGCCGGCTGCCCGACAACCGCGTGCAAATCGGTAGCCGCAGCGCCATCACCGGCGCGGACGCTGCAAATCCGCGGCATCTGCAGCTCCTGATCGACGGGCTGCACCGCAAGTTCCCGGCGCTCAAGGGAATCCAGATCGACTATTCCTGGTGGGGCTGGGTCGATGTCAGTCACGACATGATGCCGCGTATCTTCCGGCCCGATCCTTCGCAAACTCTGTTCTATGCGCTGGGCTACGGTGGCAATGGCGTGTCTTATTCGGCGCAGGCCGGCCGTCGCATGGCCGAGATGATCGCGGGCAAGAACTTCAAGGGGCAGGACCTACCGATCTTCACGTCGCCGCTGCCGACGCATCCGTTCTCGCCGTTCCGGCGTATCGGGCAACGCATGCTTTACAAGCTCTACCAATCGCGCGACGAAGCCGCGTAGGTCTTTCTAGCGGTCGCCCAGACATTGATTGTGAGCTCATAGATCACGGGGCACGCAGGAACAATCGATGTCCGCTGTTGGCGCAAAACCGCCATCCAGGCGTATCGTTCTCAATCTTAGCTTGGTCCAGATCATGTTAGATGAGGCAGCGCTTCGAACTCTGTATGCGTGCATCCAAATCTCGTGTGCAGCAGCGACGATCTGCACAGAAATTGGTCTTGAAGACAGAAGTAGTCTAGGGCGATCTATGCGTGCACGTCCTTGGGAGGCCACCGGGCAACCACCCGCCGTCTCGCCATCCACGTTGCGCAAGCGCAGTCGGTGTCGAAACCGGCTGCGTTTTTATTAGAACTGAGCTCATGCAAGCCCGTCGACGAATTTTCGGACAAATTGACGGCGGCTGTCATGTTACTAGTAGCGACTACCGGTGCTTCGTTCAACATCACGGGCGTGCTCGCCGGCAGGCCGAGAGTGTTTCGCACGAAGTTGATGCGGTCGCGATTGCATCGGGAGCGGCCCTTCGCTGCGCGATCACGTGACAGGGGCAGTCTGCCACTCGGGTGATCAGGTTAGCACGTCTGAGGCGAGAATAGTCACGCGAACGCGTCCCGGGGGGAAGCCGCCGTCAATTCGACTTGGTGGCCCGCGGCCCTAGTCGTTCTCGCGATGCGAAGGGGAGGCAGAGGATTCATTCTCAGGCGACCAAATCGCTTGATACGTGTTTCGCGCGCCGCCTTCGGATTGAGGATGGCTCGCGTCGTACTCGGCTGCGATAAGATGGCCGTAGGACCATTCAAGCACCCGTGAAACATTGAGCTTCCACGATGACCAGTTTGGCGAGCGCATGTCGCGTTCCATTCGGTTGGCGGTTGAAGCATCCAACGAGTGCAAGCAAAGGATATGCCACTACTTCCTAGTGTTGCTCCCAGTGCCCATATAGAGAAGCACTTTCCCTCGTGTATTTACCCACTGCTGGCCGCGAAAGGCGCCAGTGTTCTTCGGAATTGCGTGCGCGCCGCACAGTGCAAGCGCTGTCTTTGCGCAGCAATCACGGCGTGGGTCGTCGAGAAAGAACTCGACAGCATGTGAAGTTTGTGTACGGCCAACTCGGTTGAGGCGCCAGCTCCGTCGGGAATTCAACCGAAGCCTCTGTAGAAACAGCGGGCAACGCACGTCGGCTCCGGTTTAAAAGCGCGCCGATCGATGCACGCAATACGCCAGACAAACCGGTTGCGTCGCACAGGCGCCCGCGATCGCTTAACGGCTCATTTGGATCTCCTTCACGACCACGTCACCATTGATCACGACGGGCTCGCCGTCGAGCAACAACGAGCAATTGCGCATCGGAATGTCCAGGTGGCAGGCGGTGTCGTTGGGGCCGCCCAGCTCGCTATTCGGGCCTGTCGAGAACATGACGTTGCCATAGAAGCTGCGCGGCTCCATTCCCATTCCGCCGGGGAATTCGCCCGGCACGAAGTTGTGCCACCTGGCTTGCGGGTTCATACCCCAGCCGACGTGGCTCATGCCGAAGCCGCGCTTGTCGTTGAACGAAGCCATATAGGCTTTGACGATTTCGGCCTCGAGCCCGCCACGGATGTCGGTGACCCAGCCCTTCTCGATGGTGTAGGTGATCGGTTCACGAACCATGATGTTCTGCGGAAGCAGGATATCGCCGGTCGCGACTACAATCTGGCCATCGACCCCGTCATCGTCTCCGCCGGTGAAGACGAAGCCCGAGGGCCAATGATCCCAACGGCCGGGCGTGTCGTTGCAGGCGTATTCCGCTATCGTATTGTAAGTATTTAGCTTGTAGGTCACGTCGGTACCGCTAGGCGACGTGATGCGCATCATCTTCGCCTTGTCGAGAAGGCCAGCGGCAATTTCGACCTTCTCGCGCAATTCCGGATAGGGGAGCATTCGGGCAAGCAACGCCGGCGGCTCGACTGCGGTGAGGATGCGAGTGCCGGCGGCTTGGATCGCAAACTGTTCGGGCGAGAACAGCAGGAAAATGCAGTCGATCAGCATGTCGCAATTCTTCAGCGCTTCGACTGCATCGGGCAGAGCGGCCAGGCCGGTCACGCCGACGTTCCAGCCCGCGGTCGGCATCGGCGCGGGAAGGCGCATGTGATACATCCTGGCGCCGAGACGCTGGCCCGCGGCCATGAAAGCGTCGGCATATGACAGGCGATCGCTACCCTGAGTCAGAACGACAAGACGCTCGCCTTCGCGAACCCCGGACATCTTGAGCTGATGCAGGCAGATTTCAGTGAAGCTGGCGTGATCCATCACTCTTCCTCTCGTTTAAATATGAACTCGGCTTCTCGCAGCCTTCTTTTTATGGATACCAACAGCCTTCGTCGGCTCGCGGCACATGCCGCCGGTGATGAAGGCGACAGTCTCGGCCATCAATCTGGAGCCGTCTTTCGGATCGTACGACTCGGGCACCATGTCCTCCATGCGGTTCGTATCGGATAGAGCGTAAAGATAAGTGCCGATCATGAGCGTCATCCGCCAATGCACGTCGAGCCGTGAAAGATGTGGCAACGCCTTGTGCAGCGCATCGATATAGAGATGCGTGGACTCGTCATAAGCCGTCTTGCGCAGCTCGTAAGAGAGGTTGGGTGGTTCGGTATGCAGCCTGGCGTGGAGCCGCAAGAAGGCGGGCCCTTGCTCGGTCGCACGGAGGTCCAGGACCGGCCGAAGGAAGGCTTCGACGATGGCGACGACGTCCGTTGCCTTTCCATCGGTCTGCAATCTCGCCAAGCTTTCGATCCGCGCATCTGCGATCGGCGTCGCACGTCGAAGAAATGTTTCGCTGAAGAGGTCGAACTTCGAGCCGAAGTAGTAAGTGATCAGCGCCTGTGTCACTCCGGCGAGCACGGAAATCTCCCGTAGCGTGGTGCCCGCATATCCCTGATTGGCAAACACGACCTCGGCGGCATCCATTATGCCCTCGCGCATCGCTCCCTTGCCGCCTTCGGGCCGCCCAGGACGTTTGATCGGTGGCTCAGCGGACAAGACGCCTCGCCGGCCGGACACGCGGTTCATGCTGGCCTCCTCATGAATCCGATGCCGTGGCAGCAATTCGAGCACAAAGGCGCACAAAATCGGTGCAGCCGATGTGGCGAAGATAGAAAAGATAGCATTGTGGACCCCTGAGGCGTCGATGCCGATGCCGTTTCCCGCCGTTTCATGGGATGGCACGAGGATTGCTACCAGAAATTATATAGCCGGCCAACCAAACAATTATATGGCCGGCTAATTAATGTAACTAGCTGCGGCCAATCTTGAGGAGCATCAATGTCCGTCACGACCTTATCGGCCCAGCGGCCGATCACCGCGCAGGATGGCTGTCAGGATCCGGTTTTGCTCAACGACTGGCATGTCGTCGGCTATTCCTCCGATTTCGCCTCCGACAAAATCCATCCCGTTCGCTTGCTCGAGCGCGACTTGATCGTCTGGCGCTCGGCAAACGGCGATATCCATGCCTGGGAAGACCTCTGCATTCATCGCGGCGCCCGGCTGTCGAGAGGCTGGATCAAGAACGATCGCGTCGTTTGCCCCTATCACGGCTGGGAGTATGACGGCGGCGGTCGCTGCACCCTCATGCCTGCTGCTCCCGACGAGACGCCGATGAAAAAGGCGCGCGCCTTCCCCTATCAGGCAGTCGAGCGCTATGGCTTCGTGTGGGTGTGTCTCGGCGAGCCGACGGCCGACATACCGGTGTTCCCGCAATGGGATGATCCGAGCTTTCTGAAGGTCCATAGCGGCCCCTATATGTATTCGGCCAATGGCTTTCGCTCGATCGAAAACTTCATCGATGCCAGCCACTTCCCGTTCGTCCATGCCGGCCTGAACGGCGTCATGGACAATCCGGATCGGCTTGAGCCCTATGACGTGTATGAGGTCGATACCGGCCTCTGCTCGTCGGAAATAAAGGTGTTTCAGCCGTGGGGCGATGCGCGCGGCATTCCGCTGATGGCGTTCTACACCTATCACACGTTCCGTCCGCTGGTGGCCTACTTCTCGAAGCGAACCCAGCAGGCGGACAAGTCGGGCAATATCGTTTCCGACAAGTCCGATATCTTCGGCACCTTCTTCGTCTGCCAACCGGTCGATGAGAAAACGACTATCGCGCGCGTTTGCGCAGCGATGAACGTGAATCCGCATCCCGATCCGAAAGTCGTGCGTGATCGGGCGGACGTGGTCTTCAATCAGGATCGCGAGATCGTCGAGTCGCAGCGACCGGAGCGCATTCCAACGGAGCTGCGCTACGAGTTGCATCACCGAACGGATCTGATGGGGCAACGCTACCGGAGCTGGCTGCGCGCCAAGGGCATCACCTATGGCGTCATCTGACCTCGGTTTGAGGTTGCGGCTGGTCGAAGTGCGATACGGAGCGCCGGGGATCAATCTCTACCGGCTTGCTTCGTTCGACGGCGCGACGCTGCCGGCTTTCGAGCCCGGCGCTCACCTCGATCTCGAGGTGGCGCCCGGACTGATGCGGCAATACTCGCTGCTTTGGCCGCAGCCAGCTTCGGACTGCTACGAGATCGCGGTGCAGGAGGCGTTCGACGGAAGAGGGGGCTCGCGTGCCTGGCATCGGCAGTCGGTCGCAGGGGACATCTATCAGAGTTCGATCCCGCGCAATCATTTCCCGCTCGGCGCTACCAATGAGACGACACGTTATCTGTTCGCTGGCGGCATCGGCATCACGCCGATCGTCTCGATGTATCGCAAGCTTGTCGCCGATGGTCAGCCGGTACAGCTGCACTATTGGACGCGCAGCCCCGAAGCGACCCTATTTCATGCCGAGCTTGCCGCCATCGCCGACGGTAGCGTGCGGATTCATCACACCAGTGGACCAGCGCCACGTCTCGCCGATGTCCTTGCGGATACGCCCATGGAGGCGCCGCTGTATTGTTGCGGGCCGACGCGCATGATCGATGCCTTCGACGAACTGACTGAGCGGCGTTCGATCGACCTCGTGCATCGCGAGCGTTTTGCCGTGGCGCCGGCGGATACCGGCCCCGCGGGCAGCTTCACCGTTCGTCTGGCGCGCTCGGGGCGCACGCTCGATGTCGGGGCACAGGAGACAGTGCTCAGCGCCTGCCTCGCTGCCGGAATCGATCTCTCCTACTCATGCGAGGAAGGCGTCTGCGGTGCTTGCGAAGTCCGCGTTCTCTCGGGGCGCGTTGATCATCGCGACCAAGTGATTGCGCCCGCGGCGAGAGCGTCTTCCAACACGATGATGGCCTGCTGCTCGCGCGGGCTGACCACACTCGAGCTGGACCTTTAATTCACGTGACGTCCTGTGATCGGAGCCAACATGAAACATAATTTCCAAGTAGCCATCATTGGCGGCGGTATCGGCGGCGCGGCACTGGCCCGCAGTCTGGACCGGCTCGGTATCGACTATCACATGTTCGAACGCGCTTCGGCTTTGAGCCAAGTGGGTGCCGGCGTGCAGATGACGCCCAACGCCGTCAAGGTGCTTGAAGCGCTCGGCCTAGGACCGGATTTGATCGCAACGGGCTTCCTGCCGGAGGCTATGGTGGGTTGGAATTGGCAGAGCGGCGAAGAGCTGTTTCGTACGCCGCTCCGTGAAGTATGTCCTCGTGTTTTCGGGGCCGAATTCTACCACGTTCATCGCGCCGACCTGCACACCATGTTGGCGAAAGATATCGCACCTGAGCGCGTCACGTTCGGTGTGTCCTGCACTGGGCTGCGTCAGCAGGCCGGGCGCACAATCGCTTGCTTTGACGACGGCAGCGAATATGCGGCCGATCTGGTGGTCGGCGCGGATGGCGTTCGTTCGGCTGTTCGTGCTGCGCTCTGGGGACAGGAGCCGGCCAGCTACACAGGCCATATGTGCTGGCGCGCGCTGGTTCCGGTCGAACAGTTTCCACTGCCTTTCGTCACGCCGACGTCTGCCTTCTGGATGGGACCGAAGGGGCACGTGGTGACCTATTACGTCAAGGGTGGCGCAATGGTGAACATCGTTGCCGTCAATGAGAATCACGATTGGGTCGAGGAGTCCTGGACCATCAAGAGCAGCCGGCAGGAACTGCTCGATGGGTTCGCGGGCTGGAACGACAACCTGATCCGTCTGTTCGAGCTCACCAATCCCGATCAGATCTACAAGTGGGGGCTGTTCGATCGCGATCCGATGCAACGCTGGTCGCGCGGTAATGCCACGCTGCTCGGCGATGCCGCGCATCCGATGCTGCCTTTCCTGTCGCAGGGCGCAGCCATGGCAGTCGAAGACGGCTATGTTCTCGCGCAGGCACTGAGCCATTTCGGCCCTGGCGATCTCGGCGCGGCGCTCGATGCCTATGAGGCCGAGCGCCGTCCGCGCACCACGCGTGTTCAGCTCGAGGCACGTGAGCGTGGCCGCACATATCATTTGTCTTCTCCCGAAGAATCGAAAGCGCGCGACCTCGCATTCAAGCTCGAGCAGGCGAAGAACCCCAACGCGGTCGGGATCAAGGCTGAGTGGGTCTACCAATACGACGCTCGCACCTGCCGTGATCGCTTCGGTAAATCCCCGGCCCTGAGCGCTGCTTCCTGAGCTGCGCCCAGTCAGACGGCATGCTCCAGATCGGCATTTGCCTGTTCGGCACGGTCGATCGTCGGGAGCCGCCACCACGTTGTTCCAAGCAACCACAAGCGTTTCACGATCGCATCACCCACCGGAGAAGGTAAGTCATGACCAAGCAAGTGAGTTTTAGACACGTCCTACTGTCTGGCCTGGCGACGATTGCCATTGGAGCCTCGGTCCCGGCCAGGGCCGAAGACACCATCAAGATTGGCGAGATCAACAGTTACAAGTCCCAGCCGGTCTTCACCGACGGCTACAAGAAGGGCATGATGCTCGCCATTGATCAGATCAACGCCAAGGGCGGTGTGGCCGGGCGCAAGCTCGAGCTCATCACCCGCGATGACAATGCCAATCCGGGCGAAGCGATCCGCCAGGCAGAAGATCTGGTCACCCGCGAAAAGGTCGACATCCTTGCCGGCGCCTTCTACGCGCATATCGGTACGGCATTGACCGACTATGCGAAGCAGAAGAAGCGCTTCATGCTGATCACCGAGGCGCTGAGCGATAACATCGTCTGGGCCGTCGGCAACAAGTACACATTCCGCCTCGACTCCTCGACCTATATGCTGGTTTCTTCGCTGGTCGACGAAGCGGTGAAATTGAAGAAGAAGCGCTGGGCACTGATCTATCCGAACTATGAATTCGGGACGTCGGCCGCATCAGCCTTCAAGAGGTTGATGAAGGAGAAGCAGCCGGACGTCGAGTTCATCGCCGAACAGGCGCCGCCGTTCAACAAGATCGATGCTGGAAGCGTGATCCAGGCGCTCTCCGACGCCAAGCCCGAGGCCACGTTCAACGCATTGTTCGGCTCCGATCTCGCTCAGTTCATCCGCGAGGGCAATACGCGCGGGTATCTCGGCGACCAGATGCCGGTGTTCAGCATCATCACCGGTCAGCCTGAATATCTCGAACCGCTGCGCGATGAGATCCCCAAGAACTGGATGGTGACCGGTTATCCCTGGTACAGCATCAAGACGCCAGCCCATCAGGAATTCCTGACCGAGTACCAGAAGAAGTACGGCAAGGAGAATCTGCGGTTCGGTTCGATCATCGGCTATTCCACGATCAAGGCCATCGAGGCGGGTGTCGCGGCATCCGGCGGAAAGACCGACAGCGATTCGCTCGTAGCGGCGTTCGAAGGGCTCCAGTTTGATACGCCGGACGGCAAGACGAGCTTCCGCAAGATCGATCACCAGGCGACCTGGGGACTCTATGTCGGCAAGCTTGCCGTCGAGGACGGCAAGGGCGTGATGGTCGACTACCATTACGCGCCGGGCGAAAAATTGCTGCCGTCGGACGACGAAGTGCGCAAGCTGCGTCCTGCCGACTAACCTGATGCCGGGCGCCCTCCTGTCGAGGGCGCCCGGTCGCGTTTGGATGCCACATCTGTCCCGAGCGAGACTGCCATGGATCTGTCTGCCCTCTTGGCTCAACTATTGAACGGCTTGGCCGGGGCGTCGTCCCTGTTCCTGGTAGCGACCGGCCTGTCGCTGATTTTTGGCGTCACCCGGATCGTCAATTTTGCCCATGGCTCGTTCTTCATGCTTGGCATGTATGTGAGCTATTCATTGATCGAACGTATCGGCGTGGGGCCGTGGCGAGCGGTTGGCTTTTGGGGCGCGCTTGTGCTCGCAGCACTGGCTGTCGGACTGCTCGGCGCGCTGGTGGAAATTCTGCTGCTGCGTCGGATCTACAAGGCGCCCGAGCTGTTTCAGCTGCTCGCGACATTCGCGCTGGTGCTCGTCTTTAACGATGCCGCGCTATGGATCTGGGGGCCGGAGGATTTGCTCGGTCGTCGTGCACCAGGACTGGAGGGCGCTATCCAGCTCTTCGGTCGTGCCTATCCGAGCTACAATCTGTTCCTGATCGTGATCGGCCCTGCGATTTTCGGCCTGCTCTGGATGCTGCTGACCAAGACGCGCTGGGGCGTCATGGTGCGTGCGGCAACACACGACCGCGAGATGCTGGGCGCGCTCGGCGTCAATCAGGCGTGGCTGTTCACCGGCGTGTTTGCACTCGGCTGCATGCTGGCGGGACTCGGCGGAGCGGTCCAGCTTCCGCGTCAGCCGGCGAGTCTCACCGTCGATATCTCGACGATCGGTGATGCGTTCGTCGTCGTGGTGGTGGGCGGCATGGGCTCCATCCCCGGTGCCTTTCTGGCGTCGCTCCTGATCGCCGAGGTGAAGGCGATTTGTATCGGCATCGGTACGGTTCATCTCGCGGGGATCGAGATCTCGTTCTCCAAGCTCACTCTGGTGGTCGAATTCCTGATCATGGCGGTAGTCCTTGTGATCCGGCCGTGGGGGCTGTTGGGGCGACCGCAAGCGACCAGTCGTAACTCGGCGCCGGTCGAAGCACCGTTGAAGCCGGGTTCCAACTGGTTTCGCATGACGGTCATCGGCGTTTTCCTGTTGATGGCGGTGTTGCCTATGCTCGATCAATCGCTACCCTATGCGGTGGTGCTCGGTCAGGACATTCTGGTCGCGGCGCTGTTCGCGGTCAGTTTGCATTTCATGATGGGACCGGGCGGGATGCATTCGTTCGGACATTCCGCCTATTACGGCCTTGGCGCCTACGGCGCTGCCATCCTGGTCAAACTGGCATTCATGCCCATGCCGCTCGCGATGCTGGTCGCTCCCCTGGTGGCTGGTCTTGGCGCCTTGCTGTTCGGCTGGTTCTGCGTCCGGCTGTCGGGCGTCTATCTCGCGATGCTCACGCTCGCCTTCTCGCAGATCGTCTGGTCGGTCGTGTTTCAATGGGATGCGGTCACCGGCGGCTCCAACGGCATGGTGGGCATCTGGCCGGCCGAGTGGCTGAGCGGAACGCGCTACTACTACCTCACCCTCATACTGGTCGGGCTCTCGGCCTACGCGCTGCGGCGGTTCGTTTTTGCGCCGTTCGGTTATGCGATGAGGGCCGGACGGGATTCATCGCTGCGTGCCGAGGCCATCGGTATCGATGTGAAGCTCGTGCAGTGGCTGGCCTTCACGATCGCCGGCGTGTTCGGGGGATTGGCCGGCACGCTCTACATCTTCTCCAAGGGCAGCGTTTCGCCGGATGTGATCTCGGTCAGCAAATCGGTCGACGGGCTCGTCATGGTTCTCTTGGGCGGCATCCAGTCACTCACGGGGCCTGTGATCGGTGCGGCGGTGTTCGGCGTGCTGCAGGACTGGGTGATGCGCGCCACGGATTACTGGCGGGCCTTGTTCGGCGGCATTATTCTGTTTCTGGTGCTCGCCTTCCCGGAGGGACTGGCGGGTATCTCGCGCCAGATCGAAACCTTATGGCAGCTGTATCGTCCAGCCGTGGGCGTTGTCCGACGGGAGAAGCTGACATGAGTGGCGCGCTGCTCGAGGTCCGCGATCTCCATATGGCCTTCGGCGGCGTCCGTGCCGTCGATGGAATCACCTTCGATCTTCGTCCGGGCGAGTTGCTGGCGCTGATCGGCCCGAACGGCGCCGGAAAATCCACCACCTTCAATATGGTCAACGGCCAGTTGCGCGCCTCGGGCGGCTCCGTGCGTCTGGCCGAGCAGGAGCTGGTCGGAATGAAGCCACGCGCGATCTGGCGCCTGGGCGTCGGACGCACATTCCAGATCGCTGCCACATTCGCATCCTTCACGGTCGTCGAGAACGTGCAAATGGCGGTGATGTCCCATCAGCAGCAGATCTTTTCGCTGTGGCGTTCCGCCGCAAGCCGTTATCGCGATGAGGCGCTGATGCTGCTCGAGCAGGTCGGCATGGACGCGCAGGCTGACCGAGCTTGCAGCGAACTGGCTTATGGCGACATCAAGCGCGTCGAGCTCGCCATGGCCCTGGCGAACAATCCCAGGCTGCTGCTGATGGACGAGCCGACCGCCGGGATGGCGCCACGCGAACGCAACGAATTGATGGCTTTGACCAAGCGGCTGGTGATCGAGCGCGGCATGGCCGTGCTGTTCACCGAGCACAGCATGGATGTCGTCTTCGCCCATGCCGACCGCATCATCGTGCTCGCCCGCGGCAAATTGATTGCGGAAGGGGACGCAGACGAAATCCGCAGTCATCCCAAGGTCAAGGAAGTCTATTTCGGCAACGGCCTGACTTTCGAACATCCGCCGGAACTGGCCGTCGCGGCAAGGATACCCGCATGACTGCATTCGTGAATCCGATCCTGCTCGACGTCTCCGGCCTGAACGCCTGGTATGGCGCAGCTCACATCCTATTCGACGTTGCGCTCAACGTGCGCCGTGGCGAAGTCATATCGCTGATGGGGCGTAACGGCGCCGGCAAATCCACTACGCTCAAGGCTATCATGGGCCTGCTGTCGCGGAGCGAGGGGCAGATCAATTTCCTGGGGCAGGACATCGCTGGCAAGGCGCCTTTCCAGGTGGCGCGCATGGGGCTTGGGTTCGTGCCCGAGGATCGGCGTATCTTTCCTGATTTGACGGTGACCGAGAATCTGGAAACCGGCAGGCAGGCGCCGCGGCAGTGGGCGGATGGAAGTGCCGCACTCAACTGGACGCCCGACGCGCTCTACGAGCTCTTTCCCAATCTCGGCCGCATGCAGGATCGGCGCGGCGGCCAGATGAGCGGCGGCGAACAGCAGATGCTCACGGTGGCCCGTACGTTGATGGGCAATCCGCTACTGGTCCTGCTCGACGAACCGTCGGAAGGCGTCGCGCCGGTGATCGTCGAGCAGATGGCGCATATGATCCTGTCGCTCAAGGCACGCGGAGCAAGTATCCTGCTGTCTGAGCAGAATTTTCATTTTGCGCGCCTGGTATCGGACCGGGCTTACGTGCTCGAGAAAGGCCAGATCGTGTATGAAGGGTCGATGCAGGATCTGGCGCACAACGACGAGATACAGCGCGCCTACCTCAGCGTCTGACGCTCGAAACTCTTGTGGCGCGATTCGAAGCAGGTTCGTCCGTGGACCGCGCATGCAGGTCTTTTCGACCGGTTCGGCGCTGACCGATCGGTCCGGTGCAGAAGCTTCAACTCGGCCGCCAGCCGCAGACTGCGCTTGCCTGTCAGTGCCGTAGCTTCCCAAGCCGCGCCGATGGCGTCACAGCGACCGGAAAAGCCGATGCTGACTTCGTGACCGCCGAAGATAAAGGCACATCTCGCCGTGACGTCGGCTTTTGGCGCAAAGCGGCCATTTTCTCGTTCGGGCGACGTGTCACAGGGAAACAAAATCTGGTCGATAGATCTCGCCGGTCCGGTGGCACGCGACGAAGTGCTCGTCGGACTGGATATTCAGGATCGGCAAGTCGTCGCGGCAGTGCGCGACGACGAAGCGGCAGCCAGGCGGTGGATCCATCGGGTTCCGCGGATCGCCCTTGACCAGATAGTCCTTCTTCAGCGGGCCGGGCGGTGCGGTGGCTGGTATCAGCGACCAGCTATAGGGATGCGAGGGGGCCGAGAAGAACACCTGCGCGGGCGCCTGTTCGACGATGCGGCCGAGATACATCACCGCAATCTCGTCGCAGAAATGCTGGATGACGCCGAGATCGTGCAAGATGAAGATATAGGTTAGCCCGTGTTCGCGCTGCAGCTTCAGTATGCAATCACCCCAACAGATTTCAATGAGATTGTGTTCGCTGCGTACTTATTCGGCACTGAGTTAGCAGCGAAGCTGCCTTCTGGGCTCGAATAATATAGCCGGCCGTCGAACCGACCAAGATGGCGGCACGAAAATCCCGCCGAGCATTCGCGTCTCGATAGCTTGCCGCGACTCCCTATCCGATCAATAAACGGGGCGTATTGTCCAAAGCGAGCTTGAATTCTCCATGACTGAACAACGTTATTTCCCGGCCGGCGGAAACGCTTGGGACAAGGTCGATCCGCAGCAGGCTGGTTACGCGCCGGACAAGCTCGCTGCAGCGGTGGCGTTTGCGCAGGCGAATGAAACGCCGTGGCCGCGTGGCTTTTATTACGACGACGGCCGCTATGCGCCGAATGTGGACTGGAATGAAACAGGGCCATGGAGCGCGGTGCTCGGCCCGGTGCGCGAGCGCGGCGGCTCGGCGGGCATCGTGCTGCAAAATGGTCGCGTGCTGGCGGCGTGGGGCGAGACCGCGCGGGCGGATATGACCTTCTCCATCGCCAAGAGCTATCTCGCCGTGCTGGCGGGCCTCGCGGTGGATGAGGGGCTGATCGGGGATATCGACGAGCCCGTCACCAGGCGCGTGCCGGGGCCGCTATTTGCGGATGCGCATAACGCCAGGGTCACCTGGCGGCATCTGCTGGAGCAGACCAGCGAATGGCGCGGCGAGCTGTTCGGCAAGCCGGACCAGATCGATCACAACCGTCTGGTCGCGCCGAATGCCGACAACAGCCGCAAGGGCGAGCTGCGCGAGTGGCAAGCGCCGGGCAGCTTCTACGAATATAACGATGTGCGCGTGAACCTGCTGTCGCTCTGCCTGCTGAACCTGTTCAAGCGGCCGCTGCCGGAGGTGCTGCGTGCGCGCATCATGGATCCGATCGGCGCGTCGAAGGACTGGGAGTGGGTCGGCTATGACAATTCCTTCGTCGAGATCGACGGCCAGCGGATGCAGTCGGTGCCGGGCGGCGGCCATTGGGGCGGCGGCATGTTCATCGGCGCGGAGGACCATGCGCGCTTCGGCCTGCTCATGGCGCGCGGCGGCGACTGGAATGGAAAGCGGTTGCTGTCGCAGGCCTGGGTCGACGCGATGTGGGCGCATTCGTCACAGCAGCCGAATTACGGCTTCCTGTGGTGGCTGAACCGCGGGCCGCATGCCAACAAGGCCGCGCCGAACACAGCCGTTTATGCGCTCGGCGCCGGCGGCAACATGATCTGGATCGACCGCGACGCCGAGATGATCGCGGTGACGCGGTGGCTCCCCAGCGCGAAGGCGCCGGAGTTCATCCGGCAACTGATCGGGGCGCGGAGCTAGGACGCTTCCGTTCGGACGTGGAGCTTTCAAGCTTCCACCTTGGCGGTGCCGCGCAAGGGAGGCAACGCAGGCGGGGCGTTGCGGGATAGGGCATTCTTCCGCTTCCGGATGAGCCGCTGCTCGGCTTCCGCGTCGCTTTATCTCAAGCCGATTCCGGTCGTGAGATAAACGGCGATCAGGAAGGCGCAACCTGCCAGTGGCAGGGCAATCAAACGTAAAATTTGTGCTTCCGAAATCATCTGAGGCACCTATGTCGGCAGCTTCGATGCGAAGATGGCAGTTTATGCTTAATGCGCGGTAAATAGCTCTCCGGCCAGTCGTTGCGTCCGGTATCGAGCAGGGCCCGTATCAACCCGTCATCTCGTCAGCAGTGCCTGCGCCAGTCCCTTCTGCGCATCCGGCAACTGATCGCGGCGCGGATCCAGGACGCTCCCATTCAGAACGCAGACGTCGCCTCCCATGCAACGGATTGCATGGGGCCGCGTTGGCTCACAAGGGGAGGCACCAGCATGAATGTTCGCAAGCCGGCGGAGCGGGCCCCGGAAGGTCCGGGCGAAAAGCCGGACCCGCTCACGATTCCCGGAGATCACCCCGCTCCGGAGGATCAGTTCGGCGGCGGCGACATCTGCTCGCCGGAGGCAGAGCCTCCGACCGACGACGACAAACCGCTCGACTGATCCCCCGGCGCAACGCGCGCTTCGCGCGGGCTACATCGGCGGAACGACGCCGTTGGTGCCGGCGACCACGTTGCCGGTGGACAGCGTTCCGTCATCCGCCTTCTGCGACGGCACGAACACCGTCATGCCGGGCTTCAGCTCACCTTGCGCGGCAGCCGCAAAGGTCACGACCGTCGTGTCATCCGCGACCGAGATGGTCTTTTCCTTGCCGTGGAAGGTCACCGTGATGTTGCGGCCGTCGACGTCCTTGACGGCGTTGGTGACGGTGGCGTTGGTCATGGTGCTGTTCGGCTTCAGATCCCAGGGATAGCTGCCTTCGCCGGTGCCCTTCATGCCGGCCGGGAAGATCAGCACCTCGAGAGCGCCGTCGCCGCCGCGCGATTTGGGCAGCGAGGCGATGCCGACGAAGTCGCCGGGCTTGATGTCGTTGAGCGAGGCCTTGGCCACGCCGGTGACTTTCCAGTTATCGTTCAGCTTGATCGCGGTCGAATTGCCCTCGCGGGTTTTGACCGTCAGCTTCGCGCCGTCGACACTCTCGACCGTGCCGCGCACGCGAACCGTCTCGGCTGCGCTTGCGGCGGAAATGGTGGCTGCACTCAGCAGGGCAATGCCCAGCCCGGTGATTACAGCATAAAACGCTCTCATATTTCGTCCTTTCACGTAACGCTTTGGCGTGGTGCCGTGAGAGTTACGTTCGGGGATCGCGATGATTACGTGGGCGAGGATCACGGTGCGGTGATCGGGAACACTGGTGCGCTCTCGCAGCCTCGTTCCATGTGCCATGTGATTATCGGAACGATTTTGCCTTGCGCTGCTTGCTCAGGTCGGAGAGGTTCGAACTATGACCATCATGTCAAAGAAAGCTGCGCTGCTCATCCTGGCTGCCGTTGCTGAACTCGCGCTCGCTGACGCGGCATCTGCCCGAGGCGGTGGCAGCAGCTTCATGAACTCGCCGGGCTATCAGCGCCGGCTGCAGGAATCGCGCGGCTACGTCACAAACCAATCGGGCTCACTCGTGTCGCAGCCGGCTGCGCCTGCGCCAGTCCAGCACTCACGCAAATCGCGGCGCCGATAGCCGGTGGCGGGGAGGGCGTCAGCCCCTGGATATAAACGTAGACTCGCGCGATGAAGGGACGGAAATACTCATCGATCATGTCGGCTGTTGGTCGTGAGCGGGGTCGCGCATTCGCCATCACGAACCGGCATGGCGCTTCACTTCCGGCGCAGGCCCATCGCTGGTCCCCATCTCGTCCAGCAGCGCCTGGGCCAGTCCCTTCTGCGCATCAGGAAGGCCGCGATTGCGCGCGGTCTGCTCCAGCGCGAAGGTCGCTTCCATGTGAATGCGGAAATGTGCGGCGTTCTGTTCGACGCCGGTGCCTTCGGGCACATCGCCGAACACCACGTCGTGGCAGCGCGCCACCGAGCGCGAGGTGAAGGCGCGGCAGGTCAGCGGGCGGACCTCATAGACCGTGCAGCGATTGTCCGATCCGAGCAGCGCGCAGCGCAGGCGAAGTTTCATGACGTCGGCGGCATCGCGTGCGGCAGCCGCGGCGACTTCGAGGCGGGTGCGCAGTGCCGCCTGTTCGTCCGGCGTGAAATGCGCCGCGATATGTTTGGCCATCACCGTTGCGGTGCCGGGCGGCACCTGGACGTAAAGATGACAACAGGCCGCGCAGCCGCTGGTGCAGGCATTGCCGGGCTGGTTCGGGATGTTGTCGCGAATGGCTGCGGTGGCGGCATCCGCAATGGCGGTCGCATCGCGGGCGGCGTCGGCGATGCTGTCCGCCTGTTCGAAGGCGACGCCATAGGCCGCGCGCAGATTGCCGAAGATGCCTTCATAGCGGCCGGACAGCGAGCGCATCAGCGTGCCCACTTCCGCGATATTGTCCGACACGAAGTCGATGGCGTCCTGTGCGCTCATGCTGGGGTCCCGATCCGCTCCCGGAATACGCTGCGAATCGCGGGGGCGTCACGCGCAATCTGAAGCGGGAACCGGGCTTTACCGTTCAGGCGCGCGCTTTCGCTTTGGCCGGTTCCTTCTGCGCGGCCTTGGCCGGTTTCCCCGTCAGCGCCATGACCGCGACTGCAACCACGCGGTCGGTGATCGCCTGCACATCGTTGAGGTCGCACAGCCCGTCGGACATACGCGTCAGGCGTTCGCTGTCGCGGATGGTCTGGTGCGCCATGGCGAGCGCGAAATGCAGCGCCCAGAAGATATCCGCGGGATCCTGATCGAGCAGGGACCGGCGCATCGCGGCGGCGAAGCGCTTGAGGTGATCGACCTCGCGGTTCTTGATCTTGCGGATCGGCGGCACGGATTCGATCGAGGCGCGGATCATGAAACGCGCGGCGTCCGAGCGCTGTTTCTCGGGGCCGAGGCAACCGCGCAGCGTCGGGCCGACCAGGGCGGCGAAGATCGCATGGATGTCGGCGCGGCCGTCGCCGGCTTCCTCCGCCGCCTTCAATTCGCGCAGGCGCTCGCGATTGGTGGCGAGGCTGCGCGTCACGAACAGTTCGGCGATCAACTCGTCCTTGCTGCCGAAATGATAATTCACCGCCGCGAGATTGACGTCCGCCGCCGCCACGATGTCGCGCATGGTCACATCCGCAAAGCCGCGTTCGGCATAGAGCCGTTCGGCTGCGGTGATGATCGCCGTCCGTGTGTGGTCTGCTGCCATGCGATCGTCCTGATCAAAACGGTCCTTTTGCAACATGGCCCCATGCGATTGGCGCGGATCGGGGTCATTGCATTTCAAACGCGTGTATGAAACTATCGTTTGAGCGTCGGGAAATGTCAATGTGCGCCTGATGGCATATTGCATCTGCTCAACGCCATCGCCCCCGCGCGGATCTGTGCCGCATCAGCAGAGACAAATTTGCTCTTGCGGTGATCCAGCGACGGGACAACAGTGCCGCCAACAATTCTAAAAAACGCGAGGATCGCCCCATGGATTTCAATATGTCGGACCGCCAGCGCGAATGGCTCGAGCGCGTGTCCTCCTTCATGACCAAGCATGTCCGCCCCGCCGTGCCGATCTATCGTCAGCAGGACGAAGCGGGCGAGCGCTGGAAGGTGATCGCGATCGTCGAGGAATTGAAGAAGAAGGCGAAGGCCGAAGGCCTGTGGAACATGTTCATGCCGCCGTCGTCGCATGAAGACGACGAATTCCACGGCGCGGGACTGAGCAATCTGGAATATGCGCTGCTCGCCGAACAGATGGGCCATATCGGCTGGGCCTCGGAAGTGTTCAACTGCTCCGCGCCGGACACCGGCAATATGGAAGTGTTCATGCGCTATGGCTCGAAAGAGCATAAGCAGAAGTGGCTGAAGCCACTGATGAACGGCGAGATCCGCTCCGCCTTCCTGATGACCGAGCCGGATGTCGCGTCGTCGGACGCGACCAATATCGAGACCTCGATCAAGCGCGACGGCGACGAATACGTCATCAACGGCACCAAGTGGTGGTCGTCGGGCATGGGCGATCCGCGCTGCGCCGTCATGATCGTGATGGGCAAGACCGATCCGAGCGCGGCGAAGCACCAGCAGCAGTCGCAGATCCTGGTGCCGCGCGATGCCAAGGGTGTGACGATCGAGAAGATGCTGCCGGTGTTCGGCTTCGACGATGCACCGCATGGCCATGCGCGGGTGAAGCTGGACAATGTCCGCGTGCCTGCCAGCAACATCCTGCTCGGCGAAGGCCGCGGCTTCGAGATCGCGCAGGGCCGTCTCGGTCCGGGCCGCATCCATCACTGCATGCGCACCATCGGCAAGGCCGAGGAAGCGCTGGAGAAGATGGTGCGCCGGCTCTCGTCACGCACGGCCTTCGGCAAGAAGATCATCGAATATTCGATCTGGGAGCAGCGCATCGCTGAAGCCCGTACCGATATCGAGATGAACCGTCTGCTCTGCCTCAAAGCCGCCGACATGATGGACAAGGTCGGCAACAAGACCGCCCAGCTCGAAATTGCGATGATCAAGGTCTCCGGCCCGAACATGGCGCTGAAGATCATCGACAACGCGATCCAGGCTTATGGCGCCGCCGGCGTGTCCGACGATGCGGGTCTCGCCCGTGACTATGCGTCGATGCGCACCATGCGTCTCGCCGACGGTCCGGACGAGGTGCACAACCGTGCCATTGCGCGGCTCGAACTGCGCAAGTATGCCAATGAGGCAAAGCACTAAGAAACGCTAAGCGGAGACTGACGTGACCGATGGTGTGAAGCGCGACGACGAGTATAACGGCACGAGGCCTGTGGAGGAGCGGCATCGCTTCGACGAGATGAGCCTCGAGGCCTGGATGCGCGAGCATGTGGAAGGCTATGAGGGGCCGCTGACCGTCCTGCAGTTCAAGGGCGGACAAAGCAACCCGACCTATCGGCTGAATACGCCGAAGCAATCCTACGTGATGCGGCGCAAGCCGTTCGGCAAGCTTCTGCCATCGGCGCACGCCGTCGATCGCGAATACAAGGTGATCGCGGCGCTCGGCAAGCAAGGCTTCCCGGTCGCCAAGGCCTACGCACTCTGCACCGATGACAATGTCATCGGTTCGGCGTTCTACATCATGTCGATGGAAGACGGCCGGATCTTCTGGGATCCGGCGCTGCCGACGGTGCCGAAGGAAGATCGCCGCGCGATCTTCACGGCGAAGATCGAGACGCTGGCGCAACTGCACAGCTACGATCCCGAAAAAATCGGGCTCGGCGACTTCGGCCGTCCCGGTAATTACTTTTCCCGTCAGGTCGATCGCTGGACCAAGCAGTACCGCGCCTCGGAGACGCAGCTCATTCCGGAAATGGAACGGCTGATCGAATGGCTGCCGACCTCCGTTCCGGAGCAGGAGCGGGTGTCGGTGGTGCATGGCGACTATCGCATCGACAACATGGTGTTCCATACGACGCAGCCGAAGGTGCAGGCGGTGCTCGACTGGGAGTTGTCGACATTGGGCGATCCGATGGCCGACTTCACTTATCTCCTGATGCAGTGGATCATGCCGGGCCTCGACGGGCTCGATTTCAACGCGCTCAACATCCCGACCATGGACGAGGCCGCCAAGATCTATTGCGACAAGGCCGGCCGCAAGAGCGTGCCCGATCTCAACTGGTACTACTGCTACAACCTGTTCCGGCTCACCGGCATTCTGCAGGGTATTGCCGGCCGCGTCCGCGATGGCACCGCGTCGTCAGCCAAGGCGATGGAGTCCGCCAAGCGTACCGTTCCGCTGGCGCAAGCGTCGTGGAAATATGCGCAGCTCGCGGGCGCGAAATAAACGATTGAAGAGGCGCGACCCACTGGGGATCGCGCCTCTTTCCTGATCGCTTCAGAGATGCCCCGCCAAGAGGGCCGGCCGCAGCAAGTGCTGCTGCGTCGATCGACCTGGAAACGCACTTGTCTCTCTCTCCCAGTCTTCGCGGCAGCGTGCTGATGGCCACGGCCATGGCCGGCTTCAGCCTCAACGACGCGCTCACGAAATTCCTGACGCTGCACATGAACTTCGGCCAGGTGATGCTGGTGCGCGGTCTGTTCGCCGTCGTGCTGATCGGCGCGCTCGCCACCCAGCGGAAGGCCCTGCGTCCGCTGCGCATCCTGTTCGTGCCGTCTGTGGCGCTGCGCGTATTCGGCGAGATCGGCGGCACCGTGACTTTTCTGGCGTCGCTCGCACATCTGCCCCTTGCGAATGTATCGTCGATCTTTCAATCGCTGCCACTCGCGATCACGCTCGGTGCGGCACTCATCTTCGGTGAGCAGGTGGGCTGGCGGCGCTGGCTGGCGATCGCCGCGGGCTTCGTCGGCGTTCTCATTGTGGTCCGTCCCGGCATGGAGGGATTCAACCAGTTTTCGCTGCTGGCGCTGTTGTCGGTCGCGTTCTGTACCGTGCGCGATCTCGCGACCAAGCGCATTCCGACCGAAATCCCTTCACTGTTCGTCACGTTTTTGACGACGATCGTCGTGACGATCGTTGGCGCTATCCTGCTCGTTCCGCTGGGCGGCTGGACGCCACCCTCGAACCGGTCGCTCGGCCTGCTGGCGCTCGCCGCTGTGCTGGTGCTGATTGGATATCAGTGCGTGATCCTGGCGCTGCGCGCCGGCGATATCTCCGCTGTTGCGCCGTTCCGGTACTCGCAACTGCTGTGGGCCATGTTGCTTGGCTACCTCGTGTTCGGCGATGTGCCGGACGGCCCGATGGTTCTCGGCGCGTCGGTTATCGTGCTGTCCGGTCTTTATGCGTTCCATCGCGAGCGTGTTCGCAACCGGTTGCCGGCGGCCAGTGCGCCGAGCATGCCGCCGGATGGGTTGTAGGGCGATCACAGCGGATCCTCAGGATGGGCGTCGCTCCACTCGGCTGTCAGCGCCGGGCCCAGCGCGCAGTGAATGGCAGGGACGCGCGGGTCGTCTGGCTCGCGTTTCTGTTTTGGTGCACACGAGGCGCAATCATTTGGCCTGAGTCTTGCTCTGTTCGGAGCCTGTCCGCTCTGACCGTAACTCATCCAGGATCGTCTTGCCTCTCTCTCCCAATCTGCGCGGCAGCCTGCTGATGGCTGTGTCCATGGCAACCTTCAGCGTCAACGACGCGATCGCCAAATTTCTCACCGTGCAGATGCATTTCAGCCAGGTGATGATGCTGCGCGGGCTGTTCGCCAGCGTCATGATCGGTGCGCTGGCGGTGCATCAGGGCGCGCTACGGCCGCTGCGGCTGCTGTTCGTGCCGTCAGTGGCGCTGCGCATCTCCGGCGAGATCGGCGGCTCGGCGCTGTTCCTGGTCGCGGTCAGCGCGCTGCCGCTCGCCAATGTGACCGCCATCGTTCAATCGCTGCCGCTGGTGATGACCTGCGGCGCCGTGCTGATCCTGGGCGAGCCGGTGGGATGGCGACGATGGCTGGCGATTGCCGCGGGCTTCATTGGCGTGCTGATCATCGTGCGGCCGGGCGCCGAGGGGTTCAGCCAGTTCACGTTGGTGGCGCTGCTGTCGGTGTTGTTCTACGCCACGCGCGATCTCGTCACCAAACGCATCCCGGCCGAAATTCCCACGCTGTTCGTCACCTTTCTCACCGCCGTTGCGGTGACTCTGGCAGGGGCAGTGTTCGCCCTGCTGCACGGGGACTGGACTGCGCTATCGTTTCATTCGCTCGCTTTGCTGGCGCTGGCGGCGGTGATGACGCTGATCGGATTCCAGTGCGTCATCCTCGCGCTGCGCGTCGGCGACGTCTCGTCGGTCGCGCCGATGCGCTATTCGCAGATGCTCTACGCGATGCTGCTGGGCTATCTGGTCTTCGGTGATGTGCCCGACGCCATGATGGTGCTCGGCGCGAGCGTGATCGTGTTGTCCGGCATCTACACGTTCCACCGCGAGCGCGTCCGCGACCGTTTGCTGGCGACGAATTCATCGAACGCTCCGCCTGACGGATTGTAACTGTCTGCGTTATTTCTTGACCGCGCGCCGATACGCCGCGATGGCATGGCGCCGCAATCATAGGTAGCGTTCTATGGGGACGCATTGAGCGCGGCGGTGGGGAAATGCAAACGCATGCGATGGCCGAGACCGATCCGGCTGACGAGACGTCGTTGCGCTATATGGGCTGGCGGATTGTTGCCGCCCTGTTTCTGGTCCAGATCTCGATCTTCGGTTTCGGCCTGTACGGGCAGGGCATCTATGTCGCCGAACTCCGCCGCCTCAACGATTGGCCGACCGGGCTAATCGCAACGGGAAGTACGCTCTGTCTCGTACTGGGCTCCCTGCTATCGATGTTCGTCAGCGATCTGTTGCGCTGGATCGGGCCGCGCAGCCTGGTCCTTGCGGGCGTCGCCGCGCTTGCGACAGGTCTTGTATTGCTGGCATCGGCGGACTCCCTGCTGCATCTCTATGCGGGCTTTGTCGTGCTCGCGCTGGCCTGGGTCGGCCTCGGGACGATCACCGCTGCGGCGATCGTCGGTGCGTGGTTCGACCGCAAGCGCGGCCTGGCGATCAGTCTCACCTTCACCGGGGCGACGTTCAGTGGCATCTTGTTGATGCCCGGCTTGGTCCTGCTGGTCGAAGCCACCGGATTTCGTCACGCGCTGGATATCGCTGCCGCCGTGTTGGCCATCGTGCTCGTGCCGGTCGTGGCAATCATGGTTCGATTCCCGCGCGCAGCGGAACGACGGATTGCCGAAGCTGCGCATGCGGCTCCGCCATTGTCACGTGCAGACCTCCTGCGCGATCCCGGGTTCTGGAGCTTGACCGCACCATTCGCGTTCGCGATCCTGGTGCAGGTTGCGTTCATCGTGCATCAGATATCGATCCTGACGCCGGTAATCGGATTTCAGTCGGCGGGCGGCGCGGTCTCGCTCACAACGGCCATGTCGCTGGTCGGGCGCATTACGCTTGGTCTCGTTGCCGACCGCGTCGACCCACGCCGCGCTGCCGCGGTATCGATCTTCAGCCAGGCTGCGGCACTGAGCGTATTGGGATTCTCGACCAGCACGACCGGGCTATTCCTTGCCTGTGCGGCGTTCGGCTTTTCGATGGGAAATCTGATCACGCTGCCGGCGCTAATCGTTCAGCGCGAATTCCCGTCGAACGCGTTCAGCGTGGTGCTCGGGCTGTCCATCGGGATTGCCGGCGTGATCAATGCGTGTGGGCCGGCAACCATGGGGCTTCTGCGAGATCTTACGGGCAGCTACGCGACACCGATTTTCATCGGCGTCGCCATTCAGGTGGCCTCGGCGCTTGCTGTGCTGGCCGCCCCGCGGGCGACGAACGCAGCAGTTGTTCTGGATCGCAGGATGAGTTGAGCGAAGCCAAACCCATCCCGCGTCCCGTCTTAGATCGGCTTGCCTGCGTAAGGCATCGAGGCCGTGAGACCGCCATCGACCGGGATCGCCTGGCCATTCACATAGGACGCGTCGTCGCTCGCCAGAAACAATCCCATCGCCGCGAGTTCATGCGGCTGGCCGGCGCGCTTTAGCGGATTGAGCTGGCCGATCTTGCCCTGCGTGCCGCGTTCCTTGGCGTTGTCGAAGATTGGCTTGGTCATGCCGGTCTCGATCAGGCCGGGACATACCGCATTGATGCGCACGCCGGTGCCGGAGAGCGAATAGGCCGTGGTCTGCACCAGGCTGATGACGCCGGCCTTGCTCGACGCATAGGGATGGCCGGACGCGCCGGATTTCAGGCCTGCGACAGAGGCGGTGAGAACGATGGAGCCGTGGCCCTGTTTCACCATATGCGGCATGGAATGCTTGATCGCGAGGAACGGTCCGATCAGATTGATGCGCAGGATCTCCTGCCATTGCTCGACGGTCTGTTCCAGCAGCGGTACGAGGCCGCCTGATATGCCGGCATTGGCCCAGATCGCGTCGAGCTTGCCGTATTTGGAGACGGCCTTGTCGATGAAGGCTTTCACGTCGCTCTCGGAACCGGCATCCGCCGTTATCGCTTCAATGGTGCCGCCGGCATCGCTCACAAGTTTGGCTGTCTCATGCACGCTCTCGCTGCGGTCGACGATGATGAGCTTGGCGCCTTCCAGCGAGAACAATTGCGCTGCGGCGCGGCCGATGCCGCTGCCTGCGCCGGTGATGATGACGGATTTGCCTGCGAGGCGGCCCATAACTCTCTCCCTGTATGTTTTTTGTGCGGCGTGCCGCCATATGGAATTCAATGATGCGTGCCAAGCTGCGAAGATGCTTGAGGCGCTTCGCGCTCTGACGTAGGACGGATGAAACAGTATTGAAGGGTGGTCACGATGTCCAACGCCGAGAAACCGTTCGTGGCGCAGCATACAGTCCCTCAAGGTGTGACGGCGACGCGGTGGTGGTGGGTGCGACACGCCCCGGTGCGGAGTGACGGCGGCAATATCTACGGCCAGAAGGACATGGACTGCGACTGCAGCGACCGCGTGGTGTTCGATGCGGTCGGCAAGATCCTGCCACGCAACGCTGTCTGGGTTGCCAGCAATCTGAAACGCACCCATCAGACCGCCAGTGCAATCTGGGCCGCGGGATTTCCGAAGCCCGACGCGATGCCGCATGAAGCGGATTTCGCCGAACAGCATCTCGGTGACTGGCAGGGCATGAACCGCGCTGCGTTCTTCGCCAGCCGTCCCATCAATGTCGGCAGCTACTGGTTCGCGCCCATCGACGAGCCATCGCCGAATGGCGAAAGCTTCATGGATCTCTATAACCGCGTCCGCCGCGGCATCGAACGCATCAATGTCGAGCACGCCGGCAAGGATATCATTGCGGTTGCTCATGGCGGCACGATCAAGGCGGCCATCGGCCTCGCGCTCAACGATCAGCCGGATCGCGGCCTCGCTTTCACCATCGACAATTGCTCGGTGACGCGGCTCGATCATCTCACCAGCGACGGCCACAGCGGCTGGCGCATTCCGATGGTCAACCAGCAGCCATGGATCGCCGATCCGTCGCATGCAGCGATGCATCAGCCGGCGGGGCCGGAAGTGACGCCGACGAAACTCGCATAAATCAAAAACAAACCGGCTCATGCCGGATCAAGGGGAGAGAAACATGAACCTGTTCGACATGACCGGAAAAGTTGCCGTCATCACCGGCTCGACGCGTGGCATCGGCCGCGCCATTGCCGAGCGCATGGCGGAGCACGGCGCCAAGGTGGTGATCTCGTCGCGCAAGCAGGATGTCTGCGACGAGGTGGCGAAGGAGATCAACGCACAGTTCGGCGCGGGGACTGCGGTGGCGATTGCTGCGAATATCTCCAGCAAGGAAAACCTGCAGAATCTTGTCGATGAAAGCAAGAAAGCGTTCGGCAAGATCGACGTGCTCGTGTGTAACGCCGCATCGAATCCGTATTACGGGCCGCTGGCCGGCATTTCCGACGATCAGTTCCGCAAGATTCTCGATAACAACATCGTCGCCAACAACTGGCTGACCAGCATGGTCGTGCCCGACATGATCGAACGCAAGGACGGCTCGGTGATCATCGTGTCGTCGATCGGCGGGTTGAAGGGCTCGACGATCCTGGGCGCCTATGCGATCTCGAAAGCGGCCGATATGCAGCTCGCGCGCAATCTTGCCTGCGAATACGGCAAGTTCAATGTCCGCGTGAACTGCATCGCGCCGGGCCTCATCAAGACCGACTTCGCCAAGGCGCTGTGGGACAATCCGGAGAACCTCAAAGCGTCCACCGCACGCTCGCCGCTGCTGCGCATCGGTATCCCCGACGAGATCGCGGGGGCCGCGGTGTTCCTTGGATCTGCAGCCGGGAATTTCATGACCGGGCAGACGATGGTGATCGACGGCGGGGCTACGATTAGTTGACGGGCCGCAGGCCCGTCATTCCGGGGCGGGACCGGCGCCGAAGGCGACGGGACTGAGCCCGGAATCTCGAAGTGAGAACATTGCGAGATTCCGGGTCTGAGCATCAGTCGGCTTCGCCGGCTTACGCTCATTCCCAGCCACTCCAATTGGAGTGGCTGGGAATGACAAGTCCTCTGTTTGGCTACTCCACGGCCGCGTAGACCAGGCTCCGGATCAGCGTGCGGAAATATTCCCGCTGGCCCGGTCCCTGCGACATGAACACCGCGAACAGCTCTTCCTGCGGATCGATCCAGAAGAACGTGCCGGCGACGCCGCTCCAGAAGAACTGGCCCTTCGATCCCGCATAGGGCGCGTGACCATCGTCCGTGCGCACGGCGAAGCCGAGGCCGAAGCTGTGGCCGGGCGGGACGAGATGTGTCTCCAGCTTCACGTTGGGGCTGAGGTGATTGGACGCCATCAGGTGCAGCGTGCGGCTGCCGATCACGCGGTTGCCGTCCAGCGTGCCGCCGTTCAGCAGCATCTGGCAGAAGCGCGCATAGTCCATCGTCTTTGACACGAGGCCGCCGCCGCCGGATTCCATCTTTGGAATCTCCAGCGGATCAAACAGCGCGACATTCTCGCCGGTCCAGGGATCGGTGGGGAAGGGGTGCGCGATGCGATCCTTGTTGGATGTCGCTGTGTGGAAGCCGGTCTCGGCCATCTGCAGCGGCGCCAGAATGTTGTCGGTGAGATAGGAGCCCAGCGACTTGCCGGACACGACCTCGATGACGCGGCCGAGAATGTCCGTGGAGCGGCTGTAATTCCATTCACTGCCGGGCTGGCAGATCAGCGGCAGGCCGGCGACTATCTTGGCATGTTCTTCATTGGTGATGTCGCGATTGCGCAGATTCGACTTCTGGTACATCCGCTGCACCATGCCGTTGCCGGTGATCTCATAGGAGATGCCCGAGGTGTGACGCAGCAGGTCCTGGATCGTGATCGGGCGCAGCGGCAGCGCCAGTTCGAGCGCGCCGTTGCGCTCGATGCCGACCTTGGTGTCGGCGAATTCGGGGATGTATTTGGCGAGCGGGTCGTTGAGCAGGATATGGCCATCCTCGACCAGCTGCATGATGCCCAGCGAGACGATCGGCTTGGTCATCGAGAAGATGCGGAACAGGCTGTCCTTCGACATCGCAGTGGCGCCGTCCGGGGTCTGCTTACCGAAGGCCTCGAAATAGCCGATCTGGCCGCGGCGGGAGACCAGCATGGTGACGCCCGGCGTAGTGCCCTTGTCGATCTCGCGCTTGAACGCGTCCGACATGATTTGAAGACGGTTTGATGACAATCCCAGCGTTTCCGGCCGGGCCTGCGGCAGCTCGGGGGTCTCGAGGGAAATGGCGTGTTTTGCGGCAGTTTGGGCGTTCATGTCAGCTCCTTGGGGGCTCCCGATAGTGCTTTGATTGATCTTGTCATTTGCCGGCTTACATAGGGGGCTCGCCGGCATGGTTGGACGAGCTTGGCCCAGAAGTTCGGGCTTGAACAGGGCCGTTTTCCCTTGTAACCAGCCGCCGGTTTGGTGCTGCGCACGGGCGTGGCTTAACAGGTGGATCTATGGCCAAAGCAAAATTTGAACGTAACAAGCCGCACTGCAATATTGGTACGATCGGTCACGTTGACCACGGCAAGACGTCGCTGACGGCGGCGATCACGAAGGTGCTGGCAGAGACGGGCGGTGCCACGTTCACCGCTTACGACCAGATCGACAAGGCGCCCGAGGAAAAGGCCCGCGGCATCACCATTTCGACGGCGCACGTCGAATACGAGACCGCCAACCGCCACTACGCCCACGTCGACTGCCCCGGCCACGCCGACTATGTGAAGAACATGATCACCGGCGCCGCGCAGATGGACGGTGGCATCCTGGTCGTGTCGGCTGCCGACGGCCCGATGCCGCAGACCCGCGAGCACATCCTGCTCGCCCGCCAGGTCGGCGTTCCCGCGT